>CANPWA010000024.1 GCA_947581865.1 uncultured Acetatifactor sp. | reverse complement strand
CGCTTCTGTTCCGCCCCCAAAAGTAAAGGCAGCCCGTTCGATCGGCTTTTTGGAGAGGTCGAACCACTCGCCGTTTCCCTCATATATTTGAAGCACGGTAAGGGCAGTCTGGCTTTCGGCGGTGGGATAGATTTCGCTCATGTACGGATTTTTCTCAAAGAGCCGGGACAGTGGGGCGCTGCCAAGCTCCCGCACCTTTCCACGAATAGACACGGCAACGCATGACATCGTGTCTGTGCCGTGGATACCTGTCAGCGCAATCGCACCGCGACGAATAAGGCGGTCATAAAAGCCTTTGCCCTTTGCGGTCAGAAAATATAGGCTGTTTTCGTCATAATCCATCATATCGATAGCGGCGGTAACAGGCAGCCCGTTATCATCCACGGTCGCCACGACAGTGGTATGGATCGTTTCGACAACGTATCTCAAATAATCCATTGTATTCATCTTGTATGATCTCCTTTCACGCCTTTCAGGATCGGACTGAGATGTTTATAGAGCAGCATAGTAAAACCGCCGATAACTAATCCCTTTAACAGATTAAACGGGAAGGCGTTATACAGTACCACATCCAGCTTCGTTTTGATAAATGGAATAAACTCACCAAACGAAGCGATCACGGCGGTTTTCTTTGTCTTATGGCAATTATATATCAGTCCTGCGGTCACGGCAAAAGAGCCGCCCATGATAAAGTTCGCCAGCTCACCAACGCCGCCAGTCGAAGTAGTGAGAAGCTGCAGGGCGTTTTTTACAAGTTCAATAAGGAGTCCCGAAACGGGGCCAAAAGCAAACGCGCCTATCAACGCCGGAAAATCCGACAGATCCATTCGCGTATTGATCGTGTTATTTTTCATGTTTCTCCTTTGAGAGATATGGGGAATTTTAAGGCTGCCTGTGCGTACATAGCGTTCTCCTTGTGAAACCGGAATCTATCGTTCTGACATATATCTCTCTGCCTCGTCAAAAGTCAATTTCCTTACCTGCGTGTTTTCATATTCTGTGTATCCTTCGGAAACGAAAACAGGCTTCATGCTCTCACACGTCTTTCCCTTGTTCTTTTTCAGATATATTTTCAAATCCTCGATATCCGCGAAGATTTAATATGAATTTCTACCGCCTGAACTTTTGATTTCATAAATACCGCAGGGCTTTTTACAGCTATAATCAGCGGTACGCAAATATAATTTTGCAATTTCTAAAGATTTAAAAGGGAAGTTCCACCGTTGCAATCCACCGGATTTAATAATGGGGTTATTCTATTTTCATCAGCATAGCATTGCCATTCTTCCTTCGTCATGGCATTTACATGACCTGTACGTTTCTCGCGCATCCGCGGAACATCAACACCCTCGGTAGTCCACTGAAACTTAAAGCCGACCTTTTCCTGAACCCGCTTTGACTTCGTGTTGCCTTCATAGTAGCCGCACCAGACCTTCGTCATGCCGATATCCTCAAAGGCATGGCGGAGCATTTCCCTGGCAGCTTCCGGCATGATGCCCCGACCCCAGAACGGTTTTCCGAGCCAGTAGCCCATCTCGCATTCATCATCCCTGTCGGTCATATCAGTATGCCCTTTCAGCATCAGTTCGATTGCGCCGATAGCCTTTCCGTCTTCTTTCAGGCAGACAGCATAAGCCTCTTTGCCGTTGAAGACATTTTTTATCACATCCCGACTTTCATCTAAACTCTGATGTGCAGGCCATCCGGCAATCGGTCCTACATCGGGATCACTGGCATATTCGTATAAATCCTCTGCATCGCTTTCTTCCCAACGGCGCAGGATAAGTCTTTCAGTCTCTAATATCATCTTTATTCTCCATTCAGAATTCTTTCCACAGCTTTTACATAATCATCTGCATGATTCAGAGAAAACTCCCCGTGATACAAATCCGGCAGAATGTTAATTTCCGCGTCAGGAATCATCTTTTGAACCTGCAAGGCAGAATTCTTTATGCCCTTATTTTCCTTCTGCCCGATAAATATATGTACATTAGCTGAACAACTGCCTATCGATTCATTAAGTTCATAGGCTGTGTTTGCCTGCAAAAGAGCAACCATATTCTCTTTTTCTTGAATCCGACATTCTTATACATTTTCACGGCATAGTTCTCTTTCTGCACTGCCAGGGACGCCCGTTCATATCCCTGCCATTTCAGCACTTTAATAAGCCAACCTCGTCCTTATGGAGTTCACGAATAACTTATTTCTGATCTGAAACTAAACTTTCATATTTTTTCGGATGGCGGTATTTGCTCCCCATCACCTCGTTCGCACGATATTCCCGCAACAAATCAAGATCGATATCGGCTATATAGATTCCTTCTTCACTCGGCGCTTCCAGGATGCACATATCACGCACTCCGGGTTCATCACGCAGCCATGCGATGCCATCAAAAACAGTAGAATGCCCGTTACAGTCAGGCTGCCCATCAGGATAATTGCAAGTGGCAACGGCAAGCATATTCTCATAGGCTCTGGTACGAAGTGCTGAAAGGCGGTTTATTTCCATCGGGCAGGCATTCGGAGCAAGAATTACTTCCGCACCTTTGAGCATCAGAATTCTCGCACTTTCGGGAAATTCTCTGTCAAAGCAAATCATGGAACCAATTTTCACGCTGCCCCTTCCGATATTCAAATCTGCGACAAAGAAGTTTTCGCCAGGTGATAACATTTTTCCATATCGAAAGCACAGGTATATACCTTGGCATAATGCAATACCTCTTTGCCGGATCGGTCGAAAAGTATAATAGAGTTCAGTGGCTTCGGATCATGTCGTTCGAGAAAAGTGATACCGATAGCCATCTGCAATTCTGCGGCAAGTCTGCTGAACTTTTGTATGGCTTCTTTTCCAATTTGAAATTGCTTCTCTAAGCTGTCTCCCGGAAGAAGCTGGAGCAATGCAATTCTTAATTTCATTTACAATCCACCTCGATCAGTTCTCACGTTTCACATAGGTCAGTTCGATGTCGTACCCCAGGGATTCGAGCATCTGTATGAACGTCCTATTGACGATATTTTCGCTTTTCTTTATCAGCCGATTCACATAGGACGGGGTAGTCCCCACATCTTCGGCCAGTTTCACCTGCGTGGTTTCTGCTTCTATGCACTTGACCTTTACATCGACTTCTATGTTGTTCTTCAACATTCGCTCCCACCTCGTCCATGTTGTTTGAAATAAATTGCCTTATCCGTACAATTTATTGTAACAAAAAACCGCCGTCATTTCAAGTTTCAGACGTCAAACGGCGCCGGATTATTTTGGTCGTGTTTCCACGGTCCATACAGACAATCTGGATCCCCATGGGAATCTCCGGCTGGTGCGGTGTCACCGCCATGCCATTTACCTGGCATATCCCCCGGAAGCAAAAACCGCGCGTATGATCCGAATGCAAATGACCGATGAGCATCAGATCCGCTTTTCCCTGTAATCTGTCTAAAAGCTCCGGATTGCGGAGCACCTCCGGCTGATGGTGCATGAGGATGATCAAATAGTCTCCATCGCCACAGTGTTCTTCCCTCCATGCCAAAATACGCTGAATCTCCTCTTCTTTTAAAACTGCATGATCAAAATCCTCCAGCGACGTTCGGCTGCAGGTATCCAGAGACATAAAATCGTATATTCCATCTGCGGTTTCTAACCGGCTGTCCATTTTGGTTTAACGTCTGAACCGTTTTTGTCAAAACGGAGCCACAAAAAACTCCGCACGGCATGCGCCATGCGGAGTTAATCCTCATTTTTGTAATCCTCATTTTTGCTTTGTAAACTTTTCCGATCACCAAATTACTTTGCGGCGATCTCTGCCTTCAGCTTCTCGGTCAGGGCGGGAAGGATCTTGTTCAGATCGCCCACGATGCCGTAATCAGCCACATCGAAGATGGGCGCGCCCTCGTCCTTGTTGATGGCGATGATCAGATCGGATTCCTCCATGCCCGCAAGGTGCTGGATGGCTCCGGAGATCCCGATGGCAAAGTACACATTGGGGCGGACCGTCTTGCCGGTCTGGCCCACCTGCAGATCCTTGGGCTTCCATCCCGCGTCCACCACCGCGCGGGAACAGCTCACCGTGCCGCCGATCACTTCTGCCAGATCCTCCAGAAGCTTGAAGTTCTCCGCGCTGCCCACGCCGCGCCCGCCGGATACCAGGATCTTGGCGTCCATGATGTCCACGGTATCGCTCACCGCTTTTACGATCTCCAGGATCTCCACATATTTATGGTCGGGAGTAAATCCGGGATTGAACTCCTCCACATTTGCCTTCACTCCGGGCTTTCTCTCGCGTTTCTGCATAACGCCGGGGCGCACGGTCGCCATCTGGGGCCGGAAATCCGGGCAGGCGATCGTGGCGATGGTATTGCCGCCGAAAGCGGGGCGGGTCATCAAAAGCTGATTGTGTTTCTGCTCCTTGCCGGGAACGGGATTCATGGGGAAATCCCCGATCTCCAGCTGGGTGCAGTCCGCGGTCAGCCCGGTGTGGATACGGGCAGATACGCGGGGTCCCAAGTCGCGGCCGATGGCCGTCGCGCCCACCAGAAAGATCTCGGGTTTGTATTTCTCGATCACGGAAGCCAGCGCATGGGCATAGGGCTCGGTCCTGTACTCTTTCAGCTCGGGGTCGTCGATCACGATCACCCTGTCCGCACCGTACTCTGCCAGCTCGTCAGCCAGCCCCTTCACGCCGCTTCCCACCAGCACAGCAGTCACATCCGTGCCAAGAGCGTCCGCCAGATCCTTTCCCTTGCCGATCAGCTCAAAAGCGATGCTGTTGATCACGTTGTCCACCTGCTGCGCGAAGACATATACGCCTTTATATTCTTCTAAATTCATCGTATTTTCCTCCTAGATAACATGCTTCTCTTTTAACTTGCCGACAATGTAGTCAACGGACTCCGCGGGATCCAGATTCACCTTCTCACCCGCGCCCTTGCGGACCTTGTCGGACGCCTTCGCGATCTGGGTGGGAGATCCCTTCAGCCCTAAGTTGGAATCCTCCACGTCTTTTAAGTCCGCTCTGCCCCATACGGTGATCTCGGCGTCAAACGCATCAAAGATCCCGCCGGGAGTCATATAGCGGGGCTCGTTCAACTCTGCCAGCGCCGTCACCAGGCAGGGCATCTTTGCCTTCAGCACATGATATCTGTCGTCAAACTGACGCTCCACGATCACGCTGTCCCCTTCCACTTTCAGATTCTGGGCGTAGGAGATCACGGGGATATTCAGATGCTCGGAAATCTGAGGCCCCACCTGCGCGGTGTCTCCGTCGATCGCCTGGCGTCCGGTGATGATCAGATCATAATCCATGTTGCGCAGCGCTCCTGCCAGTGTCTGGGAGGTTGCCCAGGTATCCGCGCCGCCCAGCACCCGGTCGGTGACCAGCACGCCCTTGTCCGCGCCCATAGCCAGCGCCTCGCGCAATACATCCTCCGCCTTGGGAAGCCCCATGGTCAGCACGGTCACCTCTGCGCCGTACTCATCCTTCAGTCTCAGCGCGGCCTCCAGCCCTGCCTTGTCATCGGGATTCATAATGGTCATCATAGCGGCTCTGTCCAGGGTGCCGTCAGGATTGAACTTTACACCGCCCTTGGTATCGGGAACCTGCTTAATACAAACAACGATTTTCATTGTATTTTCACTCCTTGTTTTATTTTCTTCTTGATCCGGCAGTCTATTTGAGCAGCGCCGCGGAAATCACCATTCTCTGTACTTCGGAGGTACCCTCGTAGATCTCGGTGATCTTGGCATCGCGCATCATGCGCTCCACATCATATTCTCTGGTGTAGCCGTAGCCGCCGTGGAGCTGGACCGCCTTGGTGGTCACTTCCATCGCCATCTCAGCGGCATAGAGTTTCGCCATGGCCGCCTCCACGCCGTAGGAAGTCTTGTGATCCTGGGTGTACTGATCCTTGGTGCAGGCTGCCTTATATACAAGGAACTGCGCCGCCTGTGCCTTGGTAGCCATATCTGCCAGCTGGAACTGAGTGTTCTGCTGCGCGGCGATCGCCCTGCCGAACTGTTTTCTCTCCTTGGTGTAGGCAATGGTCCTCTCCAGCGCGCCCTCGCCGATGCCCAATGCCTGGGCGGCAATACCGATGCGTCCGCCGTCCAGCGTGTGCATGGCGATCTTGAAGCCCTGTCCCTGTTTGCCAAGCATATTTTCCCTGGGCACACGGCAGTCCGTGAAGATCAGCTCATAGGTGGAGGAACCGCGGATCCCCATCTTCTTCTCCTTTGTGCCGAAGGTGAAGCCGGGAGTTCCCTTTTCCACAATAAACGCGGTGATCTCTTTCACAAATTTGCCGGGTTTCTTCTCGATCATCCCGGTCACGGCAAAGATCACATAGACCTCCGCCTCCTTGCCGTTGGTGATGAAGATCTTGGAGCCGTTGATCACCCACTCGTCGCCGTCCAGGACCGCCTTGGTCTGCTGTCCCTGGGCGTCCGTCCCGGCGCCGGGCTCGGTCAGTCCGAAAGCGCCGATCCTCCTGCCGCTTGCCAGATCGGGCAGATATTTCTGCTTCTGCTCCTCCGTGCCGAAGGTGAGGATGGGGTCGCAGCACAGGGAAGTGTGGGCGGATACGATAACGCCTGTGGTGCCGCACACTTTGGAAAGCTCCTCCACGCACATCGCGTAGGTCAGGATGTCACAGCCCTGTCCGCCGTATTCCTTGGGGATGGGGATCCCCATAAAGCCTGCCTTCGCCATCTTCTCCACGGTCGCACGGGGAAATTCCTCCGTCTCATCGACCTCCTGCGCCAGGGGCTTTACTTCCTTCTCCGCAAACTCCCTGAACAGGGAGCGCGCCATTTCATGTTTCTTGTCCAAAGTAAAATCCATGATATTTCTCCTTTATTTCTTGTTATTCACTATTCCGCAGAGACTGCGTTCCTATTTGCTGTAGTCGTAGAAACCCTTTCCGGTCTTGCGTCCCAGCTTGCCGGCGCGGACCATCTTGCGCAGCAGGGGATGAGGGCGGTACTTGGGATCTCCGGTCTCGTTCTGCAGCACCTCCATGATGGCGAGTACGATGTCAAGACCCACCAGGTCGCCCAGCGCCAAAGGTCCCATAGGATGGGAAGCGCCCAGCTTCATGGCCTCGTCAATATCGGCCACGCTGGCGATCCCGTCGGCATAGATGCCGATGGCCTCATTGATCATGGGGATCAGGATGCGGTTGACCACAAAACCGGGAGCCTCCTTCACCTCAACGGGAGTCTTGCCGATCTGCGCAGAAATGTCCTTGATCTTCTCCACCAGCTCCGCGGGGGTATTCTCGCCCGCGATGACCTCCACCAGTTTCATCCTGTCGGCAGGGTTGAAGAAGTGCATACCGATCATGGGTCTGTCGAGCCCCGCGCCGATCTCCGTGATGGAGAGGGACGACGTGTTGGTGGCAAAAATGCAGTCCGGCTTCACGATCGCCTGAAGCTCCTTGAAAGTCTCCTTCTTGAGCTGCATGTTCTCGGGAGCGACCTCGATCACCAGATCGCAGTCGGTACAGATATCCTTTAAGCCCGTCATGATTCTGGCAGCGATCTCATCCGCCTTCTCCTGCGTGATCTTCTCCTTGCCTACCAGAAAATTCAGGTTCTTTAAGATCTTCGCCTTTCCGCCGTCGGCAAACTCCTGTTTGATGTCACAGAGGCACACCTCATAACCGTCGGTCATGGCAAATGCCTGTGCGATCCCGGAACCCATGGTTCCCGCGCCGATAATACCTACTTTCATCTCTCATCCTCCTTATTCTCATCCGGAACCGCCGGATGCGCTTCAGCAAAAACGCGCCTCCCGGCATGTCCGTGCTATAACTATCAACAGTTCTTAAAAGGCTCCTTGACCTTCTCCTTGTTCTTGTCCAGGAAAAACGCCATGCCGTATTTCTGATCCTCCGTCTCAAAGCAGCTTCCAAAGAGCTTCTCCTCGATCACGAGAGCCGCGTCCATATCCGCGTCCAGCCCCTCATTGATCGCCTTCTTGCAGGCTCTCACGGCGATGGGAGCGTTCTTCGCGATGCCGGACGCCATCTTCTCCGCCGCGGGCAGAAGCTCCTCCTGCGGATAGACCGCATTCACCAGCCCGATCCTGTACGCCTCGTCCGCTTTGATGTTGCGGGCGGTGTAGATCATCTGCTTGGCCATTCCGACGCCCACGATACGGGCGAGTCTCTGGGTTCCGCCGAATCCGGGCGTGATGCCCAGCCCTACCTCGGGCTGACCGAACACCGCGTTGTCGGAGCAGATCCGGATGTCACAGCTCATGGAGAGCTCGCATCCGCCGCCCAGGGCAAACCCGTTCACCGCGGCGATCACCGGAACGGGAAACGTCTCCAGCCTGCGGAACACATCGTTGCCCTTCCTGCCGAAAGCCTCGCCCTCCGCCTTGGTGAGGGTACTCATCTCGCCGATGTCCGCACCGGCCACAAAGGATTTGGGACCTGCTCCGGTGACGATCAGACACCGCACCTGATCCAGATCCACCTGGTCCAGCGCAGCGTCCAGTTCTTCAAGCACCTGGGAATTGAGCGCGTTGAGCGCCTTTTCCCTGTTGATCGTGACAATGGCGTAATCGCCTTTTTGTTCATATAAAATATATTCCATGAATGCCTCCTGTGAAAATGATCTCATCCGATCCGCGGTTTAGTCCTCGATCTTGACGATGGTGGAGCAGCCCATACCGCCGCCGATGCAGAGCGTCGCAAGCCCGGTCTTGGCGCCCCTCGCCTGCATCTCATACAGCAGCGTTACCAGGATACGGCAGCCGGACGCTCCCACGGGATGTCCCAGGGCGATGGCTCCTCCGTTGGGATTGAGCTGTCTGTCCACATCGATGCCAAGCTCCTTGCCCACCGCCACGGACTGCGCCGCAAACGCCTCGTTTGCCTCGATGATATCAAAGTCCTCGATCTTCATTCCGGTCTTTGCCATTACTTTCCTGGTGGCAGCCACGGGACCGATGCCCATCACCTCGGGACGCACGCCCGCAAGGGCTCCCGCCACATATGTCGCCATGGGCTTTACGCCCAGTTCCTTCGCCTTCTCCTCGCTCATCACCACAATGGCAGCCGCGCCGTCATTGATGCCGGAAGCGTTGCCCGCGGTCACGAAACCGCCGGGATTGATGGGACGCAGCTTTGCCAGACCCTCCATGGTGGAACCGGGTCTGGGACCCTCGTCCGTGTCAAAAAGAACGGTCTCTTTCTTTTTCTTTACCTCCACGGGTACGATCTCCGCTTTGAAAGCGCCGGATTTCTGCGCCGCTTCCGTCTTCTGCTGGCTCTTTAACGCGAACTCGTCCAGCTCCTCGCGGGTCAGCCCCCATTCCTCGCAGATATTATCCGCAGTCTTGATCATGTGATAATCATTAAAAGCGTCCCAAAGGGCATCCTTGATCATGGTATCCACCAGCGTGCCGTTGTTCATGCGGTAACCAAAACGCGCCTGGGGAATGGCGTAGGGAGCCATGGACATGTTCTCCATACCGCCTGCGACCACCACATCCGCGTCCCCTGCCAGGATCATCTGTGCCGCCTGATTGACACAGTTTAAGCCGGAACCGCACACCACGTTCATGGTCACCGCGGGCACCTCTATGGGCAGCCCTGCCTTGATGGACGCCTGACGCGCCACATTCTGTCCCTGACCTGCCTGGATGACGCAGCCCATGTACACCTGATCCACCTGTGCGGGATCCACGCCCGCTCTCTTTAAAGCTTCTTTGATCACGATCGCGCCCAGATCCGCGGCGGGAGTCGTGCTCAAAGACCCTCCCATCGTGCCGATCGCCGTGCGGCATGCGCCTGCAAGTACCACTTTTTTCGCCATATCTGTTTTCCTCCGATTTTCTTTGCCTATTACTTGTTGCATGGATTGTTATTTTTTTGTCATTACTACTGTAGCCATTGTATCATAGGAGTTTTTCTTTTGCAATGGTTTTATAAAAATTTTGACAAAAAAATAACAAGCAGTTTAATTCAGCCTTGGAAGCAGGTCTTCCGTGTATCCGTCCTCCTGGATATCCCGTATATTTGTGGTCCTCTTCCACTCTTTGCTTCCCTCCACCTTCTCGACAGGCTGGGTATGTTTTGCCAGAAATCGCGTGAGCGCATAGACATCGATCCAGATCTCATTGTCACTCTCTTTCTGCGACTCATCAAAAATCAGTTCCAGCCCCCAGTGCAGATGGGTCACTTCTATATTATTGACATTCTCCTTGGTGGAATAACCCGTGTGCCCCATATATCCTATGACATCTCCGGCAGTGACGGGGCTGCCCTCCTCGAGATTTTCCGCAAACGGATAATTCTGCCTAAGATGTGCGTAATAATAATATCTCTTGCCGTCCAGACTGCGGATCCCGATGCGCCATCCACCGTACTGATTCCACCCCAGAGCCTCCACATAGCCGGATTCGATCGCCACGATGGGGGTTCCCGTCAGCCCCATCATATCGTGCCCCAGATGCTTTCTCTTATAACCATAGCTTCTGCTCGTCCCGAAGTCATCAAAATGGGTATAGTCAAACCCTCTTGCCAAAGGAAAATAGGCCTTGAGCCCATACCTTTTTTCCCAGTTGATGTGCCCGTTCTCATCCTGCACTTCCGCCTCATATTCTCCCACCATACCGCCCAGGACGGCGGTATACGCCTCGAGATAATAGGGATAATACTGCAAATCTTCCGTGAGGGTCTCCATGGTGGTCTCCCCCAAAGAAAGCTTCTCCGCCGTATCCTCCAAAATTTTCAATGCTTTCTGGTCAAATTTCGCGCCGGTGCGGCACGCGGTGTACGCCAGAAGCTCAATCCAGTGAACTTCGTTCTCCGAGTCATGCGTATCCACATCCCACTGGTACGCGCGGCACAGAGCGTCATAGGAAACCGTAAAATCCACCCACTTGATATAATCCTGCCCGGTGCCTGCCGTCTCCACCGCCCTGTGACGCTCCACCACAAAAGAGACAAGCACCGTCAGGGCGATCATCTCCCAGACAAGTGCTTGTCTCAGCTTTCCTATTCTTTCGTCTCTGCCACTGCGGGCATTTCCCCGGTCACCGGCTCCCCGGTATCTCAGTGTAAAGCGTCGGATACTCTCCTGCGCTTCCCCCATCGGCTTCTTTCCGTTTAATTTATTCTGCATGGCTTCACCCACACGGCTCTGTTTCTCCTATTCTATGTGGGAAACCCATAAACTATGTGCCCCTCCGGGGACATCTATCGCCAAAACACAGCGATATCCGCTCTGACATCCTAATATTCCGGCTCTATCAGACCGTAAGTGTCACCTTTTCTCTTGTACACCACATTCACCTGATCGGTCTCTGCATTGCAGAACACGAAGAAGTTGTGCCCCAGAAGTTCCATCTGGATGCAGGCATCCTCCGGGTACATGGGCTTGATGTCAAACTTCTTGGTACGGACGATCTTGATCTCCTCGTCGTCCATATAGTCGTTCTCCACATAGGTCTGGCTGAACTCGGAGCCCGCCTGCTGTCTGTCCACGATCTTGTTCTTATATCTTTTCAGCTGTCTCTCAATGATCTCCTCCACCAGATCAATGGATACATACATGTCGCTGCTGACCTGCTCGGAACGTATGATACTTCCCTTCACAGGTATGGTCACTTCAATCTTCTGGCGTTCCTTCTCCACACTTAAGGTCACATGCACCTCGGTATCGGGGTTAAAATACTTGTCCAGTTTGCCCAGCTTGTCCTCCACGGCAGCCTTCAATCCCGGCGTCACTTCAATATTACGTCCTACAATAATAAATTTCATGCCTATACCTCACAGTCCGCTTAGAGGGTATCCATTTCTTATATGGAAGGAACTTTCAAAATTTCATCCCCTTCAGCAATTTATTGTATAAGCATTATAACATATTTGTGGTGCATTTTGCAATAATTTTACCAATTTTATACATGTTTATGACATTGATCCTGTCAATAGGATTTTTTGTTTTTGGGGTCCGTTTTGATAATTTTAGAAGAATTTCACAAAACATAAGTTTCGCTTGACAAGCTTTTCCAGGGAGAAATTTTTGCCTCTTTTTTGGTGGATAATGTGTATAACTTGGTGTATAAGTTACTTTTGTCCAATTTTCCAGTGTTTAAAATGTGGATAAATAGATCGTCCTGCTCCATCCGCGCTGTCACTTCTTTTGTTTTTTTAACCTTTTTTGTACAAATTGCACAGTCTCATCAAATACCGTCCTCATTTCTTCCCGCACAATATTTTGACAACTTGGACAATTACTCCTGCAAAAATCAGAAAAGTATGACTCCTTATTTTCTATATCCATTCCTTCAACCTTCTCAAGAACCACTCCCGAACCTTTCACCTCTCCCTCTTGGGAAAAAGAGAGCGCAGGTTCAAACAAACATTCCACACGGTAAAAAAGCCCCCCGCCTTTTGGGCAGAGGGCTTTTTTGTTCTATTGTATATTGTTCTATTACATATCAGCCTATCGCTTAGAAGATTCTCCTCACAGCCAGCACCTTCTTGTAGCTTGCGCTGGACACAATGATTCCGGTCTTCTTCGTGGAGGCGTGGACAATCTGTCCGTCTCCGATATACAGTCCCACATGACCTGAATAGCAGACTATGTCGCCGGGCTGGGCATTGTCGAGCCCTCCCTCCACAGCGGAACCCTGACTGCGGTCTGCGGATGAGGAGTGAGGCAGGCTCACGCCAAAATTCGCATAGACACTCATGACAAAACCGGAACAGTCCGTTCCGTTGGTCAGACTGGAACCGCCATATACATAAGGATTGCCCACAAACTGCAAAGCATACTCTGCAACCGACACACCCATCTCACTGCTGTTCTCATCGGAGACAACCGTGGCAGCGGTTGTGTTCGTATTTTTACCGGCAGCGGGAGTCTCCTGGGTCTGCGTCGTCTTTGCCGCCGCTGCCCGGGCTTTCCTGCGCTCCTCCGCCTCCTTGGCAAGCCGCGCCTCTTCCTCTGCCTTGGACTCCGCTTCCACAAACTCCGTATGCAGGGTCACATATTCTTTGGACACCCATCCAAGCCCTTCCTCGACGTCAACCTGTACCCATTCCTCTGTCTCATCCAATACCACCAGTTCCTCATCCAGGGGAACCAGCCCCAGCACGGATGCCTCGAGACTGGGCTCGGTGCGCACCTTCAAAGTTGTGGTAGTAACCGTGGCAAAACGGGTACCTACCTCCTTCGCCAGTTCAACGGCTTCCTCACCCGTGACACAGAACTCGCCTTTCACATAACCGGTCACCGTTCCGGACTTGATCTGATACCAGCCGTCCTCCTCTCCCAGCAAAGTTCCCACGGAGTCATCGTAAAGCTTGCCGATGATCTCACCTTTCTCACTGGGCATATTTCGGATATTTACATAATCATTTACCTGGGCGATCACCAGATTGCGGAACATTTCTTCCTCGGAAGCTTTCTGTTCCGACTCCGGGGTTTTCGCCGCCGTACCTGCGGTCGTCGTCTTCTTTGTATCTTTCTCAACTCCCGGCAGCGTATCCAGCGAGGCGACATTGTTCGCGAGACTTAATCCCACACCTCCGCTGGGCAGCACGGAAGGACCATAGGAAGCATCTGCCGTCAGAGACATTCCGGAAAATGCCATAACTGCCGCCATCGCACATGCAGTTATTTTCATAGAGCCGCTCAACATACTTTCCTCCTGTATTTTCCACCGGCTGTACCGCATCCCAGGGGGTCGATCTATCCGCAGCCGGTCATTTCGTCCTATGTAATATTTGTTACAAAATTGTTACGTTTGGTTACAAATATATCACACAGCCCATCATTTGTCAACACTTCCGAAAAATTCCACGGCTCTATTGTAATGATTTTGTCTTTTTATCCCTCCCACGGGATATAATTCAACTGAATTTCAATCTCCTCCGGCGCGACGTGATATCCCTTCCAGTACCTTTCCGATATATCTGCCAGGATCTCCCAGGTCTCCTCTGCAGGAACTTTTTCCACTCCGAAACTCCCGTCATCCCTCTCCGTCACAAAATCGTATTGGTATTGTTTTTTTGCCGATGTCTCCAAAAGCCAGATATATTCTTTGGGAATCCGCTTCCTGTACTGCGGTATGATCCTGTCCAGCACGGCGAGCGCCTGGGTACAGCCCAGGGAATGGTTCCGCAGCAGCTTAAGCTCCATCCCCCGAAAGGGCTCGCCGCTCTCCTGCCGCCTTCTGAGAAATTCTTCGATGCCTTCCTGCACATATTCCTGGCGCCGGATCATTTCTTCCCGGCGGGAGTTGATCAATCTCTGGTCGCGCTCCTCCCGCTCCTTTGGGGAATCCCAAAAGTATCGGATGATCATATCCAGCACTTTCCATCCTTCCCAGGACAAGGCATCCAGCATTTCGTCCAGCCTCAGATCCGGATCGCCTGAAAATTCCACTTCAAAATGATAATCCGGATCCTGATGCTCCACAAGGAAGTCGAGTACCTCCTTCGGGATCTGTTCCTCTCCTTCCTCTTCTTCGGATTCAATATAATCCAAAAGCTTCAGCACTTCCACATAACCCCGGCGCCAGGCAGGGCGCAGATAGACCGAAGATCCCCATTTTTTAAGCATTCTCCTTCTCCTCTGTCTCATCCAGCGCACGGATATAATGATCTACAATGTCATACACCTTCCCCTTGCGCTGCTGCCGCTTTTTGAGAGGGACAGGCTCAAAGCAGGTCCCGGGATAGAGGGAATAATCCTTGACCCACGAAATGAAGGGAGCCTTCTGGGGACGCAGGATCAGCGCCTGGGAATCCTCCCAGCCGATGCGCAGCCGCTGCAGCCCCGTGACAGAGATCAGCGGTCTGACCGACTCTCCCTCAGGGGTGACATCTCCGCAGAGTTTCTTGATCTCCTCCAAAAGCTCGATCTCACGGCTGGCAAGAAAAATCCAGTTGCGGCAGTTGGAGCGGATGGTGTCCGCCTCGTCTTTATACCGGGCAAACAGCTGCTGTCTGCTCTGCACCACCAACAGAAAACGGATATTTCTGCTGCGGGCGGCAGAGATCATGGAGGGCATGTCCGCGATCCGGGGAAAATTGGAAAACTCGTCAAGAATAAAATTGACCCGGCAGGAAAGCCGGAGTTCCTCCTGCTTCTGCGCCAGATCGATCAACTGCTCATAACACTGCTTGACAAAGATACTGACCAGAATATGTAAGGTGCGCTTCTCGTCCGGGAGGAGCAGAAAAAGCGCGGTCTTCTTCTGGGCGATCCGATCGTAATCCACCTCGGAATACCATGTCATATCGATCAGCCCCTGCTGAATGATAAACGGATTCAGCATGGCATCTATGGTGGTGAGGATCCCGGCAAGAGTCTTCTCCACCCTTTTTAAGCTGATGGCAGTGGCAAGTTTGAAAGAGATGAGTGACCCTTTGGGGAAACTCTCCAAAAATTCCCAGAATGCCCTGGCGGGAGCTTCGTCCAGATCGGTATCATCGTCGGAGAGCACGCGGATATTATCCCTGAGCTGTTTTACACTGCTCATATTGACCTCGCTCTCCTCCTGCGCATACTCAAACAGAATCAATATGAGCGCCTCCAAAATCTCCCTCGCCGACATTTCCCAGAACGGATCCTTTTCATTGCGCACCAGATCGGAAAGCTGATGGCAGAAATCCGACACCATTCCCACGCCCACATCCTTCTTCCCCTGCCGGTATTGCAAAAAAGGAACCGTGAGAGGATTCCACTGACATCCGCAATCCATGTCACGCAAATTGATGACCTGAATCCTGTATCCCCGATCCTTGAGATAACCTGAAGTATTACGATAGATCTCCCCCTTCGGATCCGAGATGATCATGGACTCTCCTGCGCCTCCCATCGCAAACACTGCGGGGATGCAGAAATTTCTTGTCTTTTTGGATCCGGTGTTTCCAAAGATCAGCGTATGGCTGTCCGTTTCGTCCACATAAATATCGTCCCCTTCCACCATCAAAGGCACCCCCGATGCCTCCTGGGGCGTACCGATCCTCTGCCGGCTCAGCCCGTCCTTAAACTCCTCCAGCGTCGCCCATCTGTTCTCCTGGTAATCCAGCATATCACTTCTTTGCCGCATCTTTCGTCACCTCAAATCCGATCCCTTGCTTATCTTTTTCACTGCCTATGTATCTGCAAAACTTCTCCTCCGAAAGATATTCTGCCGGAAGCGTTCCTCCCCCACGGCTCTGTCCCCCGCTCTGTGTCTCAAGAAAATATTCCCAGAGAAGCGCCTGCTGCCATTTTTCCAGTCCATGACAGGTGAGCCTGTCCCGGTATCGGTCCAGAAGCTCTCCCAAAAGCACGCGCTCTTTTTCCCCAAGCTGTAAGCCATATTTTTCCAATCCCGCCTCAAAGGATTGAATATACTCCTGTGTCTTGCGCCGCACAGGTTCCACTTTCCTGCAGAAGCACTCTCTTCCCAGCCACTCCCAGGCGAAATCTGCCTCCGCCTCTCCCGCCTGAAAGAGAAAGAGGAACTGCTTTCTGTATCGGTGAAGCTGGCGGAAAAACCTTCTCCACCAGACGGTCTCCGCGCGTCTCTGCCGCAGACTGTCAAGATGGATCAGCACTACCCCCTGACTCACCTGATAGCGCGCCATGATGTAATCCATCCACTGCCCCAGCGTGGTCTTAAGTGAGACACCCGTCCGACTGTGCGGAAAACAACCGCGCCTTCTCCAGATCGTCCAACAGGTTATCCAGGGAGGACGCCGGTTCAAAATCCCCGTCCCATTCGCCGGCAGCAAACAAATATACCGGCGCCAGCATCCGCAGCCGCTCGGTTTCCACTCCCCTGCCAACCACGCTCAATTCCTCAACTATCTTGCGAAACATAGTCTTCCTCCACCACCGCTCTCCTCACAAAATCAGCCGCTGATATCGCCGCATTGGCTCCGTCCGCCACCGCTGTGACGATCTGGCGGAGCGGTTTCTTTCGTATATCTCCCGCCACATAGATCCCGCTGCAGCTGGTGGCGCCATCCTCCCCTGCAAGCACATATCCTCCCTCATCACAGTCCGCCAGTTCCCTGACCAGCTCACTGCAGGGATGGATCCCCACTGCAATGAATATCCCGTCCACGGGCAGTTCCTTCTGCTCTCCCGACTTTACATCCTTTATAAGAAGTTTCTCCACAGAATCCTGCCCACAGATCTCTTCCACCACATGACTGTAGAGAATCTCCACATTCCGCAGCGCCTTCAGCTCTTTCTGAAGCACTGCCGCTCCCCGGAATTCGTCTCTGCGGTGGAGGACATACACTTTCTCACAGGTACGCGCCAGATAAATCGCATCCTCCAGCGCCACGTCTCCTCCCCCCACCACGGCAACGGTCCTGCCTTTGAAGAAGGCGCCGTCACAGGTAGCGCAATAGGAGACTCCCATACCGGAGAGTTCCTCCTCTCCGCTCACACCCAGATGGGCATGTTGCGCTCCCGTCGCCACGATGACTGTCCGCGCCTCATAATCCGTTTTGCGGGTATGCAACGTCTTGTGATCTCCGTTATCCGCAATTTTCTCCACCCGCGCCGACACAAACTCCACACCCAGCTTGTCCGCATGTGCGCGAAAAGTCTGTCCCATCTCAAATCCGCTGATGCCGGGCAGCCCCAGATAATTGTCCACCTCGTAAGTATTCAGAATCTGCCCGCCGCTCATGGGATTTTGCTCCAGAACCAAAAGCTTCAAGCCCGCGCGGACTCCATAAACTGCGGCGGAAAGCCCTGCCGCCCCCGAACCGATCACGATCAAGTCGTACATCCTTATTCACCTCATTTGAACTTAAGTATATGCAGATTTCATAAAAAATACAAAACCAGTGTATCAGTTTTGATATAGAAAATCAAGGATACGCATGATATAATAACCTTATCCAAAATATCCAAGGCAGGGCCGGGTCGAGAGACCCTCCACAGAGACAAAAGGAGACAAATCATGAACACGAGAAAAACCGCACTCATCACAGGCGCTTCACGGGGCATCGGGGCTGCCATTGCCAGACTGTTCGCAGAAAAAGGATACCATCTGGTGCTGACCTGTGACAAAAGTATGGAAGCCCTCGAAAAGCTGTCAAACCAGCTTATGGAAAAATATCAGATCAGCTGCATGGCACTGCAGGCGGATATGAGCAAAGAAGAAGATGTGTTGCAGATTTTCTCGGACATCAAACATCTGGACGTGTTAGTGAACAATGCGGGAATCTCTTATGTAGGTCTGCTGACCGGGATGACGGGAGAAGAATGGCACCGTGTACTCGGCGTGAATCTGGACAGCTGTTTCTTTACCGCCCGGGCGGCGATCCCCCTGATGCTGCCAAACCATTCCGGTCACATCATCAACATCTCTTCCGTGTGGGGAGGCGTAGGAGCTTCCATGGAAGTCGCCTATTCCGCCTCCAAGGGCGGCATGAACGCGTTCACAAGAGCGCTCGCCAAGGAACTTGCCCCCAGCGGCATCCAGGTAAACGCCATTGCCTGCGGAGTGATCGACACCTCCATGAATGCCTTTCTCACCGGGGAAGATATCAATAATCTGAAGAATGAGATACCTGCCGACAGACTGGGACGCCCTGAGGAAGTGGCGCAGCTTGTATTCCAGCTCGCCCAGTCTCCCTCCTATCTCACCGGACAGATCATCACCATTGACGGCGGATGGAGCTGACTCTTTCCAGAGCAGCTCCATCCTTTTCCAAGACATCAACTAAAAAAATCATTCTCCAGCCCGTCGAGCACTCTGCTCATCTGACCATCCGGAACATGTTTCTCCAGCACCTCCTCCGCCTCTTTCGCGGTATGTGCTGCCTTATAATCCAAAATGATACGTTCCATCTCGGACTCCGTTATATTTTGCTTATCCGTCAGGTCGTCAACCTCCCCGGTCACTGTCGGCGCCTGCATGGAGGCAGACAAGGGAGGAGCTGCTCCCAGACCCGCGGTCAGATTGACCGACTGAAATCCCTCTATGGGTAAACCGTTTACATCCATCCTGCTAATCCCTCCCAATCATCTATCTTGTTCCGGATTAGCATTTCCCCATTTAGCATAAGCTATACCATAAAATCTTTATTTCAGATATCGCTCTGCCCCGTCCAGACTGTCATATCCATAGAGATGGACACTGTTTGTCATGATGGCGAATGTCAGATTTTCCCCTCTGCGGGCATAATCGACCACATATCTGCCATAAAGTTCCAGCATCTTGTCGGAATAGGTGCCCAGCTCCCCCCGCAGATAAGTCTCATAGGAAGTGTTTGCGATATTGTCCTCGCTGGTGTGGACGCTGCGGGCATTGTCCGCAAGAGCAGGATATTTTGCCGCGAACTCCTCCATCCAGCCTACCTGAAGCTGTACGATCTGCTCGATGATCTCTTTCTTTTCAGGCGAAAGAACGGGAAACCGGTCCTTCATGGTCTCATACTCTTCCGGCGCGGTGCTCTCCATCATTCTGCCGTATTTTTCCTCGATCAGATTATGCCCCCGCTCAAATTCCCTGGTGAAATCATAGAGATACTGTATCAACATCGTGCGGTTCCAGGTCAGATACTGACTTCTCCTCATGATGGAAAACGTAGCCCAGTCGTTCTGGCAGCTGGCTCTTCCGCCCACATTTCTCACCTTGTCAAAAGCGGCGAACTCCACCTCGGCGATCCACTCCGCGAGCCGTTCCACCGTACAGGCAGCAAATGCGGATTTTCTGGCGAGTTCCTCACTGTGGGCGTCCAGATAATTGTCAGAATCACTGATATACCCTTCCCTATAGAGCTGTCTTGCCAAAAAAGCGGCGATCTCTTCTATCCGATCTCTTGTCTCCTGCCCGTCCGCCTTGCAGGCAGCCAGCCCCTCCAGCATCCCCGCAAGCTGTTTCCCCTGCGTGGAATCCTGCAGGCTCCGATACAGCCATTTGTCATGGGGCGGATATTTCTTTTCGAGATAATGCTGGAGCTTCATCGCCTCCCGCATGCAGTCCGCGATCATCACTCTGGCAGTGACGCTGTCACCGCGCCTTAACATCCGCTCATAATTGTACTGCCCCGCCTGGGAAAACCGGGCGGCAGCATCCGCCATCTTCAGGTACAGAATTTCCTCCGGATACCCCTGCCGGAACCGCTCCCACTCCGCGGTAAAGATTCCCTCGTCATCCCGGAAGATCTCCCCGTTGGCTGCCGACGCCAGCGCATAATCCGCGGTCTCCCGCCATTGCACGGTCCCGTAATCCCTTGCTCCGACCAGCCCTTCAAAAAACCCGGGGATGGTAAACACGCCTCTCCTTCCCCGCTCCTGCAGCCCTTTTGCCCGCCGATAGCCCTGAAATTCCTCCGGCAGGGCGTCATAAGCCGCCTCCAGATCCCCGCCGACAGCCTCATAGGTCTCCTCCGTCACCCACATACAAAACTCCGGTCCCCAGTCATGATCCCTTGACCAGACATCGTCGTAACCGAAGCAATCGGAACCCTTTCCCACCAGCCCGACGGCAATCTTATTTTCATAGGAGGGAAACTTCCCGGCTATCATCGGTCTGCCGCACTGCTCATAAAAAGCCCGGCACAATGCCATGCCCTGTTCCCCGTTCTGCTTTTGCAGCGCCCGGCGGCATGCCTCCTCATTGCTCTTTAACCTCTCATAGAACTCATTGCGCCCCAGATTGCGCTCCATGATCTCCATGGCGCGCCGGAATATCTCCTGCGCCTCAGCATAGGCGCCCTTTCCGAAATGATAGGTGGCAAGCGCTGAGAGCGCCGCCCCATAATGGGCATCCTCCAGGTTCTGAGCCTCAAACTCCCTGACGGAAGTCTCGGCGTAGGCGCGCGCCTCTTCCTCCTGCCCCAGCTGCAGACAGCTTGAGGCAAGGTTTGCATGCGTCACCGCCAGCTCAAAATCCATCCCGGTCTTGCCCTCCACGATCCGCAGCGCCCGGAGCAGACAATCCTTGGACTCCGCAAACCTCCCCATCTCCTGAAAAAGGAGGCTTAAATTGTTTTCCATGCTGGCGATAAGCATATCGTCCGCAGATAATTTTTCGTCATAAATTTTCCGCACCTGCAGATAAAGCTGCAGCGAGTCCTCCAGCCTGCCTGCCGCGCGGTACGCATTCGCCACATTTAACAAAGTGGTGGCATAGGGCACCGTGCCTGAGAGCCCCATGCGCTCCGCCAGCCCGATACACTGCTTTGCGATCGCAAGCGAATTTTCCACCTGACTGGTCTCCCGGTAATACCCCAGCAGCTCATTTAACAATTGCAGCAGCCCCTCGTCATCCTGCGCCTCCACAGCTTCCGCAATGGCGGACTGCATCAGTTTCTCCGCCTCCGCGCCCTGATTGCGGCTGTAATATTCGTCCACCTGATGTAACACAGCATTGACATCCATATCCGATTCCCCCATCCCTGCCTTTTTTCTTATTATACCCCTAACGTCAAAGATTTTCTATCCTTTTGTACATTTCAGACCGCGGGCACAGATAAAATATCTATGGAAAGCACGGCAAAAATATTGTATGATGTAACTGTCCATCTTATGAGAGAACGAGGTATATCCTATGACACAATCCGATAGAAATGAACTGACTCCCAAACGTGTCTCAGACTCTGTCACGGAGCAGACGCGCATGATCATGTATCCCCATATCAACGGCATCAACAGGCTGTTCGGCGGGCAGCTTCTGGCGTGGATCGATGAGGTAGCCGGCGTCACTGCCAAGCGTCACTGCGGACGGGACGCGACCACCGTTGCCATCGATAATCTGCATTTTAAATCCGGCGCCTATCTGAACGACCTGCTTGTGATGATCGGAAAAGTGACCTTTGTGGGAAACACTTCCCTGGAAGTGCGCGTGGACTCTTATGTGGAGAAATCCGACGGCACCCGGCACTCCATCAACCGCGCTTATTTTGTCATGGTCTGCATGGGCGATGACGACAGACCCACCAAAGTGCCGCCCCTCATTTTAGAGAATGACGGGGAGAAAATGGAGTGGGAAAATGCCTTAAAGCGCAGAGAGCTGCGCATGATACGCAAAAAAGAGGGCTTCTAAATTTATGACGAAAAGCAGGAGGAGTGTCTTTCGACTACTCCTCCCAAAACGGTTCAAAACAGATGTTCAAATCCACATTGGAGTTGATCCCGTTCACTTTCCCCTTGTCGCTGTACTGCCAGATATTATATTCATACGGGTAATACATATCATCGTTATAGTAAGCGAGCCACTTGTCATAGGATTCCAGCGTCTCCACATCGATCATCAGCGCCCCCATCTCCACATTGTGGTAAATGATGGGCTGATACCCTGCCGCCTCAACCGTCTGACAAAACAGCAGCGTCAGATTGGTCCGCTCCTCCAGAGAAATCTGATTCATGCGCCCCGAGGCGTCGGCAGACTTCTCCACATCAAAGACAATAGGGCATTTCACATCATAAGGCGCCAGCTTCTCCAGCACCAGCTCCGCCTCTTCCAGTACCTCCTCCTCATTGATCGCCTGGGAGTAGATATAGACACCCACATGGATGCCTGCTGCCATCGCCCCTTCCAGATTGGCTTCAAACTTTTCATCCTCCACCAGTTTCCCGGTGCCGTATCCGCGGTTTCCCACGCGGATGAAGGCAAACTCCACTCCGTCCTGGGCAACGGCATTCCAGTCAATGCTGCCCTGGAAACGGGACACATCGATCCCCTTGTGGGATACCACGGTCTCGCCGTCCATATACTGATATTCCCCGCTCTCCAGTATCTTTAGATTCTCATCACTGTAGGAATTGAGTTTCAGCTCCCGGTTGATGGGCACAAAGTGGAAGGTTCCGTTGCTCACCACCACAATGTCGTCGGGATAATAAGGGCGGAGCACCTCCACCATGGTGTCGTCCCCGGTGGACAGCGATGCCTTAATGCCGTCCAAAACCTCTTTACGCGCCGCGGCTGCCGCCTCCTCCTTCTCAGTCTCCGCCGTCGCCACGGCATCGGATACCGCCTGCTCCAGCATGGAATCCAACTCTGCCTGCGTCAGTTCCACCTTCTGATCCTCCGGCAGAAGCTCCGCTCCGGCGGACACTGCCAGATCCTTTGCATTGTCCTGAATCTTACCGTTGATCCACTCTAACAGCATACCCGCCGCGACCATGATCACCACCAGCGCTACCAGATACCCCAGAATGATCAGAGCCGAATTCAGCCTGCCGTTCTTTTTCTTTTTGACTTTGCTCAGTCTATCCTCCCTATAAGAATAAGAAGAATCCGTATCAGAATAATTGGTGTTGTTATCCAGTCTCATAGCATCTCTCCTTCTGAATCTATCATACTAAAAAAGCAAAAGAAAAAAAAGAAGAAAATGCGTTTTTTATAAAATTTTAAGCAATACTTTGTCTCATGCGCAGCAGGATCTTCTTCTCCAGCCGGCTGACCTGCACCTGGCTGATTCCCATGATCCCGGCCACTTCCATCTGGGTGCGGTTCTGGAAGTAACGCATCTGTATCAGCTGCCTCTCCCGCTCCGTGAGCTCCTCCATCAGCTGCTTGAGAAGCATATGATTCAAAAGCTTCTCTTTCTCGTCGTCCTCCGCACCTGCAGCCACACTTCCCACACTTCCGTTTCCGCACACCTTGTCCACCAGAAAAAGCTCGCTGCCGTCATCCTGATAGACGGAAGCATAAATGGATTCCACCTCCATCGTCGCCTCCATGGCGATGACAATCTCCTCCAGGCTCAGCCCTGCCCTCTCTGCGATCTCCTCTATGGTCGGCTCCCTCCCCAGACTGCTCTGGAGTTTCTGCCGCACTACCCGCACTTTCAGCGCATTTTCCTTGATGGTGCGGGATACTTTCAAAGGTCCGTCGTCCCTTAAAAAGCGTTTGATCTCACCCGTGATCATCGGCACGGCATAAGTGGAAAATTTCAGTCCCAGACTTAGATCAAATTTATCGATGGATTTGATCAGCCCAATCACACCGATCTGGAATAAATCTTCCAGTTCATACCCTCTTCCCGCGAAACGTCTGACGATATGATGCACCAGCCCTAAATTCTTCTCTATCAGTACTTCTCTCGCTCCTTTATCCCCGCTCTGTGACTTTGCAATCAGTACTGATAATTCTTCCATGGGCTACTCCTCACATTCGATCCATGCCGTCGTACCCAGTTTTTTCATCATCCGCACCAAAGTTCCTTTTCCCGGCTCGCTCTTTACATCCAGATCATCCATAAACGCCTCCATAAAAGAAAAACCCATACCGGACCGGTCCAGCTCCGGTCTCGTGGTAAACAAGGGCTCCATGGCCTTTTCCAGATCTTCAATCCCTTTCCCCTTATCCTCCACTTCGATATGTATGACATCCCCTTCCAGCACACATTGAAGCCGTACCTTGCCGGGATGTTCCGCGGTCCGTGCCGCAGGTTTTTCCCCATGCACACCGCAGCCCTCATAATTCTCATATCCGTGGATGATGGCGTTGGTCACCGCCTCCGACACGGCAGTCTTAACATCCGCCAGCTCCTCCAGGGTGGGATTTAAGTGCGTCACGAAGGCGGCAACCGCCACCCGGGCAAAACTTTCATTTCTCGCAATCGCGTCGAATACAATCTCCATCTCATTTCTCCTGATTCCATTATTCTGACTGTTCATGCCAGCACCTCCACGATTTTATTCAGCCCCGCCATGGCAAACATCCGCTGAATCTGGCTGTCTACATGAATGGCGTAAACTCTTCCCCCAAAACAGGCGATCTTGCGATATCTCCCCATGATGATCCCGATGCCTGAAGAGTCCATAAACCGTGTGTCCTCAAAATCAAAAACCACATGCGCTACATTCTCCTGCAGAATAAACCTGTCCGCATTTTCACAGATGTACGCCGCCCTGTAATGGTCCACCTCCTCCGGAAGCCGGACCATCAGACAGTTGTCAATAATCTGAAAATCTTCCATTGTCCCTTTTTCTCCTTCTACACAATTGTACGATATCCCCATGACAACAAAACCGCACCCGTTTCATCGCCACAAAAAAGAACCTGTAAACTTCCGTTACAGGTTCTTTTCTTTCGTAAAAGTATGCTTTGGCAGATTACGAAAACATCCGCACCGTTAATCGGCGGTCTGTTCCAGATCCTCTATATGCCGCTTAGCACTGGCGGCATTCTGTGTATCGGGGAACAGCTCCACCACCTTCTGATAGGCAGCGATGGCATTTTCCCTGTCATCATTCTGTCGGTATGCCTGTCCAAGATAATACAACGGTTCCACGTTGGCGGAATCATAGTATACCGCCTTGGTAAACAACTCCACCGCCGCAGCATAATCACCGTTTCTGTAGGATGTCACCCCGTCATTGTAATAGGTAACCGCAAGCTCCGGTCCTATGGTGGTCAGAAGCAGATTGTAGAGTTTCTGAAAGGCCTCGGAGGTCTCCTCCACGTTCACGCTGGAAGCGATCGTTTCCAGGCGGACCGCAGTATCCTGTAGATTCTGTGTCTCCAGATAGATGGATGCCGCATCCAGGAGGTTATCAATGGTAACCAGCGTGCCGTCCTCACCCACATATCCCTCCAGTGTACCGTTTAAGCTGTCATTCTCTTCCTGCAGCTTCTCCACCTGCAATTCCAGCTGTTGGATCGTACTGGTCTTGGCATCCGACTGATTGCCAATCTCCAGGATAGTCTTCTTCATCTCGTTCCTGGTGTCGGCCACCCTGGCGGGCACCACCAGGAAATAACATGCCGCCAGCCCGATGATCAGACCGATCCCCACATTTAAGAGTGTTGACGCGCCGCTTCCCTTGGGCTCCTTCACGTTCATGGGCTGGATGATGATCTCATTGTCGCTCTGATAGCGCACGGATTCATCCTTCCTGTGCTTCGCGGGCTGCCGGATGCTCTCGTCCGGCTGGAGCATCAGCTCCACCTCTTTGAGATAGCGGAGCGCCTGCGTATTATTCCGGTCGATATCAAGACATTTTTTCAGTTCTCTCTGTGCTTTCTCCCACTGTTCGCTGTCCATGTAGAGCAGCGCGAGCAAAAGATGCGCCCTGACGAATTTCGGATTTAAGGACAATACCTTTTTGAGCTGGATCACTGCCAGATCCCGGCTCTCCTGGACACAGTAGGCATATGCCTGATTGTATTTCTTGATGGTCTGATTGATGGAATCCAGCCGGGTGGCATTGGACTGCAGCATACCGATATAGTCGTCGGCGATATTGCGCTCCGGGCGCATATTCTTGCTGATGACCCACTCGCTCATCGCCGCCACCACCTCTCCGGTCTCAAAATACACAAGACCCAGAAGATTCCTGGCATCCACATTACTTTTATTGAATTTTAAGCTCTGACGCAGACTGACAACGGCACCGGAAAGATCCCTGACACCCGCCCTCTCCAGCCCTTCATTGTAAAACCGGTTGGACACATACATGATCTTCTTGTAAAGATGGACATCCGCTCCACAGGCCGTGCAAAAATCATGCTGTTCCGACAGCTGTGCGCCGCAATGATAACAAAACATGGTTTTTCCTCCGTTATGCGTCTGTCTTTTCCCCTGATTCCTGTATCATCTTCACCAAAAGATCCGCCATATCTGTCAGATCCTGATTGTAAATTGCCTCCTCAGCATCCTCCACCTCAAGACTGGGATGGAATTTCTTCAGTTCTTCCTCAAAATTTATCATGCCCTAACAACTCCTTTATCTCTCCGACAAGATACAGGCTGCCCGCAATATAAATGCGATCATTGGTCTGTTCCGACAGAGCGCGCCGAAACGCTGTCCCTACATCCCGGCAGAACACAGCCGTTTCCAAAGAGGACGCCTCCCTGCCGGATCTTTCCGCCGCTTTCCGCTGCTCCTTCTGCCAGAGTATCTTCAGACTCGCAAGGCTTGCCGCCCGCTTTGTCTCCATGGCCGCCACATAAAACCGCTCAAAACATCCCGACTGTACAACCTGTGCCGCCATGGTCTCATAGTCTTTATCCTGTACCACACTGAAAAGCAGAGCCCGCCTCTGCCCTCTCTCTTCACAGCCATCCTCCCGCACCGTGTCCAGAAACGCCCGGATACCGTCCGCATTGTGGGCTCCGTCCACATATACCTCCGGCAGGATCTCTTCCATCCGCCCCTGCCAGGACGCCCGGGCCAGCCCCTCCTGAAGGATAGCCGCGGTGATCTTATCACCACCGCAGAGCACCTCCGCCGCGCGCGCCGCTATGGCAGCATTTTCCATCTGATAGCGGGCTATGGTGTGCAGAGTTACTCCAATATAACCATAATAACGAGTATGCAAGGAAAAATCAATGGTTTTATTTTGAAATTTGAGGAATGCGTAGTCCTTTTTCGACACGGGATACCCTTCTGTCTCCAAATCCCGCGCCCGTTTTACAAATACCGCGGAGGCTTCCTCCACCTCGTCACAGTACACAAAGGGGACACCCTTCTGAAGGATCCCTGCCTTCTCCCCCGCGATCTCCTCCAGCGTGGCTCCCAGATACTCCGTGTGATCCAGACCGATGCGGGTGATCACTGCCAGCTCCTTGTGGGACACCGCGTTGGTGGCGTCCAGCCGCCCTCCGAGCCCTGTCTCCAGAATGCAGTAATCCGGCTGCTCTTTGGAAAAGTACAGCATCGCCATCAAAAACAGGTACTCAAAAAAGGTGGGATGATATCCTTCCCCACGCTCCAGCGTTTCCCAGTCCAGGCTGTCGTAAACCTGCAGGAAATATTTCAGAAAATCCTCCCTGGAGATCAGACCGGCACCGATCCGGAACCGTTCCCGTATGTCCGTCAGATGGGGGGAGGTAAACATCGCCGCGCGATACCCCGCCCGGGAAAAAACAGAATGCAGATAGGCACAGACGGAACCCTTTCCGTTTGTGCCTGCCACATGAACGATATTCCGGATCCTCTGATCCGGCGCCCCCAGGCGCGCCAGCTGCGCCCGGGTATCCTCCAAAGTATTTTTGCTTGTAAAACGGGGCATGTCGCAGAGATACTCCACCGCCGCTTCAAAGGTGCTGATGGGTTGCTTTTTCAAAAGGTACGCCTCCGTCGTCTCTCACAGACTGCCAAGCTGTTCCAGCCGCCCGGTCACCTGATTCATCATCTGTGTGTATTTCTCCAGCTTCTCCCGCTCCTGGGCGATCTTGCTCTCCGGGGCTCTGGAAAGGAAGTTTTCATTGGAAAGCATACCGTTGACGCGGGCAAGCTCGCCTTCCAGCCGCTTCTTCTCCTTCGTGAGACGCTCGATCTCCTGGGCGATGTCCACCAGCTCCGCGAAGGGAATGTAGAGCGTGGCTCCCGGGATCACCACGGACACCGCGTCCTGGGCAATGCCTGTCTTGTCCTTCTGCACAGTCACTTCCCCGGCGTATGCAAGGGAGGCAAAGAACAGCTTTCCTTCCGTGAAGGTGTTCCGAATATCCTCCTCCCCGCTGACCACATAGACCGCCGCCTTGCGGGAGGGCGCCACATTCATCTCGCTGCGGATATTGCGGATGCCCCGGACAGCCTCCTTGATGGTCTCAATGTCCTTCTCCTCCTTCGCGAAATTCCTCTCTCCGTTATAGACGGGCCAGGAGCTGAGCATGATGGTCTCCTCCTCGCTCTGCAGGGTGCAGAAGATCTCCTCGGTGATGAAGGGCATAAAGGGATGCAGAAGCTTCAGCGCATCGATCAGCACGGTCTTTAAGGTCCACAGCGCCGCGTTCTGGCTCGTCTTGTCGTCCGTATTGTAGAGGCGGGGCTTCACCATCTCGATATACCAGTCGCAGAATTCGTCCCAGATAAAGTCATAGACTTTCTGCACCGCGATGCCCAGCTCAAAATTCTCCATATTGTCCGTGACATCCTTCACCAGCGTGTTGAGTTTTGACAGGATCCATTTGTCCACCGGCTGAAGATCTTCCGGGGCGGGAGACGTGACGTCTCTGCCGGATCTCTCCCGCATCTGCTCCATGTTCATCAGGATAAAGCGGGAGGCATTCCACACTTTGTTGGCAAAATTCCGGGAGTTTTCCACTCTCTCATAATAGAATCTCATATCGTTGCCGGGAGCGTTTCCGGTGATCAGCGTCAGGCGCAGAGCGTCCGCTCCGTACTGCTCGATGATCTCTAAGGGATCGATGCCGTTGCCCAGAGACTTGGACATCTTGCGCCCCTGGCTGTCCCGCACCAGCCCGTGGAACAACACCGTCTTAAAGGGTTTCTCCCCCATCTGCTCATAACCGGAGAAGATCATGCGGATCACCCAGAAGAAAATGATGTCATAGCCCGTCACCAGCACATCGGTGGGATAAAAATATTTCAGATCCTCGGTCATCTCGGGCCAGCCCAGCGTCTCAAAGGGCCACAGGGCGGAGGAAAACCAGGTATCCAGCGTGTCGGGGTCCTGGGTGAAATGAGTGCAGCCGCATTTCGGGCATACCCCGGGCTGCTCCTTCGCCACGATCACTTCCCCGCACTCGTCACAGTAGTACGCGGGGATCCTGTGCCCCCACCAGAGCTGACGGCTGATACACCAGTCGCGGATATTGTCCGTCCAGTTGAAATACGTCTTCTCCATGCGCTCGGGGATCAGCCTGATCTCCCCGGATCTCACCGCCTCCACCGCAGGTTTGATCAGCTCATCCATCTTCACGAACCACTGCTCCTTCACCAGAGGCTCAATGGTGGTCTTGCAGCGGTCATGGGTGCCCACATTATGGGAATAATCCTCGATCTTGACCAAAAGCCCCTGCGCTTTCAGTTCCTCCACGATGGCTTTTCTCGCCTCATAACGGTCCATGCCCGCATATCTGCCGCCGTTTTCATTGATGGTGGCGTCGTCGTTCATCACATTGATCACGGGCAGATCATGACGCTTTCCCACCTCGAAGTCATTGGGGTCATGGGCGGGGGTGATCTTTACCACACCCGTACCGAACTCCCTGTCCACATAGGTGTCGGTGACAATGGGGATCTCCCGGTTCATGATGGGCAGCATCACCTTTCTGCCGATCAGATGCCGGTAACGCTCGTCGTCGGGATGGATCGCCACGGCGGTATCGCCCAGCATGGTCTCGGGCCGGGTGGTGGCAAACGTCAGAAATTCCGTGTCGCTCACCGTGCCGTCCTCATTGATCAGCGGATATTTGATATGCCAAAAATGCCCTGCCTGCTCCTGGTACTCCACCTCCGCGTCGGAGATGGAAGTGTTGCACACGGGACACCAGTTGATGATCCGGGCGCCCTTGTAGATATAACCCTTCTCGTGCATCTTCACAAACACTTCCGTGACAGCCTTGTTGCAGCCCTCATCCATGGTGAAGCGCTCCCTGTCCCAGTCGCAGGAAGACCCCAGTTTCTTGAGCTGGGAGATGATACGTCCTCCGTATTCCTTCTTCCAGTCCCAGGCGCGCTCCAGAAATTTCTCGCGCCCCAGGTCATGCTTGTCGATGCCCTCCTCCTTCAGTTTCTCGATGATCTTCACCTCCGTGGCGATGCTGGCATGGTCGGTGCCCGGCTGCCACAGGGCGTTGTATCCCTGCATACGTTTATAGCGGATCAGAATGTCCTGCATGGTGTTGTCCAGGGCATGTCCCATATGAAGCTGCCCGGTGATATTGGGGGGCGGGATCACGATGGTAAAGGGGGTCCTGGAAGGGTCCACCTCGGCGTGAAAATACTTTTTGTCCAGCCATTTCTGATACAGCCTGTCCTCCAGGCCCTTGGGATCATAAGTTTTTGCAAGCTCTTTGCCCATTTTATTTTCCTCCTGATAAAACATGCCGGCGGCGGAATCTCCTGCCAAAAAAGTTCCGTGCCGGATCTCCACATCAAAAAACGCCCTGTGCAGATTCCTCTGCAAAGGGCGTCAGTAACGCGGTACCACCTCTGTTCGCAGGCATATGCCTGCCTTGGCGCTGCCTCCCGGACAGATCTCTCACAGCGCGTCTCCCTGCCGGGAGCAGATCCCCGCAGTCTGTCCTTGGGCGCTGTCCGGTAACGGGGACAATTCGGGAATGCCTACCGGGAAACTCTGCCGTCCGGCTTCGCTTTCCTTTGGGTACTCCGGCTCGGGAGCCACCTTCCGCATTCTTTCCCTCAAGCAGCCTTTCAGCGCAGTCTGACGCGCCGGCTTTTGTCAGATCCGCGGGAAACCCCGGGCGGATATCTGCTTTTGCCGAACCACAGACGCAGCCGCTCTCTCTGGCAGTGAGCAATGCGTACTCCTCTCCGTCACAGCCTTTTGACTGATAAATCTATTGATACTATAGGGGATGAAAGAGAATTTGTCAAGGGGAATCGGATGTCCGATCATAACTCTCACCGATCAGTCTTTTCACCACATCCTCCGGCACGGTTCCATCCAAAATGGCCGAACACCAATGTTCCTTGTTGAGATGATACGCCGGGCAGGAATCGATCACTTCTCTCCGGTCAGTCATGTTTGTCTCCTTATCATATCGGTTCTTGGTTTCCTCTATGCAGTCTATAACGGAATCAATTTTCCTCTGTCAAAATAATAAATATCTTCTCTCTTATATCCATATTTCGAATTGGGAATGCTGATATGCGGTTCAAAGGTAAACATTTTGACATCGGATAATTTTTTATGATTTCCCTTCTCAATATATATTCTGTCGTTTTTATTTTTTTCAATGGAATGTCCGAGATTGCCAAGAAAATCCATGTTCAAGAATCCAAGTTCCGCAATCAAAGCATTCATGTAGTGGTATAATTCCTCAAATGTCATATCCGGCGTTACCACATCAATTAAAGTGTTATGCAGATATTCTTCCATCTGCAGCCCATTCCGCCATTCGTCATTTTTTATCGTATCTGTCTTATGACATAAAACGCCACCCTCAAATACAAGTGTTCTGGCATAATCTCCCCAAATGTGATTTTTCTGGGGGCTTAGATCGATCGTGATAATATCGTTTTCCTGTATTTTTTTATCTGCTACTTTGTACTCCTTACCTGATATGGAAATGGTCGTTTCCTCTCCGGCAAAAAGAAAAGCGCCAATATCCCAATACCAAAATGAATCGGCGCCATTTTGCAGCAGATAATTTTCGCACATCTCTTTGATATCCGATAGGTTCATTCCGGTCTGAATCCTGTCAGCGGCATACTTTATCGTTGCCCGATTTAAGTTCTGCATTGCGAGATATAGATCAAACATTTCACCGGTCACACTATATCCGTTAAATAAATGCTGTCTTTCCTTCACATTCGTAATCTGCCTTTCCGTAAAACACCAATGTACTTTCCTTTCGCAGAGTCTGCGAGCAGCACTATTATTTGCGCAGCTTACCGCATCAAGTTTTACGCCTTTACAAACTTACAAGGTTCTCAAACAAAAAGAGCCGTATTACATGGCGCATATCCGCTTTACACCTTTACAAACTTACAAGGCTCTCAAACTATCGTTGTCGAAATGTTGGGAGACCGGGGCTTTACACCTTTACAAACTTACAAGGCTCTCAAACCGACGCATTATTACTCCGAGATGCTATCAGGCTTTACACCTTTACAAACTTACAAGGCTCTCAAACTTGCGAGTCGCTTGCTGATTGTCGCTCTGTGCTTTACACCTTTACAAACTTACAAGGCTCTCAAACTCATATGGATTCACAACTTGTCGTTTGAATTGCTTTACACCTTTACAAACTTACAAGGCTCTCAAACGTCTGCATGAGAATCAGTAGTGGCTTGCTCGCTTTACACCTTTACAAACTTACAAGGCTCTCAAACCTTGTCCGCCACTGAACTAGGGTACTGTGAGCTTTACACCTTTACAAACTTACAAGGCTCTCAAACCACGTTTTGGTGTTTAAGCACTGCACCCTTGCTTTACACCTTTACAAACTTACAAGGCTCTCAAACTGTGCAAGCTGCGTCTGGATTGCGTTAACGTGCTTTACACCTTTACAAACTTACAAGGCTCTCAAACTAGCTCCATCTCTATCAAGCGGTTTCCCACGCTTTACACCTTTACAAACTTACAAGGCTCTCAAACCGCTGGAGTTCAATATTCAACAGCCGCAATGCTTTACACCTTTACAAACTTACAAGGCTCTCAAACCTGCTGGTTGCAGATAGTGCTGTTAAGGTTGCTTTACACCTTTACAAACTTACAAGGCTCTCAAACCCGGCGGTTGCAGCAATCAGCCGGGAGCGTGCTTTACACCTTTACAAACTTACAAGGCTCTCAAACAGGAACTTGTCAACAACACTCTCGTATTGGCTTTACACCTTTACAAACTTACAAGGCTCTCAAACCCAGTTTCGTCAACCTCATTAGCATCCACAGCTTTACACCTTTACAAACTTACAAGGCTCTCAAACGATTCAAGCGGCTTGTCTGCTTCCGGCGTAGCTTTACACCTTTACAAACTTACAAGGCTCTCAAACATGCTGTCGGCTTCATTGTCGAGATTCAGCGCTTTACACCTTTACAAACTTACAAGGCTCTCAAACCTTGCTCAACGAGAGAAGATGTGTGCAAGGGCTTTACACCTTTACAAACTTACAAGGCTCTCAAACTGCCGTTCCAATTATCTACGATCTCATACGCTTTACACCTTTACAAGGCTCTCAAACATACAAAACACCCAGCACTCCGGTTTCGTCGCTTTACACCTTTACAAACTTACAAGGCTCTCAAACACCATCGTTCCACTTAATCCGTGGTTGGTTGCTTTACACCTTTACAAACTTACAAGGCTCTCAAACGTTCGCGTGACCCTACTTTTTATGATGATAGCTTTACACCTTTACAAACTTACAAGGCTCTCAAACACTTAATGATTTTTTATCCGGCGTAACGAAGCTTTACACCTTTACAAACTTACAAGGCTCTCAAACGCGAAATAAAGAGCAAGCCACTACTGATTCGCTTTACACCTTTACAAACTTACAAGGCTCTCAAACGATGCCCATGAGCGCACTAATTAGTCGGTAGCTTTACACCTTTACAAACTTACAAGGCTCTCAAACGTACTTAATCTCTCTCATGCGCTACTCCTCGCTTTACACCTTTACAAACTTACAAGGCTCTCAAACAGAAGTATTTGAGAATGATATCGCGCTCTAGCTTTACACCTTTACAAACTTACAAGGCTCTCAAACCTTTTGGGAAACGTATCCGCGACTGACCGGCTTTACACCTTTACAAACTTACAAGGCTCTCAAACACATTTCGGTCGGGAAATACCGGGATGTCGGCTTTACACCTTTACAAACTTACAAGGCTCTCAAACAATTACGCGCGAGTGCCGGAATTTGGACGAGCTTTACACCTTTACAAACTTACAAGGCTCTCAAACCATTGAAACTGTCAAAGCAGAGTACGACCCAGCTTTACACCTTTACAAACTTACAAGGCTCTCAAACGGCGTGTGGTCGTTCGAGGGTACAATCCCAGCTTTACACCTTTACAAACTTACAAGGCTCTCAAACCGAAAAAGTGGACATTTTTTCAATAATTTGGCTTTACACCTTTACAAACTTACAAGGCTCTCAAACGTCCGCAATCGCGGCGTACTCTTTCAGCAAGCTTTACACCTTTACAAACTTACAAGGCTCTCAAACAATTTAGTATCGTTACCGTTCGATGTACCGGCTTTACACCTTTACAAACTTACAAGGCTCTCAAACAAGCGATTGGGTTTATCATCGAGATTCAGCGCTTTACACCTTTACAAACTTACAAGGCTCTCAAACACCAACTTGATGACATCATTGCCGACCTATGCTTTACACCTTTACAAACTTACAAGGCTCTCAAACCAAGAATTTTAGCAGTACGATTTTTTCAGCGCTTTACACCTTTACAAACTTACAAGGCTCTCAAACCATGATAAGTTGGGCTAGCGACTACACCGGGCTTTACACCTTTACAAACTTACAAGGCTCTCAAACCGTGTGACAGAAATGGTGCAGTGCTTAAACGCTTTACACCTTTACAAACTTACAAGGCTCTCAAACGAAGCTGTAATAAAAAAGCTGACGAAAGGCGCTTTACACCTTTACAAACTTACAAGGCTCTCAAACATTCCGACGACTTATGAAATGGGTTTGTCGGCTTTACACCTTTACAAACTTACAAGGCTCTCAAACCGACTTGCAGATATGACGGAAGAATACCGGCTTTACACCTTTACAAACTTACAAGGCTCTCAAACGTTTTACCACTTTCAAAACCCATTGCAACTGCTTTACACCTTTACAAACTTACAAGGCTCTCAAACATAGTATGAGCCGTTCACCACAAGCGGCTTGCTTTACACCTTTACAAACTTACAAGGCTCTCAAACCGGTTGCATATCACAGCCGGATACGCGCTTGCTTTACACCTTTACAAACTTACAAGGCTCTCAAACGTGATGTGGACGGGAAGCGATACAGGGGTCGCTTTACACCTTTACAAACTTACAAGGCTCTCAAACGATTTTATACAGTAGATGATATTCTTAAGAGCTTTACACCTTTACAAACTTACAAGGCTCTCAAACCCACAGTTGCCATAGTGAACATCGAGCAGCGCTTTACACCTTTACAAACTTACAAGGCTCTCAAACTGATTGTACACATTATCATACTCATCATACGCTTTACACCTTTACAAACTTACAAGGCTCTCAAACAGAAACTTGTCAACGACACTCTCATACTGGCTTTACACCTTTACAAACTTACAAGGCTCTCAAACATACTTCTTTGACTAAAACTGTAGGTAGGTGCTTTACACCTTTACAAACTTACAAGGCTCTCAAACACCGTCACAACCGGGGAAACCACGACCACTGCTTTACACCTTTACAAACTTACAAGGCTCTCAAACCGAACGGAGATACATCACTATTCAATCGCAGCTTTACACCTTTACAAACTTACAAGGCTCTCAAACCTGACGAGGACGATTGAGGAAACGAAGTCTGCTTTACACCTTTACAAACTTACAAGGCTCTCAAACACTGAATGAATTTTTATCCGGCGTGACAAAGCTTTACACCTTTACAAACTTACAAGGCTCTCAAACCACCGTTGCAAATGCGGGGGAATGATGAGCGCTTTACACCTTTACAAACTTACAAGGCTCTCAAACGTTGACAGCCTTGTCTGAAACCGAACTGGGGCTTTACACCTTTACAAACTTACAAGGCTCTCAAACCCGCTCCCACTTGCACCTATTGCAATCTCATGCTTTACACCTTTACAAACTTACAAGGCTCTCAAACTTTCTCGCGTCAGATTGGACAACCCCGGAGGCTTTACACCTTTACAAACTTACAAGGCTCTCAAACACTTTTTACGGATACGAAACAACCACTTTCGCTTTACACCTTTACAAACTTACAAGGCTCTCAAACCTCAAATTGTCTTTTCGGTCATCACCGAGCCATTACATATCGGTATATGCTGTAAATTCGTAAATTTAAATCTTTCATAGCTCGATCAGGCAATCCATGCGATCCAGGATATAATGCTTTTCCCATTCCAAAATTTCCCTTTGGGATGATTCAATCGCCAATATGTATATTTTATAATAAAAAGCCTGTTGATACAACTCCTTTAGCTGATCTTCATCCAAATAGCTTTTTATATTCACCAAAATGATCACTCGGATCGCACACAGCATACTGCAGATTTTAATATACTCCACTAATTTCTGCAAAGTATCCAGCCCTTCGCTTTCCATCTGAACCCCGCATAATTTAAAAATAGCCGTATTGTCCATTTCCACATTATAGGAAATATTATAAGGCAGCTTCATACTCAAAAGGTTCAGGTATCGCCCCAGAGCCTGCCTAACGCCATAAAAATCCTGAATACATTCCTCCCCGGATACATTTTTCATTTCCTGATACAATTTGTTGATAATCCTCTTGGAAGTGAAATCAACCTGTAACGGATTCCATATGATTTCCACACAACTTCCCCATGACAATATATTATCGTCCTCCGCCAAAAGGATTTTGCCTTCCCCGCCGTTCATCTGCCAGTCGATCATCTGCATCATATTCAAAAGCGCCCTGGGATTTTCCACAGTCAGTACACTGATCCGGTTTTCCGAAAACGGTATGACTAAATTGTATTCCTGAAAGATCACTTTCACAATATCACCAGCCTCTCATCGCTGTCCAGCACTTCAGATTTCGCCTCTCCGACAATGTACTCCATGCGTGCGTATTGCTTTTCCGTAATTTTCAATAGCTGCACCAGTCCGCTTGACGGTTTGTTTTTTCTGACATTTTCAATAATAAAATCAGCGACTGTGGCGTTGGGTGCGATCTTGCAGTACACCGATTCCTGCATCATCAGAAAGCCGTTTTTGATCAGATATTTTCTGAACAGGCTGTAATTTCTGCGTTCAGCCAAAGTTCCCACCGGAAGATCAAACATCACCAAAATTCTCATATACCTATAACTCATTCTGATAAAACCTTATCAAAGATACGTCTCCGTCCTCTATGGCATCAAATATGCTCCTGCAATATATTTTAATCGCATTGTTTACCGTTTCTCTCCGTCCGTTGATCCCCACCTCCTGATTTAAAAGATCCACCAGCTCCATTTTCTGTTCATGTTCAAACACCTGCCGGTCCATCCGATAGACCTTCCGGTCCACCAACACGCGAAAGGGCTCCATAAAATCCGAAGCTAAATTAAAGGGATTGAACATATTGCTGTGAAAAAGCCCAAGCTGGGTGAGATAACCATTGGCGGCTATTTCCCGGTTAAATGCGGAAAGGAGAATGCTGTATCCATAATTCAGCATGGCATTCGTCACGGTCTCCGCGCTGCGCGAAAAATCTTTGCCAAACAGGGCATTGAAATATACCTTTGCGGCATGTCCCTCCCGGTTGGTCGCGTCCCCATATTCGATTTCCTTCAGATACTCGCGCAGCAATCCGCTTTCACCCTTGTGAAAATCCGCTAAGACTTCCGCCTGCTTGCGTATCTTATCCGTGACGATCTCTGTCCACGCGGCCGTCTTACTGTCAGCGTTCCACTCTATCTGACGTCTGACCTTTAAACTGGTGTCATGGGAACCGTAATAGGGAAGCAGTTCCGCGGACGGATTCCTTTTTTCATCGCAAAAGATCACCTTGATCTTCTTTTTCGTGAGTTCGGAGAGCAGTGCAGCCGTCAGGGAGACCGCTGTGGATTCGATCATCAGGACACTGATCTCGCTCAGATGAATCTTGGTGACAGCCTCCCTTCTCACCATCAGATATCCCATCTGATAATCCAGTTTGGCGCTGGAAGCTATCACCACTGTGCGCCAGCTCACACTTTCAACAGGTCTGTCTCGCTTTGGTACAGACCTGTCACCGACTGACATATCAAGATCATTTCCTGCACTTTAGTAATATTTTTATTAATCCGATGCTCTCCTGTTTTTTTTGATTCCCCTATCCCTCTTAAATCCGCAGCTTCCCCCTTTTTCAAATTTAATAATATCTGCGTTAAAATATAACACTGCTCCTTCACGGATAATTGTTCAAATTTTTCTTCTCCTTCCAAAACACATTTTTGCAATGCTCCAACCATATTTTTATAAATTGTGTCCTTAAATTTTTGTTCAAATAAGCGATAAATGATTAGGTTTTGCGCACTTGTCAGGATATTTTCACCGTCACTTCCTTTCTCCTCATAATAATCTTCAGATAGGGCTTTTTCTATTTTCTTAATATAATTCATCTCTTTCGGTCCCAGGTATAATTGTACCGCATTGTTAACCTCAATTCGATTGGCTGATTTTCCTCCCAAATAGTAGTACATCCCATTATATTTGATCAGGGACCCGCTGGGGATCAGTTTTCTGCAGATACGGAGCCGCTCTATGGGCTTTCCCTTATTTTCTTCCGTCAGGGTCTTTTCAAAATAATTCTTTAACTGATCTTCCGTTAAATCTTCACTCCTGCCCAAATAAGAAGGCAGCGCCTCCAGACTGCGGACTCTTTTATTCCCCACAAAATACTCGACCAGGGTATAGCCCGCCACGGTGACGGAGGTCAGCCCGCCGTACTTTGATACGTCAGCCAGACGGGGATCCTGCATCTTGACAGGGATGTATCCGGTTCCCTGGGCAGCTTTTTCCGCACTCCAGACAGTCACTTTCCCCGTGATCCCCCCATGTTTCTCCACGCACATTTTGGTCACAAGGGGAGAAGGGTTTGCCAGCGTTTTTCTCACGGTCACAATGGTTCCCGTCTCCTCCTGTTCCCCCTTTGCGCCTGCTGTCCAGGCGCGCTCTTTGTTCCGCTCCACATCACGCTCAAAGATCTTGTCCATATTGTAGGCGTTCTTTGCGCTGTCGGGAGCTTTCTGTGCCTCGCGGATAAAATTAAGCGGATTTCCGGTAAACTTCACATAATAGACATTGCCGACCACAATATTCAAAAATGCGTCATGGGCGTGGTGCAGGTCATTCACACTTCTCACTTTATATAGTTTATATCTGTGGCGAAAATCAGACACATTCCCTGCTTTGACAAAGACCACGTCCGACTGCGGAAAAGCGTTTTGCAGGATCTGTGTGACCGCCTTGGTTCCCTGTCGGGTCTCCACAAGCTGCCTGTTGATGAAATCTGCCTTTTCCTCCTCCGTAAATTCAGCTTTCCTGGTCAGTCTCCGGAATTTTTCCTGTGTCATAAATTTTTTGTCATAAAGCATTTTCCAGGTGGCATACATGTTTTTTCTGATCTGCGGGTCCAGAGGAAATTCATCGCTCTTGTGGTTGTTGATCTCCTTTTTTACCAGTACCAGATTGTTTTCCAGACTGTCATCCTTCACGAAATGTCTGGGATAAATGTGGTCAATGTCATACAGGTTGTCATTCATCAGATCGCTCAGATCAATGCTCTCACCGGAATACATACATTTCCCCATCTGCAGATAATACAGATACAGCTTTTTGCTGCGAAAGGTTCCCTCCGGTTCTTCCTCCATGGCTTTGGTCCAAATCCCCCTCTCGTCCTCTATGGATTTATACAGCGCGGAAAGCTTTTGTTTGCGGGACGCCTTTCGCTCTCCCTTTTTACCCTCCTCCCTTGCCATTTCCACAAAAACACGCGCCGGGCCGCACCCCAGAACCGCTTCCAGCTCTTTCAAAATATTCAGTGTCTGCCACACCATCCGTTTCACGGGCGCCGACAGATAAAATTCATCCAGATCCTCAATGGACCATTCCGTCAGCGGCTTTTGGGCATTGCCGATTTTTTCCTGCAATACATCCCTATAGGTGTATCGGTCACTTAACAGTTCCATCAGATTATCTCCGGTCTCCTGCATGGCTCTGATGAGGCTGCGGATCTCTCCGTCCTCTTTGGAAGCGCCTTCCATGGTGAGAAAGCCCCTGGACAATCTGCCCCAGCCTTCAAATTTGAATCCCAGAATGCGTTTTAACTCCTGTTGGGAAATGAGACTGTCATCATACTGCTCACGGATACGTTTTTGGAGGAATTTTTTGTCATTTCCGTAAATCGTGCCCCAGAATATGATATTTTCCAGCATTTCCTCCATCGCGCCAAGATCCGCGTCTTCTCCAAACACCGCCCGGAATCTTCCCAGGGAAGACAGCGAACTGTGGAAATCTCCGTCAATGCCGGAAATTTCATCCCCTTCCTGCTCACTGATCAGCAGATTGCTGAGAAGATAATCCCGCAGATGCTTCCCTGCGACTTTTTTCCCTTTCATAAAAAGTTTCCGGTAAATATCCTCTCTGGTCTCCTGATTGAGTTTTTCGCCGCGCACACGCACATTGTTGAGTTCATTCCACACCTCAAATTTCTGATACAGCAAAGACTGCTTCGGCAGCGCGTTTTCCCGGGACATATATGTGCAATGTCTCACCATGCGCTCAATGAATTTCTCGGCGGTGCGGGCAGTGTCGATCTTCTCCTCAAAGTTCCAGGGATAAATGCGTCCCCCTTCCTTTCTCTCGCTCCACACATTATAGCCCTTTTGATCCTTGTACTGCTGCCCCAGAGGTCCTACATAATAGGGAATCTGAAAGCTGAACATCTGCAAAATCTTCTCGCTCACGGTCAGACCGGATTCGTCCTTCTCCCGCAGGAACGGATGAAAGTTTTCTGCCCTGCTCAAAATGGCTCTCATTTCCCGTTTATGCACCTGATTCGGGATGACGCCGTTCTCATCCGTAAGCTGCCTGGGCAGAAAAAGCTCCCCGTCCATCTTTCGCAATATATCCTGAACGTCTTCGTCTTCCTGGGGAAACTCCTTCAAAAGATTGCGGATCGTCTTATAGAGTTCGTCTCTCCCTCTGCCCTTGTTGATCCTTCTTATCACTTTTCCATGGCTGTTGACGCTGCCCACATAGGCGCTGTAATTTCCTTCCTCCATCACGCGAAACAGCCGTCCGTATTCCTCTCTGCGGTACTGCTTCACCACCCGTTTCAGCTGCCGCAGATCTTTTTGGTGCGTCTCATAGGATTCCACCCTTGCCTGGGAGAGATAAGCATAGCCCTTCATGATGCCGGATAAGAGCCCCTTGTCATGTATGGCTTTGACCGCAGCCAGCAATTCAAAATCATCGTCCCCGATGACATTCTGCACCTCATCCGCTTTTTCCTCATAATTGGAGTCTCGGAAGGATATGGAGAGTTTCCTGTGTTCCTCGTCCAGCGCATTCTCTCCAAAAATATCCGCCAGCTTCACGTTCAGCCCGCACATCAGGCTCAGGATCTGGTAGGCGCATTTTTGTTTCTTGTCAACGGATAAAATGCCGGAGACAGCCTCCAGAATCTGTGTACGGCTTTTTCCCTTCTCTCCAAGCGCAGCCTCCAGTTCCTTCATCGCCTCCGCATCTATAGAAACCGGAAAAGCAAGCTCCAGTTCCTCCGCCTTGTCCGTCATGCTCCGCATCAGCTCCGAAAAGCTTCCTTCCCTGTCCTCAGAATCCAGGGACGCATTCAAAAAATGTCCCCGGTGTTTATACATATTTGCCAGCGCCAGATAAAGCAGGCGCACATCATAAGGCTCCTGCGCCTCCAGCAGCGCCTTCCGGAGATGAAAAATTGTGGGAAAATCTTTGTAATAGTCTTTGTCGGTATATCCGCTGTCCGCAAACAGCGCAAAAGGCTGTTTGTTGTCTTCCCCGCGTTCTTCCATGTGGAATTTGCTGTCATCGAGGCGCGCGAAGAAACCGGGATCCACCTTCTCGATCTCGGGCGCGAACATCTCCCGCAAAAACCCCAGCCTTGCCGTCTCGCGCTGCCTTCTTCTGCGGGCGATCCGATAGGTCCTTCTGTCCGCCGAAGTCTGCGCCTCATCAAACAGACGTACCCCCCAAAGGTTTTTCCCTTTTGCGCGCAAAAGATGATAGTGTTCATCTGTCACCGCCCATCCTACAGAATTGGTTCCCATATCCAGCCCCAAATAGTATCTTTTTGTGTTCTTCCTCTCCATGGCAATGATTCCTTTCATGGTTACTTTTCACACAGTAGCCAGTCATAACATTAGCGCCGTCAGCTTAATCGCTGGCGGCGTCTGGCTCATCACTT
>CANPWA010000023.1 GCA_947581865.1 uncultured Acetatifactor sp. | reverse complement strand
ACATTGCCTGTATCCAAACCACTCAAATTCAAGTTGGTTAAACTGCTACAGGCAGAAAACATTCCACTCATATCTGTTACATTTTGCGAATTGAATTCGCTAAAATCAATACTTTTTAAATCCTTAAGCCCATCAAACCAGCTGTATGTACTCTTTACCCCTGTAGCAGTCACTTTTGCGCTTTTTATGGTTGTTCCATAAGTATTTTTTATATCACACCATGGTGAAATAACCCGAACTGTCCCATCATAGTCATATTGTCCGGAAATGGTCAGCAATCCGTCTGCATCTATGCTCCAGTCCATTCCCCGGAAGGTTCCGGACACCGTGCTGTCCCCCGCATCCGCCTGAAGCATACTTTCCATACTTTCTTCTATCAAATCTCCCTCGGATACATCCTCTGCGACTGTTTCTTCCAATGCTTCAGGCACTGTCTCAACAGATGCTTCCCCAGTCTGTTCCGTCACTTCATCTGCTGCGCTTTCTTCACTTTCCATCTGATTTTGTTCAGAAAGCTGCTGCGCATTCACATAATCTATGTTAGTGAATACCATCACCACTATCATAATCCATGTAAGTATAGGTCTGATCTTTTTCATTTTGTTTCTTCCTTTCCGTTCAATATGATGTTTATTTTTAGCAACCCTATAACTATGGTATGTAATTGAGAATATAATCCTGTAATTTTTCGTATCTGGCTTCCAAATCCTTTGTGTAATCATCTTTCCGTGTCAATATGATATGAAGCCGATCAATATTGTTTTTGACCTGTGTCATATAACTGGAAACATCCCTTCCATAGTTTGAAATAATTTGCATATTACCTGCCAAAATAAGAAAGATGATATATGTATAGGCAAAACCGTTGAAACAATAATATACATGATATCTTGCCATATCTGAGACTGCCATATCAGAAATTATTCTATACCTCATCAATAAGTTTAAATCTGAATCGCTTATTTCTTTATTTTTAACATCATTTTGTCTGTCTATATTCTCAAATTTCTTTTCTATGCCTAATTGTTGCTTGAAAATCCGGTTCATAATATAACGATTCAGATATGACAGATTTACATAATATACTTTTTCCATACGGTTCATAGTGACTTTTTGATTTCCAACAGCAATCAAAAAAGCTTTATAATAATTTTCTAGAATTTCATGCGTAAAAGATTTTAACGCAGTTCCTTCCGGATTTAGAATTTTATCATACCTCTCATAAGCACATCCCAGGTTCCGGAAATATACTTCTCTTTTGATAATATCGTTTTCTTCCCATTCACATGCGCAACCACAATAAAATATTGCCTGCTTCGCACAAGTCAGCAATTTATCATGCGTGATTTTAAAAGAATGTTCAGAACTCTTGCCAACTAAATTGTGATATTGCTCTGATATTTTACTGTACGCCTCTCCAATGGAATTGGATAAAAAAATCGCCATTCTCATAGTATTTTCTTTAGAGAAATCATACTGTGGAAAACAAAGATAATTTTCATTATCCATTTGAGGTAAATTTACGCCAAATCCAGCCGAACATTGTTTAAACCCATCTGCTGCATTTAAAAAACAATCATACCTTTTAATAGAATCAACACAATATCCCATATAAAAATCAAAAACAATGTTTCGATAGTCCAGATACAATATTATGACGGAATCTTCAAGTGAATATTTATTAAGCACATTTCTAAGTCTTTTTACAGCATCTTTTCCAAGTTCAGCTTTTTTTATTATATTTTGTTTATCCACTGATTGAACCTCATGCAAATGATAGACTTGATGAAAAAGCTGTTCTATGTTCGTCAAATGTATATAAATATTTTCTCTATCAATCTCATTTAATAATTTCTTTTCCAGTTCTTCTTCTTGAAATTTTTTTGCAAAAAATTTTGATGTCTCATCTTCGTTTAGGTTCATCAATTCTTGAATAAAGAAATTTTTGTAGATTATATTACTTTGTCTTAAAGTTTTTAATGTTTTTTTACTTTTTTTATCTAACATCTCTATTTTTTCACTAACTCTATTAAGTTCTTTCCTCTCAATGGAATTAGCAATATTCAATCCAGCCCAAATAGCTATTGCAATACTAATAATCGTAAGACCTGTCCCAAGTAGTGTAGATTCTACCTTTTCCACATCCGTCATATTGCTTTGTGTAGGCATATACTGTAAAAAGGATTGTATGTTTTCCTGTAAATTTCCTATTGAACCCTGTGTAATAGACATAAAATAAAGATAGTTTACAGCAATAATCGTTAAAAAAACCGCCATTACGATAAAATATAATATTTTACTAAATATGTCCTTTTTATTTCTTTTCATGCCACGCTCCTCATCTCTCACTGCCTGACTGTTGAACGACAGCGGTACCATGCGTGATCCCATATATTCCGCAAGCAGATACTTAAAATCCGTCGGCACTTAGACACCGTACTGAGGTGTCTTAGTGTCCGTTACGGATTTTGCGTAGCGCAAGCGTATCTGCGGCGGAATATACGGATCACGCAGCCTCTCTGTTTCACAAAGTAGACTTTTTGAAACACTTCAGATATAATGCTTATATATAAAAAATTTGCACTATTTTCATTGATAAAGAGATAATTTGCGTCTGTTTCAAATTGTCTACATTTTGGAACAATTTTCCCCACCGTCTCTTTCACGTTCCATACATCTGCGATAAAAAGTCGTATGGCTCATGTTCAGAAGACCTGCCGCTTTGCGCAATGAAATACTTCCTTCCCGCCACATTTGATAATATCTCTCAAACTCTGACGGCAGATTTGTCTTTTTACATCCAAACTTTACTCCCCTTTGTTTCGCAGCCATGATTCCCTCGGTCTGCCTCTGCCGGATAAATGACCGTTCCGTTTCCGCCACATAGGCAAGGATCTGCAGCACCAGATCCGAGATGAACACGCCCGTCAGATCCTCATGAAAAGAATTGGTGTTGAGCAGAGGCATATCGATCACCTGGATATCCGCGCCGATCTCCTTCGTGATCTTTCTCCACTGTTCCAGGATCTCGCCATAATTCCTTCCCAGCCTGTCGATGCTCTTGATGATGATCACATCGCCTTTTTTTAATTTTCTGATCATTTTCCTGTACTCCGGTCTGGAAAAATCCTGCCCCGACATTTTATCCATATAGATCCTGTCTTGCCTGATATGCTGCTCCCGCAAAGCCAGAATCTGTCTCTCAGGATTCTGTTCCTTTGTCGAAACCCGGATGTATCCATATTTCTCCATTTGATTCTCCTCCCTTTATCAATGTGTTACTCCATTATAAAAGAAGGCAACAAAATATACCCCTTTTCCGCATCAAAAAGGGGTATCCATAAAATCCACCTGATTTAAGATTGAAATGTATCCATGCCGACGTTAATCATAATCAAAAAGCAGCGGCTCCTTCGCCGACCGGATCTTGTCCTCATAATCCGTGATATCAGCGGTCAGATCGTTATAGCTGCCGGACATGTCTTCAAAACGGGCCGCATACGCAGCCACCTGTGTATAATAATTCTTCAGATCCTGATAATTGTCATAGTCCTCGGGAAGTTGACGCATCAGATCTTTGGCTGTCTTAAGCCCTTCGTCTATAGATGTATAGATCCCTTGGGCATACAGACAGTTTTCTGCCGTCACAAGGCAGCACTCCCATCCGGTCAGATTCCCGTCTCCGTTGATCAGCTCACTGGGAGCGTATGTGCAGTTCGTCTCCACAAATGAGGTCTCAAAGCCCATCCGCGCGGCCAGACGGTCTATCACCGTGTCCGCCTCACATTCCGGCGCGTCCCAGATGCCGAAATACCATGCGGCGGAGACGGTGTTCATCCCGCCTTTGCAAAGCGTTTCCGCCGCGTCAATGCAGTCATACGCATACTGCGCGATTTCGTCCTCACCGACCGTTTCCGGTTCACTGCTCTCCTCCGTCGCACGGATGCCGCCGCTCTCATAGGAACCGTCCACAAGCCGTTTGAGCCCTCCGGAACAGGCCGTACAGGTAAAAAGAAGCGTGGATACCATCAGGATACCTAAAAAATATTTCATCCTTCTCCTCCAAATTTGGGCGACATATGTTGAATGGCATCAAACAGATCGTTCAATTCCCTGATAAGTCGATCGAGCCTGGCATCCTTGGATTGCGCTCTTACCCGGATGACATTGGATCCGAAGATCTTACTCCCCGGAATTCTCGGAACGAATTTCATAAGATTCCCATCGTTAAAGAACCAGAAGTCCATCTTTATGCTTTTCACCAGACTGTCTTTCAGCTCCTCAAGAACCTCCGGCAGATAGTATTCTTCATAGAAACTCACGGACTGCGCCAACAGAGAATCCAGTTGATCGTAAACATATTGATTGTGCCGGATGGCTTCCTTCAGCATCGATTCCGCAACATCGGATCTGTTTTCGAGCAGACGCTCAATGACTTCTCCCAAAAACGGAAAAATGAATCTTCCCTTCCAGCCATATGGATCTTCAATTTCGTATTCCTCGGAAAAATAATCCAGAATTTTCCTGTCCGCGCATATAAGAGAATCCATCATTTGGGGGTCATAATATTTTTTGTAATAGTCCTGTGAGGTATTGTTATAAGCCTTTGTGCCATACAGAGACGGAATCTCTCTTGCGTGCAGGGACTCCAATATATCCCTATCCTTATGCCGGATCGCCAGCGCGATCATTTGTGTCCTCAGCTCATCCCGCACATTCATCACTATACCCAGAACATTCATGTTTTGCGGATACGGTATGATCTTTTTGTCGATGCTGGTCCCAGCTCCGAAATGTACGAAATCGACATGCCAATCGTCCCTTTCCGCGACAAACCAGATGTACTTCTTGTCCATTAAATATTTTAAAAATTCATAATTTTCCGCTGCCAAGGCATAATCAATAATGGTCTTTCCAAATTCATCGACATTCAGAATGGGAGAATCCTCTCTTTCGATGAATTCTTTCCATTCGGATTCTTTTTTGCTGAAGGACATGAGATAATTTGTCCTGCGCTGGAATACGGGAACATGGTATGTCCCTGCGCTGAGAATGTCGTCACAGGATACCTCCAGCAGATAACAGAAAGTGGGAAGATCCCGCAGCTGAATTTCCTTATTCCCCTTCAGGATCTGTGAAAGACGATTGGACATCCTGCGTATGGACTCGTTGTCTGTCTGCCCTTCCTGTTTTTCCAGGTATGCCCTGCAAAACTTGCGGTGACTCTCAAATTTTTCCTCTATACATTTCGTCAGATATCTGCCGATCTCTTCCTTGGTCGCCAATTGATACATTGTTCCCTTCCTCCTTTGAGATAGTTTTATTTTATCATATTTTGCGGGAACAAACAGTTACAAATTCGCATACATAATCGGCATTCCCCCTGACGATCATACACTTTTTATATGCAAACGGTGTATGCGTCAGGAAAACATCTGACGGACAATGGCGTCGATCTGATCCAGATAAGACCGGATCTTTCTCTCTTTATGTCCCAGTCTGCACAGCCGGGCGATCTCCAGATGGCTTTGGTCTTTCTGGTCAAATGTCGGGATGTTCAGCTTGTCCAGCACATGGGCGGAGATGCAGGTGGGGTTCATATATCCTTTCACGCAGTCCGCGATCAGGGAAGAACTTAAGATCCCGCACAGATAATACGCCTCCGTCTCATTGTCCGTCCCCACATACATCACCTTTTCGTTGGGCAGGCAGACCTTTCTCCCCAGATAAGGATCCTCCGCCTCCTTAGCCACGGCGCAGACAAACTCCCTGGCAATATATTTCCAAAGCACCTTGTATCTGCGGAAGGTATATTCTCCCACGCGCAGAACGGCGTGGAACTGCTGCCTCTGGATCTCCTTTTCCCATCCGGCAAATCCCTTTCTCTCATCCAGCTCTCCCCGAAAGTTCTGCAGATAGGCATAGGTATGAGGGCATGTCCTTTGAAGGGTCTCCCCGGGCACGGGAAACTGCCTGCTCTGCGCCGTATGGGGGCACAAAATATAGGTGTCATAATCGACATTCCACTGCCGCACATTGCTGCCCCGGATCATGGGGAAGAGGTACTCCCCTTCCAGCCACGCCTCCCCGGGCTCCACCTTCCGTTTTGCCCGCTCCGTGACGTTTTCCACCCGTATCAGCCCCCGGGACGCCTCTTTGACGCGGAGCCAGTAAACCCCGTTGGCGCCCCCGGTGAACACCCCTGTCCGGGCGCGGTAGGAATTGTGCCCCAGCACCCTTCCCATGCTCTCGAGGCTTTCCTTGGGAGCATGGATCCACAGAGAGGTATCATCCCCCGGCACCGCAGGCATGGCGCACTCCGGCCGGATGCGCACCTGTTCCAGGACTTCTTTGAGACGGGAGTAATCTCCAAAGGAACATTTGGGGATATCCTGTCTTTTTTCCCAGACATAATAGGGAACCGGATATCGGGTAGGCTGCCCTTTCCGCGCATAAAACAATGCCGTTCCTACAACTGCACCCTCAAATGCCCGGATCCGGGACAGATCGTCCACCTTCAGTACCTCTATGTACTCTCCTGCCGGCGAATTTCCGACACATCTGTCATCTTTCTTCGGGGATTTCGGGATCCGAAACTGCCGGAACCCCGCACCGTTCTGCGCGGATTGAAACGCCGCCTGGCGGATGACAAATCCCAGCACGCCGCTTTGGCGCAAAAGCCTGTCCATGACCACATAGGTGATCAGCACGGAAATGTCTTCCTTGGAGAAGCTCCGCTCCCTCCCCCTGGCGGAAAACAAGCCGTATTCTACCCAGAGATGCCGGGAGAGTAAGCGGTATTGTTCGGGAAGATACTCCCAGTTTACCCAGGGGGGATTGCCCACGATCAGATCCGCACGGTGAAGGAAAGGCTCCCATCCCTGTATCCGGAGTACATCCATCTGATACACCGGAAGCAGGACCCTCTCCGCCGTCCCAAGCAGATCCAGCACAGCCAGAAGATAATTTGTCTTTGCCGTCAGCACCGCCAGGGCATTGATATCAAATCCCCACACGGTGTCCAGCAGACCGTCCAGGTCACATCCCGCCCGGCGTTTTTCGGTGATCGCCTGAATCAAAAAGGTCCCGGAACCACAGGTGGGATCCACGATCCTAAGACGCGCCGTTTCCTTGTCCGTATTGCCCGCATATTGTAAACCTTCACGGAGTGCCCTCTCTGCCAGCCAGTCCGGTGTATAATACTCCCCCAGCGCATGCCGCAGCTTCTGAGGGATCATGGACTCATAAATTCTCTTGATATAGTCCACATTTTCCCCTCGCATAAATTCTGCCGGCGTCATTTTTGAGCAATAGGATCCGAGGACCTTCCCCATCTCGTCGATCACTCCCGCAAATCCTCTGTCCAACTCATATACCGGCCAGCAGTGCCACTCGTTGTCACAATAATTCTCGATATGAAAGGATCGTGCAAAAGACCCTGTCAGCAGACTCACATACCATTCCCGGTCATGGGCTGCGGGCACGATCCCACCCTGCAGCACATCTCTCATCAATAATTTAACCACAATACTAAAACAGGTCTGAATAGCGCAAATATGCTGTCGGAATGACTTCTCATCCTCCTTGGGCGGGTCGGTCTGCCCATCCCCGTACAGATAGGCAAACTCCTCCTGCCATGCCCTGAGGGCTTTTGCCGCATTTTCTGACGGTTCTGTCAGATATGTCTCTATCCTGCCCACAAAGCCCGCTATTTCCTGCTGAATATGCGATCCCTTCTGTTGAAAGCCCTGACTCAGGGCACACAAATCAATCATGGCTCAAATATTTCCGGAGGACATCAAACAGTTTATCCATCTCCAAAGGTTTTGCAATATGATCATTCATGCCGCTGTTATACGCATTCTGCTTATCCTCCTCGAATGCGTTTGCAGTCATGGCAATAATGGGAATCGAAGACAGCCGGAGATTGTTCAATTTTCTGATAGCTCTGGTGGCATCATAACCGTTCATTACGGGCATCTGTACATCCATAAGGATCAGGTCGAAATAACCTTCCTCGGAATTTTTCACCTTCTCCACAGCCTCAGAGCCATCCTTAGCCGTCTCCACAAGGAATCCGCTGGCGATAAGGATCTCCTGGGCGATCTCCCGGTTGAGTTCATTGTCCTCCACCAGCAGAAGCCTCCTGCCCTTCAAATCATCCAGGGTATCGATGACCACAGAAGTATCCGTCTCTTCCATATTGTTCTGAATTGCCGAGACAAGCGTATCCCTCAGCGTCGAAATAAAGATCGGCTTGTTACAAAAAGCGGTGACACCCGCCTCCCTGGCCTCTTTTTCAATATTGCTCCAGTCATAGGCGGTGAGAATAATAATGGGTACATTCTGCCCAATTTCTCTGCGGATTTTTTTAACCAGCTCCAGCCCGCTCAGGTCAGGTATATAGAGATCGATGATATATGCGCTGAATCCATCTGCCAGCTCTGCCGCCTGTCTGGCATGAAGGATCGCCTCCTTTCCGGACATCGTCCAGTCAACTCTCAGACCCAGCTGAATAAGCATCTTGGTCACGCTGTCGCAGACATTGTAATCGTCATCCACCACCAGGGCGCGCAGACCCTCCAGCTCTTTGATCACACCGATCTGTCTGTGTTCGGACTGCAGCCTGAACTCCAATGAGAGCACATACTCCGTCCCCTTCCCCTGCTGACTATGAACTTCAATGGTGCCGCCCATCATATCAACAATATTCTTGGCAATCGCCATGCCCAGACCGGTTCCCTGGATACCGCTGACCGTGGAGGTGGTCTCTCTCTCAAACGGTTCAAAGATATGTTTCAGGAACTCTTCACTCATACCGATGCCGGTGTCCTTCACCCTGAACTCGTAGGCGGCATAACCCTCCGGCGCCCCGGGCTTCTGCCGGATCACAAAGGATACGGATCCGCCCGCAGGCGTGAACTTAATGGCATTGCTCAAAAGATTCAGCAACACCTGGTTTAAGTGCAGCCTGTCACAATAAATATCCTCATCCATCACATCGATGGTATCGATATAAAAGTCAAGCTGCTTGGACTGCATCTGATTTACCAGAATATTGCGCAGATCCATGAGCATATCCGGCAGATGACACTCGGTCTCTTCAATGTAGACCCTCCCGCTTTCAATCCGGCTCATGTCCAAAATGTCATTGATCAGACTCAGCAGATGATTGCTGGAGGACAGTATCTTTGCCAGATAATCCCTGATCTTGACCTTATCCTCAATATTTGCCGCCGCCAATGTAGCGTAGCCAATGATCGCATTCATGGGCGTGCGGATGTCATGGGACATATTGGAGAGAAACATGGTCTTTGCCCGCTCGGCATTCTCCGCCTTAATCAACCGCTCTTCTAAAACCGCCTTCTCCATAGTGACGTTTGTATTATGCAGCGTCCAGAAGAAATATGCAGCCAGCAAAAAAACTTCCACTGCCAGATAAACCTCGCACACCGTTCTTATCCTGTTTACGTTCTCCATGACCTCCCCCTCAGGCACCGCCACCGCTACCGCCCATTGATTGAGGTCCTCCGATTTCCCCAGCTGACGCCATTCGTCTTTCCCGATGGGAGCATAGTAAAAGTAGAGATGTTCTCCCCCGCCGGCAGGGTTCAGAACCGTAAAACCGGATCCGCCATCCAGTATCTCCTGAATGATGTCAATCATCGCTTTGGAATATCTTGTGCCGGTGGATTTATAATCCTTTATATTTGTCAAGGTATTATGATAGGTGTCCATCAGAAAGTCACCGTTGTGCCTGTCGATCAGAAATATGCTGACCGCACCGTTGTAGATGTTCTGAATGTTCAAAGACTGGGGAAGATCGGTCAGATTGGTGGAAGTATACACCATAGCCACCACCTGCCCGTCCTTTTCCACCGGGACAAAGTGCCGGATCACCATAATATCATCACTTTCGATGCTGGTCATCCTGTCGGTGACATGCTCGCCAAGAGCCATCTCACGCTCAAAAGAAATCTGCCCCGACACATCGTACTCCTTGCCCGACTGGGATATCAGGATATCCCCGGGGAGCAGAACATTGATCTTTTTGGCCACTGTCATCGGCACAAACTGCCGGATAGTATTTTGTATGGAGCGAACATCCATATTATCCTGCCCGGCAATGATCTCCGCCATGGCGTTGAGTACCTGACTGTCCCTGGACAGCTTATTGCTGATGTCAGTCATCACCGTATCCGCCGCTTCCTGCATCCGTTCTACGCACTTCGACTCCATATAGGTGTCGATCTGCAGATAGGCGATGATCATGGCGATCCCTGTACAGACGATCACCAGCAGTGTGACCAAAATATTTTTTTCTCCCAGTTTTGCCCCTCTGGTACTGTTCTTCCCCTTCATAAGACTTGGTCTCCTTGACATACTTATCAATATCCTGACAATCATATTATAATATACAAAACCCGGTTGTCAAAATATAATATATTTAAAAACACCCTGCAGTATGGCAGGATGCTTAAACTATAAATTAAAATAATGTCTAACCTATCTTTGACAAGGTATATTTGTTCATATACGCTTTAAAATTCCGGTTAAAATTCTCGCTCTCACTCCGAAACTCCCGCAGGGATTCATGGAGATTCATATTTTGATGAACCATGTCCATCACACACCCTGCGATATTGGAACAATGATCGGAGGTGCGCTCCAGATCTGTGAGCAGATCCGACCAGATAAATCCTGCATCAATGGAGCAGTTTCCCTGTTGCAGCCGCAGGATATGGCGTGTACGCATCTGCTCCTTCAACCTGTCAATTACCTGCTCCAGCGGTTCCACCATGACCGCGCACTCCAGATCATCCTCCAGAAAAGCCCTCAGAGACAGATCCAGAATCTCCCTCACCGCCGATGTGATCACTTCCAGCTCCAAGCCCGCGGCATCCGTAAAGGCAAGCTCTTTCCCACGCAGCTCTTCCGCCGATTCCAACAGATTGACCGCATGGTCGGATATGCGCTCAAAATCTCCGATCATTTTCAACAATTTTGCCGCCTCCGCACTGTCCTCTCCGCTGATGGGACGGGTGCTGAGTTTCACCAGATAGGTGCCCAGGATATCTTCATAATGGTCCGTCTTATCTTCCTTCGCACGGATGGAATGCGCCAGATGCGGTTTATACTCCTTCAGACACTCCAACGCTTCCTTAAGGGAATCCACTGCCTCCCTGGCCATATCCGACGCGACTTCCCTGCATCGCTTCAAAGCGATGGGAGGTGTGGCAAGCAGTCTCTCATCCAGTTCTGCGAGCACCTCAGGCTGGGAGGAGTCCGGCACCAGCCGGGTGACAAGCCGTTCCAAAAAGCCGCCCAGCGGAAGCATCAACAAGGTACATAAAATATTAAACACCGAATGCGCCGCCGCTATACCCAGAAGGGAAGCCGGACCATCCAAAAATATGGGATGCACTATCCATTTCACAAGACAGAACACCGTAAGCCACACCGCCGTGCCGATCACATTGAAGGACAGATGCACCATGGCTGCACGTTTGGCATTTTTGTTCGCCCCCACAGAAGAAAGGATCGCAGTGACACAGGTGCCGATATTCTGACCCATGATGATGGGAATCGCCGCCCCGTAGGATATTTGTCCCGTGACCGCCAGTGCCTGCAGAATTCCCACCGATGCAGAGCTGGACTGGATGATCGCGGTGAGAATGGTTCCCGCCAGCACCCCCAGCACAGGATTCCGGAACATGATAAATAATCGTTGAAAAGCGGGTACATCACCCAGACCGGCTACCGCGCCGGACATAGTCTCCATCCCAAACATCAGTGTGGCAAAACCTAACAGAATCATACCCGTATCGTTCTTTTTCGTGTCCCTGCTGAACATATACAGAATGATTCCAAACAGCGCTGCCACGGGAGTAAAGGATGCAGGCTTTAGAAGCTGGATGAACAGACTGTCACTGTCAATACCTGTCAGGCTTAAGATCCATGCCGTAACCGTGGTGCCGATATTCGCTCCCATTATGACATTGATTGCCTGTTTTAAGGTCATCAGACCGGAATTGACAAATCCCACCACCATGACCGTGGCAGCAGAAGAACTCTGGATCACCGCCGTTATGCCAAGACCCGTGAGCAGCCCGACAGCCCGGTTGGTAGTCAGCTTTCCCAAAAGGGAACGCAGCTTTCCCCCGGCGCGCTTCTCCAATGCCTGACCCATGAGATTCATGCCAAAAAGAAACAGACTTAATCCGCCCACCAGAGACAAAACATCAAACAGATCCATTTTCCGCAATCCTCCACTCTGTTTTACTTTCCGCCTTTGGGAAATTTCACCGTAACGGTAGTTCCCTGACCCATTTCACTCTTAAGATCGATAACCGCCTCGTGCAGCCGTGCCGCATGCTTCACAATAGAGAGCCCCAGCCCCGTTCCTCCGATTTCTTTGGAACGGCTTTTATCCACACGGTAAAACCGCTCAAAAATATGCTCCCGGTGCTCGGCAGGAATACCGATCCCCGTGTCGGCGACAGTGAAAAACGCATATTCCTTATCCCCGCCAACCGTGACGGTAACACTTCCGCCCCTGTAATTATATTTTATCGCATTATCGCAAAGGTTATATAAAATACCGTAGAGCAGCTGACGGATACCACAGATCACCGCATGACCGCCCTCCAAGGAGACTTGTACTTCCGCCTCGGATGCCTCTCCTGTCAGCGTCTCCAACACTTCCTCCGCCAGCGCGTAGAGATCTGTATCCTCGCGCTTCATGTCCTCCACTCCCTCGTCCAGGTGAGACAGTTTGATAATATCTTCCACCAAACGGATCATGCGCTGTGCCTCCGTATAAATCTGACCCGCAAACCGCGTCACATCCTCCTCCTTCACCATACTGTTGGACAAAAGCTCCGCACAGCCTGAAATAGTCTGCAGAGGGGTTTTCAGTTCATGGGAGACATTGGCAGTGAACTCACGGCGCAGGCGCTCGGATTTTTCCTTCTCGGTGACATCCAGCATCAGAAGAACGATACCAAAAACCTGTCCGTCGGAAAAGACCGGGCTGGCGTCCAGCTCATAACTGCCCCCCGCCAGCTCCATCACCATTTGTGACCTGCTGCCTTCCTCTGCCTTCTGAAGAAGCTCCTGCAGCTCCAGCGAACGGTTGACAGACAAAAGATATTTACCCACGCAGGAATTGTCCGTGCCAAACAGTCTGGCGGCGGCGGGATTGATGCTCAATATGATCTGCTTTCCGTTTAAGAGAACGATACCCTCCGCCATACCGGTAGTCACCGTCTCAAATTCGCTCTGCTTCTGGCGCAGCTCGTCTCTCTGTCTTTGAATCTGACGCTGCTGTGCATCTATCCGGCGAAGCAGGGGAGCCAATTCATCATAACCCTCGTTGCTCAACGGTTCATCCAGATTTAACTCGTTGAGAGGTTTTACGATCTGTCTGGAGAGGCGGAATGCCAACACCAGCGACAATCCCATTGCCACGGCAAAAATCACACAGATGGGCTGCAGCATCCCAAACAACAGCGTGAGCAGCGTATTCTGGGCGATGGACAATCTCAGCACCGTACCGTCGGATAGCCGCTGCGCGCAGTAAAAGGAGCGCTCCATCAAAGTGACGGAATAGCGTGAACTCTCTCCATAACCCGTTTCAAACGCCTCCCGGATCTCCTCTCTCTCCATATGATTCTCCATCTCTTGAGATTCCGAACGATTGTCAGACAACACCGTGCCATCGGTATTGATCCAGGTCATGCGGTAGTCGCCTGCATCCAGATCCTCCAGATATACTGCGCCCTCTCTGTCAACACCGCGGGCGGCGAGACTGGTCTGCATTTTTAATTGTTTGCGCTGGACATCGGAAAAATAATTGTAGAGAACGCCCATAAATAGCACTATGGACGCCAGAAAGATACTGAAAGCCGCAAAACAGATGGACTGAAAAATACGCTTTGTCATAACCCGCTCTCCATTCGATACCCCACTCCCCGGACAGTCTGGATGTAATCTTTGCAGGAACCTAGTTTGGAGCGCAATGTACCCATATGAACATCCACGGTCCGGGTTTCACCCATATATTCTGCTCCCCAGATGCTCTGCAAAAGCTGCTCCCGGGTAAAAACTCTCCCGGGATTTTCCATAAATTTCCGTAATAGTTCATATTCCTTCAGGGTCAGCTCTATCTTTTCCCCTTCCGCAAAAACAGTATGTTCCTCAGCGTTCAAAGCCAATTTTCCCGCACGTAATATCTTATGCGCATCTGCAGGCTCCGCGCGGCGCAGTACTGCCCTGACACGGGATACCATCTCCATCATGCCAAAGGGCTTCGCCAGATAATCATCCGCACCCAGATCCAGACCAATGACCTTGTCATATTCTTCTCCTTTGGCAGATGCCATGATCACAGGAACAGCCGCCGTCGCCGTCGTACTTCGCAGCTTTTTTAGGATCGTAATTCCGTCATCTTTGGGCAGCATGATATCAAGCAGAATCAGCCGCGGCATCTCCGTCTGCAGTGCGTCAAAAAGACCCTCGCCGTCCCCAAAGCCTTTCGCCCGGAAACCTGCGGAGTTAAGCGTATAAATCATCAAATCCCGGATAGCGCCGTCATCTTCAACACAATAAATCATTTCCTGACCTCAAACAGAGTTAATATACCGTACTTTATGCCCTCATTATACCTTCCTTATATCAAATTTACTATCCGGTAATTGTAAAATTTATGTAAAGCGCTGTCTGGAACTCCCTCCCCGTCTTCTCACGGAGCCTGTCTGGTTCCCGTGATGGAAAACATCACCCACTCCGCAATGTTCGCAGCGTGATCTCCGATTCTCTCAAAATACTTTGCGATCATCAGCAAATCCAAAGCATACTCCCCGTCCTCCGGATTGACCGCGATCTGCCCGATCAGGCTGGTCTTTTCCTCATTAAAATAATTATCCACCACATCATCGTAGGCGATCACGGACTCCGCCAGCGCGATATCTTTTTTCACATAGGCATCCACACTGTCCTTTACCATCTTCATGGTCGCCTCTGCCATTTTACGAATTCTTAAATTATCCCGCGTGCGACCCTGTAAAAAAGTAATGATTTCTGCGATATCCTCCGCCTGATCACCGATCCTCTCCATATCGGTAATCATTTTTAACGCAGCGGAAATCTGGCGCAGATCCCTTGCTACCGGCTGCTGCTGCAAAAGGAGTTTCAGACACAGAGCTTCGATATCTCTCTCCATCTGATCGATTTCATCATCCATTGCCGTCACTTTTTTTGCCGCCTCCACGTTTCCGCCGCAGAGCGCTTCCAGAACCAGCGTGATCGCCTCCTCACAGAGAGAACCCATTGTGATCAGCTCCTTATTCAAAAGAGCAAGCTGCCCGTCGAATCTACTTCTCATTATCCAAACCTCCCCGTGATATAGTCCTCTGTCTTCCTGTTCTCCGGTTTGGAGAACAGTCTCTCTGTATCTCCGTACTCCACAAGCTCTCCCAAAAGGAAAAATGCCGTTTTATCCGAAATACGCACCGCCTGCTGCATATTATGGGTGACGATGATAATGGTATATTTTTCTTTAAGCTGCATGGCAAGCTCCTCTATTTTAGAGGTGGAGATGGGATCTAAAGCGCTGGTAGGCTCATCCATTAAAAGGATCTGCGGCTCCACCGCCAGCGCCCGGGCAATACAGAGTCTCTGCTGCTGCCCTCCGGAGAGACCCAGCGCATTCTTTTTCAGGCGGTCTTTGACTTCATCCCAGATTGCCGCATTTTTCAGGGAGCTTTCCACAATCTCGTCCAACTTTGCCTTGCCCCTGATGCCATGTGTTCTGGGTCCATAAGCGATATTATCGTAAACGCTCATGGGGAAAGGATTGGGCTTCTGAAACACCATGCCGATTTCTTTTCGCAAAAGATTGACATCCATATTCTGATCATAGATATTCCTCTCATTGTAACAAAGCTCTCCTGTGATCTTCACTCCTGGCACAAGGTCATTCATCCGGTTGATCGTTTTCAAAAAAGTGGATTTTCCGCATCCGGAGGGACCAATAAGGGCAGTAATGCTCTTGTCGGGAATTTCCATACTGATATGCTTTAATGCCTGTGTATTGCCATACCACAGGCACAAATCCTTCACCCTGACCACCGTACTCATAGACTTCTCCTTCTCTTGAAATATTTTGCCACCGATGTGGCAAGCAGATTGATAAGGAGCGTGAGTATCATCAGAATTGCGGCGATGGCAAACGCCACTCCGAATTCCCCCTGCTCCTTGGCATAGACATACAGTGCCACCGTGAGTGTCGCTCCCGAACTTCTGAGACCTGTGAAAAATCCGTTCAGCGCATGGGCAAATCCTGCGGTAAACAACAGCGCTGCCGACTCCCCGAGAATACGCCCCGCGGAGAGAATACATCCCGTGATCACACCGTCGATACATCCCGGGAGTACCACCGTGCGGATGGTCCGCCATTTGCCGGCCCCCAGACCGAAAGCGCCTTCCCGGTAGCTTTGGGGAACTGTTTTTAAGCTCTCCTGCGTGGTACGCATAACCGTGGGCAGATTCATGATGACCAGTGTCAGCGCGCCTGCCAGAAGAGAAGTCTGCATATTCAGAAACTGACAGAAAAACAGCATTCCCACCAGTCCGTATATGATGGACGGAATGCCCGAGAGCGTCTCCGCCGCATATTCAATGACAGCGACCAGCTTTTTATTCCCGGCATATTCCGTCAGATATACCGCCGCGCCGGCTCCCAGAGGTATCACGATGACCAACGCGGCAATCATGATATAGAGTGTGTTCAATATATCCGGCAAAATTCCGATCTGTCCCGACAGATAACTGGGCTTTGTAAACAAAAGCCGTACCGTGACATTGGGAAGCCCTTTCCACAGCACATATATCATCAAAAAGCCCACCAGCGCGCAGGTCAGCGCGGCAGACACCATCATTAACGCCTTCATGACAAAGATATATATCTTCCTTCGCATTCCAATCTGTTCCATTTAAATACCTCTTTCGTCCGGCAGACGGACATTTCTTCCCTCATTCCTCTTTGCTTCGCTTTAAAAAGAAATTCAGAGTCGCATTGATCAGCATGATAAAGAAAAATAAGACCAACGCAATGGAAAACAACGCCCTTTCCTGCAGTCCGCTGGCATAGGACATCTCGCTGGCCACCGCCGTAGTCAGAAAACGCACGCTTTGAAATAAAGAGGGCATATTCGGCGCGTTGCCGGACACCATCATCACAGCCATTGCCTCGCCGATCGCTCTTCCCACGCCCAGTACCACCGCAGCCGCGATCCCGCTCCTCGCCGCAGGTACGGAAACCCGGAAATAGGTCTCCACGGGAGTGGCCCCCAGCGCCAGAGAAGCGTCCTCATACTCTCTGGGAACCGCCTCCAGCGCCGTGATGGATACATTGATAATTGACGGCAGTATCATAATTGCCAGCACAATGATCGCCGCCAGAAGACTCGCGCCGTCGGGAATGTGAAAAAGCCTCCTGATTCCGGGTACCAATACCAACATTCCAACCAGACCATAGACCACGGACGGTATCCCCGCCAAAAGACTCACTGCAGAGGATACCACATTCCGGATGCCGGAAGGCGCTTCCTTTGCCAGATACACCGCGGTCAGAAACCCTACCGGCACTCCCAGAAGGATCGCCCCCGCCGTACCGTAGATACTGGTCAGAATAAAAGGCAGGATTCCAAAGGAGGGCTCTGCCGCCGTGGACTGCCACTCATCGCCAAGCAGAAAGTCGAACAGCCCGATCTCACGGATTGCCGGAATCCCGGACAGAACCAGATACACCGTGATCAGCAATACAAAACCTACTGTGATCAGTCCCAGGATCAGAAACATCCCGTGGACAATATTTTCAAGAAATTGCTTGTCTTTCATCGTGCAGCCACCGCTCCCGCACCGGATATATAGGAGACTGCCTCATCGGACATGGCGAAATCATAGAACTTCTGTGCCGCATCGGAGAGCTTGGTTCCCTCCTTGGTCACCAGTACAAAGGGACGCTGTATCTCATAGCTTCCGTCCTTGACCGTCTCTTCGGCAGGCGTCACACCGTTTACGGAAACCGCTTTTACACTCTCGTTAACGGATGCCAAAGACGCATAGCCGATTGCACCGGGATTGGTAGATACCGTGGTAATCACATCGCCCGTGGAAGTCAGCTCCTGACGGTACTGACAGGCATCCTCCGTGCCGGTGATAGATTCAAATCCGTCCCTGGTGCCGCTGCCCGCCTCTCTTCCGATCAGAACGATCTCCGCGTCCTCACCGCCTACGTCTTTCCAGTTGGTAATTTCACCGGTATAAATTTTAGCGATGGTCTCCTTATCCAGATTTTCTACGGGATTGGAGGGATGGACGATGAGCGCGATACCGTCATATGCCAATATTGTCTCTTTAAGACCCCCCGCCTTCTCCTCGTCCTTCAGGGCGCGGCTGGAAAGACCGATATCGCATCTTCCCTCCAATACCGCCTGAATACCGGAACCGGAACCCGTGGGATTATAAGTAAAGCTCACACCGGAATTTTGCTCCTCAAACGCCTCACCCAATGTTCCGATCACCTTTTCCATGGAGGTGGACCCGTCGGTGGACACCGTCCCGGACACCTGCTTTGAACACCCCGCCAGCGATGAGACCGCCAGGATCGTAGCTGCTGCCAATGCAAACGCTTTCTTTGCTGCTTTCTTATCTGTAGTTTTCATACCCTTCCTATATTCCTCTCTTTCTGCCGCATACAGCGGCATTTTCATCACGGAAGCAGGACCATGACCTTACTTCCTATCACACCAAAAGAATACCCCTGAAACATCAAATTGGTTATCATACCCCTGTAAAATTATTGTAAAAAAAAGGAATCATCTGTGATATTTTGATCACCTATGATTCCCTTTCCAAGCAAAAGATCTGATTAAATAAAGGTATGTATCGATTATTTTACAGGTATTTTTTTATCCGACTGCAGGATATGATTGATCAGCCATCCCAGCAGAAACTCTATAAGACTCTCCAGATAGGTCTGCGGATCCGCCTCAATCTCCGTTTCATCAATCTCCTCCATCCTTGCCATAAACGCTTCATGGGCACGTTTCTGTGCCTCGTAGCCCTCATATCCCACTTCCCTCATATAACTTTCTTCGTCAGCGAAGTGAAGTTCCGCATAGGATTTCAGCTGCTCCAGAATCTGCATGACATCGTCGTATGCCGCCCCGACATAAAGGGATCTCACCAGATTGTCTGCCCGCTCCACAATCTCAAATAATGTCCTGTGCTCCTTGTCTATCAGCCCGATGCCCGTCATATATTCTTCGGAAAACTTACAGGGATTTTCTTTCATCATCCACTGCTCCAGGGGAGGAAGCTTGCCGATCAGCGTGTCACTCCCGATGATATGATGATACAGCCACTTCGCCAGGAAATTGATCAAATCCTCCAAAGCCTGACGCTGCTCTTCCTCACCGTCAATATTCCGCACAAAAAACTCTATGATCTTCTCCCGAAACGTCCTGTGCTGGGAACGCTGGAGAATCCACTCAGGGTCACATATTTTTTCCATATATGCCTCTTCATGGGCAAAATGTTCATCCGCATACTGCTCCAGCTCTTCCAACAGCCCCTTTATTTCCGAATATTTGTCACCGCCGTATTCATTCTGCAACATGAACATCGCCTGGTGGAGCAGATCAAACAGTTTTCTGTGTTCATTGTCAAGCTCCGGCACCCCCAAAAGGCAATCGTCCGTAAACTGAAACATCCTCCATCCTCCTCTCTCAATCCACACGTCCTTTTCCTGTCAGACACATTATCTCAGTGCAACCACAACCAGCATCAGCACAAATCTCACCACATACGCAGCCATCCAGGCGATAACACACTGCCCTGCCGCAACGGTGATTGCCCATTTGGTTCCCAGCTCCCGTTTCACGGAGGCAACTGCCGCAATGCAGGGTGTGTAAAGCAGGCAGAACACCAAAAGCCCTGCTGCCGACGCGGGGTTCAGCACACCGGCAAAGGCTCCCGTCGTCCCAAAGAGAACAGAAAGGGTGGAAACCACACTCTCCTTCGCCATAAAGCCTGTGATCAGGGCAGTGGCAATTCTCCAGTCCCCCAGCCCCAGAGGCTTTAAAGCCGGAGCGATCAGGCTCGCCGCCACCGCCAGTATACTCTCCTGGGAATCCGTCACCACGTTCAGCTTAAAATCAAAGGTTTGTAAGAACCATATCACAATTGTGGCGATAAAGATCACCGTAAATGCCCGCTGCAGAAAATCCTTTGCCTTATCCCACAGCAGATGCGCCACATTCTTCAGCCCCGGCATCCGGTAGTTGGGAAGCTCCATCACGAAAGGAACTGCCTCCCCCTGAAACATTGTCCCCTTGAGAAACAGCGCCAGTACGATCCCCAGCACGATCCCCAGCACATATAATCCTATCATCACCAGCGCACCGTACTGCGGGAAAAACACTGCCACAAAGAAACTGTAGATCGGTACCTTGGCGGAACAGCTCATAAAAGGGGTCAATAATATCGTCATCTTCCTGTCCCTCTCGGAGGGCAGGGTCCGCGTCGCCATGACACCGGGGACCGTACAGCCAAACCCGATCAGCATAGGCACAATGCTTCTGCCGGACAATCCGATTTTTCTTAAGAGTCTGTCCATGACAAACGCCACTCTCGCAATATATCCGCTGTCTTCCAAAAGGGACAGGAAGAAAAACAGCGTCACAATAATAGGCAGAAAACTCAACACACTTCCCACACCGTTAAAAATACCGTCGATCACCAGGGAGTGCAAGACTTCATTCACTCCCATTGCCGAAAGAACGGTATCCGTCAGATCGGATAAACTTTCGATTCCCTGCGCCAACAGATTCTGAAGCCATGCTCCGATCACATTGAAAGTCAACCAGAACACAACACCCATGATGGCGATAAAAGCGGGAATCGCTGTATATTTTCCGGTCAGGATCCTGTCAATCTCCACGCTCCGGGCATGCTCTCTGCTCTCCCGGGGTTTCACCACAGTCTTACCGCACACATCCCGGATAAAAGCGAACCGCATGTCCGCGATTGCCGCCGCACGATCCATCCCGCTTTCTTTCTCCATCTGAAGAATGATATGCTGCAGCATCTCCTTCTCGTTGTCATCCAGATTCAGGCTCTCCAGGATACTTTCATCACCCTCCGCCAGCTTGCCTGCGGCAAACCGGACAGGAATGCCTGCCCGCAGCGCATGATCCTCGATCAGGTGCATGATGGCATGGAGGCATCTGTGCACCGCGCCGCCGTTTTTGTCCGCACCGCAGAAATCGATCCTTCCGGGCTTTTCCTGATATTTTGCCACATGAATGGCATGATCTATCAGTTCGTCAATCCCCTCGTTTTTGGCGGCGGAGATGGGCACCACAGGTATCCCCAGAAGTTCTTCCATCTCATTGATCTGAACGGATCCGCCGTTTCCCCTTACCTCATCCATCATATTGAGAGCCAGCACCATGGGAATATCCAGTTCCATGAGCTGCATGGTCAGATAAAGATTCCTCTCAATATTGGAGGCATCCACCACGTTGATGATCCCTTTGGGATGTTCTTTAAGAACATATGCCCGGGTTACGATCTCTTCGCTGGAATAGGGCGACATGGAATATATCCCCGGCAGATCCGTGATCAGGGTGTTGCTATGCCCTTTTATAACTCCGTCCTTTCTGTCCACCGTGACGCCGGGAAAGTTGCCCACATGCTGATTCGCACCTGTAAGCTGATTAAACAGCGTTGTTTTTCCGCAATTCTGATTGCCCGCCAGGGCAAACGTCAACGTCTCTCCCTCCGGCAGCGGGTGTTCCGTCTCCTTCACATGATACTTTCCGCCCTCTCCCAGCCCGGGGTGTTCTATGCCTTTTTTTCTGTCCGGACGGATCGTACGTTCCGCGGTATCCGGCAACGCTTTTTTGGCATCCCTCACATCCCGGATACCTATTTTCTCCGCATCCGCGACGCGGAGCGTCAGATCATAACCGTGGAGCATAAACTCCATGGGGTCACCCATGGGTGCGTATTTGACCAGCACAATATCCGTGCCCGGAATCACACCCATATCCAAAAAATGTTGTCGAAGCGCTCCCTCACCGCCCACAGTGGTGACGGTCGCCATTTTTCCGATCGGTAATTCTCTTAAAGTCATATATGTTTCTCGACTGTCAGAATAACTCTTAACGACGGTCAATATCCTCCTCCAGCTCTCCTGCCAGCACTACCGTCTCCTCCAGGATCTTCTGGATGGATCCGATACTCCCCCTGTACTCTCCGGCAAATCTCCCGGCATCCTTAATAGAAGCGGTGATAGTGTTCAAATGCTGCATGATCGTATTTAGGGTATCTTTGATCTCCGATGCCGATTTGCCGCTGTCATTGGCAAGTTTTCCCATCTCGGATGCAACCACTGCAAATCCCCGCCCATGCTCTCCGCTTCGTGCCGCCTCTATAGACGCATTCAGCGCAAGAATATTAGAATGGGAGGCATTGCCGTTGATCTTATTGACTACGGAGACCGCATCGTTCACATCATTCTCCACGGTATTTGCGATCTCGTCCATATCGGCAAGCAATTTAAACAGATTCTCGATCCCGCCCAAAAGATCTTGCAGGGAATTCTGGATATTTTCTACAGAGCCCTTGAACTTTGCGGTTATCTCTGCCATCTCTTCCTTCACCCCTGCGGAGTATGTACAGGTCAGACAGCCCACAACACTGCTGCCATCCTTTATGGGTATCAATTCTCCCTCAAACGCCTCTCCCATGACCTCCTTCGGCAGATAATTGTGCCTTGCCCTCCCGGTACGGATCACTTCGCTAAAAGCACCGCTGGGATCATGAAACAGATCGCCCACATTCAACTGGGGTTTCTCTCCGTCCGGAATCGAAAATCCCTGTACGATCCCATCCTTGTCTAAGACAGTGATAAATACGTCATGGGAAAACATCTGTTTCATTAAAGGAAGCATACTGACTACTTTCTCTAACTGCTGATTGCCCTGTCCGTCCATACCCGGCACCTCCATCATTTTGTATTTTAAATATCTTCCAATCATCCCGGCATCCGCCGGTATATCCCATAATTTATAAATGCAGCCCCATAAACCCTGTTGGTTAAATGTAATTTTATGATAGCATATGCACCGGAAAAGTTAAAGGGGTTACGGATAAAAAACCCCGTCTTCCATATAACATAGCATCCGCCCCACTGCCCGCGAAAAGAAAAAAGGGAGCATACCATAACCTGATTTCGTTATAATATGCTCCCTTTATGGAGTATATTCCGCCGTATAATATATTTTTACAATATTAAGAACCCACGATTGTCCCACCGTTGGGATGAAGTACCGGTCTGGGATCCATTCTATATTCCAGCCCGGGCTGTTTATCCTGATGCTGCGGCGGAAAGGAAAACGGAATATCTTCACACGCCCGAATACTTCCATACGGATCCGTCTGCATTGAACTGCACCTCCCAATATAACTCCTATACTGTATTCCTGTCAGGTGCTTTCCGTGCATAGATGCGGGCGTCACAGCCATTTTTTCAAAGCTTCCATAAGCTTTGTGATCTCCACCGGTTTTGCCACATAGTCGTTCATACCGGATTCCAGCGCCTCGTGGATATCATCGTCAAAGGCGTTGGCGCTCATCGCCAGAATCGGAATCTGTTTCATATCCTCCCTTTCCAGCGCGCGGATACGGCGTGTCGCCTCATATCCATTCATAACGGGCATCTGGATATCCATGAGGATCATATCATAATAATTCTGCCCGCTCTTCTCCACCATATCCAGAGCAGCTTTGCCGTCCTCCGCCTGCTCCACCTGCACTCCAATGAAAGAGAGCAGCTCCACTGCGATCTCACGGTTTAACTCATTGTCTTCCACCAAAAGGATGCGTTTTCCCTTGCAGCTGTCGGGCTGCAGCTCGGAAGTCTCCCGATGTTCCGCCTTTCTCCTCTGTGAAAGTACGGACTTCAAAGCATAGACCAGACGGGAACGAAACAGCGGTTTTTCAATAAATGCCTGAATGCCCGCCTCCCTGGCCTGGGTCTCTGCCTCTGACCAGTCATATGCCGACAAAATGATGATTGGCAGGCTGTCTTCTCCTATCTGTCTGCGGATTTCCCTGGCTGTCTCGATGCCGTCCTTTCCCGGCATCTTCCAGTCCAAAATCAATGTGGCATAGGCATCCTTCTTCCCATGCAGCGCCACCGTCCGGTCAATTGCCTCATCACCGCTTAGGACCCAATCCGCCGTCATGCCAATGCTTTCCAGAATTTCGCAGGTGCTGATACAGGCATCCTGATCGTCATCCGCCACCAGTACACGCAGGTTCTGCAGCTCTCCCACATCCTCTGTCTCCGGATCCTGCAGCTTCAGATGCACCCGGACCGTAAACCGGGAACCCTGATTCAGCCTGCTCTCCACCTGAATGTCGCCGTTCATCATCTGCACAATATTGCGGGCGATGGACATCCCCAGCCCGGTGCCTTCGATATTTTTGCTGACAGAATTGTGAGAACGGGCAAAGGGATCGAAAATCGACTTGATAAATTCCTCATCCATTCCGATACCCGTATCCTCACAGATAAACTCATAACAGCCCATCCCGCGGACCATGGAGCTGCACTCCCGGATGGAAAAGGTGATCTCTCCTTCCTCCGGTGTAAACTTCACCGCATTTCCTATGATATTCACAAAAATCTGTCTCAGGCGTAAGGTATCACCGATCACATTTTCGTGCTCAATATCCGCAATATGTACTTTCAACTGCTGTTTTCTGCCATTGATCTGCGGCTGGATAATGGTAAGGATACTGTCCACCATATCTGCCATATTAAAAGGCTCTTCCGACAATGTGACTTTTCCGCTCTCTATTTTGGACATATCCAGCACATCGTTGATCAAAGCCAGCAGATGGCGGCTGGAAATGGTAATCTTCCCCAGACAGTCCTCAAGACGCTCCGGATCGTCGAGGTGCATAGCGGCGACTGCCGTCATGCCCATGATAGCATTCATAGGAGTGCGTATATCATGGGACATCCGGGCAAGGAAGTCCGATTTGGCGTGATTTGCCGCCTCTGCGGCCTCAGACGCATTCTTTAATGCCAGACGGATCTCTATTTCCCGCTCTTTTAGGGCGGTAACATCCTGTATGGCATATAAGACGCTCGCAGGCAGCCCTTTTTTTCTCTCCACACACAGGATGGATACATTCTCCCAGCGCAACCCTCCCATATCTATCTGATATTCGTACTGCAGATACGGCACATTCTCCGTCAAATGCTTCTGCACATACTCCCGGGAGATGATCATGCTCATCTTTTCGCCGTCCACATCCTCTGTGACGTATTTCGGTTCCAAATATTTGATCAGATCCAGAAAATTGCCTTTCTCCGGCGCACCGCTCTTCTTATCTTCAAGATATTCATAGGTATTATTCTCAAAATCCACAAGGGCAAAACGACAGAATAACTGGGTAACACTGTCCACGATCTGGGACATCTCCTGCTTTTCCGAAACCAGCTGATTCCTCTGCCCTTTGTTTTTGATCATCAAATACACCACATATAGGATAAAAACGATAAACAGACGGATTTCCAGCCGAATGCCTGCAGAATCCGCTTCTCCCACCATACGTTTTGTCAAAGAGGATGGAAAATTTTGTACGAGAACCCAGTCACTGTTTTCCAAAAGGGTGATATATGCGCTTCCCTCTCCATCGGCTTCCCGATAATTGAAACTGGTGGCAGTCCCTTCCCGGAGAGCCTGTTCCAGCTTTCTTTGATCCTCTGAAGAAAGCTGACCGTTCTTTGTCAAAGAATCCAAAAGATTTGCCGGATCAGAGCTGTCTCCCACTGAAAAAATCACACTTCCGTCGCGTTCGAGCAGATAGGTATCTGCCTGCACTCCAAAATAATCGGTGGAGAGAACCTCATTTACAGTATCTCCCCGAAGGATTCCGCTCAGAACACCGATGATCTTGTGGTCATAGTAAAAAGGCGTATAAAAGATCAGCAATGTCTCATTGGTGATCCTGGAATTATAAATTACACATTTTCCGCTGTTGCCCCGCATCCCTTCCAGAAAATATTCCCTGTCAGACAAATCTGCCGTCCGTCCATCCGCCGTCAGATCCATTCCGTCCTGCGAGATAAATTCCACATAATCAAAGGAAGATCTGTCCGTCATATCCTGTAACAGGGATTCGTCCACCACCGGTTCCGTCATCAGAGATCCATAGAGCAGTGCCATCATACTCAGATTGCTCTGGGACAGCTCCAATAGCTCATCAATCCTCTCAGCATTCTGCTCTGTAGCCACTTTGATAAAATTGTTATTCTGCACCCGGATCCGCTTATAATTTTCCTTCATAAAAGAGAAAAAAGAAAAAACGATAAACGCCAGCAGAACAAAAATAAATATAATCTCCGGTAAAACAGCATCCTTTGCCTTTTGCATTGACTCTCTCATCGGATCTCCATAACCTTTCCCGACATCCCATCGGATTGTCGGACCATCCATCTTCCGTATCTAAACCCGGTTATATCTCTTATAATAAAACAAGTATTGTTGTATGATACCCGCATTCCTTTCAAAAAGGGGAAAGGGATCCTTCCCGTCAAAATCTTCATCCAGGGTCCTTGAGATCCATACATCCACCGGCACTCTCTCCATGCGCCCATAGCCGAACAGGCAGATACAGTTGGCAACCTTTTTCCCCACGCCGTGGACCGTCTGCAGAGCCTCAAATAAATCCGCGTCACTATATTCTGAAATCGCCTCCAGATCCAGGCTGCCGGAAAGCACCTTTTCAACCGCGTCACGAACGTAGGGGGCTCTATACCCCAGCCCGCACTCCTGCAGCTCCTCCACCGTTGCATCCGCCATGTCTTTTGGTGTAGGAAAGGAATACAGAAGTTCATGATCTGTCTCCATAAGATGACCATATCTCTCTGCAAGACTTTCTACAGATTTGGAGATCGCGGGGATACTTTTTCGCTGGGATAGGATAAATGTTACCAGCATTTCCCATGGGTCCTGCCTGAGTACGCGGATCCCCTTTCCGAAATCCATTGCTTTTCGGACAAAATCATGCTTCCGCCGTTCTTTCAGATAAAGATCCCGATAGCTGCGCTCCAGGTCAAAATAACCTGTCCAGATCTTTTCCCATTCTTTGTCTGTACAGGAGACGGAGAATCGATGATCTCCCAAATCCTTTATGTATATCACATATTTGCCCGACACATAACGAAACAGACCGTTTTCGATCTCTTTTGCACGAAAACACTGCCCACAGGATGCCGTTTTCCCCAAATCAAAATCATCCGGAATCTCTATCTGTCTCATATCCCATCCCACCAAGGATCAACGGTTACCGATCACAATCTGCTACAGGAATATTGTATCAGACAAACCCTGAGCAATCAAGGCTGTAATTACATCCGAGCAGGAGCGGGACAGACGAGTTGTTGTTAAATCTCTTTTCCGTCGGTTCTGATCACTGCACCCAGTTTTCTGCACATTGCAAGCGCGAAGGCAATTTTAATAATATCCGGAATGATATAAGGAAAGACGCACCAGCCCAGGGCCGTCCACAATCCCACTGTCCCGGAGTCTGCCGAATAGACAAGCATGAACCAAATAGTACCGAACAAATAACATACCAGAAGCCCGAGCACCATGGAAAGCGCCAGAACCCACCGTTTTCTGCCCAGCATCTCTTCCATTCCCCACATGACAAGCGCTGAGAACAGAAACCCTGCGATGTAGCCCCCCGTATTTCCCAGAAGCTTTCCAATTCCTCCGGTAAATCCTGCAAAAACAGGCATTCCAACTGCCCCCAGCAGCAGATAGACCAGCACGGAAAGTGTACCTCTCTTTCCTCCCAGGGTTCCCACTGTCAAAAACAGCCCAAAGGTCTGCAGAGTAAAGGGTACTGTCGCGGGAACAGAAATCCAGGAACAGATTGCGATTATCACAGAAAACATAGCAATGTATACCATATCCAGAGTCTTTCTTTTTGTTTCCATTTAACAATTCCTCCTATGCCAGCTTCACACGAATCTCTCCGGAGGAAAGACTTTCCGTTGTGCCGTCCTCATACCGTACCATCAGATGACATTCTCCGTCCACATCCAGGGCGAGCGCCTCCCGGGACTGCCCCCCACAGATGACCTCTATCTTTTTGCCGATCACAAGACTGCGCTTCCGATAACTTTCCACCCAGTCTCTTTCCCGGGAATTATAAAAATACATAAATCGGTTTAAGAACTCCGCCGCAAGACGGTTTTTACCATCCCCGGGGCGGTTTTGAAACACCGCTCCGGCAATCTGTTCCAATTCTTTTGGAAATCCGCCCGCCGGCTCGGATACATTGATCCCCACGCCGAGGACCGCATACTCCAGGATTCCGTTTTCCAGCCCGACAGATGCCTCTGTCAGAATTCCGCTGACCTTCTTCCCGTCAACATAAATATCATTCACCCATTTGATCTGCGCATTTTTTCCGGAGACAATCTCTATAGCCTCGCACACGGCAACCGCCGCCATGGTCGTCAGCCCTGGTGCCCGCGCCGCCGAATAATGATGCGGTCTGAGCACCAGACTCATATAAAGCCCTGTGTCAAAAGGAGAATAAAATCCACGTCCGCTTCTTCCCCTTCCGGCGGTCTGCCCGTTTGCGATCACAGTATACCCTTCGCAGACTCCTTCCGCCGCCCGCTCGCGGGCAAGCGTATTGGTGGATGCCAGCACAGGCTGTATCTCCATCCTGACGCACCCGCAGACGGGCTGCAGATATTTTTGAACTCCCTGCATCGAGATAATATCTGCTTCCTCAGACAGACAATATCCCCTGTTGGGAACCGCCGTGATCGGATAACCTTCCTGCCGCAGGCTCTTCACCACTTTCCACACCGCCGCCCGCGATACGGCAAGTTCACCGGCAATATCCTCCCCGGAAAAAAATCTTCCTCGGTTTTCTTCAAATAGCGCAATAATCTTTTCTCTCGTTCCCAAACCATCCACCTCTGACATTTTAAAAGATACGATCTCTGACCGCAAATGTAAACCTAATTTTTATAATCAGTTTACATTATAATTCTTCCCTTGTCAATCCGCCGCTTCTTTTATTTATAAACTTTATTGATTCCACCTGTCCTTACACATAACAAAAGAGCCGGAAGCTTTCTAAATGCTCCCGGCTCTTTAACCTTATCCGCTTTTTGTCAACGAAACAATTTTGTTTCCCATTCCTAATTTTTATTGAACAAAATATCCAGCAAACTAAACTGCTTCTGATTGATCTTGAAATTCACCGTTTTGGTTCCGCCGTAATCGCCCACACCGCGAATGGTGACTTTTGCGGTACCTTTTTTAATATTGTTTTCGTAACCAACGATCTCATAATCGCCCTTATTAAGATAGACACCTCCTAATTTGACCGTCATCTGATCCATGCCGGGCTGCACCTCAGACCCGGTATAAATCTGCGGATTGACTTTCACGGTGGCAGAAGCAATGCTCTTTTTGCAGACTCTCATAATGGTGGAGGTGCTGCCGTTGTAATTGCCCATTCCGCTGATCTTCACCTGAATCAGTGTCTCCACGGGGACAATATCATTTTTGCCCACCGTTACACCGGCTTTTTTAGTGGTACCATTCGCCAGCTGGGTGTTGTTCTGATAGGCGAACGTCACCTTATAATCCGTACCCGCCTTCATCTCCTTGCCGTTTACATCCTTCACGATAACCTTGGATGTCTCCACAACACCGGCGGCATTCTTCCAGACCACATCCGTGGCAGAGACGGAAAGATTTGCTACACTCTGCTGTGTGATCGTAAATGTTCTGTTGATCGTTCCCGTATAGTTCTTTTTGCCCTTAATGGTAATGGTTGCGGAACCTTTCGCCGTATTCTTCTTATAGGAAACGGAGTAATCCGTACCCTCTTTCAGAATCCGACCGCCATAGGAAATCTGTACCGCAGGTTTCACACCGCCATATACAAACACATAGGAATCATCTTGTTTCACATTCCCCTGATCATCGAGGAATTTAACATCTGCCAGTTCGGAGATATTTGCGCTCTTGATCTTAAAAGTCTTCTTTACCGTACCGCTGTAACCGCCCTTGCCTGTGAAAGTAACTGTGGCGGTTCCCACATTTACATTTGACTTATAACTGCAGGTATAATCCACATCTTCTCTCAGGGGCTGCCCGTTGAGGCTGGCAGTCACATTGATCCCGTTTCCGATCTCATATGCGTTCCCGGTGTAGTCAACACTGGTCTTATCCAAAGTGAAACAGTTTTTATTCAATGTGGCAACAGGGATAATCTTAAAGGTTGTCTTCTTGGTTCCAAAATAACTGCCCTTTCCGACAACAGTCACTGTGGCGGTGCCTGCGTCCGTATTGTTGCTGTATTCCACATTGTAATCCGTTCCCTTATTAAGAATCGTCGCTCCCACTTTCACCGTAAAGTCCTGTTCAATAGGCTGCCCGGTATATACCTGGTTTGCCAGCCCTGTTATCTTCGCCTTACTGATGGAGGTACCGTTGACCAACGTAAATGAGAGCGTTCTTTCTTCAGTAAAGTTGCCGATTCCCTTCAGTTTAATCTCATAGGTGCCGGCAGCCGTATATCCTCCGTCCGACGCATCCACCACGATCTGATAATCCTTCTTATTCTTCAGTTTTGTCTTGCCATAGTATAAGACCGGCGCGGGTTTCAGCAGCCTTCCGGTAACCTTGACCGTCAGATCCTCCGCAGAGAACTCGTCTCCACGGATATCCCTGGGCTTAATGCTGAATTTTACATCTACCTTACCCTTATAATTACCCTTGGCCGTGACCGTGACAGTCGGGGCTTTTTTAAGAGCATTTGCCGCCGCTGCGTTCAGATTATTGCTGTACTTGACCGTGTAATCCGTCTTCTCCTTCAGAAGCGTCTTGTGGTCATATACCCGCAGATCAAACGTAATCTTCTGACCGGTGTAAACCACCTCTTCCTCAACGCCTGCCACCCAGATACCCTCGGGCACTTTGGACGCATCGGCAAACAATCCCTGATCCTCTGGAGCAATATCCCCCCACTCCTTGGTCTCATCAATCAGGCTATAGGTAAATTCAACGATTCCACTGGGGTCACAGCCCTTTTTCACCGCGATGGCGCGTATGGTCGTCTCTGCGCTGATCACAATACCGTCCGCGTACAATGTACTCTGCTCATTGGGATCGGAACCGTCCAGCGTATAGTAAATGTAAGCACCCGGCGTGGGCGACGTCAAGAACAGTTTCGTTCCGGCCTTTACCGCGGAACCACTCTCAATGCTCGCCGCAGGCTCCAGAGTAACTCCTCTGGTCCACTTCGCATATAAGGTCTTATCACCGGTTTCACCCTTCCGGATGCTGGTGACCTTGCTTCTGGTGTTGCTCAGATCGGTATACCATCCCTCAAAAACGGCGCCGTCCAAGGTCGCTTCCTTCAACGAAACCGTATCTTCAATGGTGTACGTCCCCGGATTATCCTTATGATTCGTCCCGCCATTCAGCACATAAGTAATTGTATAAACCTCTATTTCCCACTTTGCGTAAACGGTCAGATTCTCTGTCTGATTTTCAACGCCGGTAATCTCCCGGGTTAAATTTTCATCCAGATACCAGCCCATAAATTTATAACCCTTGCGCGTCGCGGGCGCAAAGAGGAACGTCTCACCGGGTTCATAGCCGGCAGGATTTTGGGGAGCGTTGGTTCCTCCGCCCAGCACATAAGTGATCGTCAAAAGACTGCTGGACTGCAGACCATTATCCGCAAGCCACTGCTCCGCATAAGAACCGGGCACCACAAGGTACTGCACACTGCCGCTGCATCCTGCAAACGCATCCTTCCCGATACTGGTGACAGAAGCGGGGATCACCACCTTGGCAAGCGCGGAACAATTCTTAAAGGCTGTGGCTCCGATCTTGGTCACACCGTTGGGGATGCTGATCTCCGCCAGAGAAGTACAACCCTCAAAGGCGGACATGCCGATCTCCGTCAGGGCGCCGCCCTGCAGCAGAACGCTGATTAGCCCGGTATCGTTCATAAACGCCTTATCGCTGATCTTTGCCACTCCCTCGGGAATCACTACCTCCGTCAAAGCAGGGCACTCACTGAACGCGCTGCTGCCCAGAGTGACGAGCGAGGAAGGAATGGTAAAGGATTTTGTCTCATCGCTTCCCAGCTTCGTACAGCCGGAAAATGCAAAGTTCCCAATGTCGGTAACGGAATCCGGCAGATTACAGCTCTCCATATTCACACACTGATAAAAAGCATAATTTCCAATTTTCGTCAGAACAGACCCTTCCGCAAACACCACATGCTGCAGATTTGCAATATTGGGCAGGGCATACTCACCGATCGTCTCCACCGATGCAGGTATATTGATGCTGATCATTTCTTCTTCGCCTGTAGAAGTATTGGTGGAAAACTGTGCGCCCTTAAACAGATTGGCAGGAAATGCGCGAACCTTATCCCCGATCCGAATTGTCCTCACATTACATCCTGCGAAAATATTCTGATTGGATGTCGTCACCTCAATGGCATTGTAGGTGATATCGGTAAGAACGGAACAGCCGGAAAACGCGCTGGCTCCGATCTTGGTAACATTCTCAGGGATCACGATGGAGGAGAGCTTGATACACCCTTCAAAAGCGTTGTTTCCGATCTCCAAGGTGGTTTCAGGAATGGTAAAGCTCTCTATCGCAATACAGTCCTTAAAGGCATAATTTCCGATCTTTTCAAGCTGTATCCCCTCTTCAAACACAATGGATGTGAGGTTTACATTTGCCGTTTTGGAACCACAGAAAGCATAGTCCCCAACGGTTTTGACCGTATTGGGAATGGTCATCACACAATCCGTTGTAAAGGTTGCCTGATCAAAAAGGTGTGCAGGTATTACCGTGATCCCGTCCGGGAATCTGACCTCTTTCAAATAACAGCCATTGAAAATACCCGATCCACAGTCATCCAGCAGAACATCCGATAACGTCAGGATATTGATACCGACACAATTCCGAAATGCCTCTTTTCCGATCTTGGTAACTTTGGCAGGAATGGTAAGGTCATTAAATCTCTGACAGTTGTAAAATGCCGACGCACCTATCTTTTCCAGTGTCTCAGGAAAAACATTGGAAGTAAGACTGATGCAGTTATAAAATGCCCTGTCTTTAATCTCTATAAGATTGTCCGAATAAGTGATGCTGATCAAACCCACGCACCCTTCAAACGCCTTTTGTCCCAGTGTGGTCACTTTATCCGGCAGGGTAACTCTCTGGATCACAGCACAGGACATAAAGGTCTCATCGCCAAGAGTCTCCAGCGTACTGGGAAGCGTGATATTACTCAGAGAGGAACAACCCTTAAATTCTCCCTTTCCTGTAAAAGTCAATCCTTCCGGCAATTCTATCTCTGTTAAGGAAGTGGCGTTTTCAAATACATAATCCCCCACTGTGGAAGCAGCATTGGGAAGTTTCAGGGAACGGATTCCTGTGCACCCTCTAAACGCTTTATTGCCTAATGTGGTGATAGAATTGGGAAGCACAAGAGCTGTCAATCCCGTACATGCCTCAAAAGCCGACTCACCGATGGTCTGCATGGTATCCGGAAAAGTAATGTCAGTCAATTTCGTATTCTTAAATGCCTCTTTTCCGATGGTAGTCAGCGCGCTCGGCTTTCCTGTCGTATTTTCAAAAGTAACCTGCCCTAAATTAGAATCTTTAAAAGCCGACTCACCGATTTCCTGAATATTGGCAGGGATCACAATATTCGCGCTCTCCGCAAACCCTGCCTTATTAAACAGGTTGGCCGGAACGATAATGCTGTCTTTGGAAGTATCCCCTGCCACATTTCTAAGCGCGAAGGTAACTTCGCTGATGTTACACTTTTGAAAAATTGCTGTAGCAGCAGATCCGGAGGAAGTCAGACAGCGGAGATTGGAGGTCTCCAGCGTGACCTTGGACAAAGATGTACAGCCGCTGAACGCCATATCTGCCACACTGATCAATCCCGGTGTCAAGGTAACGCCCTGCAGAGAAGTACAGCTCGCAAAAGCCTGCTTGCGGATATACTGCAGATTATCATGAAAAATGATGGTTTCCAGACCGGAACACCCAAAAAAGGCTGATTCTCCTATATCTGTCAGGGACGGACAATTTGACAGATCGATCTTGGTCAGGTTTGTACAGTTTTTGAAAGCATTCAACGAAATGATCTTGGCACCGGCATTCTCTTCAAACCGAAGCTCCGTCACCCTGTCCCAGCCCATAAACATATTTGTATAAATACCTGTCGCGGATGCCTTCACCGTGAGAACGCCGGACGCATCTATCGTACCGAAATCCTCATACCCAGTCTCTTCATTTACCAAAACCTGGATGACGCCATCCTCATTCACCCTGACACCGGGAGAAACCTCCGTCCATCCGTCCGTGCCTTCTCCTGCCATCAGAGCGCGGCTGTCCGTAAAATCTTCCGCAATGCTTCCATCCGCGCTGTCACCGGATGTTATCGTGCCGTCACCGGATGTCACCGTGCTGTCGCCGGATGTCACCGCGGCTTCCTCTGACGCCGCATTGTCCGTCTCCTCAGTACCTTCCTGTGACAGATACTCCCCCGAGGGAATTTCCATGGCAGGCTCTGCAGCCAGCGCCATCAATGCGCCCTCATCGATGCTCTGTATCAGCATCAATGCGACACACAGCCCTGCCAGCAATCGTTTTGCCTTCTGTTTCAACATTTTTTGCCCTCCCTTTCAACAGTACATTTGTTATTTATGTAAACAAAAAATACCTATCTTTCCAGTTTGTATTTTACAGCAATTACCCTGAAATGTCAAACACAGGTACGGAAAACCTATACAAAAACAGCCTGAACAAGAAACATATAAACAAAAGTCCCTCCGATAATACTCAACAACGTATTTCTCTTCCATACATGCAGAGCTGCTACAACGATAATGGAAAGAAATGACGGAAGCCAACCGGATACGGCACCAAAGCTCACACTCCTCAGGCAGTAAATGATAAGCATACCTATGATCGCATAGGGCAGCTTGTCCCCCAGGAACATAACATACTTCGGAGCCTCCCGCTTCCCGCTGAAAATCAAAAACGGAAGAAATCTCAGTATCATGGTAACGGCAGCGATCACTGCGATCAATATCACGGAGTGCATTTCATTCATCTAAACCACCTCTCTTTCGGTAGGAGAGGGAAAGTAACAGAGTGATCAGAAGCATTGTGGGGATCAGAAAATTACTTTCACCAAAAATGACCAGACAGATGACCGCCGCCCCGATTCCCGTCAACGAGGAACGCTGCTCCTTAGACGTCAGCCATTGTTCAACAAATACCGTCACAAACAGGGCAGTCATGGAAAAATCAATGCCTTCGGAATTAAATTCCATCACGGTGCCAATGACTGCGCCCAGCACCGTGCCAAGCACCCAATAAGAATGATCAAATAAAGTCACAAGAAAACAATAAAGTTCCGCCTTCTTCCTTTCCGACGGATAATCCCTGTCATCACACAAAAGCGAGTAGGTTTCATCTGTCAGCCCAAAGATCAGATAGGGCTTTAACTTACCCATATTTTTATATTTCCCGATCATGGAAATGCCATAAAAGAGATGCCGTGCATTTACCATCAAAGTCATGACTGCCGCATGGACCGGGGAAACAGCCGTAACCAACAAATCAACGGTAACATACTGCATGGAACCCGCAAATATAAGAACACTGCAGGCAATGGACCATACCGGGGCATAACCCTTGTCATCCATCAGGATTCCAAAGCCCATGCCAAGGATCACATACGCCGCCATAACGGGCAGACTCTTTAGAAATGCTTTTTTAACAATGGTTTTTGTGTTCATGTTCGTATCTCCAAATTTTAATCCCTTCTATTCGATTTTCTTCTGTTCTATTCGATTTTCTTCTATTCCGATTATTGTAATTTAGAAAAAACCGTGATAATATATTTTTAATGGGACTGAGCTTCCAAATACATAATCTGAAAGGAGTGTTTGTGATGCAAAAATATTTCTGTAATCCCTGCGGCTACACATATGATCCGGAGAAGGGTGATCCCGAGCATGGCATTGCACCCGGAACTGCATTTGAGGATCTTCCGGATGATTGGGTATGCCCTGTCTGCGGAATCGACAAAAGTATGTTCCAGCCCTGCATCAATAATTACAACTAAACATTAAAGGCAGGATTGGCAACAGCCCGGAAAGTAAAAATATGTGAAAACCTCCAAATCGGTATGAGACAATAATATCCGGTTTGGAGGCTTTTGTTTGTCAACAGCCCTCTTTGCTTTATATCCCTTTTGCTTTTAAAAGTGTTTTTACTGACAACCGTTCTCATAACTTCCAGGATATTGTACCATAGACTGCTTATTTGGGAAATTATCATCCTTTGTTTTTCATTTAAAATTTATTTCCACTCTCTGTTCATATTTATTATTTCTTTTTGCTTTACCGCTTCAAATAAATCTATGTCTAAAATGTTGCATAAAGAAAACAAAACAATAGTAATATCAGCAATTTCACCCTGCACCGTATCATAATTTTGGATCCTGTCGTAATCGATTTTACCACCCTGCTGTTTTCTGATTGCTTTTGCAAGTTCTCCAACTTCCTCAACCAATAACATCATTTTTTCTTCTACAGACTGATCCCCAAATCCCCGCTCATATAATACTTTCCCAAAATACGCCTGTAACTCTGTCAATGACATGTCTTCCCTCATCACTTCTTCCTCCGGATATATTTTTACTCATCCAAATAAATTTTGGAACCGGTTGCCCCTCTTTGTCCCTGGTATTTTCCGGCATATGGATTCATGGCTGCCTGATCCATTTTTGCAAATACCAACTGCCCAATCCTCCTGCCGGCCTGTAGTTCAATAGCACATCTATTTGCATTATACAATTCTAAAGTAATCTCTCCCGAAAAGCCCGGATCGACCCACCCCGCATTCTGGATAAACAATCCCATCCGTCCCAAAGAACTCCTTCCTTCAACAAATGCAGTCAGATCATTGGGCAGTTTGATATATTCCATTGTTGTTGCTAAAACAAATTGCCCCGGTAACAAAAGATATCGCTCTGCCTTTATTTGCTTATAAGCAATAGGTTGATCTAGTGTAACGATCCCCGCAGAGGAATCTTCTACAATACTAAATGTGCTGCCAAGTCTTACATCAATGCTCGCCGGCTGTATCTGCTGCATTTCTATGGGTTCTATTACTAAAGTACCCTTATCAATTAAGGATAATATTGTGTTATCCGATAATATCATATGTCATACCTCAAACTATCCTAAAATTTCTTGTTCATTCCGGTGATCATAACTCGATTTTTATGTGTAGTATATCATCCGCTTTCGCACGCAGTTCCATATCTGCCCCGATAATGGGGAATCTGAAATCCACGGATTTCAGCCATTGACCGTTAGTCTGCCTGTCCTCGAAAATCTGTATCTCCGAAACCAGTGACTCCATGAGCTGCCGCTTCTCTACATCATACATCACTTTATAGAGCCTGTCAAAGTAGATCAGCATCTTATAGATATTGTCGCATCAAACTGCTTGTTGAGCCAATTTCCTGAAGGCTTGATTCCGATCATTTTCATTTAAATGTATCATAACGTCTATCCCCTAAGATTGTATACAAAATAATCGACATTATCATTTAAAAAAATCCTCTTAAGTAGATTTTAGTATATACCTTACCTGCTTAAGAGGAGAGTTTATTTTATACTCATATTTTTGAATATAGTTTACATACGTTCTACTAATTGCAATCCAAGTATATCAAAAACATTTTCCATAACTTGTTTTATACACATAATCAATTTAATTCTTGCATTTGTCAAAAGGATATCTTCCGCATTTAACACACTGCATTCATGATAAAATAATGAAAACTTCTTTGCTAACCGTCCACATAGATGACTTCTTCCGTTTCCACACAGAACGCCGCCAGCTTTCCTCCCGCCACACAGGCGCAGTCAAGGGCAATATGTCCGTGTTTCCTGTATACCTCCGGCTTGTTCCAGCCTTCGATAGAAACCGTCGGCGTATGTCCCGTCACCAGATAGATATTGTCCTGAGGGTAATATCTTCTGGAATAGTCAACCCTTTCTTCCAGAAACTCATGTAATTCATACTCATCCAGCTCTTTATCGGGCGCAAAGTTCGCTAACCCCGCATGAACGAGCCGATACTCTTTCCCGTTGTGTTCTATTACCTCATACAGAGACGCCTCCGCTATGTAATCCAGAAGATCCGCCATCTCCGCGCGGTTCAAGCCCCGAAACTTCTCCATCGTACTCTGTCCGCCGTCCTGCAGCCAAAGACTCAAATCCAGCATGTCCTCCCCTGTCAGGTGACTGTCACAATTTTCTTCCGTAATCTCCACCGCAAATTTTCTCATGATAGAATACATGGCAAAGTCGTGATTTCCCAAAATAAAAATGACGTTCGGACGCTTCTTCATATCCTGAAGCACTTTGATTGGCTCCGGCCCGCGATCCACAACATCGCCCAGCACATAGAGTTCATCCGCGTCTGAAAAGCGAATCTTCTCCAGCAGCGCCCGGTACTGGTCATAGCAGCCATGTATGTCAGAAACAATATATTTCATGCCCCTTCTTACCTCCATGTTCTTACCGGGCGAGTCCATCATGCACCGGATTCGCATTTTCTTTCTCTATCTCTTTAATCATTTTTTTACTTCGTTTCTCAATCATCTGCCATGCGTTCCTGAAAATTGCTCCCTACAGCGGCACGGTGGACAAAATAATACCCTTCTCCTGACGCTGTCGCTCCGAGTACGAAAATCACCTTCCGCATATTACAGCCCCCTTCCTGCGTCTCTTTCCATCTAACGCGCATAGGTCGGCTACATTTCGATCATACTTTTCTCCGGTATATTCGCCATCAGCCAGTCCAGTTCCTCCTGCGGCACACGGATGCAGCCGGAGGTGTGGGCATCCTGCTCTGAAACAGGCTCTTTCGCTTGGAATGTGTTGCTTGTGGCATCCTTCAGATACATATTGCTGTGGATGAAATAATCCTCAAATACTGCCAGATAGCCAAAAAACTTCACCTACTCGTGCTGCGGGTGATAAGGGCTGACATACTCCTCATGCAGCCTCGATACACACTCAATGCAGAATATACCCGTGGGCGTCCGCGTCCTGTCCTCTCCGCCAAAAATGCAGGGGATCGCCTTTTTCAGCGTAAACAATACGTAGTCGGACGTGTCAAAATCTTCCCGCAGGGGGTAAAGCTCCCGCAGGATATTGTTGTCCGCCTGTTCGTAGACCTCCAAAGATTGCGCAGTGCGGTTCAGTTTTAAGTAGTATTGATTGGAGCAGGCGGGGGATAAAAAACCTTTTTTTACAATTTGATTATATTTCCACATCAAAATATTTTTTATTACTTCTCCGACCGTACCCTAAAGATCATTAAGAAATTTGACTACACCGAGCTACCAATGATCGACCAGTTGATCGCCTATTTCTATGTACTGGACGATGCGGCAAGGAAAGATGTTTTTTGAATATCTGAAGATTATGAGGAAGAACCATAGTGATCCGGAAAAGGAAAGGGATTTGAGGATGTAGAAAAGCCTCCACTGTTATGCTGCGAAATAGTTTTTTCGATATTTTTCTAAAATATTTGAATTACAGCCTGCGCACGATATACAAGTGATCTCTTTAATTTTACGTTTTTTATATATTGAATATCTTTATAGTCTTCCAACTAATCAAATAAAAGCAACTTACTGTCACAATCAATATTAAGCACCATCGGGGAATAAATAATCATACGCGATTCCTTTATCTGAAAGCACTTTAAGGATATCAGGCTTTTTCTCTTTAGGAATGATAATTTTCAGCAGCCATTTCCCACTCTTCAAATCGCTCGGAACAACTGCTGATTGAGGATAAAAATACTGTATCCCTGCCGATGAAAAGCAACGATCATTTGCTCGCAAGTCATGATCAAACTTAACCCCGCATACATAAAAACAGCCTTGCTGTCTTTGCATCCTCAAATTATCCTGTATACTTTTTTCATCCGGCAGCACCATAAATCCATGATCTAAAAAAGATATGATCCACCCATTTAATTCTTGAACATCCTGAAAGTTCTTTTGAATATCCGGATAGTTGTGAAATATCTTTTCTGACAAAGATTGCAGACTTACCTTATCTGTGCTGATAATCTCTTCCACTTCAGACATGACTATTGCAGAATACCATTCTGCCTTATGTGGGGCATAGCAATATACAAATACTGCCCCATCCTTATTATCATCTTTATTACAAGCAAAGTAAACCGCAATATCAGGATTCATTGTAAAATCAATAAAGCGTGTTCCCGTATAATAATGTTGTTTGTACGCTATTGCACTAAAAAGCAACAATCCTTTCGGTATTTTTATATTTTCCCTTTGTTGTCCTGATAAATCCGTATGCAAAAGACTTGGTTCTATGTCCCATTCACTATTAGACTGCCCTCTATAAAATGGCTGCATTAAAACATCATTTTGATTATTAGATGCACGCGGCAAATCGAACTCCTTATTGTATTCTTTTGTAATTTGAACTATTTCTTCATAAGTATCAATTCTGATTTCCCGATATTGGTTTTGTGTAACATCTTTCATAATAGTTCCCATCCTGTATACTCTTCAAGTATATGATTATATTTGCTTATTTGAGGCGAATTTGAATCCAAGCGCATACTAACACATATCGCTTGAATCAAAAATTTCATGATTGCAAGTCAATTTGCTCTCCCAAATCTTTGTTTCTATATTTTCATTTTTCTTATATACAAAAATACGAACTTTATTTCTACTATTTATTTTATCTATAATATCAGCATCTCCATATGGTGACATTCCAAAAACATCGAGTTCATCGACTTGTCCTAATTCGGCATACAATTCTTTCGACCTATATAAAAACAGGTCATTTGCCGGATATAAATTATTTGATGAGAAAACGCCCGCTACACAAATTAACTTATTTTTATTAACTCCTTCAGGTGAAAATATTATATCATTCGGTTTAATCTCTACTACATTATTTGTCTTCTCAATATAACCTATCGCCTCCGCATAGCCTTCATAATTCATCCTGTCAGTACTAACCAAAATTGCGCTTCTTTTATTGGGCATCCTCGACAAATCAATTTTTCCATGCAAATAAATACATTTATGATCTAAATCCCAAAATTCGGCATAATTCAATGTGAATATGTAATCATATTGACCTATTGCAGGCAACATATCTTTATCATAATCACTGCCAATTTTTCCTTCTTTGGTGTAAAAAATAGATGTGATACCAATACAGGCAATGACGTCTTGCAGTCTATATTCGTCATTTTCTGTCCAGCTTTGTTGTTTACTTGACTTTATGTATCTATACAATATTCCAGCTAATGTTTCTATTCCCAAACCATTACTTTGTTCTTGCAAGTTTTTGATAAAATCTTCCTTGATTTTTACACCAAAAAGTTTTTGAATAATTATAGAATATACTGATACATTCTCTATAAATCTTTGATAGATACATTTCACATATAAATCTTTAATACCCAGACGAGCATTTATACCATTTCCAATCAATAACCCTTTTGCCATCGCTTTTAGTCTGTCTCCCCCTCTATCTCATGTATAACAAGCACATCTCGAATCGTTGAATCATGCTACTCTATTACATATTTTCTAATAATATCCTTAATATTAAGTCTTTCTTCATTGTGCAAAGTATCTCTCAAACATTAGCGTACGTCAATAATCACAGCACCCGCTTCAATAACTCCACCCCGCTTTTTTCTGCTGGATCATTGGTTCCAAGCTCCCCACGAAAAGCACGGGCGAGAATGGATTTTTTCATGGCTTCGATCTGGTCTAAAACGGTTTCGGCCGTTTCTTTGGCTTGTTGCTCCTTAATTAGTAAGCTATCTAAAAGCAACACAATTTCCGCTTGTTCCTCTAATGATGGAACAACAATTTGAACATTTTTAATATCTCTCAAATGTAAATTAGGCACGCCAATTCCTGTTAAATGCTCATCAAATTGTTTTTTGCATATTGGACTATTTATAATTCTCAAAAGGTATTTTGGCAGAATAATATCTTTATCGGGGCGAAGGACAGCTAAAGTTACATATATATCAAATATATCTTCAACGTCTACAAGGGCTGCTATACCTGTTGTCCCGTTTTTAGCCAAAAGAATATCATCCATTCGTGGTGCAAGTCGAGAATAAAGTTCTTCATGCAATTCAGGAATGATATACTTTATATTGTCCCAGCAAATTGATCCTGATGTCACATCTTTAGCAGATAAAAAGGGAACACCTTGCTCAGGCTCACAATAAACGGGGGTCTTATGAGTTCCGTCTGTTATTTTCATCGAACATACGTCTTGCAAAGTTTTTCTGTGCCAAGTTATATCAGAAATCCCATTTGCATTTCTCCAGCTTGATGACAACTCGCCGTTAAATGCTTTGTATAGAATCGCCGCTTTGCGAGTTTCAAAACCGTCTACCACGACCTGCGCCTTTTCCTTCGCTTCGTCCAGTTTGGCAAACAGGCTTTCTATGCGGTCAACAATACGCTGTTGCTCATGGGAAGGTGGCAAGGGAATAGGTGTGGCATTTGCATTGACTATTGTATATGTATCCACAGTTGTGCCCGATGACATTGAATGAATCATATTATCCATATAGTTGCTTTTATATAGATAATAAATATACTTAGGGTTTAACAACTGTTTGCTTTTTAGCCATATAACATTTCCGTCCTTAAAATAAAAAGGATTCTCGGATTCAATGATGTATGGAATACCAATCGTTCCTACGCCACTAATTAACAAGTCCCCAATTTGTGGAACACCATAGGTAGCCTTAAAAGTCCTATAAAGTTCATCTGAAATAAATAACTCATTATCAACATACCCCTGATTTGATAGCTTTACAAGCTCCCTTGTTCGATAAAAGGGTATTCCTTCAGAAAGCCAATCCTCTTTGTGAACTCTTTTGCTTGACGTTACTTCATAAACAGATTTAATATACGTCCAACACCAATTCTCAGGCACAGAATACGGTTGTTCCTCCGCTGGAACAAGGACCTGCTCCAGCCGTGCCTCTATCGTCAGTTCCTTTTCATTTTCCTTCCCCCGTGCCATATCACACCTCTGCGCTTTCCAGCGACTTCAATTCCTTCACAACGCTCATCAGAAGATCCACCGCTTCTTCCAACTGTGCGATGGCTTCTTCACCGCTTTCAATCGGGTCGGGCAAATCTTCATAGTCAACGATGGAATCATCACGAATCAGGCCAAGATCCAAGCTGTTGCCCTTTTCCGCGATCTGCTCTCTGGTAAATACGCTCCACCGCTCATCCTGTACGGCATGGCGGTCTTTTGCTTCATAGGCCGCTTCAAACTCTGCGAAATGCTCTTTCTTCAGCGGATTGGTCTTGCCAAGGGACGGCATATTGGTACGCAGGTCATAGAACCACACTTCACGCGTGTTGCCCTTGTCGGTCTTTCCTCTGGTAAAGAACAGTACATTGGTCTTTACTCCCTGTGCATAGAAGATGCCAGTGGGTAGGCGCAGAACCGTGTGCAGTTTGCATTTGTCCATCAGGTCAACTCGAATCCGCTCACCTTCACCGTCTGCAAACAGGACATTATCAGGAAGTACCACTGCGGCACGGGCTTTCCCGTCCGCTTTCAGGCTGCGGTAAATGTGCTGCAGGAAGTTCAACTGCTTGTTGCTGGTGGGGAAGGTAAAGTCATCACGGGTGGCACGTTCGCCGCCTTTTTTTGTGCCGAACGGGGGATTGGTCAGGACAACATCATAGCCCTTCATGGATTTTCCCACGTTGGACAGGGTATCGCCTAAAATGATTTCTCCCTCTATATCATGGAGCATGGCGTTCATCAGCGCCAGACGGTGGGTATCATGGACAAGCTCACAGCCTGTAAACGCCTTTTCACGTTCAAAAGCTGCCGTATTGGCATCCAAATCAAAAAAGGAATCTGTCTGTTCTGACACATACTGATGGGCGGCAATCATAAATCCGAATGTGCCGCAGGCGGGGTCGTTGCAGCGTTCACCGACCTGAGGCTTCACAAGCCTTGTCATCACATCGATCAGCACACGAGGCGTAAAATATTGGCCTGCACCGGATTTCTTCTCGTTGGCGTTCTTTTCCAACAATCCTTCATACAGATTTCCAAGCCCTTCTTCACGGGCAGAATACCAATCCAGGCCGTCAATGGTCGTGATGATTTTCTCCAGATTTTTCGGCTCGTCAATGTTAGTCGCAGCTCCCTGATAGATTTCCCGCACTCTGCCAGTGCAATTTTCACCCAGATAGTTCAACATCTCTTTATAAAACTTTTTCAGTTCGATCCCGCTTTTGGAAGTCAGAACGTCCCAGCGGTACGCTTCGGGAATCTGGCTCTCTGCTCCCGTTTCCTTCGCCATTTTCAGGAATAGAATATAAGTCAATTCCGTTACATATTGATGGTATGTGATACCGTCATCCCGCAGGACATTGCATAGATTCCAGAGCTTTGATACAATTTCCTGAGTGGTCATCTTATACCTCCCATGCGTTGACTATCAATTTCCATTTGACGAGCGATTTCAGCAAGGCATGCAACAACAGCCTCATCCTGATACTCTCTTTCAATACCACGGGCAGCCTCACAATAATCGGATATCGCTTTTACCATATCGCTAATCTTTTTCTGCTGCTCCCAAAATTTATTTCTTTGAATTTGTTGAAGATAACTTGGTTCCATATAAGTCTGATTAAAAATGGTATATGGATATTGATTATAAATTGGATACGAATTTTGATTGTAAATCATGCTGTTTTCCCTCCATCATCATACAGATACTCGTTGAGTTCCAAAATAATATTTTCCAATTTGTTTCCAAAAACCTTATTGATCTTGCTGAATCCGCCCTGGGCTTTGAAGCGTCCATCTTCATCAAAAACAGAAATATTCAGAACATATTCTTCCATCAGATACTTTTCCATTCTGGCAATCCAGTTTAATTCCTGTTTGGAAAAGCTATGGGCTTTTTTCAGCTTATCTACAGCCCTCCTGATCCTTGCCTCATGAGAAATGAGTGTAGAGCCGATTGTATAACGGCGGATCAGACTGATAATATCTGCGGCAATATCCTCATTAGTAACCTGAGAAATCGCTGTATTAAGCTGCTGTGTTGTAAAACCTTCCCGATCCAGCGCCAGCCGTAATGATTTCAGGCTTTCTCTGGTCAATTCCCTAGGGCGGGTACAGACGATATTTAAAGCTGCTATTTTATTGAGGTTTGTTTTAACATAGGTTGCAAAAGCATCCAAATAATCTTCAGGTCTGCTGCCAGCTCCATAACCTCTATTGTGTTCTAACAGCTCGTCTTCCGCATCAGATATTACCACGGGATTGCCGCCGTTTGCCTTTGTCTCTTGCAGCATCTGAAACATATCTGCATAAGCAAGAAGACGTTTTCGGGCATCTTCTGGCTTGCGTTTTTGAATATCCATAATAAATTGAGTGGGATCTTGCCCGTCTGTCATACTGATAAAATGTTCCATGGTTTTACTGTCCATGCTGCGCTTTCTCCGCTGCAGCTTGGCAATGATCTGGTTGATCTGATACTGTACTTGTTGCTCATCAACCATCACTTCCAATCCCTCTAATAGCTGGGTAAACGTAGTAGAAGGATTTACCACAACCGGTTTCATGGTATTGACGGCTTCCAGTGAATCATATACCCCGACAGGATCATAAATTTCAAAATGCGTCTTGTGGATTTCAGGGCATAATCTGGTGGCGCGTCCCAACATCTGTTCAAACAGAATACGGGATTTTACACGGCGCATGAACACCAGTGTTGTAATTTCAGGAACATCAATTCCAGTGGTCAACAGGTCAACAGTAACGGCAATACTCGGGAAACGCTCATTCTTAAAACGCTTGATGGCTTCCTGTATCTTTTTCTTATTGCCGCCGCCAACACTGCCTGTGATTTTCATAATAGCATCGTTATCTACACCTGTCTGTGCATAAATATCTTTCAAGATTTTGACAATCATATCGGCATGCTGGTCATCCACCGCATAGATAAGCGTTTTCCCCTGTTCCTCCGGAGATTCAGGGTCAATATCACGGGCAATTTCAGTAAGAACCGTCTTGTTAAAGTTCTCTGTGATGACTTGACGATTAAAACTGTCAATATCAAAATCCAGTTCATCAGAAAGGAGTTCACTGTTGATGATTTCTCCTGTAACGGGATCATAGATGGTAACAGTGTCTCCCTCTTTGTAATGAATGCCGCCTTTCCCCAGTTTGGTAGTCAATTCATGCGGTGCATCGTGGTCTACTAAATATCCCTCTATAACCGCTTCCCGATAGGTGTATTTGAACACAGGTTGTCCAAAAATCTCCGTGGTCTGCAGTGCGGGTGTTGCAGTGAGCGCGATCTTAACAGCATCGAAGTATTCAACCACACTGCGGTATTTGCTCTGGTAATCGGCTTGATCCCGATAAAGCAGATCGTTCTCGCCCATTTCCCTGTCCAATATATAGCCTCTGTGTGCCTCATCAATTATTACAAGGTCATAATCAGAAACGGCAGGCATCGTATCCTCGTCATTGTAGAGAATACGCTTTACCATACTCTGAACCGTTGCCACCTGGATACGGGTCTCTCGGTCTATGGATTTATCATCAAGCCCTTTCACATTATAAATATCATCAAGGGTCATCAAATCTTCCAGTTTGACTTCTTTGAAAACATCTTCCGCCTGTTCTCCTAACGCAGTGCGATCCACAAGAAACAGAATGCGGCGGAAGCGTTCCGTTTTCAGGAAACGATAGATCAGGCCTAAGATCGTTCTTGTTTTACCCGTACCTGTAGCCATCGCCAAAAGAATATTCTGCTGTCCGTTGATAACAGCCTTTTCCGCAGCCTGAATAGCCCTCATCTGATATTCACGCAGATTCAGACCGTCTTTATCCCTCAAAAGATCATATGGCATATCCTGCAAAGCCTGATTTTTAGCTTGAATATCTTTTTCCAACAGTTCCACAATACCTGTGGGACTCATCCAGCCTTTTAACGCCTTCGGCGCATGATCGGATCGCCTCAGATCCAAAAACCAAACACCGCTTTTGGTATCATACTGCTCCAGGTAAGGTCTGCCGTTGGTCGCAAAGGTAAATGGCACTTTATAGTTACCCCATGTGCCGATTCGATACTGTGCATCTTCCTCTCTGATATTTCTGGAATAATCCTTGCATTGATAGTCAATCACCGACGGAATATCTTTGTGAATGGCTTTGGCTTCTATGATAGCGACCATCTGGTTGTCCACGAACAAAGCATAATCCGCATATCCTTTACTGCCAACGGTGGAATCCGTAGGCCATTCTGCGATTGCGATATTACGTCCCTTAGCAGGGCGAGTTCCCTTAGAATAACGCAGATTTTCTGTATCTGCCTCCCAGCCGACCTTCCGAAGCTGCTCATCAATAAGATAGCGGGTTTCCGCTTCCGTGCGCACTCTTTGGCTGGCTGCCCTGCCCGACTGTTTCTTACGGGTTTCTTTTGCCACCTCAGGAGCAGCCTCCGCAGCAGCCACAGCTTCCTGTATCAGCTTGTCCTCCTGTTCCTGCTCTGTCTGCTTATCGGTCATAATAGACTCAGAATCGCTCTGAGGCATCACAAAAGGTTTGTTCTGGTAATTCCAATCCCCATAAGTTTGCATAAACCACTCGCATAAGCTGTATGCCATTTGGAGCAATGTTTTCCCTTCTTCTACAGATACATAATTTTCATGCACTGCTTTATTGCGTATTTTTCGGAGAGCATGAAGAATATCCGATAGGTCTCTAGTAATCAAGCCTTCCCGCAAAAGCGTATCGATCCGTGTGACGGCGATATTATCCTTAGGCAATGCAATCCTGTCATATGTAAATATCAAATTTACTATGGTTTCTCCAATCATTCCTAATTTCATTAAGCAGGAATTAGAATCGGAATAACAATATTTTTCTGCCTGCTCGCCGAAATTGGCCAGCACAGGGAAATGATTTTTCAAAAACGAAAAATTTGATTTCATAATCATTCTTCCTTAATTATTATTGTGGAAAGGCTCGACAAATTTCGTAGCATCTCTCACATTTCATTTTATCCGATACTTATAAATCTTGTGGCTTAATATTAAACCCGTTGATTCTTTCCTTCGTCTTGTTAGATAAAACAATCATCGCGATTTTCTGTCTTTTAAAAATATATTTGCAAATTCTCTCTACCTATCATTATATTATATAGTGAAATCTCTCCTTTATCAAGAAGTTGACTATAGTACAATAGCAAAATATGACTATAATATGTTATACAAATTCTTATCCCTATTTGTCACCATTGAAGAATTTTTATAGATAATGAATACACTTACACCATCTTAAAATACTCCAATGCCTCCCTGATTGCCCTCTCCTTTTCTTCCGAACACTTAGACTGTCTTGCATCCTCTGACTTTGGCAGATTATAATTCTCTCTCTCAATAATCCCGCACTTTGAGAGCAAACTTTTTTCGTTTGCTCTTTTAACCTACGCAATATACAGATTGCTGGTCTTCAATCCGAATTTCTCCAGAACATACGCCTGAATTTCCTTATAACCGTCCTTCTTTCTACTTCTTCTCCGCCGTCAGATCCATCTCATCCATATCCAGTGTCACACTCACATGATGCTTTGCTTCACGAAGTTTTGACAAGCAAGCACACCGTCTCCACATGCTCATCATCATCCAAACCCACTTCCATATCTTCCTCGATAATGGGAAGCCTGAATTTTATGGATTTCAGCCATTGACCGTTTGGCTGCCTGTCCTCAAAAATCTGTATCTCCGAAACCAGTGACTCCATAAGCTGCCGTTTCTCGATATCATTCATCACTTTGTAGAGCCTGTCAAAATAGATCAGCACCTTATAGATGTTGTCTCCGGTGATCTTCTCCGCTTCAATCGCCGTCTTTTTTGCCCTCGCCTCAATAAGCAGATTCTCCGTTTCCTCTATCTTATCATACATCCGGTATAGCCGGTCATCGAGATCTGCCTTGCGCCGGATATAATGTCTGTCGTCCGGATCAAGGGAATCTATTTCTTCCATGATCTTTGCCTTGACGGAATAGCTCTGCCGGAGCTGCTTCTCATAATTTGCAATCTCCTGCTCTATGGCAGAAGTATCCACTTTCCTGTTGATCTTCTGCTGCATCATATCCGCAAATCTTGGGTTGCTCACCAGTTTTACGATAACCTCTGCCACCGCATCGTCCAGAAGTTCTTCTCTAATCTGCCGCTTATAGTCACACTTGTGTCCGCGTGTCATGATACGGTGCTTGCAGCCATAATAATAAAAATCTTTGTATTTCGTTCCGTCTTTCTTACGCTTGATGCTCTTGTTGCCATACATACCCGCGCCGCAGACAGGACATTTCACAATACCAGAAAGCAGATGAGTGCGTTCATTCCTGTCTCGGTTCACATGCTCATACTTCTTCGCCTGGGCGATCAGCTTCACCTGCGCTGCCTGCCATACTTTTTCTGATACGATTGGCTCGTGCAATCCATCCACCAGTATGTAATTATCCTGCTCTACAAGGCGGTACTCGTTTCTGGTGCCGTGGACTTTCTCGGTTTTTCGCCTGCCGTAAGCGATCTTGCCGCAGTACACCGGATTCTTGAGTATCAGTCGGATAAGATGGGCGTCAAACAGCGGATTTTTCCCGTTCTGTCTCTGTATCTTATGGATCCCATGGTTCTCCAGATATTTTGCGATCCCGTTAGCGCCCATGTCCGTTGCCGTATACTGCTCATAGATTACCCGGATCGCTTCCGCTTCCTCCTCATTGATCTGTAATTTCCCGTCTATAAGTTGATAACCGTAAGGCGCAAAGCCGCCGTTCCACTTTCCCTCACGCGCTTTCTGGATGCGCCCCTCCATCGTCTGGACACGAATATTTTCACGTTCAATCTCCGCAACAGCAGATAAGACAGAGATCATCAGCTTCCCGGCGTCCTTGGAAGAATCGATCCCATCCTCTACGCAGATCAGGTTGACGCCATAGTCCTGCATCGTCTGCAAAGTCAAAAGCATATCCGCCGCATTCCTTCCAAAACGGGACAATTTAAACACAAGGACAAAGGATACTCCATCCTTTCCCGACTTGATATCTTCCATCATACGGGCAAACTCTGCTCTGCCCTCAATAGATTTTCCGGACTTTCCTGCATCTTCATACTCACCGGCGATCTCATAATCGTTATATTCGGCAAAGGCTTTCATTCTGGCTTTCTGGGCATCCAGTGAATAGCCGTCGATCTGCATGGCGGTGGATACCCGCGTGTAGGTATAGACTTTGACTTTTTCTTTGCTCATCCTGCTCTCTCCAATTGTACAACGGGCGTGGCACTTTTTATCCCTTATCTGATTTTCTTATCATGATAGCCTTTCAACAACATCACTAATATCTACGTCATTCTCACCATCACCTTTAAAGTTAAGCAATTTACTCGTATCAGCCTTAATCCTAAGCAAATATAACAAAGCATATGCACGATTATACAAATATTCAATGAAAGTCAAATCCTGAATAGACTCACGTACCTGTTTGGCCTTATTTAAATATTCATTATGGCGTATGTCAAAATATTCATTAGAAATTTTCATAATCTCTTCTATTTCCGTTCTAATAACTGCATATACTTTACTATTCTCATCTTCATCAACACTCTTTGCAGCAGTTTTATATTTCTGCATTACTTTCTCTCCTTCTTGTACTGATAAAATGAATTGCAATGCATCTATAATATAATCCAAAGCACATTTCTTATCCAAATACTCTCGGCTTGTAATCATTTCTTCTGAATAACGAATTTTTCTTTCAAACATAGAATAATTCACAATTTTATCTATATGATATGAAGTTTTATATCCTTGTTGTATCAATCGGCCATTTTGTAATCTGTATGGAATTGAAAAGCGGCTAAGATGCTTATTCACCATAACTGTAAAATCATATCTTTTTTCAAAAATCACCCATTCATTAAATGCAAGTTCTATAAACATCTTTATATCTTCTATCTGAGGTAGTTCAAGTTTTAAGACATTTGGATACTCCATTCCATAATGTAATCTATATTCTTTTTCAAAATCTACACTTAAATAATAATATCCTCCATCCCAATTATCATACTCCTCATAATATGCCTGCAAAATTCCCATTCCGGGCAATTCATCCATAAACCATGTAGTAAAGCTAATCCAAAATCGCCTTATATTATCTTCCTTTACGATTAGTATATTTTCATCACTCATTCTTATCCTCCAGTTCTTTCTCTATTTCCTCGATAGACGGCAGACTGCTCTTTAATTCTTCAGGCAGAGCCTGGGCAATCTGGTTTTTCCACTCTGCTACGCCTATGGGATTTTGGTACCCCGCAAGAGAATACTCCACAACGGTCTTATTCTTTCCTTTGACAAGAAGCAACCCAATCGTTGGCTTGTCGTCCGGGTGGCGTAATATGTCATCCACCACATTCTGATACATATTCAGTTGGCCGATAAAGCCCGGTTCAAAATCACAGGCTTTCAGTTCAATTACCACATAGCAGCGCAACTTCAAATGATAGAACAGCAAGTCAATATAAAAATCCTGATCGCCGACTTCCATGTGGACTTGCCGCCCCACAAAGGCAAACCCCTGACCAAGTTCCAAAAGGAAGTTCTGAATATGTTCTGTCAACTGTCTCTCGATCTCCACCTCGCGTCTGGGCATATCCGTGCCTAAAAAATCAAACAGATAGGGATCTTTAAAAACCTGATTTGCCATGTCAGAATCAAGCGGCGGCAATGCAGCCGGAAAATTATTGACCGTCTTTCCGGTACGCTCCATCAATCTGTTCTGAATCTGCAACTCCAGAATCGCTTTACTCCATCCATTTTCTATCGTTTTACCAGCATACCATATGCGTTCTTCCTCCGTTTTTAGTTTGTCCATTAATGATATATTTGTGCGCCATGGTATTTGTGCAACGACCCGTTGCACAATTTCATAGTCCGACCAACACTGAGCAAATTTACGCATATACTTAATATTTCTTGGAGAAAATCCGGACATATCAGGGAACGCTTCTTTCAAATCTTTGGCCATACGATCAATAACTTTGGCTCCCCATCCTTCTTCTTCCTGTTTTGCTAAAATATCCCTACCAATATTCCAATAAAGGCAGATCATACCAGCACTGGCATTCATTACAATAGAAACTCTCTGCTTCTGAATTTCCATCTTGATTTTTTCTATAAACTCCAAATAACTGTCACCCATTTCGGAAAG
>CANPWA010000022.1 GCA_947581865.1 uncultured Acetatifactor sp. | reverse complement strand
GATGAGCCAGACGCCGCCAGCGATTAAGCTGACGGCGCTAATGTTATGACTGGCTACTGTGTGAAAAGTAACGAATATTATGTTCTTTCACTTCCCTGTGCCCGGGATGTATCCCCCTGCGCTTTCCCGTCATCCCGCTCACCACAAGACGGAACACCTCCGTTGCCGCGGCCGTCTCCTCGGGGAAAGCAAAATCCTCCTGCCGGTAATGCGCCATGATCAGCTTCAATGCCCGCATTTTATCCCGATCGGGCACGGACTCGATCAGCCCTCTCCCGACAACGCTCTCATATGTCATGGAGCAGGTCCTTTTTTCATCGTCCAGGATCAGCCTGTGCCCGCAGTCCATCTCAAAGCTTGCCCGATTGTCCCGGGCGATGAGCTCATACTTCGTCCCTTCCTTCGCCCCGTGAAAATACAGCACCACGCGTCCCTTTTCCATCTCCATGCCAAAGTTTAGGGGCAGAATGTAGGGCACCTCCGCCGCGTTCAGGGCAAGGCGGCACACATCGCACCGCTCCATTACCTCCACCATCTCCTGAAAATCCGTGATTTCCCTGTCCCTGCGTCTCATATCAGTTTCCTCCCGTCCTGTCCATTTCTTCCAATGCCCTGTTGAGCTCCTCTGTTCCGGGCAGCACAAATCTTCCCTCCCGGATGATCGCCGTGCGGCTTCCATCCTTTCGCACCGCCGCCAGCTCTCCCAGCTCGTCATAGGGGATGGTGATGTCCGTATGGCAGTTGAAATATGCCTTATCCGGCGCCTTATCCCTCAGACGCGCCACCTCATTTTCCCGCGCCACGATCTCTTTGCCGTCGGGATTAAACACCCTGATCTCCTCCGCATGGGAATAACAGGTATCCCCCACCGCGAAATGAGGCCCGGTCTTTTCCGCGATGAGGATGGGAAGTTTGTCCTGTACGCCGTACTTCTTTGCCGCGACATAGGCGGTGGTGTTGGTGCCGATGGCAAACTCTCCCATGGGAAGCGTCTTGTGCCGGAACAGTACGTTCTCCCGCACAAACTTCCGGTTTTCTTCGCTGTCCGCAAAATTGGAGCAGTCGTATCGCTTGATCTTCCCGTCCTCAAATTCCAATTCCAGATCCCGGTACTCCAGCCCGTTTAAATACACCCGGCTCACATGCAGCACGCCGTCTGTCCCTTTCAGCACGGGGGAGGTAAACACTTCGCCCACCGGGATATTCACATCCGCCACGCAGTTCTCAAAAATCGTCTCCCGCTCAGGGTCGGAGAGTTTCCAGAGATTTACCTTCAGATCCGTGCGGTTGCCGTTCATCCCTTTGATCTCACAGTGATCCGCCGTGTCCAGCGCGTCGATCATGGTCTGCTGGATTCTGCGGTACATCTGATAGTCCAGCGTGTTGATCCGTATGACCTCCTCAAAGAAGGCATGATAGCATTCCATGGGATCCTTCATGCCAAGTCTTTTGAGGCATTCCTCGTCAAATGCCTCCCGGATCTCGGGAACGGGAAAGGCGATGATGGTAAAACTCCTCTCCTCCTCCGGGATGTACTGCCTTTGCAGTTCTCCCGACAGTGACCGAAACTCCAGCCACAGGGCATTCTGTTCCTCACTCATGCGCAGGGCGCTCTTTTTGTTCTCCGGCTCAAAGCCCCTCTCCCCGAAAGTCTCCATCACCGCGGGACCCGCATACCGGCGCGCCTGTGTCTTATATTTCTCAAAGGCAGTTCTTGTCACCTCCAGTTTATGCTTCATATAGGTCTTGTCAAAAAACAACGCCCGGTCATCTTTGTGGTCGAAATCATACTGCCGGTTCACATCCCCTCCGCAGTACCCGGTCTTAAAAATGGACGGATTATACAAGATACTGGTGGCTGCGCGGTAACAGACCATCTCCAGCCCCATGCGCTCAAAATTTTCCTCCGCCCGCCGCATGAGGCGCTCAAACCCCAGGCGATAGCGCACTTCCGCCGTCCTCTTTCGGGACAGATCCTTCCCCGTCACTTCAAAACCGATGCGATACCCTTCCGTGTAAGTATCCGCCATGAGATCGATCTTTTCCTGAGGCAGCTTCGCGAGAAACCGCGCCGTCTCCAGCTCATTATCACTGACGTACTCCCCGTAGGCAAAAAGATATCTTTCATCCGTCAGGTCCGCATATCGGATGATCCTTAAGGCAAGATGCTCCTGAGGCACCAGCATTTCCCGCAGATGGCTTTCCACCGCCGTCTCCGTGTAATCGCTGACAAACCAGTAGAGGATCCGGCTAATCTCCTCCGCTTTAGGCACATCCGAAACAGGCAGCCCTCCGCGTCCGCCCTCCCGCGCCTCCCCAAAGGCATAGGTAAAGGACGCATAAACCTCCACAAACAGCTCCAGCCGGATGACGATCTCCTCCGTCTGCCCCTCGTAGACAAAGGGGATCAGGCTGCGCATCTCCCGGTACAGAAAGGAAAGCATGGCGCCAAACTCCTCCCCCAGCTGCTCTGCTGCGTAATCCGGATTCCCATAGCTCCTCCCATAATGTTGGGGCAGCACATCCTCATACAAAGCCCTGTTTCTTGCCTGCAGTTCCTTGAGAGAAGCCGTCCTTTGCCCGCCGGAGGACAAAAATGTCCCCTCGTCCTCCAAAAGGATCAGAAAATCTGCCGCCGCGGCAAAATAGGGGGCAAACTGCCGGGATACGCTTCCCTCCCCGCCATCTTTTGTCTCCTGCGCGATCTCATGTATGCGTTCCATGGCGAGAGCGTATCTCTCGCTTAAAATCTCCTGTTTTGTATCCATCCCGTTCCTCTCTTTTCAATTTTTATTTCCCTTTTTCATGCGCAGACCATTTTCTAAAAAGTCAGCCTCACCAAAAACGCCAGAATGCCCAGGGAGACCAGATTCAGCAAAATAGCCAGCACCGGAAACAGCCTGAACATATCCTTCTCCCGGACGGTCAGCACTCCCAGGATCAGACCGATCATGGAAAAAAGCATTGCGAGCAGCCCCGTCAGCCCATAGCTGATGGGAGCGTCTCCCCCGCTTCTATAAGACAGATAAATCACGATTCCCAAAGAGGCATTGCTGATCACTCCCAGGATCGTCCCCATGATCGCCTGCCTGGAATCCCTACGGTTCGTAAAAATATAGTTTTTCCGCTTCATGTACCTTTACTCACTTCCCTGCGGCCGGTCACATTTCTTCCGCATGTTTTCGGATTGCAATCGAATAAGAGAATTTCCCGTCCGATAACAAACAGGGGCACTCCTGTGCCCTCTGCACCGTGGAATGCCCCTTCCCTTCTCCTAAAATAAAACCTTGCTCCTGCCGGCTAAGAGTTTTGCCCCGCCGACGATCAGCATCACTCCGGACGCGACACCGATCACCAGCACCACAATTCCCAGCACGATATTCCATGCCCCGGCACTTCCCATGGTCTTATAAACTTTTTCTTCCATTCTCTCCATCCTCCCAGTGTTTCCTATATTGTCAGATGCAGTGACAGGATGCTCCTCTCACCCGCGCTTCACCGCAGTTCTATGCGCCGTACACCTTATAATACTCATCGATAGCCGCCTTCAGCGCATCGTCAATATAAATCTGCCCCCTGCAGGGCTTGTTATACAGATGCTCTATGACTTCCTGCATGGTGACGATGGCGTTGGTCTCAAAGCCATATTTCTCTCTGATCTCCTCCAAAGCGCTCTTCTCGCCTCCCAGCCCCTTTTCCATGCGGTTTAAGGACACCATCAGCCCCCTGATCTCCACATCCGCCTGTGCCTTCAGGATAGGAAACGTCTCTTCGATGGACTTGCCGGAAGTAGTCACATCCTCGATGATCACCACGCGGTCGCCATCCTTCAGCCCGCTGCCTAAAAGGATTCCCACGTCCCCATGATCCTTTGCCTCCTTGCGGTTGGAACAGTACCGGATCTCCTTTCCATAGAGTTCGCTGTAGGCAATCGTGGCTGCCACGCTTAAGGGTATGCCCTTGTAGGCCGGTCCGAACAGCACATCAAAATCATCCCCATAGTGTTCATGGATCGCCCTCGCATAATATTCTCCCAGCTTCCTTAACTGGGCGCCGGTCACATACGCCCCTGCGTTCATAAAGAAGGGGGACTTACGCCCGCTCTTTAAGGTAAACTCGCCGAATTTCAAAACCTGACAGTCCACCATGAACTCGATAAATTCCTGCTTATACTGCTCCATTCTATCTTAAAACCTCCGATTTTCAAGGCTTTTCGCCCGTATCGTCCTCTCAGGAATATGCCCTGCCGCCTGTTTTTACCAAACCGGCTGACGGATCTTCCCGGATAAATCCCATCCCTTCTCTGTGTAAGCCCTTTCCCTGATCCTTTTCCATTAAGAGATCGATCCATTTGTCCTCCTTCCTGCATACAGTACCGGGAAGGGATACCAAATATTTCTTCCATATTACCATATATCTTTAAAACATTCAATGAATTTTGTTAACGGATTCTCACCTTATGGTTTGATAAAAGGAAAGCGGCAGAAACTTCACGGGAAAGTGTCTGCCGCTTTTCATATGGTCAGTCCGTGAAAACTTTACCCCCTCGCCGCGAGAGCCTGCGCGATATCCTCCCGCATATCCAGCACCGCCGCCCGGGCGGCGTCCGCATAATTTTCACCGCCAAATTCCGCGTATTTCTCCTGCTGATAGGCAGCGATGATCCCCCGGGAGGAATTGATGATGGCGCCGAGCCCGTCCTCGTTGAAGAAATGCACCAGATCCGCTCCCTTTCCGCCCTGCGCGCCATATCCCGGCACCAGGATAAAGGTTCTGGGCATCACTTTGCGCAGGATCTTGCCCTGCTCGGGATAAGTGGCTCCCACCACCGCGCCCACATAGCTGTAGCTGCCGTTCTCGGGCATGCACTCCGCGCCCCAGTGCGCCACCTGTGCGCCCACCAGCTCATAGAGAGGCTTTTCTCCCACGAGCCTGTCCTGAAATTCTCCGCTGGAAGGATTGGAAGTCTTCACAAGCACAAATATCCCCTTTTTCTCCTCCCTGCAGATTTTCATAAAAGGCTGGACGCCGTCGCTTCCAAGGTAGGGATTGACCGTGACAAAATCCTCGCCAAATCCACAGTAGCTTTTACTGCCCACACTCACCTTCCCCAGATGTCCCACGGCATACGCCTCAGAGGTGGAACCGATGTCCCCCCGCTTGATATCTCCGATGACCACCAGATCTTTTTCTTTGCAGTAATCCACGGTCTTTTGGAAAGCGATCATTCCCGGAATGCCAAACTGTTCATACATGGCGATCTGAGGCTTCACGGCAGGCACCAGGTCATAAATGGCATCCACGATGCCTTTGTTGTACTGCCAGACTGCCTCCGCAGCGCCCTCCAGCGTCTCCCCATACCCGTCAAAGGCTGCCTTTTTGATATGCTCCGGCACAAATTTCAGCATGGGATCCAGCCCCACAACGATGGGCGCGTTGGTCTTTCGAATCTTATCGATCAGCTTATTGATCATCTTTTACCTCATTTCTGCGCTGTATTCTGCGCATAACGCAATGTTTGTCTCCTTTTAAAAAAAGGCGTTGCTCTCGGACAACGCCTTTTTCATCCTTTAGTATACCAGACTTTCTTCCGGTTGGTCAACATACTTTCTGATATTGGAAGCATTCACATATTTTTTGTAGTGGTCTCCGTCCACCACCACCAGCGTCGGCGCCTGCATCACGCCGTAACGGTTTGCCAGCTCGATGTTTTCCTCCGCGTCGATGAGAACATAGTTCACATCCTTCAGATACTCTTTCGCCAGCCTGCAGTTGGGGCAGGTCTTGGTAGTGAACAGATACTTCTCATTTTGGGGCGCTTCCACGGAGACTTTCACCTCCCCCGCCAGATTGGAGAGCGTCACCACGCTGGTCACCGGACGTTTTAACTCGGAATTCGCCACATCGTATTCCGTGCGGTTCGCATATTCCTGAAGCTTGCCGTCGTTCCAGTTCTGCACCGGTCTGTAATAACCGGTGATGCGGCTGTAGATTTCCGTCTTTCTGCCGCAGTGGGGACATTCCTTCACCTCTCCCGTCAGATACCCGTGCTCGGGGCAGATGGAGTAGGTGGGAGACAGAGTATAATAGGGCAGTCTGTAGTTGGTGGCGATCTTTCTCACCAGTTCGGCCGCCGCTTTCCAGTCGGGAAGCTTCTCCCCCAGGAACGCATGGAACACGGTTCCGGAGGTGTAGAGCGTCTGCAGCTCATCCTGCACATCCAACGCGTCGAAGATATCCGTGGTATAGTCCACAGGCAGGTGAGAGGAATTGGTATAATAAGGCGTATCCCCCGGCTTGCCCGCCGTCTTGATCGCCGGCCATCTCTGCCTGTCATGCTTCGCCAGGCGGTAGGTGGTGCTCTCCGCGGGCGTCGCCTCCAGATTGTAGAGATCGCCGTACTGCTCCTGATAATCGGAGAGGCGGTTTCTCATGTGGTTGAGCACTTCCTTGGTAAACTCCTGGGTCTTCTCGCTGCTCATGTCCGCCCTCAGCCAGTTGGCATTGAGCCCCACCTCGTTCATGCCGATGAGCCCGATGGTGGAAAAATGGTTGTCAAAGGTTCCCAGGTATCTCTTGGTGTAGGGATAAAGCCCCTCGTCCAAAAGCCGGGTGATGACATCTCTCTTGACCTTCAGGCTGCGCGCCGCGATGTCCATCATGTGGTTCAGCCTTGCGTAAAACTCATCCTTGTTGGCGGAAAGATACGCGATGCGGGGCATATTGATGGTCACCACGCCCACGCTTCCGGTGCTCTCCCCGGAACCGAAGAACCCTCCGGTCTTCTTGCGCAGCTCCCTCAGATCCAGGCGCAGTCTGCAGCACATGCTGCGCACGTCCGAAGGCTGCATATCGGAATTGATATAATTGGAAAAGTACGGGGTGCCGTACTTTGCGGTCATCTCAAACAAAAGGCGGTTGTTCTCCGTGTCGGACCAGTCAAAGTCCCTGGTGATGGAATAGGTGGGGATGGGATACTGGAATCCGCGCCCGTTGGAATCGCCCTCGATCATGGTCTCGATGAAGGCTTTGTTGACCATGTCCATCTCCCGTTTGCAGTCCTTGTATTTGAAATCCATCTCCTCGCCGCCCACGATGGCGGGAAGCTCCGCCAGATCCTCCGGCACCGTCCAGTCCAGGGTGATATTGGAAAAGGGAGCCTGCGTACCCCAGCGGCTGGGCGTGTTCACACCGTAGATGAACGCCTCGATACATTTCTTCACCTCGCCGTAACTTAGATTGTCCGCCTTCACAAAGGGCGCCAGATAGGTGTCAAAGGAGGAGAAAGCCTGTGCGCCTGCCCACTCGTTCTGCATAATGCCGAGGAAATTCACCATCTGGTTGCAGAGCACGGACAGATGCTTTGCCGGAGCGGAAGTGATCTTGCCGGTGATGCCGCCCAGCCCCTCTTTGATAAGCTGCTTTAAGGACCATCCGGCGCAGTAGCCGGTGAGCATGGACAGATCATGGATATGGATGTCGGCATTGCGATGCGCCTCGGCAATCTCCTCGTCATAGATCTCGGAGAGCCAGTAATTGGCGGTCACGGCTCCGGAGTTGGACAGGATCAGCCCTCCCACGGAGTAGGTGACGGTGGAATTTTCCTTCACGCGCCAGTCCTCCACCTTCACATAGCTGTTCACCACATCCTTGTAGTCTAAAATGGTGGACTTCATGGTGCGCATCTTCTCCCTCTGCTTGCGGTAGAGGATGTATGCCTTTGCCACTTCCTCATAGCCCGCCTGTCCCAGCACGCGCTCCACGCTGTCCTGAATATCCTCCACATGAATGCTGTCGTCCTTCACCTTGTCCTGAAAATCCGCCGTCACTCTCAGCGCCAGCAGATCCACGATATCATTGTTATAATTCATCTGTGTGGCCGTAAAAGCTTTCATGATCGCGTCATTGATCTTCGTTAGTGTAAAATCGGTTCTGCTGCCGTCTCTTTTGATCACCTGAAACATTTCTGTCCCCCTCTTATGTATATAAAATAAAAATCACAATGTTTTCTGTTTCCGTTTTTCTTTCTTTATTTCATCCTATAGATCTCATCCTATAGATCTCATCCTATAGATCTCATCCTATAGGATTTTTATTCTATGGGATTTTACCAGCGATTGAATTTACTATATCACTTCCCGACATCAAAGTCAATGCCTCTCAGGCAACTAAATACAATATCTTGTGGTTTTTATGCGACATATGTGTCATATACCCCGTATTTTGTGTTGACTAATTTAGTCAATAAAATGGCGCAAAAAATACCCGGATTACACTTGTTATGTATTCCGGGCAATCTTTTTTGCCTTCCTCCGGATCAGCGGGTGGCGAGAAATTCCCGCTCCCTCTGTGCCTGCTCATCGTCAGGGTAACTTTTTAAATAAGCCTCCACAAGCTGATATGCTTTTTGATAATCCTCTAAATGCTCATACGCCACGATCTCATTGAAAGCAAGGGTCTGCATCAGGGAATTGTTCTCCACCTGCATTCCGGTCTGAAAGGCATCCAGAGCGCGCTTGTAATTTCCCATAGCCATCTCACACAGCCCCAGCTGATTGTAAATAACTGCGCTTCCCGTATCCTTGGCGATCCAGGAATTATACACGCTGGAGGCATAATTGTAATCTCCGGTCGCCTCATACGCCCTGCCCAGGTAGAGGTAACAGTCCGCGGATCCTTTTTCCCGCGCCTTTTCCAGCACAACGCACGCCTGCTTGTAATCTCCCAGGTAATAATAGATACGTCCGCTGTCATAGCTGTCCATTTTGTCCCCCGCACTCTGCATGGCGCTGTTGAGATATTCCTGTCCCACATCCTTATAGCCGTAATGCTCCAGCGCCTGATAAATCTCGATCAAACGGTCATAATTGTTTTTATCCATGGAGACGACTCTGTCAAAGTCCGCTTTTGCCCCCTCAAAATCATCCTGTTCCAGCCGGACGCTCCCCCGCAGGAAATAAGCCTCCTCCTCATCGGAGCGCAGCGCCAGGATCGCATCATAGACTGCCTCCGCCTCCGCCAGCTGACCACTCTTGACATATGCCGCCGCCAGATAATAGTTGGTGTCATAATCCACAGACTGCACAAACCCGTCGCTGGAGCGAAGCGCCTCCTCAAAGCTGGCGATCGCATTCTCGTAATCCGTCAGCCCCATGTAGGCAATTCCCCTGCCCCTGGCGATCAGCCGGGGATTTTCTCCCGCCTCTGTCGCCGCATCAAAACTGGCGATCGCCTCTTTATAACTGAGATCCTGCACCTGCTGCATACCCTCCGCGGTCTTTTCCCCGGCACTGCCGCAGCCGGTCAGAAGCCCCGCCGCTGCCAGAGCTCCCAGCAGGATTTTATACCTTCCGCATCTTTGAACATTCATCATCCGTCATCCTTTACTCCGGTCCGCCGCGCTCTTATTTCTCCTCCAGCTGGGAAGTACAATAAGCGCATCTGGTCGCCTCTATGGCAATCTCACTCTTACAGAAAGGGCATTTTTTGGTGACAGGTGCCATGGGTTCCGGCTTTTTGGAGAACTTATCATTGAGCGTGTTGATCCCTTTCACCAGACAGAAGATCACAAATGCAGTGATCAGGAAATTGATCACGGCTGTGATAAAATTACCGTAACAGAGGACCGGCGCATTTTCGCCGCTTCCCAAAGTTACCGTCAGACTGCTGAAATCCATGCCGCCGAAAATTCCCAGGATCGGAGTCAGGATATCCTGGTTGAGAGAGGTCACGATCGCGGTAAACGCTCCGCCCACGATCACGCCGACTGCCATATCCATCACATTGCCGCGCAGGATGAATTTCTTAAACTCATTGATAAAGCCCTTGTCATTTGCCATTTTACATCTTCCTCCGTTATCGTTTTACAGATATTTTTATAGTAGCATAAGCTCCCCACAATCTCAATAGTGCAAAAAAAGTTTTTCTGTTGTATACTACCTACAGGAGCAAAGAAATCCGGCAGATATTCCACAGGAAATTGAGGCTGACATGAAGACCATTCAAGATGATATCAGGCAGAATACATTTAAACATGCTTATCTGCTCTTCGGAGAGGAGCGATACCTTATCAGGCAATACACCGACAAACTCCGTCATGCGCTCTGTGCGGAAGGGGATGACATGAACACCCATTTTTACAGCGGAAAAGAAATTTCCGTGGGAGAGATCATTGATCTGGCAGAGACCCTTCCCTTCCTCTCGGACAGGAGAGTTATCTTTGTCTCGGACAGCGGGCTTTTCAAATCCGGCGGCGACAAGCTGGCTGACTATCTGTCTTCCCCCGCTGAGAGCGCCTATTTTGTGTTTACGGAGAGCGAGGTCGATAAACGCTGCAAACTGTTTAAAACCGTGCAGTCTAAGGGGCATGCCGCAGAATTTGCCGTGCAGGATGAAACAACATTGAAAAAATGGATTGCATCCGTTTTGGGAAAAGAGGGAAAAAAGATTACGGAGAATACCGTCCAGCTCTTTCTCCAAAAGACCGGGACCGATATGGAAAATATACGGATGGAACTGGAAAAACTGATCTGCTATTGCATGGACAGAGAGATTGTCACCTCCGACGATGTGGAAGCCATCTGCACCAACCGCATCAGCAATCACATTTTCGATATGATCAATGCCGTTGCCGACGGCAGAAAACGCCGGGCGCTCCAGCTCTACTATGATCTGCTGGCGCTTAAGGAACCGCCCCTGCGCATTCTCTTTCTCATTGCCAGGCAATGCAATCTGCTGCTGCAGGTGAAGGAAATGAGGGCACAGGGTTTTGACAGCAGAGCCATCGCACCCAGGATCGGTGTGCCGCCTTTTATCGCGGGAAAATATATCACCCAGTCAGGGCGCTTTAAGACTTCCGTGCTCCGCGCCGCAGTGGAGCAGTGTGTGGAAGCGGAAGAAGCGGTCAAGAGCGGCCGCATGAACGATCAGATGAGCGTGGAGATCCTGATCTTATCCGTACTGCAGGGCACCGGTGACTAAGCTGCCCTGCGACGCATACCTTCCAGACTCCTATAAGACCTTGTGAGACATTATATGACACTTATCCGGGCAGATCCAAAACACCGGAAAATATTTTTTTACAGATTGCTCATCTTTTACTTGTTCTGCCTCCAAAGGTATGATATCATAAATCTGATTTATGATATCACAATACATACTTAATGGAGGAAACCGATCATGGCAATGGAAAATGATGAAAACGTATCCTTTATCCCTGATGACTACCGTCCCATCACCACATGGGGATATCTCGGGTACGGACTTTTGTTCTCCCTTCCCTTCATAGGGATCATTACGATCCTTATCTTTTCATTTGGCGGAACAAGCAACATCAATCTTCGCAATTATGCGCGCTCCTACTTCTGTATATGGAGTCTGGGATTCGTGCTCAGCATAATTTTGTTTATCTTCTCATCAGCGTTAAGATGAAAACAAAAGAAAAGAAATTCCGTCCGGAAGGGGCTGCTGAGGGCAGCCCCTTTTTCCATGCCCGGGTAAGATACGTCTATCTCCCCCAGCGTCTGATCTGCACGCCCTTTTGGAAGACCTGTATCTCCACCGCACCGTCCAGGGCGGTGTTTACAAGATTTCCTTTTCTTTCCCTCAGACGCTCCAGCAATTCCTCATGGGGGTGTCCGTAGCGGTTATCCCTTCCGCAGGAAATGACCGCCCATGCAGGGCAGACCTGCCTGAGAAATTCCCTGGAGGTACTGTTTTTGGAACCGTGATGCGCCACTTTAAGAACCGTGATATTTCCAAGCTTTCTGCTCTGAAGTTCTCTTAAAAGCTCCTGTTCTCCCATCCCTTCCACATCCCCGGTAAATAACAGTGATATCCGCGTATCTTTCTCCCCCAGCTCAACATAAAAACACTCCGAGCCTGCGTTTCCGCCCTCCGTACCCGTCTGTTCGGACGGATGAAGACACAAAAAGACATCCTCTCCCACTTTCCATTCCTTCCCGGCGCAGATCAAAGTCACGGGAATCCCCGCAGTTTTGGCCGTCTGCAGGATCTCTCCGAATTCCTCCCGCAGCAGTGCCCGGTCCATGAAAGGGAGCACGATCTGTCCTATGTCAACGGTTTTGTCCTGCTGCCCTAAAAGCTCCAGCACGCCGTTGATATGGTCGGCATCCCCGTGGGACAGAAACACGGCGTCCAGTCTCCGGATCCCATGATATTTCAAAAAAGGCAGCAGGACATTTTCTCCGATGTGACCGCGGCTGCTGCTCCCACAGTCAAACAGATACACTTCGCCGGAGGAAAGCTGCACACAGATGCCGTCTCCCTGTCCCACGTCCAGAAAGGTGACGCAGTCTCCCCGGATGGTCGGAAGACCCACTGTCCACACCGCTGCCGCAAGCAGCAGAACGGACACCGCTTTTCTTTTTCTGCCCGGCTTTCTCCCCACGCCCCACACCACTGCCGCCCACAACAGATAGTACACCGCTATCTGCCATCCTTTGGGTCTTCCCGGATTCCACACGGTCCCCGGGAGGCGCTGGGACAGTCTGCAGAGCCACTCGTATCCCGCAAGGATCAGAAGATCTGCCGCTCCCAAAGCAGCCGTTCCGGGGATCAGCATGACCAATAGCCCCACTCCCATCAAACCCCCCATAAAGGGCAGTATCAGGACATTCAACAGAACGGAACAGACGGGGACTTCGTAAGAAAACCACAACTGTACGGGAAGGATGGTGACCGTGACGGAAACGCCTGCCAGGATACTCTGACGCAGACCGTCCTTCAAAGCTTTTCCCCACTCCGACATCCGTCTCTTCCAGACACCCCCCACATAGCGCGGCGGTCTGGAGAATTTTCCCTCTTTTTCTCCGGCAAGCGCCGGCAGCAGAGCCCCCACCCCCAGAACAGAGCCAAAGGAAAGCAAAAATCCCATATGCCCCAGCCACGCCGGGCGATACAATGCCATTGCCACAGCCACCACCCCCAATGCCGTCAGCATATCATAAGTCCGGCCGATAAGAAGAGCCAGCATTCTGATCAGATACATTCCGATGGCACGGCAGACAGACACTCCCAGCCCGGTCATCACACCGTACAGCACCAGCACCGCGCCGCCCGCAAAAGAAGCGGCACCCACCGGCGCTCCTGCCCGGCGCAGCAATTTGTAAATGCCCATTCCGATGAAAGTGATATGCAGCCCCGAAATGCTCAGAATATGAATCATGCCGCTGCTCTGGTATAGTTCCCGTATGTCCTCGTCCAGCCCTGCCCTGTCCCCCAACAGGATCGCAGTCATCACAGACGCCTCCCTGGGAGGAAAAATCCGATAAAGCCTGTCCTTCCAAAAACAACGCAGACGATACAGCTTCTCCCGCAGCAAAAAACCGCCGGATTCCTGCTTTATCACCTCAATGCCCTCAAGCCGCCCGGCGTACCCCATCGCATGAAAGTAAGCGGCATAATCAAACTCCCCCGGATTGGTCGCCGCATCAAAGGGATGAAAATACCCCTCCAGTACCACCGTGGAGTCGTAGAACAGAGCTTTTGACGCGTCATAACTGCACAAAAGCTTTTTCCCCTTTAACTGTTCCGATATTTTTTGATCTGTGGAGTCATTCTGCCGCAGAAGGGCGGCAATCTGAAAGGAATCAACTGCTATGGAAAAAGAAGTGTCGTCTTTCTGCCGGACCCTGCCCGAGACAATCATCCTCGTGCCGTCCGGCCGCCCGCCGAAAGGATCATCCCCCGGCGGGACATATTCCAAATAATATCTTAACGCTATAAGTGCCATCAGACAGAAGGCACACAACAACAATGGTCTTTTCATCATCTGTCATCCATTCTGATTTTTTAATGTAGTCACATAATCTAAATTGCGCTCAAATGTCGCGTTTGAAAAACTGGAGGGCACTTCCCCGTTGATCAAGATCTGAACTCTATTGACGCTGCTCAGTTCTGCCAGGGAATTTACAAGGGAATAAATGGAGATTTCTGTGGGCACATTCCCCACCACCGTAAGGAAAGCGGAATCCAGGTTCAGATAACAGACACCGTCCCTGGTGGTCACACTGATGATCTTCACCTCCGGATTGATGGAAGGATACACTCCCTCTGCCGCACTTCCGGGCCCTGCGATCAGCTCTTCCACCACAAAGCGTTCAATGGGTATGTTGGTGGAGTAATATTTTTCACGGTTTACCGCAATCAGTTTATCGCCTTCCATATTCGCAAAATAAAGCTTTACCCGCACGAACTCATAGGTGTTGATCTCATTGCCGTCGTTGTCAATGAACATGTCCGCGGTCATCAGCCCTACCACGTCTCCCGCATTGTCAAAAAGCGGCTGCCCATCCACCGTTATCCCCACATAGCGCACCGACGGTACCTGAGTAAGCGTGCGCACGATGGCGGCGCGCACCAGCACTTCCGTGGTCGCCGGCATAGTAAGGTAAGAACCGCTCACATCAATGGAGAGCATGCCATCCGACAGATCCAGGTCGAGGATGTCAAACCCCATGGCAAAAGGGACTTTGTACTCCAGCTTTTCGGGCGGAGTCGAAAGGCATTCCACCAATTCCTTAAGGAGCTTGCCATCATCCTCGGACTGCAGCCGGCAGGGATGCACCTCCACCTTGGTCTCGGAATTGTTCACCGTATAAATTTGATAGACATCGGCTCCCGTGGGAATCTCCTCCCCGCAGGCGGCAAAGCCCGCCAAGATCAGGAGACTTCCGAGAACCACAAGCAATTTCTTCATACTTCCTCTTCTTCCGCCGCGGCAGCCGGCACAGTGACCACCCTAGGTCACGATATAGTTTAAGGGGATTTTCACCAGAAAGCAGGTCCCTTCCCCCTCCACACTGTTGACGGTAAGGGTTCCCCGGTGCATCAGTACCGCGCTCTTGGTGATGGCCAGCCCCAGCCCTGTTCCGCCGATCTCCCTGGAATGGGACTTGTCCACACGGTAAAAACGCTCGCAGATATGATCCAGCGCCTCCTCCGGGATCCCGATACCGGAATCGCTTACTTTAAAAGTGAAAAACTGATGATCCGCATCCAGCTCCACCTTGACCCAGCCGTGTTCTTTGTTGTACTTAATGGCGTTCTCCACCAGATTCGTCATGATCAGGGTCATCCTGACCTCATCCACTTCCGCCGTCACCGGTCTCATGCTCTCAAAGACCAATTCCACATCCTTTTTGCGCGCGATCGGACGGAGGCGTTTCAAGATCAACTCTGCCAGGTCATTGATATTCAGAGAGACGATATTTTTGTCCTGTGTTCTCTTATCCATTTTCACCAGGGCAAGCAGATCCGTTATAATGCGGTTTTCCCTGTCTATCTCGGATACGATATCCTCCAGAAACTCCCTGTAGAGCTCTGCCGGAGTATCCTGCTGCATGAGCAGAGAGTCTGCCAGCACCTTGATGGAAGTCATGGGCGTCTTGAGCTCATGGGACACATTTGCCACAAACTCCTGCCGGGACTCGTCCAGCGTCCTCATCCGTCTCAGAAGCTGGTTGAAGGCATCGACGATATGCACTGTCTCCGCATAGTCGGGCACGGAGATGCTTTCGTCCGTGTAGCCGGAATTCACATCCATGATCGCCTGGGTGATACGGTCAAACGGTCTGGTCATCACCACGGACAGGACAATGGCAAGCAGCACGATCCCCAGAGCCAGCAGGGTCTCTATGATGACCACCCGCCGGTTCAACAGTGTTGTCATGGCAACGATGCTGCCGTCGGATATGCTTATGAGCATCACGCCCCTCACCGCCCCTCCCTGGGTGGAGTTTGCAGTGGTATCCATGATGGGGACAGTCATCTCAATATAGCCGTGCTCCGGATCGTAATGGGAAATATTTTCCCCGAGGAAGCATTTGATGACTTCCTCGGAAATTATGATCTTTCCCTCACTGATGCTGTAAGTATCCTTCACAACCTTGAAATTACTGTTGATGATCATAACCCGCCCCTCATACAGATTGGCGAGCATCTCCAGCTCCGCATCCGTGACCTCTCTGGAGTTTCTGTAGGTGGGCTCCTCGGATTGGTAATTTGCCATATAATCGTTGGCGATCAGGTGATTTGCCACGATCATCAGCTGATTCTGTACAGAGGAGATGCGCTGCTTCACCGCACGGTCCTGATAGTTTTGTACGATCCCCACGCCGACAACGATTCCCGGAACGATGCCTATGAACAGCACAATGGAAAAGATACGAAGCCGCAGGCTTTTTAAGGGCATCTTCTCCCATATCAGTTTCATCAGTTTTTTTATCGTCTTCATATCCGTCCGTCACGCATTTAAAAAGTAATAGCCAACGCCCCATTTGGTATGTACATATTTGGGTTCGCTGGGATTTTCCTCGATCTTCTCTCTCAGTCTTCTGATATGTACGTCCACCGTGCGCACATCCCCGGGATAATCCGCCCCCCACACCAGCCGCAGCAGAGCCTCTCTCCCGTAGACTTTGTTGGGATTGAGCATCAAAAGCTCCAGCACCTCAAACTCCTTCGCCGTAAGGCTGATCTCCCTGCTCCCTATATAGACTCTCCTGCCCTCACAGTCAAGCTTCATCTCCCCGCTCTCGATGATCCGCTGGGGCTCCCTGACTGCGTTTTTGGGCTCCATGCGCCGCATGATCGCCTTGATCCGGGCCTTCACTTCCAAAATGTTGAACGGTTTCGTGATATAGTCGTCCGCACCGTACTCCAGTCCCAGGATCTTATCCATATCATCCCCCTTCGCCGTGAGCATGATGATGGGGACGCTGGAAAATTCCCGGATCTGCTGACACACCTCAAACCCCGTGAGCTTCGGAAGCATCACATCCAGCAGGATAATGTCATACTGGTTATTGCGGGCGTACTCTAACGCCTCCTCACCGTCATAGGCACAGTCCACCTTCAGATCATCCTGTTCCAGACTAAAGCGGATCCCCTTCACGATCAGTTTCTCGTCGTCCACCACCAGCACTCTCTTCTCAGCCATTTTCCTACTCTCTCCTCACAACTTATTTCACGGTGATCAAATCCTTTATCTTCTCAAAAGCGCTCTCCTTGATACCGGGCACTCTCATGATATCTTCCACCCTCTGAAAATCTCCATTTTCGTTCCGGTAAGCCAAAATCGCCTCCGCCTTTGCCTCGCCGATGCCGGGCAGCGTGCACAGCCGCTTTCTGTCCGCGGTATTGAGATCGACCAGCCCCGACTCCCGCTCTTTTTGCGCGGCAAGAAGACTCTCTTCCTCCTCCCGGGTAGGAAAATAAAGCTGCGCGCCGTCCTCCAGAGGCTGCGCGAGATTGACGGCCTCCACCGCCGCCTGCGGCGAAAACCCGCCCGCCGCCTCCAGGGCATCCTGTCCCCGGCTTCCCTCCGGCAGCGTTACCACTCCAGGCGCATTCACCGCGCCGCAGACATGAACATAAATCACACAAGGCGTCTCCTTCTCTGTGACAGCGCTTTCCTCAAAGAGTGCCCCGCTGTCCCGGATCAGCCCGACGGGCTCTCCGGGTATCACTGCCGGATCCGCACTTTTACAACCGCCGCAGAATGTACACAGCAATGCCGCGGTCATTCCCGCAAGCCATCTTAAAACAGCCTGCCGTCTCTTTCTGGAATCTACAGTCATATTCCTTCTCCTTTCTGCCGGACTGTATTGCCGGCGGGGAAGGAACTGCCTTTGTACAAAATAAAATGGGTCTGCTGATAGTTTTATTTTAAGGGAATCTTTCGGGATTTACAAGTCACCCTTTTTAAAATATAAGAAAAACTTAATAAAGTTGACAGGGAAGGAACCGTTACTTCCATTTAAACACGATGATGCCGATGATCGCCACAGCCATGCCGATCGCTTTGCGCCATTCCCAGGGCTGTTTCTCCACGCCAAACCAGCCGAAGAGCTCAATGAGATACGCTACAGCCAGCTGAGCGACCACGATCAGCATCACTGCCTTTGCCGGTCCCAGAGCATCCATGCTGCGGATGACCGTATAAGTGATGAACGCGCCGATCGCCCCTCCCAAAAGCATATACCTGGGCTGCACGGAAAACACTCGGAGCAGAGAACTTCTCTCCGTGACAAACCATGCACCCAGACAGACGATCAGCGCGGTAAACTGCACAAAAGCGCTGGCGCTCCAGATACCCGACGCCTTGGTCACCTGCGTGTTGAACACGCCCTGAACGCTCATCAGCGCTCCCGAAATCAATGCGATCAAAAAACCAACCATAGACTATACCTCTTTTCTGTGCGGCTTTCCGGATCAAAGCCTCCTTTGGTATAGCTTGCCCTATGGTTGGTCATCCTATGCAATTCAATTATGTCTGAACCTGTGCGGCGATCTCCTCTGCCAGCTCTGCCACCAGTTCCGCCGCATCCTCTCCGTCCCAGACCTTTGCAAAAAGCACTTCCAGACGTATCCAGAAATTCCCCGTCTCGATCAGCTTCTGCAGAGGAACACTGTCCGCATATTCCAATTGAAAAATCTCCGCTGCCGGATTGTCCGGGTCCGTATCCATTCTGGCAGGCAGCTTTCCCGTTCTCGGATAGAGCTCTCCCGCGCAGTCCTTTACCAGATAGGCGGCAAACGCATTGGCAAGCTCCCTGTGCCCGGAATAGCCGTTTACTGCCACGGCTCCCGTCACGGACAAAGATGCGCTCTCCAGATCCGCGCTTACGTCCGGCATGGCGGCGACACCATAATCGTATGCAAAACTTCCGTCCGCCTTTGCGCTTTCCAGCCGGTTTATGACATCCGTGGTAGCCACCGTGAACACGATTTTCCCGTCTATGAAATCCTGTATCACAGAGTCATAACTGATCGTGTCCGTCTCCATGGAAAAGAACTGGTTTAATGCCTTATAAACCTCCAGGCACTGTATGACCTGCTCATTGTTGATGTCAATGCGGTTTTCGTCATCTCCGGCTTCTCCGCCCACGACCATATACCGCCCCACGAACCAGTAATTGTAAAAAATATCGGACACATCCCATTTCATGATGCCTTCCACATTCTCCGGCAGATCAAACGTGTCCGCAATATACAAAATATCATCCACGGTGGCGGGAATCCCTTTTTCCAGATAGCTCTGCGCCAGCTCATTTACAACAGCCTCGTCCGCTTCGCCTTCCCCGCCCTTTTCCTCCAGTTCTTTTCTCGCCTGTTGTACTGCCCAAGTCTCCAGATACGTTTCATTATAGAGCAGAACACTGGTCTCAAAGTAGAGCGGATACGCTATATTTTTCCCCCGAAAACTTACCGCATTCAATGCCGCCGGAGAAAAATACTCTGTGCCGCACACTTCTCCCCCGTCCAGAGTCTCGCTGGCAAGCCCTGCCAGATACGCTTTTTCCAGAGCATCATTTCCGATCAGATAAACATCCGGCATCTGCTCCCCGCTCAGAGAGGCGCGGTTGAGCGTCTCCAGATACTGCCCCTCCCCGGTGAGCACGGGGATCACGCGCACATCCTCCTTCTCTCCGAAAGAGACGGCGGCACTGTTAATGAAACTGGTCATACTGTCATCCGTATACCAGAAATAGATGGTCTCCTTGTCCCCGCCGGGATAGGCGGCGTCATCCTGCGCCTTCTCCAAAACGCCATTGTTTCCTACAGCGACGAATAGAACGGCGGCAATGCCGATCGCCACAACCGCTGCCTGTATCAATCTCTTCTTCCAATCCATGAATCCTCTCCGTCATTTTCACCCGGTAAATCACCGGTCCTCTCCCGGATCCGTCTGTCCTCACGGGATGCAGACATCCAAAATGGCGATCATATCGTCAATGTTCTGCTTCGTGATGATCAGAGGCGGCACAAAACGGATGATGTCCGCACCCGCATTGATGAGAAGCAGCCCCTTCTCCACCGCCCGGGTGATGATCTCCCCCACAGGGCGGTCAAACACAAGCCCCTGCATCAGTCCCACGCCCCGGTGTTCCACGATGCAGTCATGCTCTGCCATCAGTTCTTTCAGACGCTGTTCCAGATAGGGAGCCACCTGTCTGACATGCCCCACAATGTCATCCCTCTCGTAGATCTCCAGCACCTTCGCCACCGCGGCCGCCGCAAGGGGATTGCCGCCGTAGGTGGTGCCATGGTCTCCGCTGGTGAGGGAATTTTGCGCGATCCGCTCCGTCATCATGAACGCGCCCACCGGAACGCCGCAGCCCAATGCCTTGGCGCTGGTCATGATGTCCGGCTTCACGCCGAAGCGCTGCCAGGCATACATGTATCCGGTCCTGCCCATGCCGCACTGCACCTCGTCGAAGATCAGGAGGATATCCCTCTCATCGCAGAGGGCGCGGAGCTTCCTCAGAAACTCCTCCTCAGCGGGCAGCAGACCGCCCTCGCCCTGCACGGGCTCCAGAAGGATCGCGCAGGTTTTGTCCGTCACACAGCTCATCACACTGTCAAGATCATTCAGGTCCGCAAATTTCACATTCCCGATCAGGGGCTCAAAGGGCTCCCGGTACTTGGGATTGCCCGTGACTGCCAGGGCGCCCATGGTCCTTCCGTGGAAGGAGTGGTTCATGGCGATGATCTCCCCGTCGTGGCTGCCGGTCTTCAGCCAGGCATACTTGCGCGCCGCCTTGATGGCTCCCTCCAGCGCCTCCGTGCCGGAGTTGGTAAAAAATACCCGGTCCATGCCGGAAGCCTGTTTCACCCGCCGCGCCGCCTCGATCGCGGGCACATTGTAATAGTAATTGGAGGTGTGGATCAGCTTGTCGATCTGACCCTTCAGCGCCTCATCGTACCCGGGATAATGATACCCCAGAGCGAACACCGCTATACCTGCCACAAAATCCAGATATTTTTTCCCTTCCATGTCATACAGAGAAACGCCGTCGCCCTTATCCAGCACGATCTGATAACGGTTGTAGGTGTGCAGCAGGTCTTTCTCCGCCTGCCCGATATATTCCTTCATGTCCATATGGATACCCTTTGAAACCCTTTCTTTTTGAAAAATTTCCCGCTTTGTCTGTTCCGCAATGCCGCCCGGCGGCTGTCATGGCATTTCCGCCGCCGTCTCCACCGGTCAGCCCGCCGCGGCATGGATACTGTCTCTGTCCTCGTCCGCGATGATGGCGGTACCCACGCCCTCGTTGGTAAAGATCTCCAGAAGCAGGCTGTGAGGCACCCTGCCGTCCAGGATATGTACGCGGTTTACGCCGTTTCGGATGGCCGAGGTGCAGTTGGCAAGTTTGGGCAGCATACCGCCTCCGATATAGCCTCCCCCGATCAGCTCGTCCGCCTGGCTTGCCGTGAGACGGGAGATGAAGGAACTCTTGTCGTCCACATCTTTGTAAAGCCCCTCGATGTCCGTCAGGAACACCAGCTTGTCAGCGCCCACCGCCTTGGCCACCGCGCACGCCGCGTCGTCCGCATTGATATTGTAGGTCTGGAAATGCTCATCCAGACCGATGGGAGCCACAATGGGAAGGAAATCCTTCTCCAGAAGATCGTAAAGCACCTTGGGATCCACCCCGGTGATCTCGCCCACAAAGCCGATGTCCTCGCCTCCGGCATATTTTTTCTGCACCGTCAGAAGCCCGCCGTCCTTGCCGCTTAACCCCACGGCCTTCACGCCCAGCTCCTGCACCATGGAGACAAGGCTCTTGTTCACCTTGCCCAGCACCATCTCGGCGATCTCCATGGTCTCCTCATCGGTGACGCGCAGCCCGTTGACAAATCTGGCCTCCTTGCCCACCTTGCCCACCCAGCGGCTGATCTCCTTGCCGCCGCCGTGGACGATGATGGGTTTAAAACCCACCAGTTTCAGAAGCGTCACGTCCTTGATGACATTTTTCTGCAGTTCCTCATTGCTCATGGCGCTTCCGCCGTATTTCACCACGATGATCTTGCGGTTGAATTTCTGTATATAGGGGAGTGCCTCGATGAGTACCTCCGCCTTTTTCAATACTTCCTGCATGTCCTTTCCCATGGTATATCGTTTCCTTTCCGTTTCCTTTCCGTCTTCTTTACGGCCCCTTGGGCGTATGCCCTCTGTCAGCTGCGGTAATCCGCGTTGATCTTCACATAGTCATAGCTCAGATCGCATCCCCAGGCGGTCGCCTCCGCGTCGCCCATATGTATATCGGCGAGAACAGTCACCTCGGGAGCCGACAGCACCCGGGCCGCTTCCTCCTCGCTGTAATCCAGCGCGCACCCGGCGCTGTAGATATGGATCTTCCCGTTTTCGCTCTGGAAATAAAGATCCACATTCTCCGGATCAAACTGCGCGCCGGAGTATCCCAGAGCACACAGAAAACGTCCAAAATTGGCATCGTGGCCAAACACTGCCGCCTTGCTCAGAGAGGAGCAGATGACCGACCGGGCCAGAGTCCGGGCGTCCTGTTTGTCAGCCGCCCCCACGACCCTGCACTCAAAGAGCGCGGTGGCGCCTTCGCCGTCGCCTGCCATCTTTCTCGCAAGATACACCGTGACGGTGTGGAGCGCCTCACAGAAAACGTCATAGTCCTCCCCCTCTGCGGTGATCTTAGGATTTTGCGCCCGCCCGTTTGCCAGAAGCAAAAGCGTATCGTTGGTGCTGGTGTCGCCGTCCACGGAGACCATATTGAAGGTATCCGGCACATCGGCGCTCAAAGCCTTCTGGAGCAATTCCCCGGAGATATCGGCATCGGTGGTGATAAATCCCAGCATGGTACACATATTGGGATGGATCATTCCGGAACCCTTGCACATGCCTCCCAGCGTGACGGTCTTCCCGCCCAGCTCGAACTGTACGGCGATCTCCTTGGGAACGGTATCCGTGGTCATGATGGCTCTGGCCGCATCGTGCCCCGCTTCCAGCGTGTCGCTCCTTGCCTCCGCCAGTTTCCCAATGCCCGCCGTGATGCGGTCTAAGGGCATCTGCATACCTATGACCCCGGTGGAGCCCAAAAGCACCGCCTCGGCGGGAATGTGCAGAAGTTTCCCGGCGCACTCCGCCTCTGCCCGGCAGACATCCATTCCCTGCTTTCCGGTGCAGGCGTTGGCTATGCCGGAGTTGACGACCACCGCCTGCACAAAGGGCGAATGGTCCACGATCTGTCTGTCCCACTGTACCGGAGCGGCCTTTACGAGATTCGCAGTAAATGTGGCCGCCGCCTTACAGGGCGCCTCGCTGTAGATCAGCGCCATATCTTTTCTGTTTTGGTACTTGACGCCTGCCTCCACGCCTGCTGCCTGAAATCCTTTTGCCGCGGTCACGCCGCCCTCTGTCTGTCTGATCCTGCTCTCCATGTTTTACCTCATTTCCGCGCACATCTATACACATACCGCATTTGTGCCCATAGCGCATTGTCCTATCACACCTGATATCTCTCACTGGTTGAACGCCGTGATATTTGCCTCGTTCAGCGTAAAATCGTAATAATTCAGATCCTCTCTCTTCGTCCAGCCGATGCGGTTCCAAAAGGCGTTTCCCACATCGTTTCGGGTGAAGGCAATGAGGCTCACCTTGTTGATCTGCTCCGCTTTCAGCGCGTTCATGCAGTGTACCACCATGGCTTTGCCGATGCCCATCCTCCGGTAATCCTCCCGCACACAGACATGGTAAAGGCAGCCTCTCCTGCCGTCATGCCCGCAGAGGATCCCGCCCACGACGGAGCCGTCCTGCGCCACCGCCACCACGCTGGTTCCGGGATTTCTCGCCAGGAAACGCTCCACGCCCTCCCGGGAGTCATCGATGCTGCGGATGCCGAAACCCTTAATGGTCATCCAGAGGGTCTTCAGCCCGTCATAATCCTTTGGGGTCATGGTTCTGACCGTAAATGTTCTGCTCATGTCTCTCATCCTTATGGTTCTGTACTCTATTTCTTACTATATTTCTTACTCTATTTCTTGTTCCGCCGCTCTTTACGGGAAGCAGGGCACCAGCTCCAGCCCTTCGCTCTCCGGCAGCCCGAACAACAGATTCATGTTCTGCACCGCCTGGCCCGCCGCGCCCTTCACCAGATTGTCCAGCGCGCCCATCATGATGATCCGCCCCGTCCTCTCGTCGATCACAAAACCGATGTCCACATAATTGCTGCCCTCCACCCACTTGGTCTCGGGGCAGACGCCCTTCTCCAGCACGCGGACAAATTTTTCTTTTCCATAATACTTATCATAAACCGCCCGGATCTCCTCATAGGAAGGGAGACTGCCGTCGGGCTTTCTTTTGAGGGAAGCGTACTCCGTCGCCAGGATCCCCCGGTTCATGGGCACCAGATGGGGGGTAAAATTGATGGTCACATCACAGTTTCCCGCATAGCCCAGCTGCTCCTCGATCTCGGGGGTATGGCGGTGGCTCGCCACGCCGTATGCCTTCATGTTCTCGTTCACCTCACAGAACAGATTGGCCATCTTCGCCCCCCTGCCCGCGCCGGAGGTTCCCGATTTGGCATCCACGATCAGAGTGCCTGCATCGATCAGCCCCTCCTTGACCAGAGGGTATGCCGTCAAGATGGAACAGGTGGTATAGCACCCGGGGTTGGCCACCAGCCGGGTCGCCGGGGTGATCTGATCCCGGTTGATCTCACAGAGCCCGTACACCGCTTCCTGGATAAACTGAGGGGATCTGTGTTCGATGCCGTACCACTTCTCATAGACTGCCACATCCTTGATCCGATAGTCCGCGGACAGATCCACGATCTTGACCTTACTTAAGATCTCCTCCGTCAAAATCCCTGCCAGAAACCCCTGGGGCGTGGCTGTGAAGATCACGTCCGCCTGATCCGCCAGCTCCTGCAGCCTGTCATCCCTGCACACGTCCTCCACGATCCGGAACATGTTCTGATAGACTTCGCTGTATCTCTTATCTATGTAGCTCTTGGAACCGTACCAGACGATCTGTACATCCTTGTGGTTTGTGAGAATGCGCACCAGCTCCGCGCCCGCGTAACCTGTCGCTCCGATAATTCCCGCCTTTATCATTTTTACACCGTTTCCTCCATCGTCAATATTTTCCGCAAGCTCCGGAAAGTGTCACTTCTGTAATCATACCACTTTTTGCATAAATGTCTACTGTTTTTTTATTTTTATACAGTTTTTTCAGTTTTTATTGCATAATTATTCATTATAAATTGAATAATTCATGTCTTTATGAATAATTACGCATTTTCGCGGGTCATTCCCCCACGCCAAAAAAACTGCTCAATGTGTTACTCACGGACTTTAATGTATCCACCACACCGTTGAGATTCTGCACGGCAGTGGACACCGCCTCCATATCCATGTCCTCCAGCGCCTTATCCACCTGCTCCAGGGTATCGTTCAGCGTATCCATGTCCAGCTGCTCCACCGCGTCGGAAAATTCCTTTAAGTCCACGGTCTCCAATTGATCCAGGACACCGTTGACTGCCTCCACATCCAGAGCTTTCAGACTGCCCATCACCGGTCTCACATCCTCGGCAAACCGAATGAGCGGCAAGAGATTTACCGACAGAAAAACGATCCCGATCAAAAGCCCCGCCGTCAGCAGAGAGCTGACCGTACAAAGCACACGGGTGATGCGAAGCTCTTTTTTCAGTTTCTCCAATTCCTCCTGGATGTCCATATGTCCCCTCCGATCCTTCCGTCACGGCATCGTGCCGCGGCGACATTCTTTCCTTTCAAAATATATCACAATCGTCCTGTTTTCTCAACCGAAACATGGCTTGCTTTTCCCCAAAATATGTTGTATAGTGTTGTCAGTTGAGTAAAAATTACATAATTTATTGTTGGAGGAATTTTATTATGAAAGAAAAAGTGATTCTCGCCTATTCCGGCGGGCTCGACACCACCGCCATCATCCCCTGGCTGAAAGAAAACTTTGACTACGAAGTGATCTGTGTATGTATCGACTGCGGACAGGCGGAGGAGCTGGACGGTCTGGAGGAGAGGGCAAAGTTCTGCGGTGCATCCAAGCTTTACATCGAGAATGTCATCGACGAATTCTGCGACGAGTACATCGTCCCCTGCGTGCAGGCGAACGCCGTCTATGAGAACAAGTATCTGCTGGGCACTTCCATGGCACGTCCCCTGATCGCCAAAAAGCTGGTGGAGATCGCGAGAAAAGAGGGCGCTACCGCCATCTGCCACGGCGCGACCGGCAAGGGAAATGACCAGATCCGTTTCGAGCTGGGCATCAAGGCACTGGCGCCGGACATCAAGATCATCGCCGCCTGGAGAAACGATAAATGGACCATGGATTCCCGCGAGTCGGAGATTGCCTACTGCAAGGCACACGGTATCGATCTTCCTTTCTCGGCGGATTCCTCCTACAGCCGTGACCGCAATATCTGGCATATCAGCCACGAGGGGCTGGAGTTGGAGGATCCCGCAAACGAACCCAATTTTGAGCATCTGCTTGTGCTGGGCGTGACCCCCGAGAAGGCTCCCGACGAGGGAGAATATGTTACCATGACCTTCGAGAGAGGGATTCCCACCTCCGTAAACGGTCAAAAGATGAAGGTATCCGAGATCATCTCCACCTTAAACAAGCTGGGCGGAAAACATGGCATCGGCATCATCGACATTGTGGAAAACCGCGTGGTGGGCATGAAGTCCCGCGGCGTATATGAGACTCCCGGCGGAACCATCCTCATGGAGGCACACCAGCAGCTTGAGGAACTGATCCTCGACCGCGACACCTATGCCATGAAAAAAGAGATCGGCAGCCGTTTTGCAAGTCTTGTCTATGAGGGCAAATGGTTCACTCCCCTGCGCAAGGCGGAGCAGGCTTTCATCGAGGAGACTCAGAAATATGTGACCGGAGAAGTAAAATTCAAGCTTTACAAAGGCAATATCATCAAAGCAGGCACCACTTCTCCCTACTCTCTCTACAACGAGAGCATCGCATCCTTTACCACAGGTGATCTGTACGACCACCACGATGCGGAGGGCTTCATCAATCTGTTCGGACTCTCCTGCAAAGTGAGAGCCATGAAAATGCAGGAACAGGGTGAAGAGCTGCTGTAAACGTGATTAGAGGATGCCCCTCTGCGGGCATCCTCTTTTCTGTATACAGACTCTATGCCGTTTTCTAAGACAATTCCTGTTTCTCCACGGAGGAAATATCATGCCCGCCTGTTTTGTGATCTATTATCTGACTGCTGTCAATCTTCTCGCCTTTGCCCTGATGGGGATCGACAAGCGGCGTGCGGTCAGACATGCCTGGCGCATTTCGGAAAAATCCCTGTTTACAGCCGCGATCTTAGGAGGCAGCATAGGTGCCATCGCAGGGATGCTGCTCTTTCGCCATAAGACAAAGCACTGGTACTTTCGCTATGGTCTGCCGTGCATCCTGATCCTTCAGATCCTTCTCTTGATGATCTGTTATCCCGCTTTCCGGAATTCTTTCCTGTGGTGATACCGGCAGACAGCTGCCTGCCCTTAAACCGTGACGATCACCCCTCCATCGTTGGCATACATACTGCTGACTCCGCGCATATCCATGATGATACATTCCCGGAAACCGTGTTTTGCCGTGGCAAGCTTTTTGATAAGTTCCGCGCGCTCCGGCGCATTGCAATGGGTGATCATCAGCCTTTTCTTTTCCCCGTCCGGCACTGCCGCCGCCATCTCAGCCAGCCTGCCCAGCGCTTTCTTGATCCCCACACACTGACCCTTTTGTACGATGATCCCTTCCTCTGCCGCCATCACGGGTTTAATGTTCAGGGTGGATGCCATCACGGATTTCACGCCGGAGAGTCTCCCGTTCTTGCGCAGTGTCTCCAGATTATCCAACACAAAGTAAGTGCACATCCCATCCCGGAAACGCTCGATTCTCTCCACGATCTCCTCAAAGGAAAGCCCTTCTTCCTCCAGCTCCATCAGTTTCAGTGCGATCTGCGTCTCCCCGCAGCTGGCTGACAGGGAATCGATCACATGAATCCTGCATTTGTGCTCCCCGTGTTTTTCCAGATAGAGACTTTTGGCGAGACAGGCACTGTTGTGACTGCCGCTTAACTTGGAGGAGAGCGTGATCACATAGATATGGGAAGCGTCCGTGTCATAAGCATCCATATACCGCTCGGGCGAGGGACAGGATGAGCGGGGGCAGTTGGGATATTCTGCCACTTTCTGCAAAAACTCCGCCTGATCAAAATCTTCGTCATCCAGGATACAGTAGTCCCCCACCTCCAGCCCCAGGGGAATAGAGGCAAACCTCTCATCATCTCTATATTCCCCGGGAATTTCTCCGCAGCTGTCAATTATGATTTTGTATTTCATGTTTTTGTAAACCTTTCTACATAGTTTTCGATACTACATATGATAGCATAGTCTGTCGATCATGTAAAGTATTATCTTTTTATATCTTTTGATCATCTGCTTTTCTTTTTTTCCTCTTTGCGATATACTCATACTATTAAACATATACTGCCATCACGGAGGTTTCCATGCTTGCATTAGAAGTTTTGTCCATGAAATTTTTTATGAGCCATCTGCTCTCCAAAGATACCTTCGACACCTTTCTCCTGGAAGAAGCTGTTATCCGCACCGCAAACACCTACACTATAGACGGTCATATCAATCCGGAATTCTTCCCGCCCGGGGAACGGAATAAAGAACAGATTCCCTTTGCGCTCCGTCCCTGGAGCGAACTGAAAGGGCTCTGCTATGATCTGATCAAGGGGAAATACACCCCGCTGTACTTTAAATTCGTATTGCAGATCAAGCCGGAATATATGGAGAAGATCCTATCCGACGGCGCTTCGGATCCGTCTCATGTCAAAGCGCTAATCCTAAACATCCGCTATGATGGAAATAAGGCGCTTCTTACCACAGGGCTCTCCTGCCATACCTTTGTGATGGACAAAGAGGCAGAGATCCTATGGGACAACGCTCTCTGCAGATATTTAAACGAAAAAGGAATCGGGTATAAAAAGCTCTGACACTTTTTACACCCGATGTTATCCTGCCATAACGCATTCTCTCATTGTTTCATTTTGGGCTTAAAGACCAGACTCGCCAGATAGCCGAAGATCAGCGCTGCACTGGTCCCCACCGCAGCGGCCTTAAATCCCCCGGCAAACAGCCCCAGAGGTCCCTGCTCCTGCACCGCTTCCTTCACACCTTTCATCAGCACGTTTCCAAATCCCAGAAGCGGAACACTCGCCCCTGCCCCCGCAAATTTCTGAAAAGGCTCATACCATCCGAAAAGACTGATCACCGCTCCGGTCATTACCAACAGCACCATGATCCTTCCCGGCATCATCTTCGTCTTTTCCATCAGGATCTGTACTGCCGCACAGATCAATCCGCCCACCCAGAAAGCATTCACATAATCCATCCTCCACACTCCTTCATCCATCACATTTCAGGATTAGTATGGGCAGGAAATGCCGGAATATGTGAACATTTTTTGAATTTTCCGTTCTTTATTGTCCTTTGTACCGTCCGCCGCCCCCAAACCGGCTCACTATTCCACCACTGTCAGAACCGCCCGCTCCGGGGTCTGTCAGAGCGTCCCCCTGAGATCCTCCTGCCGGTCAGACGGTCATGGGATCCGTAAATTTTGCAGCTGCCCTTCGATCTCTTTCACGATTTCCCGCAATGATTTCCCATGGCAGTCGATTGTGATCCGGGCATACCTTTCATAGAGCGGCACCCTCTCCTCATACAGATCGCCAAGCGTCTGTCCGGGTCTGAGCGTCACCCCTCTCGCATTTAAGTCCCCCAGCCGCTCCTCCACCTCATCATAGGGCAGCTTGAGATAAACCACCGTACCGATCTCGCGAAAATGCTCCATCGCCTCGCCGCCGTATACCGCACTTCCCCCGGTGGCGATCACACTCTTTTCCGTGGGGATCGATAAATTCACACGATTTTCCAGCTCCCAGAAATCTTCCACGCCCCGCTCCTCGATCAGTTCGTGCAAAAGTTTCCCATACTGTTCCTGAATTATCAGATCCGAGTCCACAAAGCGCATGCCCAGACGCTTCGCAAGAACAACGCCAACCGTGCTCTTGCCCGCTCCGGGCATGCCGATCAAAATAATACTTGTTCTGTCCACCTGCTATACCTCCGCGATGACCTCCACTTCGCAGAGCACGTTTTTGGGAAGCGTCCTGACAGCCACACAGCTGCGGGCAGGCCGCTCCGTAAAATACCTGGCATAAATCTCGTTAAAGGTCGCAAAGTCATCCATATCCTTCAAAAAACAGGTGGTCTTTACCACTCTTGTATAGTCGGTGCCCGCCGCTTCGAGAATCGCCCCGATGTTCTTCATCACCTGCTCTGTCTGCTCCACGATCCCCTCTGCCTCAATCGCACCGTTTGCAGGATTTATTGCAATCTGACCGGACGCAAATAACAGGTTGCCTGAAATGATTCCCTGTGAGTAGGGTCCGATAGCTGCAGGTGCTTTTTCTGTTGCAATTTTCTTTAACATAACACATGTCCTCCTATCGTAATTATCTACTATTTAAGTTAATGCAGGATCAGATAACTTCCGGCTCATCAAACTCTGCGGTGACATAAAACCCCCTGGGATTCTCCGTGATGTCCACGATCACTCCCTTTTGGCTTACCAGCCGCTCTGTAAAGGGAATATTACCCGACATGGCAAGGGAGGGATCGATGGTATAATAATAATTGCTCGGAAGCAGCCCCTCCGTGACGGTGATCTCCTGCCCCACGCTCAATAACCCCGGTCTCTCCATTTTAAACTGAACCCTGCGCATATCCATTCCCCATTCCCGGATGTCACCCAATCCTCTGTTATTCTTTTATTTTAACAGGATTGGAAATACATTTCAAGCATGAGGAGCATTTAATTCAGACAACTCTCCAGCACCAGCGCATGTGCGATCCCGGGCACACTCTTTCCCTCGTTGAAGCTGGTCTTTGACAACAGCGCTCCCGTAGGCATGAACAGAACCTTTTTCCAGTTGCCTTCCTCAAGCTGCTTTAAGATATACGCAGAGAGCGTCACCGCGCTGCAGCCACAGCCGCTTCCCCCTGCGTGGGTATCCTGGGACCCTGCGTCAAAGATTTCTATACCACAATCCATGTGGCGCGAGGAGATATCATAGCCCCTTTCCCGAAGCAGATCGATCAGAACGCGCTGCCCTACACTGCCCAAATCACCTGTTATTATTTTGTCGTAATCCTCCGGTTGACTGTCGAAGTCAATAAAGTGCTGCTCCAATGTCGAAGCTGACGCCGGTGCCATACAAGCACCCATATTCATAGAGTCCTTTAGACCGTAATCGGTAATTTTTCCCACAGTTATGCCGCTGATCCGGGCTCTTACCCCTTTTGACACAGGTGTATTTTTCTCTTCTGACACTTCCGTTGTTCCGCAACAACGCCTGTTATCTTTTCCATCCGTCTCTGTGCTCAAAACAAAGGCTCCACTGCCCGTCACAGTCCAGGTTGCAGACAACGGTCTTTGGTTTCCATACTCCAGAGGAAAACGAAATTCTTTCTCCGCACTGGCAAAATGACTGGAAGTGACACAGACCACTTTATCGGCAAATCCGCCTGCCAGCGTAAGAGCTCCCAGTGCAAGGGACTCTCCGCAGGTGGAACATGCCCCATAGACCCCGAAGAGCGGAATCTGATAACTGGAAATTCCAAAGGATGTGGCAATGGACTGCCCCAGCAGATCGCCTGCAAACATAAAATCCACATCCCCGGGCGTCACTCCCGCCTTCTCCATGGCAAGATACACGGCATCCTTCTGCAGATTGCTCTCCGCCTCCTCCCAGGTGGCGCAGCCGAACAGATCATCCTCCCCCACCATATCAAAAAGAAGCCCCAGCGGGCCCTCTCCTTCTTTCCTGCCCACCACACTGGCGCTTCCTGTGATATAGACCGGCTTTTCCAGCCGGATGCTTGATTTTCCTAAATGTTGGCTCATATGCAGCTCCTTCCATTCTTACTACATGGAAACAGCGCATTTAAGCAGATTCCATGCATATTTTGATAGTCAGTATTGCCAAAATATGCTTGTTTATGCCTCATACCGGTATTTTTCACTTTGTGCCCGGATCAGCTCCTCGTCCTCAAAATAGTTGATCCGCATGGCTGACTTCACTTCGGACAGGGTCTGTGCCGCCACTTCGCGGGCGACGTCACTGCCCTTTTTCAGCACCTCATACACCGCCGGGATATCCTTCTCCAGTTCCTTCCTGCGGTTCCGGATGGGTTCCAGCGTCTCCTGCATCACATTGTTTAAAAATTTCTTCACCTTCACATCTCCCAGACCGCCTCTCTGATAATGCGCCTTCAGCTCATCCAGGCAGGCATACTCCGGGAGGTATCTCTCAAAATGTTCCTCGCGGCAGAAAGCGTCCAGATACGTAAACACGGTGTTTCCTTCCAGATGCCCCGGGTCGCTGACCTGCAGATGCAGAGGATCTGTATACATGCTCATGATCTTCTTACGCACCTCGTCGGCAGAATCCGCCAGATAGATACAGTTGCCCAGAGATTTGCTCATCTTCGCCTTGCCGTCGATGCCGGGCAGACGCTGACAAGCCTCATTGTCAGGCAGAAGCGCCTGGGGTTCCACCAGGACCGGAGCGTATACGGTATTAAATTTGTGTACGATCTCCCGGGTCTGCTCGATCATGGGAAGCTGGTCGCCGCCCACCGGCACGGTGGTCGCCTTGAACGCCGTGATGTCCGACGCCTGGCTGATGGGATAGGTAAAAAATCCCACGGGAATGCTCGCCTCAAAATTGCGCATCTGAATCTCGTTTTTTACCGTGGGATTGCGCTGCAGTCTCGCCACGGTCACCAGGTCCATGTAATAGAACGTCAGCTCACACAGCTCGGAAATCTGCGACTGAATAAACAGGGTGGACTTTGCGGGATCCAGCCCGCAGGACATATAGTCCAAAGCCACTTCGATAATGTTCTGCCGCACCTTCTCCGGATTTTCGATATTGTCCGTGAGAGCCTGCGCGTCCGCGATCATGATAAACGTCTTTTTATATTCCCCGGAATTCTGCAGTTCCACGCGCCTGCGAAGGGAACCCACATAATGCCCTACATGAAGTCTTCCGGTAGGCCGGTCGCCTGTCAAAATAATCTTATCCATCTGATATCCCCGTTCTGATTTCTTTTTGTTTCTGTCCGGACAGTCTTATTTGCTGCCCCACGGAAATGAGTATAACACATTTTGCCAAATTAGTACAGTGGCAACCTGCAGCCGCTTCCTATTTTGTCGGATTCCCAACGCATAATTTTCCAAAACAGGCTCATGCTACACAATGTGTTTTGTGCGATCTGTAATTCCGCAGACCAGTATTCAAACGATGCCCGCACTCCGGCGCTGCACTGTGGTTTCTCAGTGTCCGCCGCTGACTTATGCGGCGCAGACGCGCCTGAGGGAGATGCGCACTTTGCACAAGACCCTGCAGTATCTATATCGTTTCGCATTTACAGGAACAAAAATATATAACAGAAAGGACAATCCCATGAGAAAGATCATCCCCTTAAACCACAACTGGCAATTTACCAAAAGCAGTTACGACCGTCTTACGCCGACGGACACAAAATGGCACCCCGTGTCTCTGCCGCACACCTGGAATGCCGTGGACGGAGCGGACGGCGGCGGAGATTATTACCGCGGTGAATGCTGCTACAAGACGGTTCTTCAGCCGTCCGCCCTGCTCCTTGGCACCCCCTGGGCATACCGCAGGGAATCGGATACTTCCTCCCTTCTCCCGTTTTGTGCTGTCCTGCGCATCGCTGCCCTCTCCCTGCGGGGGACTGTCTATGTGAACGGAGAAAATACCGCCTCCCACGAGGGCGGCTATTCGGCATTCACCGTGGACATCACAAACCAATTCCGTCATGCCGTTGAAGCCGAAACTTCTCTGGAAATCCTCATAACCGCGGACAACAGTGAACACAGCCGCATCTATCCCCAGATGGCAGACTTTACCTTCTATGGAGGTCTCTATCGCGGGGTGGAACTATTGCTGCTTCCTGAATTTCATTTTGACGTAAGCTACCACGGTGCCGGCGGTCTGTGTATCACCAGCGAACTGATGGAGCCTCGCGGGCATGCCATCCTCCATTTAAACAGCTGGGTGAACACCTCGTCTGAGGATTATACCATCCGCTATCAGATCGTAGACCGGGACGGAAGCATCCCTGCAGAATGCTGGAGAGCCTCCAAGGAACCCAAAACAGATATTCTTCTGCCCGATCCCCATCTCTGGCAGGGAGTGGACGACCCTTATCTCTACCGGCTCACAGCCACTCTGGTCTACCGCAACGAACAGGTGGATCAGGTCTCTACCACCTTTGGCATCCGGGAATTTTATGTGGATTCCGAAAAGGGGTTCTTCCTGAACGGAAAGCCCATGATGCTGCGGGGCGTCGCCCGGCATCAGGACTGGCTGTACGAGGGTTATGCCCTGACGAGGGAACAGCATTTCAGGGACGCTGAACTGATCCGGGAGATTGGCGCCAACACTGTCCGTCTGGCACACTATCAGCACAGTCAGGACTTCTATGACGCCTGCGACGAATTCGGCTTTATCGTCTGGGCAGAGATTCCGTATATCAGCTGTCAGAGCGATGACCCCCGGGCGCATGACAATGCCATGGAGCAGATGAAAGATCTGATCTATCAGAACTACAACCATCCTTCCATCTGTTTCTGGGGGCTTTCCAACGAGATCACCATTGGCGGTGAAAAGGAAGATCTTGTGGAAAATCACATCGAATTAAATGAACTGGTAAAAGAACGCGATCCCAGCCGTCTCACCACCATGGCACATGTGAGTATGCTTCCCATGGACAGCCCTCTCCACGGCATTACCGATGTGGAGAGCTACAATCATTATTTTGGATGGTACGGAGGGAATTACGATCAAAACGATAAATGGCTGGACGAATTCCACGCCAGGCATCCGGAGATCTGTCTGGGGCTGTCCGAGTACGGCGCTGAAGGAATCATCACCTATCAGCCGGATATCGCCGTGTGCCGGGACTATTCGGAATGCTACCAGGCCCAATACCACGAATACATGGCAAAAATTTTGATGGAGCGCCCCTATCTCTGGAGCACCTATGTGTGGAATATGTTTGATTTCGGCTGTGCCGCCAGAGACGAAGGCGGCGTGGCAGGGCGTAATAACAAAGGGCTGGTAACGATGGACCGGCAGATCAAAAAAGAGGCCTTCTTTGTCTACAAAGCCTATTGGAGCAAGGAGCCCTTCGTCTATCTCTGCGGCAGACGCTATGCCCGCCGGGCACAGGAGAACACCCCGATAAAGATCTACTCCAATCAGTCTCAGGTGAGTCTGTACGTGAATGGGGAGCTGTTCTCCACTCAGACAGGCAGCAGGGTCTTTGTCTTTCCTGATGTCCCTCTCTCAGAGGGTTTCACCTGCCTGACTGCCGTTGCCGACGGCTGCAGCGACACCATCACGTTAGAGAAAGTGGAGGAGAAACCGTCCGTCTACACCCTCCCCCGGATTTCGGACGACAGGGAAGGTGCAGCGAACTGGTTTGAACAGATTGAGACCGTAGCCAGCGACGCGCCCATGGAGTTTTCTTCCACCCACTTCTCCGTCTATGACAAGGTCAGGGACCTCAGCGGTAACGACGAGGCTTTTTCCATCCTCTCCGGCGCCCTTTCCTCCATGACCGGCATGACTTTTGGCAGATCCATGCTCAACATGGCAGGCGACAAAACGGTCCTGGAGATGACGGAAATGCTCAGCTCCATGAACCCCTCAGGGGCATGCAGGATTCCCGAAAACGCCTTGCAGATCATCAACTCGGAGCTGAATAAGATCGCAAAGCACAATTAGCGTTTCCGGCACACCGCCCCCGCCAGCACAAAACATTCATGGGCGATCATGGGAAATGCCGCCAGCCCGGCCAAAAGCGCCCACTCTCCGGCGGAGAGCCATGCCGTTTTGAAGGCGTCCACCAGAAAAGGAACTTTGGTCACCGCAAACTGCAGCGCCAGCCCCACCCCAAAAGCGGCAAGCATCAGTTTGTTCTCTCCATGTTTCATGCGCAGCACCGAACGGTTCAAGTCCCGCATGCCCACGGCGTGAAACAGCTGCGACATTCCCAACACGGTGAACGCATAGGTCTGGGCTCTGGCGAGGACCCCTTCCACCGCCAGCATTTCCCGGATGCCTGTCGTTCCGATCCCTCTGCCCATGGAGTGAAGCATCGCACAGGGAATCAGAAGGAATGCCGCCAGACTGATGCCCGCGATCAACAATCCGTAAAAACAGGTACAGGCAAGCCCGCCCCTGGCAAAAAGGCTCTCCCCCGCGCGGCGGGGATTATGATCCATCAGGCTTTTTGTGTCATTTTTATCGATTCCCAGCGCCAATGCGGGCAGCGAGTCCGTGATCAGGTTGATCCACAGAATATGGCTGGATTTTAACGGTGATGCCAGCCCCAGCAGCACCGCGACAAACATTGTGAGGATTTCTCCCAGATTGGAAGAAAGAAGGAAGATCACGGACTTTCGTATATTCTCGTAGACTCCCCTTCCCTCCTCTATCGCCTTTTCGATGGTAGCGAAATTATCGTCCACCAGAATCATATCCGCGGCCTGCTTTGCCACATCCGTACCGTTTTTGCCCATGGCGATTCCAATGTCCGCACACTTGAGGGAAGGAGCATCGTTCACCCCGTCCCCCGTCATGGCAACGATCTCACCCAATTCCTTAAATCCCTTTACGATCCTCACTTTCTGCACCGGTGAGACCCTTGCGAACACAGTGATATTGCGGCGCTTCAGCTGCTCGGCAAACTCTTTTTCCTCCAGGCGGGCAAGCTGCTCACCGGTCATACACTGTGCCATGGTACCGGCGATGCCAAGCTGTTCCGCAATGGCGAGCGCAGTATTGGCATGGTCTCCGGTGATCATCACCGTCTTTACGCCGGCGCGGCGGAATGTCTCCACGGCGATCTCCGCTTCCGGGCGCAGAGGGTCGCGCATTCCTACCATTCCCAGAAATACAAGCTGCTCCTCCATGGGCTCTCTTGCCCCGCTGTACATTGCCACCGCCAGGATCCGCAGCGCAGAGGCCGACATCCTCTCCATGGCGTGTTCGATCTCCCGTCTATGGGCAGGGGTGATCTTCTCTTCCCCGTACCCGGTCCTGATATAGGCACATTTTTTTAACACCATATCCGGCGCGCCTTTGGTGAAACTTACGCATCTTCCCTGAATACTTCTGTGAAGGGTAGTCATCATCTTCCGGTCCGAATCAAAGGAAAGCTCGCCCACCCGGGGCATGAACATCTCCTGTTCCGTCTTGTCACACTCACAAAAGACTCCAAAGTCCAACAGAGCAAGCTCTGTGGGGTCCCCCAGCCGTTCTGCAGGATCCGCGTCATTACACAATACCAGCCCTTTGACAAAATCCTCGGGCAGCCCCATGACACCTTCTCCCTTTTTCAAAAGCCGCAGCCCTTCGCCGGGCAGATAATATTGTTCCACGGTCATGCGGTTCTGGGTCAGGGTGCCCGTCTTGTCCGAACAGACCACGCTCACCGCTCCCAGGGTCTCCACGGAAGGCAGCCTCCGGATGATGGTATTTGCCTTTACCATCCTGGTTACGGACAGGGCAAGGCAGATCGTCACGACGGCGGGCAGCCCCTCCGGGACAGCCGCCACCGCCAGAGAAATAGCCACTAACAGCATCTCCATCATATTGCGCTGCTGATACATGCCGAGGACAAACAAAACCCCGCACAGGATCAGGGACAGGATGCTCAACACCTTTCCCAGATCTCCCAGTCTTCTCTGCAGGGGGGTCAGCTCTTCCTTCTCCTGAGAGATCATGGCGGCGATCTGACCGATCTGGGTATTCATTCCCGTGGCGATGACGACACCCTCTCCATGCCCCGAGGTGACGATCGTAGTCATAAATGCCTTGTCTGCCCGGTCGCCGAGGGGAATATCCTCCCCCGTATCCTGCCCTGCCCATTCACCTGCCGACTTTTCCACGGGAAGATTTTCACCGGTGAGAGCGGATTCCTCAATCTTCAGATTTACGGCGCGAATCAGATGCAGATCCGCCGGAACCTGACCGCCCGTCTCCAGACACACCAGATCCCCTTCCACCAGATGCGCGGCAGGAATTTCTTTTCTGATGCCGTCACGCACCACGACCGCATGAGGGCTGGTGAGCTTCTTGAGCGCCTCCAGCGCTTTTCTCGCCTTTCCCTCCTGCATCATGCCCACAAAAGCATTGATAAATACCACCACACAAATGATCACTGCGTCGGCAATCTCCCGCATGAGAAAAGAAATGACCGCAGCCCCCAGAAGCACATAGATCAGAGGGTCGTTCAATTGTGTCAGAAAAGTCTCCAGCGGAGTCTTCCCTCTGGGGCTCAGCAGCTCGTTAGGGCCGTTCTGCAAAAGCCTTACTGCCGCTTCCTCCTCCGTCAGCCCATTGTAATGCGCATGATACTGTCTCTGATCCATTCTACACTTCCTCCCGCGCCGCCACTCTTCTCATCCTCGTGGTCCCGTTTAACATCTTATGCCTGTCCACGGACAAGTATGTCATCACTTTATTCAAATGAAAAACAAAAAAAATGCGCGAAATTTAATATATTTGTAGAATTATTTTTATTCTTATGGTATGATATTGGTGTGGCTTTACATCGATACTTTAGGAGGTAGCTCTATGTTTGGCAGGAAGAAAGAGACAACGGCACCCGACACAGACAAAATTCTTTTACTGGAATGGATGGACAAAGCGATTGCCGGTGATTTCTCCAAGGTGGACACCGGTTTATTCCAGGATGCCCAGCTTGCCGAGAAATACAATCAAGTCATTGACAGCTTCGTCCAGTTAAACAATAACTTCGTCATGAGACTCAATGATTCCATGACTCTCATAGGCGACAGCGGCTGCGTAAAAGAGATGATCGAACAAGTCAATTCACAGACTACCGCCATCAACGATATGCAGGGTTCCAGCCAGGAACTGGGCACCTCCATTCAGAATATCCAGGATGCCGTCCACACGATCCAGGAAAAGACGCATACTGTCATGCAGGATGCCGATTCCTGCGTGGTGGATATGAACTCCAGTATCCGCACCGTAGACGCCTCTGTTGCCAGCGTACTCAAAATCAATGAGCAGGTGGCTGACTTTCAGGCAAAAGCTGCAAAGATCAATGAGATCATCGATATTGTTAAAAAGGTTGCGAACAAGAGCGGTCTGCTTGCCCTGAACGCTTCCATCGAAGCGGCCAGAGCCGGCGAGGCGGGCAAGGGATTTGCCGTGGTTGCCAACCAGGTCAAGGAGCTGTCTGCCAACACCACACAGTCCGCAGACGATGCCATGCTATATGTGCACGAGCTTCTCGAGGGAATCTCTAATCTGGTGGAATCCATCGACTCCACCGCTGCCCAGCTTACTGACGGCAATGCCAACATACATCACTCTCTTGAGAATCTGGAGCATATGAATGAAAGCATGAAACTGGTGACCTCGGAGATCGACCATATCTATGGCGAGATCAATACCCAGTCCGCACTGACGCAGTCCTTTGTTGCCTCCATCGATACCATTGCTTCCAGCTATGAAGATCTCTCCAAAGGCTGTGTGAACACGGGTGCCCACATGTATAAGATTTCCCGTCTGATCGACAATCTCCGTTCCGATGTGGCAAGACGCCGGGCGAAGCTGTACACCCAGGACTGGCTCACCGTATATGAAATAGATCATTTGATCTTTACATGGAGACTGTATAACAACCTTGCAGACTTTGAGAAGCTCAATCTGGAACAGGTGAACAACCCGAAGGGATGCAAGTTCGGCAAGTGGGTCGGCGCACAGACCGATACCCGCATTACCGGCTCTTCCGCATTCAGACAGGCTGTAAAATTCCATGAAGAGATCCATACCCATGCCGTGGACTCCTGGCATGCCAAGCAGGACGGAAATCGCGAGGCTGCGCTGCAGCATTTCCAGCTTGCCTATGAGGCATATCCCAAATTTGTAAAGGCCCTGAGGGAACTCAAAAATGTCATTGCTTCCACCGGAGATACCAAGTTCTCCAAGATTGAGGCAATTTGACAGACAAAACAGCCCCTGAGACAGCATAAAAGAGTGCCCGGCATCTGCCGGCACTCTTTTAATATTTTCTCTGCATTTTCTGCATTTCTTTAGGAAATCTTATCCCGTATAAGATTCCTTCAGAAGCGCCTTGGTGTACTCCTCTTTGGGATTTGCAAACACTTCCTCCGTCTCTCCCTGTTCAATGATCTTACCGTCCTTCATGACCATGATCCGGTCACTCATACAATACACTACATTGATGTCATGGGAAATAAACAGATACGCCGCCTGCATCTCCCTCTGCAGCCTGCGCATCAGATCCAGGATCTGTGCCTGCAGGGTCACGTCCAGTGCAGACACCGGCTCATCCGCGATCACCAGCCCCGGTCTGGTGATCAACGCCTGCCCGATGCTGACGCGCTGACGCTGACCGCCCGAAAGCTGGGAGGGTCTGCGGCTCATATACCTCTCGTCAAGCCCTACCCGCGCAAGCATCTCCCGCGCCCGCTCCTCCATCTCCTGCCCGCTCATCAAAAGATTTTTGTCCAGGGCACCCGCTGCCCGGAGCGGCTCCATTAACAGCCATCCCACGGTCTTGCTGGGATTTAAACTGCTGTACGGATCCTGAAAGACCATCTGGGGACGCGTGGAATGATGTTTCACCGTTCCTTTGATCTCCCTGTTCATCCCGAGGATTGCCTTGGAAAGGGAACTCTTGCCGCAGCCGCTCTCCCCCACCAGCCCCAGCACCTCTCCCGGGTATAACACAAAATCCGCACCCGATACCACGCATTTTCTCTGCTTCCTCCCCGGGAATCCCTTTGCGCTTTCCGGATAATACACATGCAGATCATGTACTTCCAGCACCGGCTGTCTCCCATCTGCCCCGGCGCCGTCGGCGCCATATACAGCCCCCCGGCTTTGGGCTTCTTTCCTCCCGCCCGGCACGGCGTTTACCCGGGAGGGGACCGCCCGGATCAGACTGCGGGTATACTCCTCTTTAGGAGCTCCAAAAATCTCCTCCGTCCCGGCGCACTCCACCACACGCCCGTCCTTCATCACAGCGATGCGGTGGCACAGACGTCTCGCCAGATTTAGATCATGGGTGATAAACAGCATGGCATTGTTCTCTCTCCGATTGATCTCCCTCAAAAGGGAGATGATCTGATTCTGTATCGTCACATCCAGCGCCGTGGTGGGTTCATCCGCCACGATCAGATCCGGATGGAGGATGACTGCCATGGCGATCATCACCCTCTGTCTCATCCCTCCCGAAAGCTGGTGAGGATATTGGTCCAAAAGAAGTTTGGGGTCTTTTAATCCCACCGCGGCAAAGCTCTCTGCCACCCTGTCCCTTCGCTCGTTTCTGTCAAGTGTCGTGTGAAGCTTTAACATCTCCTCCACCTGACTCCCCACTTTCTGCGTGGGGTTGAGGGACGTCATGGGCTCCTGAAAGACCATCGACATGCGGCTGCCCTGATATTCGCGGTAGAGCGCCCTGTCCCGGGGTTTTCCCGCCTCCGCCAGCGTCACGCCGTCAAAGCAGACTCTCCCGGAGGTGATTTTGGCGCTCTCTGCCGTCAGCCCCATCAGGGTAAGCGCCGTCACCGATTTTCCCGAACCGGATTCGCCCACCATACCCAGGATTTCCCCCTTCGCTATTTCCAGGGAAACATTTTTCACCGCATCCGTACTGCCGAAGCTCACGGAAAGATCTTCGATCTGTATCATACTCTTTTGTACGAAAACCTTATCGTTCATCGGACACCTCCCCGGCATTCCTTCGGATGCCCTCACTCAAAAGGGAAAAACCCAGCACGATCCATACGATACTCAGCCCCGTAAAAAGCGCATACCAGGGAGCCTTCATCAGATATCCCTGCGCATCCGAAAGCATATTGCCCAGACTGGCATCCGGCGGTTTGACGCCGATTCCCAGAAAGCTCATGCCGGACTCTGCCAGAATCCCGTTGTTGAATCCGATCATCACAGACACCCAGAAGGTGGAGAACACATTGGGCAGAATATGCACAAATAAAATGCGCAGTTTTCCCACACCCATCAGCCTCGCCCGGCTGATATAATCGGCATCCCTGAATCGGATGAACTCGCTTCTGACAATGCGCGCAAAACTGGGCGTAAATACAATGCCAAGCGCCAGGATCAGATTGTGTCTCCCGCTGTTGAGGATACTGATCATCACCAGCGCCAGCAGAATGCTGGGAAAGCCGTTTACGGCATCGATAAACCTCATCACGATCTCATCCACGACGCCCCCGAAATATCCTGTCACCGCGCCTGTCACAATCCCCAGGGATGCGGAAAACAAAACCACGAGACTGCTGATGAAAATGGTGGTCCCCGCCCCTTTCATCACGCGGGAAAAAATATCCCTGCCGAAATTGTCCGTGCCGAAGAGATGTCTCCAGGAGGGAGCGTGGAAGCGCTCTGCGGCGTCCATGGCAGTCGTACTGTAGGGAGTCCAGAACAGCCCCACAAGCACCGCCAGCAGCGCCGTCAATGTCATAAAGGCGCCCGCCAGCAGATACGGGTCACGCAGAACACGCGGAATATGCGGTTTTCTTTCTTTTTTCATTCCTGTCATAATCTCATTTCCGTATCCGTAACATTATTTATGACTGATCCTGGGATCTATCAGGCGGTAGAGAAGATCCACCAGCACATACACGACGATCACCACCGAGGTGATATACAGCACCAGAATCTCCACAACCGGAAAATCTCTGGTGGAAATGGAACTGATGAGCAGCCTTCCCACGCCCGGCAGTGCGAACACCTGCTCCACAACGATGCTGCCGGCAACAATTTCCGCAATGATCATGCCCAGAAATGTTACCACAGGCATCAATGCGTTGCGCAGCACATGCCCGTACATCACGCGCCTCTCCGTGCAGCCCTTGCTGCGCGCAGTCAACACATAATCGGCGCTCATTTCCGTGAGCATGGAATTGCGCAGAAACCGCGCCGTCATGGCGATTTTGGGGATTGCCACGGAGATTGCCGGGAAGATGAGATAGCCGATGAACCCCGCAAAATCTTTCTCATAACTCACATAACTTCCGGGGATGAACCACCGAAGTACCATGCCGAAGAAATAGGTAACAAGAATCCCCAGAAAAAAAGAAGGCACAGCCATGGAAAACTGTGTCAGCACACTCATCACCGCGTCCAGCACATGACTCCTGCTCTTTGCCCAGAACACCCCCAGGGGAATCGATATCACCACAATGATCAGTATGGATAAAAATGACAGCCAGAGTGTCACCGGAAGCTTGTCTCCGATCAGCTCCGCCACAGGCATCATCTCGTTCATGGATTTGGAATAACGGTAACTTTTACCCAGATCCCCGTGCAGTACATCCGTCATCCAGTTCACATAGCGCACTGTGGGAGGATCATTGAGCCCCAGCTCCTCGCGCAGCTGCTCCTCTCTCTCGGGTGTCGCCTCCGTTCCCAGGATGGAATCCACCACATCCCCCGGAATGATCTGAAAGGCAAGGAAGGCAGCCACGGATACCACGAACAATGTCATAATGAGAGTGAATAATTTTTTTACAAGGTATCTCATGGCCGCTTCTCCTTTTTTATTTTCTGTCTCCCCGTCTCATCCCGCTTTCGTCAGTCTGCGGAGGAAGAATAACGCACCACACTCATATCCTGCACATAGACGGGATAGAATGTATAGCCCTCCAGCTCCGGTTTGATCGCCACGGTGATGGGGGGAACGGTCAAAAACGCCGTGCCTGCATCCTCCACCAGAAGGCTCTGCAGCTGCTTGTAATAGCCTGCTTTTTCCGTCAGGTCCAGACTCGCCGCCGCCAGCGCATATGTTTCATCATACGCCGGATTTGTGTAATTGATAAAATTCTTGGAGGAATCCGACTGAAATCTGTTGAGCAGATATCCGGGCGTCTGGTCGCAGGTAATGCCGCTGATGGTCGCCTGATACTGTCTTCCATTGTACACATCGTTCAGCCAGGTCTCCCACTCCACAGGAGTGATCTGGGCATTGATGCCTGCTGCCTTCAGCTGCTCTGCAGCCACCTCCGCAGTCTGCATATGCACCTCATAATTGGAAGGCACCTTGATCTCCAGGTCAATGCCGTCGGGATAGCCCGCGTCGCGTAGCAGCTCCTTCGCCTTTTGGATATTGGCTCCGGTGCCATAGACATCGTTCTTCTCCACATAGAATGTCTGTAATGTGGGAAGCATCGCAGAACTGATGACCGCCGCATTTCCGCCGAAGACAAATTCATTCAGGGCATCTTTGTCCAGCGCATAGCAGATCGCCTGACGTACCCGCACATCACTTAAGAGCTCATCCGTGTTGTTCAGAAACAATGCCTGTACCACGTTGGAAGGAGCCGCCAAAATCCGGAAATCATCCTGAAGCTCCTCCGCCTGGGAATCGGTGAGATAGGGATAGATGTCAATGGAGCCGCCCTGCAGATCCAGAAGCGCCGTATCGGGATTGCTCATGATCTTGAAGGTTACCTCATCCAGATAGGGCAGACCCTCCTGCCAGTAATCCTCATTTTTCTTCACCACGATCCCCTCCTGGGGCTTGTAGGACACAAAAGAAAACGGCCCGGTGCCGACAGGCTGTGCCTCCATATCCTCTCCGCTTCCCGCGGGGATGATGGCTGCCGTGAAGCTGTAGATCAGCTCCGTGTTAGCACTGCCCACTGTCACCTGAACCGTCTTTTCGTCCAGAATATCTACGCTTGTGATACCGCCGCCCGCGGCGCTCAGCGTGCTAACGAGTGCAGTGCCATCCAAAATACCGGCGACACGTTCCAGAGAATACTTGACGTCCTCCGCCGTCACATCATCTCCATTGTGGAATTTTACACCGTCACGCAGAGTGAAGGTGTAAACCAATCCATCCTCGGAAATGGTGTAGTCACTTGCCACTGCATTCATTAAATTGCCGTTTGCGTCCGGTTTCACCAGACCTTCAAAAATGTTGAACAGAATTTCCTTAGTTCCTGCCGCAGTCGCTTTGTGTGGGTCAAGACTATCAATATCCTGTTGTACTCCTACAACAACAGAGGACTTATCCTCCGAAGACTCTCCTGTACCGCCTGCGCATCCGCACAGTGCAGTCATGACCAGAAGTGTCACCATGAAGTAAACGCTCAAACGCTTTTTCATAATTCTTCCTTCTTTCCTTCGTCAAATAAACCTCTCATTATTCTATTGTCACCCTCATTGTACCATATTACCTCTGCATTGCAAGTTTTTTTTTCCGATACAAGGCGGGTTTGGGCGATCTCAGCCTTCTGCGATGGCGTTGCCGGTATAGAGCTGATAATATCTTCCCTTCTCCTCCAAAAGCTCCTCGTGGGTGCCGCGCTCGATGATGCGCCCCTGCTCCAGCACCATGATGCAGTCACTGTTTTGGACGGTGGAGAGCCTGTGCGCGATCACAAAGGTAGTTCTTCCGCTCATCAGTTTGTCCATGCCGTCCTGCACGATTTTCTCCGTCCGGGTATCAATGGAACTGGTCGCCTCATCCAAAATCAGCACCGGCGGGTCTGCCACTGCCGCCCGGGCGATGGCGAGAAGCTGCCTCTGCCCCTGGCTTAAGTTCGCCCCGTCCCCTGTGAGCACAGTGTTGTACCCCTCGGGAAGCTGCCGGATAAAACCGTCCGCATTGGCAAGCTTCGCCGCGGCAATGACCTCCTCATCCGTGGCGTCAAGTTTTCCGAAACGGATATTCTCCATCACGGTGTCCGTGAACAGATGGGTGTCCTGCAGCACGATCCCCAAAGACCGGCGCAGATCCGCTTTTTTGATCTTATTGACATTGATGCCGTCGTATCGGATCTTGCCGTCCTGAATATCGTAAAAACGATTGATCAGATTCGTGATCGTGGTCTTGCCGGCGCCGGTGGAACCGACAAAAGCAATCTTCTGACCGGGCTGCGCATACATCTTGATATTGTGCAGCACCATCTTGTCGTCCGTATAGCCAAAGTCCACGTCGTCGAACACCACGTCGCCCTTCAGCTCCACATAATCCACGGTGCCGTCCGCGCGGTGGGGATGCTTCCATGCCCACATACCGGTGTGTTCCGGGCATTCCACGATCTGCCCGTTCTCTTTACGGATACAGACGAGTGTCACATAGCCCTCATCCACTTCCTCTTCCTCGTCCAGCAGATCGAACACTCTCTTGCCGCCTGCAAGCGCCATGACGATACTGTTGAGCTGCTGGCTCACCTGATTGATGGGCATATTGAAACTCTTGTTAAAAGTGAGGAAACTCACCAGACCGCCCAGCGAAAAACCTCCGACACCGTTCAGCGCCAGCACACTGCCCACGCAGGCAACCACCACATAACTGAGATTCCCCAGCTGCACATTGATAGGTCCCATCAGATTCGCAAATTTATTGGCATTGTAGGAGCTGTCAAAAAGAGCGTCATTGAGGGCATCAAATTCTTCGATACTCTTCTCCTCGTGACAGAAGACCTTCACCACCTTCTGTCCCTCCATACGCTCCTCGATAAAGCCGTTGATCCTGCCCAGCGCCTCCTGCTGTATCCGGAAATATTTTCCGCTCCTGCCCACCACGCTCTTGGACACCGTGAGCATGATGCACACCATGACCAGTGTCAAAAGCGTCAGCCAGATATTCAGGCTGAGCATACTGATAAAGACACTCACAATGGTGATGGCGCTGTTGAGCATCTGAGGGATGCTCTGGCTGATCATCTGACGCAGGGTGTCGATGTCATTGGTATAGATTGACATAATATCCCCGTGAGTATGGGTGTCAAAGTAACGGATGGGAAGTTTCGACATATGGGAGAACATATCATCCCGCAGCCGTTTCATGGTTCCCTGGGTCACATAAACCATGATCCTCGCCTGGGTGAAGGTGCAGACCACCCCCAGCAGATAGAATCCGGCCACCCTTCCGATCGCTCTTAAAAGCGGTACAAAATCGGGGGAGGGCTGCCCCATCATGGGTCTGATATAATCGTCCACCAGTGTCTTTAAGAACAGATTGCCCTGCACATTTGCCAGCACGCTTCCCAAAATACAGCACACCACGATAACGCTGTGGAAACCATATGTTTTAAACACATACCCCAGGATACGCCCAAACACCTTCCCGGGATGCTCGATCCTGGGAGCCGCCCCCATGGGGGCGCGTCTTCCGGGACCAAATGCGGGGCCTCTCATGCCTTTTGCCTCTGCCATCAGCCCTCGCCTCCCTTCTCGTCAAAATCGCCGCTGCCGCCGGTCTGCGCCTCAAACACCTCGCGATAAATCCTGTTATTCTCCAGGAGTTCCTCATGGGTTCCCATCCCGTCAATACGTCCATTGTCCAAAACAATGATACGGTCCGCATCCTGAATGCTGGAAATACGCTGGGCAATGATCAGCTTGGTCGTGCCCGGGATCTCCTCGGCAAACGCCCTGCGGATCCTGGCATCCGTGGCGGTGTCCACCGCGCTTGTGCTATCGTCAAGGATCAGGATCTTCGGCTTCTTTAACAGCGCCCTTGCAATACAGAGACGCTGTTTCTGCCCTCCGGAGACATTGGAGCCTCCCTGCTCGATATAAGTATCATACCCTTTGGGCATGCGCTCGATAAATTCGTCCGCACATGCCAGTCTGCATGCCCGCCGGCAATCTTCCTCCGTGGCATTTTCATCTCCCCAGCGGAGGTTTTCCAGCACAGTACCGGAGAACAGCACATTCTTCTGCAGCACCACGGACACCTGGTTTCTGAGGACCTCCATATCGTATTCTCTCACGTCTCTGCCGCCCACATACACGGCGCCCTCCGAAACGTCATACAGCCTGCTGATGAGATTCACCAGACTGGTTTTGGAGCTTCCCGTTCCGCCCAGGATCCCGATGGTCTCTCCCGCGCGGATGTCCAGATTGATCTTTTCCAGCACAGGCTTCTCACTGTTTTGGTTGTAGCGGAAGGTCACGTTCTCAAAACGGATGCTGCCGTCCTTCACTTCCATCACAGGATCCGCCGGATTGCGCAGACTGGCCTGCTCCTCCAAAACCTCACAGATACGCTGACCGCTGGCGATACTCATGGTGATCATCACGAACACCATGGACAGCATCATCAGGCTCATCAGAATGTTCATACAATAATTCAACAGACTGGTGAGCTCTCCCGTGGTCAGACTGCTGCCGCCGCTGCCGACGATCATGCGCGCTCCCAGCCAGCTGATCAGCAGAATACAGGAGTACACCGTAAACTGCATGAGAGGCGAGTTGAAGGTCAGGATGCCCTCGGCCTTCACAAACATTTTATAGATATTGCCGCTCGCTTTGCGGAATTTATCAATCTCGTACTCTTCCCGCACAAACGCTTTCACCACGCGCTGCGCCGTGACATTTTCCTGTACGCTGGCATTTAAGTCATCGTACTTGCGGAATACCTGCCTGAAATACCTCATGGTAAAACGGATGATCAGAGACAGAAAGAACGCGAGGACCACCACGGCTGCCAGATAGATACACGCTATTCTCGCATTGATAAAAAATGCCATCGCCATAGCGCAGATCAGACTGATGGGCGCCCGCACACACATGCGCAGGATCATCTGATAGGCATTCTGGATATTGGTCACATCCGTGGTAAGCCGGGTCACCAGCCCTGCTGTGGAAAATTTATCAATGTTAGAAAAAGAAAACGTCTGAATATTTTCATACATTGCTTTTCTCAGATTCCTGCCAAATCCCGTGGATGCCCGCGCCCCGCAGCGTCCACCCATGATGCCTGCCCACAGCCCCACGGCTGCCAGCACGAGCATCAATGCGCCGATCTGGAAGATATAAGTCTGATTTCCCGCATCGATCCCCTCATCGATCATGGATGCCATGAGAAATGGGATCAGGGTTTCCATCATCACTTCCAACACCATGAACACGGGAGTCATCAGAGATTCCTTCCTGAATTCTTTCACCTGTTTTAATAATGTCATGACCATATCTGTTGTTCTCCTGCTCCGCGAAACATTTCCCCCCAAAGATCCATAAACAGAAAAATCGGGATAAGATTTCTGTCAGACCAACTTCCATCATATCCCAATTATATTTATAAATCAATAAAAGAAATCTAAAAAAAATCTAAACGCGCTTTCCTGACCGTTTCACTTATACCGCCGCAAAAGCCTGTTCCAGATCCGCCAGAATATCGTCAATATGCTCTGTACCGATGGAAAGACGGATGGTGTTGGGTCTGATGCCCTGGTCTGCCAGTTCCTCCTCACTCAACTGGGAATGCGTAGTGGTCGCGGGATGGATCACCAGGCTCTTGACATCCGCCACGTTAGCCAGCAGGGAGAAGATTTCCAGGCTGTCGATAAATTTATGCGCCTCTGCCTGCCCTCCTTTGATCTCAAAGGTAAAAATGGACGCCCCGCCGTTGGGGAAATACTTCTCATACAGCTCATGGTCGGGATGGTCGGGCAGAGAAGGATGATTGACATGCTCCACCTTAGGATGATTTTTTAAAAATTCCACAACCTTCTTCGTGTTCTCCGCATGGCGCTCCAGCCTCAACGATAAAGTTTCCACACCCTGCAGCAGCAAAAAGGCATTGAAGGGAGAGATCGTGGCCCCGGTATCGCGCAGCAGGATCGCGCGGATGTAAGTGACAAAAGCGGCGGGACCTGCCGCATCCACAAAGGAGACTCCGTGATAGCTGGGATTGGGCTCCGCGATGGGGGCATACTTTCCGCCCGCCTTCCAGTCAAATTTGCCAGAGTCCACGATAATGCCGCCGAGGGTCGTGCCGTGTCCGCCAATAAACTTTGTGGCGGAATGTACCACAATATCCGCTCCATGTTCTATGGGTCGGATCAGATAGGGAGTGCCAAAGGTGTTGTCGATCACCAGCGGCAGCCCATGCTTATGTGCGATCTCTGCGATGGCATCGATATCGGGGATATCACTGTTGGGATTGCCCAGCGTCTCCAGATAGACCGCTTTGGTATTCTCCTGGATCGCCGCCTCCAGTGCCGTCAGATCATGGGCATCCACAAAGGTGGTGGACACGCCGAACTGGGAGAGTGTGTGCGCCAGAAGATTGTAGCTGCCTCCGTAAATGGTTTTCTGGGATACGATATGATCCCCTGCCTGTGCCAGCGCCTGAATGGTGTAGGAAATCGCCGCTGCCCCGGAGGCTACCGCCAGGGCAGCAACGCCGCCTTCCAACGCCGCGATCCTCTTCTCCAGCACATCCTGTGTGGAATTGGTCAGTCTGCCATAGATATTTCCGGCGTCCGACAAATTAAAACGCGCCGCTGCGTGGGCAGAATTTTTAAACACATAAGATGTGGTCTGATAGATGGGAACCGCCCGGGAATCGGTAGCGGGGTCCGGCTGTTCCTGCCCCACATGTAACTGTAAAGTTTCAAATCTGTACTGTTTGCCCATAGGATACACCTCATTTCTTTCTTGATGATGAAAGGAAGTCTACCACTTATTTCCTACTATGTCAATAGGTTTTGTATCATTTTTTAAAAAATTTTCCTCTCCTGCTCCGAACCACCCGAAAAAACTCATTTCCCCGGATGGTCCGGAAACCGGAGACAGAATGCTCTTCCCCTTACGCTGTCTCCAGGATCTCTACAATCTCGGAGAGACTTTTTTTCCCAAAATAAAGATCCCTGCCGTCCACCACCATACACGGCACTGCCATAATATCATACTTTTCTTTGTACTCCGGGAATTTGGCCAGATCGTACATCTCCGCCTGAATCTGCCCGGACAGAGCAGCGATGCGCTGCGTGCCTGCCACCACATCGGGACAGTTGGTACAGGAAAGCGTCGCCATGACCTGAACTTTGTGCGGTTTATCCAGCGCTTCGATACGCCTTTTCAAAGCCTCATCCAGAGTCTGCCCGGGACCGCCGCAATTATAGATCGCAAGCACAAACGAATTGAATTCATGCCCGCCCGGGACACTGTAATAACGGATGCCCGTCGATTGTCCGCCAGTCTGAAGCTCGATGCCCGGCAAATCGCCGAAATCGCCTTTGGGCTCTTGCGGAGACGTCTTCTTTCCGTCCAGCCGTTTAACGCTGATCTCTACCTTCTCTGATATTCCCTCCAGCTCCCGCGCAAACTGCTCCAGTTCCCTCCCGGCGCTGCTGTCATCCACCCAGGCCGCCACGGTCACTGTGTTTTGCAGCCGGGCGAAGACCTTTACAAGCTCCGCTCTCATGGCATTGTCAAGGAAAGCGTTCTGGCTGCCGCCTCTGCCGGCGCCGGAATTTTCCGCGGTATCGTCCGCCCTGTCCTCTTTTTTTGTCCCCGCGCGCTCCCTGCCTTCCCAGTCAGCCTTGGGCATCCCAAGGTGTTCCCTCAGGTTGGACACATAGTGCTCCAGGGAAGTCGCCGCCACTGCCCCGTCCCCCACGGCAGTCACGACCTGTCTTAAGCCCTTGACACACACATCCCCCGCCGCGTAAACCCCCGGCACATCCGTCGCCTGTTCTCTGTCCGTCACGATATAGCCCTGCTCATTTAATCCGATCTGCCCCCGGAGCCACCCGGTAGCCGGAACATAACCGGCAAATACGAAAATGCCGAAAGGTTTTTTGTCCTCGGAAGTATACTCCCATTCTTCACCTGTCTCGTTGTTCCATAACAGGGCTCTCTCGAGAAATTTCTCCCCATACGCGCCCTTGATCTCCGTGTGGAAATACACCCGGATCCCCGGATGATCTCTGACTTTGTCAACCACCCCCGCGGCACAGGTAAATTCCGGTTCCCGCACGATCATGGTCACCTTGGAGGCATACTTGGTGAGGAAAACAGACTCCTCCACCGCGGCGAAGCCTCCGCCCACCACAAGGACCTCCCTGCCCGTGAAAAACTCGCCGTCGCAGGTGGCGCAGTAGGCAACGCCGCGCCCCTGGAACTCTTTTTCTCCCTCAAAGCCGAGCTTTCTTGGGCTTGCGCCCACCGCCAGCACAATGCCCAGCGCGCGGTACACTTCCCCGGAAGCCGTGCGCACGGTCTTCACATCTTCCGACAGGCTCAGACCGTTTACCTCTGCCAGCAGAAACCCGGCGCCGAAATGTTCTGCCTGTCTGCGCATCATTTCCGTGAGAGACGAACCGCTTGCCTGCTCCACACCGGGATAATTTACGATCTCCTCCGTGATGGTGATCTGCCCGCCAAATTTCTCCTTTTCCAGCACCAGCACTCTGTACTTCGCCCGTGCCAGATAAATAGCGGAGGTGAGCCCCGCCGGCCCGCCTCCCACCACGATCACATCATAAAAATTTTCCTCATAGTTTTCCATCACAAAACCCCCACCAGATTGAGGCTGGGCTTGAGTGTCTCGCCGCCGGGCTGCCACTTTGCCGGGCACACCTCATCCCCATGTTCCGCCACGAACTGGAGCGCCTGGACCTTTCTGAGAAGTTCCTCCGCATTGCGTCCCACATTACCGGCATTCACTTCATATGCCACAATCCTTAGTACAGTAGGCATAGAGAAGTTTCAAGAAACTACGATAGATTGATACAGCAAGCTAAACAGGCATTTCTCTTTTGCGGAGTGCCTGCTTTTTTCTTTTTTCAGCCACTTTTTCTATACCTGTTATGTCACATCTATTGTAACATAACAAAACTATAAAAAATTTTTTTCAAAACCCCTTGACAAATCGTAACGCTTCTGCTATAATTGTATATATTGAGGCTATACAATTTGACTTTCTCAGTAGTTGCAAATGCTTTGAGAGCCATATATCTTCAAGGAGTGTACACGGAATGAATATTAACATCAGCAATGCAAACGGTGAACCAATCTATTTGCAGATTGCAAGCCAGATTAAGACGATGATACTGGAGGGAAAGCTGAAAGAGGGCGAAATGCTGCCCTCTATGCGTGTGCTTGCCACGGAACTCCATATCAGCTTTATGACCACAAAACGTGCCTATGAGGAACTGGAACGTGACGGATTTATCGAAAGCTATACCGGCAGGGGTTCGTTCGTCAAGGCACAGAATTTAGAGATTTATCGTGAAGAACAGCTGAAGCATATCGAGTCTCTGCTTATGGAGGCAGGTGACACGGCTCGCAAGGCGGGTATTTCGATAGAGGAACTTCACGAACTTCTTGACCTTGTAAACGGAGGGGACTAATATGACCGGATACGAAAATGCGATCGAGATAAAAGATGTTACAAAACGCTATGATGGCTTTACCCTTGACAAAGTGAGCTTCAATGTGCCAAAAGGCTGTGTCATGGGTTTTATCGGGCAGAATGGTGCAGGCAAGACCACCACGATCCGCAGTATTCTGAACATCACAAATATTGAGAAAGGAAAAATCTCACTGCTGGGACTTGACCATCTGGAACAGGAAACGGAGATCAAGAAGCGCATCGCCGTGGTGTTTGACGAACTGCCTTTTCATGATGTGTTTAGTGCAAAGGACATGGCACGCATATTCGAGGGGCTTTATGAGGAATGGAATAATTCTGTCTATCAACAGTATCTCAAACGCTTCGGGCTGCCATTGAAAAAGAAGATCGGGCAGTTCTCAAAGGGTATGAAAATGAAATTGCAGATCGCCTGTGCCCTTTCCCATAATGCAGAGCTGCTGATAATGGACGAGGCGACTACAGGACTTGACCCGGTGGTGCGTGACGAAATACTTCATATTTTTCAGGAGTATCTGCAAAACGGTGAGCGTTCTATCCTGATGTCCTCGCATATTACGAGTGACCTTGAAAAAATTGCCGATATGGTGACATTCATAGACAGGGGAAAGATTCTGCTCACGGGTTGCAAGGACGAGATCATCGAAAAACACGGTATCCTGAAATGCAGTAAAGAACAGGTGAACGAGATCGACAGCGGTGACATTGTAAGCGTGCGGTTCAATCATTTCGGTGCGGAAGTCATGCTTTGCGACAGACCGAACGGCATTTATAAGTATAAGCAATATCCTGTCGACCCTGCAAGCCTTGATGACATCATGCTCTATTATGTTCACAAGGAAGAAAGGGAGTGGCAGTAATGGCAAAATTCAAGTCCCTGCTTTTCCGTGAACTGCGTGCCTCACAAAAAAATATGATCATAAAAGCGGTCTTACTGACCGTATTCGGAGCGTTCTATGCTGTTGGTATCAGCGTTGCAAGATCAGACCCGGAAATGAAAGAAATAGATGCGGTCTCCCTGATGTTCTGCGCTTCGGTCTCCCTTGGCGCAATGGCTGTGTTGCTGGGAAATATGCGTACAGATATACTAAAAAGTGACATCAATACCAAATGGCTCACATATTCCTATACTTTGCCCATTGGAACGAAAGACCGTGCGCTCATAACGCTGCTCGTCAGCTGCGGTCTCACGCTCCTGCTTATGGCGGCAGGACTGGGCTTTACAGCGATGTACTGCGCTGTAGGGGAAATTGAATTTTCCGTGTCGTTCGTAAGCATATATGCCATCATTTTCGCTGTTGCAACACTGTATCATATCATCAGCGACAGAGTTATCCTGCGTTCAAGAAGCATAGCGCAGATAAACAGTTCCGTGCAGCGGCTCGGACTTGGTACGTTGGGTGTCATAATAGTTATCGGGGCGATATTCTTTGGCAGGATAAAGCATTTTCTATTTTCTGACGGCGTGATCCCTTTGAATATTCTGTTTGATAAACTGAACGGCAAAATGCTTATCCTGCTAATACCGCTTTGTATCGCGCTGCTTTTTGCAGATTATTTCGTAATAAAAAGCAGTATGCAGTCGGCTTATTCGGCAGATAAGGGCAATACCAAAGTACAGATACAGAAAACAGAAACGCTCTCCGACGCTCACGGCTATCCCACAGGATATTTGTATAAGGAGTTAAAGCAGAATCGACTGCTGATTATCCTGACCGCCCTGCTGCCCCTTATCCTGCTGATGTTCAATTACATGATGCTGTATGTGACGGCAGTCACCGATGAAAATAAGCCTGTCTTTTCCGATGTTCTCGCCGACAGCGAAAACATGATATTTCGTTTCCTGATGATCGCCGTGGG
>CANPWA010000021.1 GCA_947581865.1 uncultured Acetatifactor sp. | reverse complement strand
AACTGAAGCAAAGTTTTTGGAGTTATTGTCTCATGGATGGGGAAAGGAAAACAGGTACGCATAATAGCGTACATACAGAGGACTTATCCATATGAACTAAATATTGCATTTTTTACGCTTAAAAGTATATATTGGGTTATCGGATAAACCTTTATGTAGTCAGTTTTAGGATTGTAAAATGCAAAGATTATTTTGATTATAAAGTAACTTTTTTTAATTAATGCTATATAAATAAAGTTGAGGTAATAGTATAATGTGGAAATGCGAATTTTATGATACAGAAAATTTAGATGGATATTTTTCGGGGGTATTATATCTCTATACAAATAACAGAAGGTATATTATGTCATTTGGTTATGACATAGAATTTGGTTCGTTGAAATTGATGAATTGTAGAGATCTATTATATAATAGTTATGGCGAAACGTATTCTCAAGAAGAAATTGCTGACTTGTATACGGAAAACTATTCTTTAATTAAAAATGAGATACAGCGTGAGATAGGGAAGTAAAATGATATAAAATATAATCCTTATTTGGATGATATGATATCAATATAATAGAAAAGACTAAACATGAGGTTTTGAATGCTTCCTTTGGGCATGGAGATTATGAACCTAGCCTTATCTAATTAAATATGTTAAATTATCAAAATTAACTTTAAAGTAGGTGAAACGTAGAAAATATGACGGAAGTATTTGACTTGTCAAAATTTGATGAATACCGAGAAGACAACCGAAGAGAAGTAAAGAAGGCAAGCGCTGGTCTGCCGATTTCTCTCTGGGATACATATTCTGCCTTTGCTAACTGCTATGGCGGGGTTATTATCCTTGGTGTCAAAGAAGAAAGGGACGGAAGTTGGACAACTACTGGCCTACAGAATGCGTCAAAGCTTCGCAAAGATTTCTGGGACACGATCAATAATCCAAAGAAAGTAAGCATGAACCTGTTATCGGAAGAGGATGTTCAGACATATGAAGTGGGTGATAAGAAAGATGTCATCATGGTGATCTATGTGCCGATGGCAAAGCGGGAGCAGAAGCCGGTATATATCAATAATGATATTTTTAATGGCACATTCCGTCGAAACTATGAGGGCGACTATCATTGTACCAGACTGCAGGTAAAAGCGATGCTCCGGGATCAAACGGAGCGCACGATGGATATGGAAGTGCTGGATAAGGTGCCTATGGATGATCTGAACTATGATACGATCCATGGTTATAGAAACAGCCACCGCTCGTTGAAAGAGGGACATCCGTTTGAACGTCTGAGCGATCACGAATATCTGAGAAGTATCGGTGCGGCTGCAATTTCCGAAGAAGACGGACAACTGCATCCCACAGCGGCGGGTATGCTGATGTTTGGAGACGAGTATAATATCGTGCGTCATTTCCCAGAGTATTTCCTGGATTATAGGGAGGAATTAGATCCTACCACCCGCTGGAGCGACAGATTGCAGTCCAGTTCCGGTGAGTGGTCTGGAAATGTGTGCGATTTTTATTTCAGAGTCTATAATAAAATTATCAAAGATGTCAAAGTGCCGTTCAAGATGTCCGGCGGAGAACGCATTGACGATACTCCGGTACACAAGGCGCTTCGTGAAGCTTTGGCAAATTGTTTGATTCATGCAGACTATCATGGCTTGCGTGGTATCGTGATTAGAAAAGAAACTGACAAGCTGATTTTGGCAAATCCCGGTTATATCAGGACCGGCAAAAAGCAGATGCGTCTCGGCGGCGAGTCTGATCCGAGAAACAAAGCGCTTATGAAGATGTTTAATCTTATCAATATTGGGGAACGTGCCGGAAGCGGTGTGCCGAATATCTTTAATGTCTGGGCAGATGAAGGCTGGGAGGAGCCGGTCATTGAGGAAAGGTTTGATCCGGATAGGACGGTGCTGACGCTTTCTTTTGTAAAAAAACAAGCGATAAAAACAAGCGATAAAAAACAAGCGATAAAAACAAGCAATAAAAAACAAGCGATAAAAACGCAGGAGAACATTGAAAAAATAAGAGATTTTCTTGAACAAAATGGGGAATCAAAAGCAAGCGATATAGCTGAATGTATCGGATTAAGTGTTGTGCGGACAAGAGCGTTACTTAGTGATATGCCAGAAGTTGAGCCAATCGGTGCGAATAGAAATAGGATATATAGAATACGTGGGTAGCCGCTCGGTAACAAGGTGGTATTATTATAAGGATTTGATTGTTGAATATCTTAAGCAGTAAAAAAACTAAGAAGAAAAATATTTCAAGAAGATTTTTTTGAGGAGCGTGTTAATATACTTATGAGGGAAATCGCAACAAAAATTGAGAGAAAACAATTGCTTGATGAGTTAGAACTTTTGAATAAACTTAAGAATGATGGGCAGGAAACAGCAACTAGAGAAGAGGTGCTTCGTTTAGTAAAGGTAAAAGAAAAAGAGCTTTTAGAAGAAATTAGTTATTGGGAAAAGCAGGAAAAAGCTTTGATCGGTGGCGACTATGATTTATCGTTATTTAGTAAAAACATACTTTGTGGAGATGCAGAGATCATTTTAAGAAAACCGTCTGACAACGATTTGGAGCATTATTATTTCCTAAAGAAAGAATATGCATATATGAAATCTGCTTTTGCAAAGCCAGAATTTAAAGATAAATTATGGCAGGAATATATATCTGATGAAAATCTGTATTATACAATAGCAAAAAACGCAGATGATGTATTTATTGGCTATTGCGGAGTAAAAAACTTAGACAGGAAAATTTGGGAGATTGCCATAGAAATAAAAAGTGATTGCTGCCATCAGGGATATGGATTTAGAGCTTTGAAAATGTATTTGGATACTGTTGCAAGTATTTCTAATCGGCATGAGTTTGCAAGCAGAGTAGATACCGATAATATCGCTTCTCAAAATTTGATGGAAAAGTTAGGATTTAAACCATATGGATTATCGGAATTTTTTTTACATAAAGAAGAGGATAAATTGGCTGCTGAGGAGGAATATAAGGATAAATTGGATGAGAGATATATGGCACTTGCAAGAAAATTTAACGTAGAGCCTAGAAAGCTTTTGAGTCATGTTTTGGAATACAGAATTGTTGTATAAGTCAATGTAAGAGTGCCGATTAAGTTTTTGCGGGCGTCAGGAAAAGAATTTTTCATTGAGAAAGCGGGTTATGCAATCGCAATCAGGGAAGACTTAGAATCTGTGATAGGAAATGCAGCTTTTAAGAGACATATGAAGGATATTTTGGAGTACCGCACGATGGAATATTATCGCAGAAGATATGCTGAGTGAGAGGGAACATGGGACAAATCAGGGAGGTAAAGCGTATGATACAACCAGACAAAGTGAAAGCAGAAGCCAAGAAAAAAGAAAACGAAAATTTTAAGTTTCGTACCTTCCTGAAATGTCATGCAGACGAGGATGAGCTAGACAAGCAATTTTTACGATTACATAAAGAACTTTTTGCAGACTATGATTGCAGTAAATGTAGAAACTGTTGCAAGATGTATAAAGGAAGCATTCCGGTAGAAGATATTGATGGGGATGCGCAATACTTAGGAATCACACAGAAGCAGTTTGTTGATGTTTATTTGGATAAAGAAGAATATGATATGAACTATCAGACAAAGCATAAGCCTTGTGATTTCTTACTGGAAGACGGAAATTGCAAATTGGGAGACTGTAAACCGGATAGTTGCAAAAAATATCCATATACTGATCAACCAGAGAGATTGTCCAGTTTGCTTAGTGTGTTAGATGTGATAGAGATTTGTCCGGTAGCTTTTGAAATTTTTGAGAGGTTAAAGAAAGAGTATGGATTTAAAGTGCGCAGATAAGCCTTATGTTTATCTGTGATAATGGAGATGACAGGATGAATTTAAAAGATATTATTGGCGAGACAACTGATTATGACAAGAAACTTGCGCTGGAAGCGAAAAAACCCAAAAGTTGGTGTAAAAGTGTCAGCGCTTTTGCAAACGGTGTTGGCGGCACTTTAATTTTTGGCGTTACGAATGATAATGAAGTAAGAGGGCTTTTGGATGCAGAGAAAGATGCGGAGATTATCAGTGAGCAGATAAAGACGCGTCTTGATCCGATTCCGGAATTTCATCTTAGTTTTTATAGAACTGAAGATGATAAGACATTGATTTTGTTAAACATTCGACAGGGTGAGGAGACGCCGTATTACTATTTGGCAGATGGTGTAATGGAAGCATATGTCCGTCTGGGTAATGAGAGTGTAAAGGCAGATGCAACAGAATTAAAGCGATTGGTGCTGCGTGGAAAAAATTCATCTTATGATGCGTTAACGACAAATTATAGTGTATCGGATTATGCGTTCAGCAAATTACGCGAGCGGTATAAAGCTTGGACAGGAGAGAGTTTGGATGATAAAGAACTGGTATCATTTGGTTTAGTGGATGATAAGGGAAAACTTACAAATGCCGGAGCGTTGCTGGCGGACGATTCGCCTATAAGATGGTCCAGGATTTTCTGCACAAGGTGGAATGGGCTGGATAAGGGTGGCGGTATTATGGATGCTCTTGATGATGCGGAATATTCAGGAAGTTTAATCAGCCTTTTGAATGAGGGAACTGCATTTATTAAACGAAATATGAAAACAATGTGGAGAAAGACAGCCAATTCAAGAATTGATATGCCTGAATATTGCGAACGGAGCTATTTTGAAGCATTAGTTAATGCATTGGTGCATCGGGATTATTTGATAAATGGAAGTGAAGTCCATATAGATATGTTTGATGATCGGATGGTTATCTATTCGCCCGGAGGGATGCCGGATGGGACCTTGATACAGGAACGGGTTATAGATGCAATTCCTTCGACAAGGCGAAATCCTGTTTTGGCGGATGTGTTTCAGCGATTAGGATATATGGAACGTAAAGGAAGCGGGCTGACCAAGATAATAAATGCATACAAGAATGCAAATAATTATGATGAAAGCAAAGCACCGCAGTTTATTTCATCGAGGGTAGAATTTACAGTTATATTGAAAAATTTGAATTATGGGGAATGCAGAAACGATAAAAGTGAAATCAATGATGTTTCACAAGCAGTTGAAAAATATGTACAACGCACGGAAGAAGTATTCTTGAATGCTTTGCGTAATAATCCATATATTTCAAGAAAGGAATTGTCAAGGCTGTTAATGATTTCAGAAGATGGAGTCAAATATCATTTGAAAAAATTGAAGAATAAAGGCTTGATCGAGCATATCGGTGCCTCCAGGGGAGGTTATTGGGTAGTAAAATGATTTTGGATAGTGTGCCCGATTACTCCAAAATCACCCCAAAGTGATCCAAAACTACCCCAAAATGTATCCAAAAATAAAGCAATGGAATTCTTATTTGTTGTAAGAGATGCTTGCCCATTATTGGCGGATGAACAAGTAAGATGGCTATGCGAAAAGTGTATTTTACAATATGATTAAAATGTTTTCTCAAAAAATGGACGCAATTCGTCCTGTGATAACACCATGATAACAAAAAATTCAAAAACCTCAGATACAAAGTGTATATCCAAGAAAAAAGTGTTGAAAACGTCCCTAAAATCATATAAAAGCATAACGATTTCCGGCGCAAAAGTCCGTGAGGGTGGATGTACCGTTGGTTCTGGTCGTGTGGCTAGTATCATTGAGTAATTTGATTGCTAAGGTGCAATAGAGATGTTTTACCAAAGAGGAGGGGAGTCACTCCGTATTGCGGGGTGGCTCTTTTGGCGTTGTGGGTGCTTGATTGTATAGAGATGGGTTTGATCAAATATTTGTGAGAGTACTGGCGGAAATGCTGGCGAAATGTAGGCAGTTAAAGAATATCTTGTGAATTGAAATATTGAATATTATTTGGTATAATGATGGAACTGAAAAAGAGGAAGTTTGGCAAGGGTGAGATTGTGATGAAAGTCGATTAAAATAGACTTTGGAAATTGCTGATAGATAAGAGGATGAGCAAAACGCAGCTCAGAGAACAAACTGGAATCCCAACATGTGTGATTCACAAAATGGGAAAAATGAAAATGTATGTATTTGTGTGCAATAGGGAGGTAGAACGTGATAGCGGGAAGTATATTTTTAATAATGGGATTGATTTTGTTGCTGGTGGGTATCATTTTTGTTATCTGTTGGAGACATCTTGCCCGATATGCAGGAAAGACAACGGGAGTGATTATAGATATCACGAGTTTAGCAGCTCAGTATAATCATCGGGCAGAAAAGGAGGTTACAAATTCCCAAGAAGATCGTAAGCTTCATATTCATATGAATACAAATACCGGAATTTATAACCAACATAGTAATATGTATGCGCCCGTGTTTCAATATGTTGTGGATGGAAGAACGTATTCCAGAGCCAGCGGATTGTCCTATAACAAAGGGATTGCTCAAAAAAAACTGGGGAAAACAGTGCCGGTATATTATAATGTGAATAACCCTCAAAAGGCTTCCTTATCAAGTGGGAAAGGGTATAAGATGCTAGGGCTGGGCTTTTCCATAGGAGGTATACTATTCTGTGTAATTGGTTTTGCGTTAATCTTAACTGATCATATATATCTGATTTAGTCAGTCGTTTTTTCTATTTTTTAATCATTTATTTGTGTGGGCGCCGGCGAAAACGCTTGCTTTTCAAAAGAAACTGTGGTATCCTGTCAAATGAAAAATGAATACTGCGCATAATGACACATGTAGTGCTTGGCACGTAAATCTGATCACAGAGTATGTTTTACGGCGTCAGGCGGCTGTATGTGTTTTTTTGCGCCCAAACAGGAGGAGAAAATTTATTATGCCAAGAAATCAATTTCAAAGAATGGTGTATGCGTTTATCACAGTGGTGATAACGGTACATGCTTATGTGTTTTACAGTTTGTATGTAGTAAACGGAAGTGCCCTGATAGAGATGAACCAAACCGCAGGCGTCATCGAGGCGCTTAACAAACAGGGAGGGGTTTATATGTGCGGTACATATCTGCCTCTTTGGGCGTGCATCCTTATTGAGTTCTGCCTCGCATATTTGCTGGAAAATCTTGTGGGAAGCCCCGCTTCTTTTCAACTGGCAAGCAGGATATTTAACCCTGCCAAGAACCATCCGATGATATTTGAAACGGCGATCATCTGCGCAACGGTCGGTATTATGTGCCCTGCGATGAGCTTTATTGCGGCGTTTCTCTATTATCCCTACTATACGGGTTTTCACATTGTTACATTGCTTGCAAATTGGTTAAAACTGGTCTGCTTTAATTTCCCGTTTGCGTTTTTTACACAGTTGTTTTTCATACAGCCCATCGTGAGGGTTATTTTTAAGACGCTTTTCAGAAAGGAGATCAAAAAAAGAGAACAGCAGGAAATGAACTTGCAGCCGGAAAATGAGCAGGAAGTCATACTGGATATCTTCCGGCGTATGGATGAGATCCAGGAAGAAATAGCACATGAACATCGCCGCAGGAAAGCGCTGGAGGAAGATGTATATAAGATGGCTTCCAAATAAATCGAGACAAAAATGATGCGGAACAAATGGATGCAGGCAAAATTGGTGCTGCAAACTATGTATTATGTAATGGATGGGGCAGAGAAGCCACATGCTCCAGGGAAGCACAATACAGAAAATCGGTACATACGGAGGGGAGCATGCCGGAGCGGTGTGCAGCATAGAGTATAATTTTCATTGGCAAAAAAAAAAAGAAGAGGTCGAGACCCCTTCCCTATCATACAGATCTGCCTTATGATTAAGTTGCCGAGACTAAACGTAAGGAGCTGTATGATAGGATTATGATAAAGGATAACGGGCTGAGTTTCAAGGACTTGGAGAAAAAATTACGAATGGGACCGTCAGATCTGCCGGGAGCTCACAAAGGAGATCCTTGAACGGTATGACAAGCAGCTGACGGAACAGCGTGATAAGGCAAGATACCGGAACAAAGGTCTGCGACGCACTGCCATAAAGATCTTTTTTGGGGAAGGGGACTACCGGAGGAACGTCTATGAGGGAATGGACGGGATCAATGAAAAGCGCTTTGTATATCTTCTGGATGAGAACCTGGAACTGCTGGAGGAAGAAAAGATAGACGAGATGTTCCGGTATCTGGAGATCTATAAGGACAGCCTGGGGGAAGAGGAAGAGATCGCGGATGCGGAAGATTTGCTGAGGTATTATGAGAACAACCGGGAGGGGCTGCTGCCCTACCGGTCGCAGGGGCTTGAGCTGCCGGAGCCTCCGGAAGGGCTGGAACATCCGGTATTTGAAGAAACTCCTGTCATTTTGTGTTATACTCCAAATTGGGCAGATGGGTATATGTGGAAAAGAGAAGGGGCATCTCTTGTGATGGTGAATTATAAGTTTTAAAAAATATTATAATAAAGTCAGTATAATTGTTAGCTTTATAGAAGAACATGGAGAAATTACTCCTAAAGAAGCCGAAACTATTACCGGGAAGTCTGCCGCGACAGTGCGAAGATATTTTAAAATGCTTACAGATACAAGCTATATAGTGGCAGAGGGGAACACCAACAATATAGTTTATTGTAACTCTATAAATTTGCCAGAAGATGATTAAAACGGAGTTATAAGTATAAGATTGCCTAAACAGTGATCAGGCAATCTGACGCAATTCGCTTCGTGATACCACCATGATGACAAAAATCCGTCAATCGTCAGACACACGGCATGTAACAAGTGCAAAACTACTGAAAACGCCCCTGGAATCACATAAAAACATTTTTTCTAAACAGGTACATAAGTGGGTATAAGGGATTTTTAGAGAAGTAATATATTTAACATATCAATTTAAAGTATGAGGAGATTTTTCGTGGATTTTGTCAGAACAGATGGTAAAAATACGGATTTTATAGAGAATTGCAGACTTCTCGACAGGGATTTGGACAGGCGTGTGGGGAAAAAGATAAATAATACGGCGATTGGCGGCGGTGCAATCAGGAAATATGATGAAGAAACGGTGGAACTAAAGAGGGTGTTTGTACGTCCTGAATATCAGGGACGGGGCATTGGCAGCAGGCTTGTTTCTTTATTGATAGAATGGGCAATGGAGTTGGGATATAGGAGAATGATGCTTGAGACGGGAGAGCTGTTGACAGAATCCTGTGCCTTATATCGCAAATTGGGTTTTGAGGTGATCCCTAATTATGACCCATATGTCAATATGCCGGAATCATTATGTATGGAAAAGAATTTATAGATGAGAAGAATTTGTAGAAATGAACAAGGTAAAAGATTTATCGACAATCGTTTCTTTGTATGAAGGATGGGAAGAAAGCATGATCTGGTCGTGCTTTCAAAAGGTCATGGGAGAGGCATACACAGATAACCCTGAAAATCCACAATCTGTCATTGTGTATGTGAACTGTTTTGCTTTTGCAGCCGGAAAACCGAATGAAGCGCTTGTGGCGGATTGGTATGATGAGAAAGTAGATTCTTTTGCCATTATTACTGCGAGGGATGCTTTGTGGCATAAAATATTTGAGAAAATCGGAAAAGAGAAAAGCAGGTGCGTAGAACGTTATGCTATTAAGAAGGAAAAAGATATATTCGATATAAAAAATTTAAATTCATTGGTTGGGCAGTTAAGCAAGGACTATGAATTAAAGTTCATTGATAAGGAACTTTATCAGCAATGTATGAAATATGACTGGTCCGTTGACTTTGTGCAAGGCTATCAAACTTATGAGGAATATCGGAAATATGGTCTTGGAATCGTGGCAGTTTATAATGGAGAGGTGGTATCCGGCGCATCTTCCTATTCAAGCTATGCAGGCGGAATTGAGGTTGAAGTGGATACAAAGGAGGAGTACAGACGGAAGGGGCTGGCGACGGCATGTGCGGCAAAGCTGGTTCTGGAATGTCTGAAACGGAATCTGTATCCCAGTTGGGATGCGCAAAATAAATGGTCGGTTGCTTTAGCTGAAAAACTGGGTTATCATTACAGCCATACCTATATCGCATATGAAATGTGGAAGTAAGCGTGATAACGCTTTTGGGTTACGGAGGAAGATATGAAATATATAACAGCCGCTTCCTGTATGGCGGATGCAATACGTGATGTTCTGCACACGACTATCAGAACAATATGCAAAAGGATATGACACAGTGATCTTGGATGCTTCGCTGCTGCGGTATTTGCATATAACTTAAACAAATAGAGTTGAGAACAGCAAAGAGCACACTGAGGGTTTATGAATATGGAAAATAATAGAATAATATTTTTAGATATAGATGGCGTGTTAAATTCCCGTTTTTGGAATGACTCTCACCAGCGGGAGATCAGTGATGGAACTTTAATCGATAAAGATAAGGTTATATTATTAGGGGGACTTATTAAGAATACCGGTGCGAAAATTGTGTTACATTCAGGATGGAGATTTTGGTTTGATGATCATATTGAGCCCTTAAGGACTTAATCTGCAAAATTGGCAGAACTGTTTCAGGAATGTGGTATGAAGATATTTGATGTGATGCCAGACTTTGCAACAGAAGATATAAAAAAGACAAAAAAATTCAGCCTGATAAAGGCAAATGAAATTTTGAGCTGGCTTGAATTACACGAGGGGATAGAAAAATGGATTGTAATTGATGATTTGGACTTACATAATGAGCTGGTTCTCAAACATCAAATTAAAACCGATCAAACAGTGGGTTTGACAAAGCAGGATATTGAAACTGCAGAAAAAATGTTGCTGGCGTAAAATTATAAAATAATTTCAACAGATAAAAAGGTCACTCTGTCATTGCAGAGTGGCTTTTGTCTTATAGGGACAGGGATACTAGTGGTCTGCGCAAAATTTGTGATTCTATGTAACAGGTTGTCATATATCGTCATAACATATAGGGAAACAACCGTTCCGGCAGTGACAGGGAGCGAAATTTGGACATTATCATTGTGCCGGAGGAGGACCCAATGAGTGCGATAGGCGAAGAGAAGGAAGAAACCGGCAGGAGGAAAGGGCTTATCTTTTTGCTGTTGCTGTTGATATTGATGTTCGGGATCGTGATGGGTATCGGTCTGATCTGGGGACAAAAGCATGACAAGGGGAAGGGGCAGATTGGCGTTTCCGCAGGACAGGTCAACAGCGGGGTAGAGCTGGTGATCGATAAGGATGCCAAGAAGGCTCCGCACTATGAGAATAATGATATTTCGGAGCAGGGTGTGGTGATCATCGGCAGGGAAGCCCTGACAATTTCCGCGGACACAAAGGAAGCGGCAGTGGATTTTGTGAATCCGGAGGAAAATGCGCAGCTGTATTATCTGACTTTTGAACTCAGGCTGTACAATGATAACGGGCAGGATTACGAGGTTCTGTACACATCCGGTCTGGTCGAGCCGGGCAAACGCATCAGCAGCGTAACACTTTCCCGTGAGCTGGAAAAGGGAGTGTATAATGCGGTGGTCCATGTTCAGCCGTATCGCATGAATGAGGAGAGGACGCCTACCAATAATGCTGATATGAAGATGAAACTGATTGTCAGATAAACGGGAGAAGGCATCGGGAAAATGTATTGGAAGGGAAGAATAAAAGTGAAAAAGATGTTGTCAGCCGGTTTGCTTGTATTTTTTACTGTCAGCAGTATGACCCTATCGCTGGCGGCAGGGGAGACAATAACGCAGGATTCCCAGGGGAAGAACAGCGACATTACGGTAAACTATAACGCAGGGGTGAGCTATACCGTGACGATTCCCGCCAGTGTGACATTTTCGGAGACGGAAAAAGAGGTGGAAAGATCGCTTCTGGTAAGCGATGTGGTGCTCAATGAGGGAAGTTCTGTCAATATCAATCTTACAAGTCTGAATAACTTTAAAATGGTGTATGGCAAAGGGTATATAGAATACTATCTTAAGGTCAATCATAATGATGTCCTCACGGAGAGTCAGGATACGATACTGACCGTGGCGGCCGGGGAGAACTCGGGCTGGGTGGTTCTCAGCTTTATCACGGATCTGCAAAAGGATCATGTCCTATATGCGGGAAACTACACCGACACGCTCACCTTTACGGTGGAGGTGGATTAGTATACCGCAGGGGAAGCATATTTTCCTGTGGCGGAAGGACGGCATAGGTGCTATAATAAATTTCACAGATCCGGTTCTGGGTTGATGAGGCATCTTACGGCAAATGGGAGGGTAGTGTATGGCAGGAAACAGGTCGGGGGGCTCAGTCGTTTTTCTGATGGTTTTCGTTTTATCCTGTCTGTCCCTTTTTGGCGCCTGCGCGCAGAGGGAAGAGGTCCGGGAGGAAGCGGGATCTGTCTATGTGCCGGAATTTACGGAGGTGGATTTTCCGGAGAATTGCAATATTTACAGCCCCAAGATCGTGGGGGATTCCCTGTACTATGGTCTCATGGAGCTTCCGGAGAAAGAGGAGCCCGCAGGCTGTTTTATCTGTGAGTATTCGCCTGACCAGAAGCAGACCGTGCGCCGGATGTTTCTCGGCTGGGGAGGCGGTACGTTATATGATTTTTTTGTGACGGAGGACGGCTGGGTATATGCGGCATATTATCCCCGCGCCGGGGAGGATGAGGAGTCTTTCGCCCCATGCGCGCAGATTCATGTGTTTGACGGGCAGGGAAAGGATCAGATGATCTTAAATTTATCGGATTATGGGCTGCGCGTCACCTCGAATGCGCCCATAGTGGATAAAGAAAAGAGAATGTATCTGCCCTATGAGGAGAAGGTGCTTTTGATCGCAGCGGACGGTACGCTTTCCGGAGAGGTGGTCCTGACGGATTGTGACCATGTGTGCGGCGCCGGGGTGGGCAGGGACGGAGCGGTCTATGTGAGTTTCCAGGGCGCCGGGGATCAGGGGAAAAGCCTGGCGAAACTGGATTACGATACCCGGCAGGCGGAGGAGATCTATTTCGGCTTTCCGGACAACGGAGTGAGTTGGTTTTTCTCTGAGGGGACGGAATATGACTTTGTGACCGGCGACAGTATCGGGCTGTATGGCTACAGTCTGGATACGCAGACCTCAGAGCGGCTGCTGGAATGGATGGACAGTGACATCAATGGGGAGAGTGTGCTGGCAGTGTGTTCCACAGAGGATGACGGTTTCCGGGCGCTGTTTTATGATCGGATCGCGGGATGCAGATATCTGGTCTCCATGACAAAACAGGATGCGCGGGCGCTGCCCGAAAAGACGGAGCTGGTGCTTGGGACGCTGCAGACATCCGGAGAGCTGGAAGCGGCGGTGAGCGGTTTTAACCGTCAAAGCCCGGATTGCCGCGTGAGCATACGGACCTATCTGAAAGAGCCGGATTACGATTACACCGATGCGGTCACTGCTTTAAATGCGGATATTGTCTCCGGGGATGGCTGTCCCGATATTCTGAATCTGTCCGGGCTGGACGCGGAGGCGCTGACGGGAAACGGTGTGTTCGAGGATATCACTCCTTATCTGGAGAAAAGCAGTATGCTTGCCCGCGAAGACTATTTGGAAAACATTTTGGAAAGTTATACTTATGACGGAATCCTGGTGGCGATCCCCCGGTCTGTGACATTGCAGACATTCACCGGCAGGGCAGCGGAAGTCGGAGAGCGCGGGAGCTGGACGCTGGAGGAGATGCTGGACTGCGCAGAGGGGCATCCCGGGCAAAAGCTCTTTTCCGGGATATATCAGCAGAGGAACATGGCGCTGACCGGCTGTATGCAGTTTGGACAGGATGTCTTTATAGATCCTGAGGAGAAGACCTGTCATTTTGACTCGGAGGAATTTCAAAGGGTTCTTTCGTTTATCGCCGGATTTCCGGCAGATTTGAGTGGTGATGTCATCTCCTATGACAGGGGCAGCGATTGTATTTTGTATGAGGTCCGTCTTGCCGATATCCATGACCTTCAGTTCTTTGCCGGGCTTTATGGAGACGAGGCGGTCACCTTTATAGGGTACCCCACAGCGGACGGAAGCGGGGGGCATCTTCTGGAGACAGGCGATGCCTATGCCCTGAGTGCGCAGTCGGAACATAAGGATGCTGCGTGGAGTTTTATTGAGTATTACCTTGCCCGGAAGGTGACGGACGGGTTTCCCACAAACCAAAAGGAGCTTTTGACCGGGTTTTATACCGTGGAATATGAGATGGATGACAACGGTCAATATATTTTGGATCAGGAGGGGAAGCCCTGGCCCAAATACAGCTCGGTACAGTACGACAGAGGAACCTATGATTATCATCCGGTCACGGAGGAGGAGACAGCCCTTCTCATGGAGCTGCTGGAGGCGGCCAAAGTCAGAAATACAGTGGACAAGACCATTCTGCAGATCATCCGGGAGGAGGCGGAGCCCTTTTTCCAGGGACAGAAAACAGTGCGGCAGGCATCGGAGGCAGTCCAGAACAGGGTTCGGATTTATCTGGAGGAATAGATGAATACAAGATCGAATATGGTCATTATCAAGGGGCAGATCAAGACTTCTGAGATCATGTCATGTGTGTACAATACGGATACCCGGAAATGGGATGTAAGATTCCATAATGGAAAGACCTACTCCTATGCGTATCTGAATGTGGAAAAATTGACCCAGCCGGATGTTCTGGATCCTGCCATGTATCGTATTACAAGAGAAGGGCGGGAACTTTCTGATCTGAGAGCGATCTATGTCTTTAGAGGCGGAAGCGAGTCTTATTGGCATATTTGTTTTGGCGATGACAGTGAGAGAGATTATCGCCGGAGTGAGTTAAAGATCACAAAGTCCTGCCTGAACCAGGGGCAGTCTTCCAATGTCTTTGAGTACATAAGGCAGATCGCGGGATTGAGTGATATTAAAAATGAGGAAACCGGCGAGAAACTGTTGTCCAAAAGGTACGAAAAAATAACCTTTGTAGGGGAAGATACAGCCCTGGCAAAGTATTTGAATCCTTCTTTGATGAATGTCGGGGAGAACCGGCGGGATTACATCCCGATTTTTCCGTTTGGATGCAACAGCAGTCAGTATAGGGCAGTGAAAAACGCCATGGAGCATCAGATCAGTGTGATACAGGGTCCTCCCGGGACGGGCAAGACACAGACGATCTTAAATATCATTGCCAATATCCTGATGCAGGGAAAGACGGTACAGATAGTATCGAACAATAATTCGGCGACGGAAAATGTGTATGAGAAATTATCGTCTCCCAAATACAATTTGGGATTTATTGCCGCGGCATTGGGAAATTCCGAAAACAAGAGACTGTTTGTGGAGCATCAGGACGCGGCCTATCCCGATTTTTCCTCGTGGAAAACAAAAGAGGATCCAGTTGATCTGCAAAAAAGAATTGCCGAACGGTCCAGCCGGTTAAAAATGGTTTTTGATCAACAGGAGAGCCTTGCGCGTTTGAAACAGGAGCTTTCACAGCTGCTTACGGAACAGGAATATCACGATCAATATGTGAAAGAATCCGATGTCCATACGGAAAATATAAAGTTCGGGAAAAGACTATCCTCAAAACACTGGATGGCATTGTGGCGGGAATGTCAGATGATCTCGGAGGAGAACAAGGAGATAGGATTCTGGTTTAAGCTGAATGCCTTCCTGAGGTATGGAGTGACAGATCGGAATTTCTATCAGCAGGATCTCTCAAAGATCATCACGATTTTTCAGGCGATGTATTATCGTGTAAAGCAGAGGGAGCTGTCCGCCGGGATCGCGGATATGGAAAAGGCTTTAAGCAGTGTGGATGAGAATCTGCTGGAGGATTTATGCAATCAGTCGATGGTCGTGCTGAAAGACAGGCTGGCAGGGAAATATGGAAAGAACAGCCGCAGGAAGATTTTCAGCGAAGAAGATCTTTGGAAAGAGCCCTACGCCGTTCTGGATGAATATCCGGTCATATTGAGTACAACATTTTCATCAAGAAACAGCCTGCATTCGGATGTGGTGTATGATTACCTGATCATGGACGAGGCGTCCCAGGTGGATATCGCCACCGGGGCGCTGGCGCTTTCCTGCGCAAGAAATGTTGTGATCGTGGGCGACACAAAGCAGCTTCCCAATGTGGTTACCGAGGATGTCAAAGGGAGAGCGGATGCCATATTTGATCGTTTTCATGTGGATGAGGGCTATCGGTATACCAGGAGTTTTCTGCAGTCCGTTTTGGATGTGCTGCCCAATGTGACGCAGACATTATTGAAGGAGCATTACAGATGCCACCCCAAGATCATCAATTTCTGCAACCAGAAATTCTATCGCGGCGAACTGGTCATAATGACAACGGATCACGGCGAAGACGATGTTTTGGCAGTGTTCAAAACAGCCCCGGGGAATCATGAGCGTGATCATTATAGTCAGCGTCAGATCGATGTGATCAAAAACGAGATCATACCCAGATACATTTCCGATCCGAAAGAGACCGGGATCATTGCGCCGTACAAAAATCAGGTGGAGGCATTGAGCAGGGAGATACCGGATATTGATGTCGCTACCGTGCATAAGTTCCAGGGGAAGGAAAAGGAGAATATTATCCTGTCCACTGTGGATGACGAGATATCCGATTTTGCGGATGATCCCTATTTGCTCAATGTTGCCGTGTCAAGGGCGAAAAAGAAACTGATACTGGTGGTAACCGGCAATGAACAGACGAAAGAGCGCAATATCACTGATCTGATAGATTACATAGAGTATCATAATTTCGAGGTGACAGAGAGCAGGATCTATTCCATTTTTGATTACCTGTACAAGCAGTATGCTGAGGAAAGAAAGGCATATCTGCAAAAGCATAAAAAGATATCGGAATATGATTCGGAGAATCTTATGTACTCGTTGATAGAAGATATCCTCTCCGGGAACAGGTATGCAAGTATGGATGTTGTCTGTCGTTTCCCATTGAATATGTTGATCAAAGATCCCTCTCTGCTCGACGAGCGGGAATGTCAATATGCAATGAATCCGGCGACCCATTTGGATTTTCTGATCTATAACCGGATCAGCAAAAAGCCTGTGCTGGCGATTGAAGTTGACGGATATCAATACCACAGGGAAGATACGGAGCAGGCTTCGAGGGATTTGTTGAAAAATCACATAATGGAGCTGTATGGGATTCCCCTGCTGAGATTGAAAACGAATGGCAGCGGGGAAAGAGAACGGATCATAGAAATGCTGGATAAGCTGACAGCGTGAAGCCATAGGGCAGATTCCCAATGATAACGGATATTGCGGAATGTGTCACAACTTTTTGAAATGATATGTTATACTATCTGTTATGATATAATATGGAAAGATAAAATATATAAAAAAATATAGAAAAAATATAGGAGGTATGACTATGAGTGATGTACTGAAAGCAATGGAACAGAGATGCTCCACCCGCGGATACACGGCGGAGGAACTTACCAAAGAGGAGCTGGACGCTCTCATCCGGGCGGGATTACAGGCGCCTACCGCGACGAACAGGCAGGAGATCCATATCACTGTGGTAAAGGGCGGGAACCCGATCCTGGCGGAGATCGAGGAGCTGAAAAATAAGCAGAGAGGGATTGTGGATCCACAGCATAATTTTTATTATGAGGCGCCGACGGTTCTTCTTTTAAGCGCGGAGAAGGCTTTTGCATGGAGCCCCGTCGATGCGGGGATCGCGGTGGAAAATATTGCGCTGGCAGCGGAAGGGCTCGGGCTGGGAAGTCTTATCATCGGCTGCATCAAGGATGCCCTGACCGGGGATCGCAGGGAGTATTTCGCGAAAGCTCTGGATTTTCCCGAGGGTTATGAGTTTGTGATCGCCATTGCTGCAGGGCACAAGGCGGTGGAAAAAGAGCCTCATGCCTACAGCGCGGAGAAAAACGTCTCCTTCATCTGACGGGCGGACACTTTGTCCGGAGTGTAAAGGTTTATGCTGCATTGCAGAAAGCTATGAAATTGCCCTTACAGCGGCATCGATCCGGGGCTTGACAAAACTGTCTAATGATGTTAGACTAAAACTGTCTAATATCATTAGACAGTTTGCGTTTACAGAGATTCCATGGAAAGAGATTCAATAGGAAGAGAAACGGCAGGAGGAAAGAGGGAAAAAATGGAAAACTACAAGCTGGGAGAGATGGAAGAAAAGTTTGCGGAGCTGATCTGGGACAGGGAGCCCATACGCTCGGGGGAGCTGGCGAGACTTTGCGGGGAGGAGTTTTCCTGGAAGCGGACGACTGCCTATACCATGTTGAAGCGTCTCTGCGACCGGGGGTTGTTTGAGAATAAAAACGGTCTGGTGACGGCGCGCATGAGCCGGGAAGATTTTCAGTGCGCCAGAGGAGAACAATTTATAAAGGATAATTTTGAGGATTCGCTGCCGCTGTTCGTAGCGGCATTTACCAGAAAGCGGAAACTCCGGGAGGATGAGATCCGAATGCTGAAGGAGCTGATCGACGGGTACGGGGAGGATGTGTGATGAGGAGTGTGTTTATTCAGATCTTTAATATGAGTCTCACGGGAACACTGACGATCCTGGCTGTAATGCTGCTTCGGCTGCCCCTTCGGCGCGCGCCCCGGATTTTCTCCTATGGGTTGTGGGCGGTGGTGCTGTTCAGGCTTTTGTGTCCCGTATCCTTTGAGAGCGCATTTTCCCTGCTGGGAGTGCTGCATGCGCCGACGGCAGAGACAGGAGTCATAGAGTATCTGCCGGATGCCGCAGGAGGAGCCGTCTTCGGGGAGAGCGGCCGGATGGAAGCCGATGGCGTTCCGGTCGGGGCAGATGCGTTTTCGCCTGCGGGAGAGCCGGGGGCAGAGGACAGGATCACGGATTCGGAGAAGCTGGGGGCTTTTTGGACCATCGGGGGAGCCGTCTGGCTGGCGGGAGCCGCCGCCATGCTGCTCTGGGGCATGGCTTCCTATGGAAGGCTTTCCCGGAGGCTGAAAGGCGCGGAGGAGTATCCGGGAGGAAACGGAAGGATCCGGTATACGGATGCGGTATCCATGCCCTTTGTGCTGGGCGTCGTCAGACCCTGCATTTATCTGCCCAAGGGGCTTTCCGGGAAGGATCTGGAGTATATTCTGCTCCATGAGAAAATTCATATAAAAAGGGGTGATCCCTGGACCAGGATGGCTGCCTATGCCGCGCTGTGTCTGCACTGGTTTAATCCCATGGTCTGGCTGGCATTTTTTCTGAGCGGGCGGGATATGGAAATGTCCTGCGACGAGGCCGTGCTTGGGCGGGTCGGGAATCAGATCAAAAAAGAGTATTCCGCCTCTCTGCTGTCGCTGGCCTGCGGACGGCGGATCCCTGTCGGGGGACCGCTGGCTTTCGGAGAGGGGGAACCGGGGAGCCGGATCAAAAATGTGCTGCGCTACCGTAAGCCTGCCCTTGCGCTGGTGCTGGCTGTGCTGGCGGTCTGTGTCGCGGCGGCGGTCTTTCTTTTGGGAAATCCGCGCCGGGAGGCTTTGGGGGAACAGGTATTTTACGGTGTGATCAAGGAGTCGCCGGAGTACGGTTATAATGTGGTCATGATACCCGGAGAGGGGGAGTTCGCGATCCCGGACGCGGAAAAGGCAGAGCCTTATATCGAGATGGATTTTAACGGGCTGGAGCCGGGACAGCTGGTGCGGATCGCCTTTTCAGGGGAGGATGGGACGAGGATCCTGCCGGGCAGACCGATGCGGTTTGACCGGAGCGCGGATTCCATTGAGGTGATGGGAGTGGGCTTTGACATGGAGCCCGCGCCCGGGGGAGGATATCTTTTTTCGGTCCCTCTGGGGATGGCCCCTCAGGCCCGGGAAGGGGATCTTCTGCGCATTTTTCATGTGGCGCTAAAGGAAGGGGATCTGCGGGAGAATTATCATCTGTATCTGCTCCAGGCGCCGGAAAAGATCGAAACCCTGACGCTGGCAGAGACGCGGATCGTCAGGGTGGATCCGGACAATTACGATATCTGGGTGACGCTGTCCGATGAGGAGGCGGCAGTCTTTCTGGCGGAATTTGGATTCGGTGTGTCCTGCGAGCTGGAAAGCCCGCTTCCGGTAAGCGATCCGGAAAAGGAGCAGACGCAGACCGTTCAGAAGATAACCCGCGAGATGGAGCTGAGCGGAGAAGTGCCGGACGGAAGCTATTGGGTGTATGCCAGATCCGTGAGCCGCAGCGCCCGCTGTTTTGACCGCCATGCCATGACGGAGGCGATGCCGGGCGACGAGTCAAAGCTGGTTCCCACATTTTCCGACGACTGTGTCTTCTATGTAAACCGGGAGATGAACCGTGTGAGCATGGAGGAGACGGACTTTACGGAATTTGCGGATCTGACCGGGGCGGGCTGCGCATGGCAGAATGTGCCCGTTCTGTGTGTGTTCCGGGAAGGGCTCATCACGAAGGCTTCACTGATGAGTTCTTATCTGGGACAGGGTATTTCTTATCAGGAACCGGAATCCGGCGCCGAAAGCTGGTTTGAGGAAATGTGCCGGAGGGAGGAAAAAACGCCGGAGGAAATGCTGGCAGAATATTATGAGCTGTCGCGGACGGAGGAGGCGGATGTCTCCGACGCGCCGGGCACAGAGCGCATTGAAATTTATTTGGGAAACATCGGGGACGGGAACAGCGGTGTGGCGCTTGTCTATGACGAGGCAGGAGAGCTGCTGCATGTAGAGGATGCCCATCATGCCCGCGCCGGATGGAACAATGTGTATGCGGGGGACCTGGACGGGACGCCGTATCTGATGACCATGCACATAGAAGACCGGGAGGTATACGGGGAATATTGGTATCAGGTATTCCGCTTGGGAGAAGCGGGCGAACTGCGGCAGATCGCCGGTTCGGATTTCCAATGGGGAGAGGAGATCCAATATGACGACGGGCTGTTTCATCAGTGGGCAGATCAGCTGGAGAATTATCTGGCGCACAGTCATCTGCTTCTGACCTCCCAGGAAGGAGAGCTGCGCACGGAGGCTGTCTCCGAGGCGGAGAAGTATCATTACGGGACGCTGCACAGATAGGGACAGACGAACAGTGCGCCTGGCGGCGCACTGTTTCGTCTGGTCTATCTGCTCCGGATCTGTTCGTGGAGGCTTTGCAGGGAATGAACTTCGCCGTTGCCAGCCTTCTGCACATAGAGAATGCCCTCAACGGTGGCTTTCGCCGCCGCGATGGTGGTCATGTAAGGGATTTTTGCCTTGATGGCCGCCTTTCTTAAGTAACTGTCGTCATGCTCGCTGTCATCGCCCACGGGGGAATTGACGATCAGGTCGATCTTTCCGTTGGCGATCAGATCCAGCACATTGGGTCTCCCCTCATAGAGTTTTTTCACCTGCTGCGCTTCTATGCCGGATTCGTTGAGCAGGGCGCAGGTGTTGCCCGTGGCGAGGATCTTAAAGCCCGCTTCCCGGAACCCTTTTGCCACATCCGCCACCTCGCTCTTGTCCTTGCGGTTTACGCTGATGAGAACGGTGCCGCTTAAGGGAAGTCTGGTCTGGGTTGCCTCCTGTGCCTTGAAGAAGGCCTCGCCCACGGAACGGGAGAGCCCCAGCACCTCTCCGGTGGAGCGCATCTCGGGACCGAGAACGGGATCCACCTCCTGGAACATATTGAAGGGGAACACGGCTTCCTTCACGCCATAGTAGGGAATCTCCTGTTCCTTCAGACCGGGAACGGGAGAAGGTCTGCCGGTGATGTCCCGGGTGATGATCTCCGTTGCCAGAGGCACCATGCGGATATTGCAGACTTTGGATACCAGAGGAACGGTGCGGGATGCCCTGGGATTTGCCTCCAGCACATATACCTTGCCGTTTTCGATGGCATACTGCATATTCATCAGTCCCTGAACGTGCATCTCTTCCGCGATCCTGCGGGTATAGTCCTTGATCGTCTCCAGGTTCTCCTCCGGGATATGTCTGGAGGGGATGATGCAGGCGGAGTCCCCGGAGTGGATTCCTGCCAGCTCAATATGTTCCATGACCGCGGGAACGAAGGCGTGGGTGCCGTCGCTGATGGCATCCGCCTCGCACTCGGTGGCATGGTTGAGGAAACGGTCGATCAAAATCGGTCTGTCGGGCGTCACGCCCACGGCGGCATTCATATATCCGATGAGGTTTTTGTCGTCATAGACCACTTCCATGCCTCTGCCGCCCAGGACATAGGAGGGGCGCACCATCACGGGATATCCGATCCGGCGGGCGATCTCCAGTGCCTCGTCAACGGTGGCAGCCATGCCGGATTCGGGCATGGGGATCCCCAGTTTGTCCATCATGGCGCGGAACTGGTCTCTGTCCTCCGCAAGATCGATGACGGAGGGAGATGTGCCCAGAATGCGCACACCGTTTTTCTCCAGATCCGCCGCAAGATTTAAAGGAGTCTGCCCGCCGAACTGGGCGATCACGCCCACGGGCTGTTCTTTCTTGTAGATGCTCAGCACATCCTCCAGCGTCAGCGGCTCGAAGTAGAGCTTGTCGGAGGTGTCATAGTCCGTGGAGACCGTCTCTGGATTGCAGTTGACGATGATGGTCTCAAAGCCCAGTTTTTTGAGCGCCAGGGAGGCGTGTACGCAGCAGTAGTCAAACTCGATCCCCTGTCCGATCCGGTTGGGACCGCCGCCCAGGATCATCACCTTGGGCTTGTCGGTGCGGATGGGATTTTTGTCCTTGGCATTGTAAGTGGAATAGTAGTAGGCGCTGTCGGGAGTGCCGCTCACATGCACGCCCTCCCAGGCTTCTTCCACGCCTAAGGAAATGCGTTTCTGGCGGATCGTCTGTTCGCTGACATCCAACAGGATGCTTAAGTATTTGTCGGAGAAGCCGTCCTTTTTTGCCCGGATCAGGATGTCGTCCTCCGGCAGGGAACCCTTGTGGGAGAGCAGTTCTTTCTCCTCCTCCACAAGCTCCTTCATCTGTTCGATAAACCAGGTTTTCACATGGGTGACGGCATGGAGTTCCTCCACGCCGGCGCCTTTTTTGAGCGCCTCATACATGGCGAAATGACGCTCGCTGGAGGGGGTGATCAGCATCTGGAGCAGCTCCTCTTTGGATTTTGCCTCCAGTTTTGCGATCTGTCCCAGACCGTAACGCCCGGTTTCCAGGGAGCGTATCGCTTTCTGAAACGCCTCTTTATATGTTTTGCCGATGCTCATGACCTCGCCCACGGCGCGCATCTGGGTGCCCAGCTTGTCCTCCACGCCCTTGAACTTCTCAAACGCCCAGCGGGCGAATTTGATCACCACATAGTCTCCGTCGGGGACGTATTTGTCCAACGTGCCGTACTTGCCGCAGGGGATGTCCTTCAGGGTCAGCCCGGAGGCCAGCATGGCGCTCACCAGGGCGATGGGAAATCCGGTCGCCTTGGAAGCCAGAGCGGAGGAGCGGGAGGTGCGGGGATTGATCTCGATGACGATGATCCGGTCGCTCACGGGGTCATGGGCAAACTGCACATTGGTCCCTCCGATGACCTGGACTGACTCCACAATGCGGTACGCCTGTTCCTGCAGACGTTTCTGCAAGTCTTCGGAGATGGTCAGCATGGGAGCGGCGCAGAAGGAATCTCCGGTATGTACTCCCATGGGGTCGATATTTTCGATGAAGCATACGGTGATCATGCTGCCGTCCGCGTCACGCACCACTTCCAGTTCCAGTTCTTCCCAGCCCAGGATGGATTCCTCCACCAGAACCTGTCCCACCAGGCTGGCCTGCAGCCCTCTAGCGCAGACCGTGTGCAGTTCATCCTTATTGTAGACCAGACCGCCTCCGGCGCCGCCCATGGTGTAGGCGGGTCTCAGCACCACGGGATAGCCCAGCCTGTCCGCGATCTCCAGCGCCTCCTCCACGGAGTAGGCGACCTCGCTTCGCGCCATCTCGATTCCCAGTGCGTTCATGGCGTTCTTGAATTCGATGCGGTCCTCGCCGCGCTCAATGGCATCCACCTGCACGCCGATGACTTTTACGTTATATTTGTCCAAAATTCCTGCGGCTGCCAGTTCCGCGCAGAGGTTCAGCCCGGATTGACCGCCCAGATTGGGCAGCAGCGCGTCGGGGCGTTCCTTTGCGATGATCTGTTCCAGCCTCTCCTTATTCAGGGGCTCGATATAGGTGACGTCCGCGATCTCCGGATCCGTCATGATGGTTGCCGGATTGGAGTTGACCAGCACGATCTCATAGCCCAGCTTTTTCAGCGCTTTGCAGGCCTGTGTGCCGGAGTAGTCAAACTCGCAGGCCTGACCGATGATGATGGGACCGGAGCCTATGATCAAAACTTTGTGAATATCCGTTCTCTGTGGCATTTGGTAGTGTAACCTCCTCTTGATATTGTGGGTTTTGTTTCTTATGAGATAAGTCTGTCCTGGCGGAAAGGAATCTGCCGTCGGCAGCTGCCCGCAGGGTGTGACATCTGTTGTCTATTATAGCATGCGGAAACATATTTGAAAACAAACAAATGGGAAATCACCAGTGATAAATCACCAGTGATAAAATCCCAAGTGATTTATCACTTGGGATTTTATCACTTGGGAGCCCCGGCGGGGAAAATATCTGCCACTTCGCTCAGGGCGATATAGGCATGGGGGTCTACTGTATGTACCATCGTGCGCATTTTGCCCACCTGAAATCGGTTGAGTACAAAATAAATCATGGTCTTGTCGGAATCCGAGTAATATCCCCGGGCGGCTATGGTGGTCAGCCCGTTTTCAAACTCATCGGAGAGCATCCTGCAGATTTCCTGCGGTTTTGTGGTGATGATAAATGCCGCTTTTGCCCGGTCAAAGCCCTCCACAAAAAAGTCTATCGTCCTGGATGCGGCGGCGTAGGTCACAATGGAGTAGAGGGGCAGGATCCAGCTGCCGATGACAATGCCGCAGATGATATAGAGGATCACGTTGTAGATCATTACAAAGCTTCCGATACTTAATCCCAATTTTTTTGCAAACATGACCGCAATGACATCGATCCCGTCCATGGCTCCGCCGAAGCGTACAGCCATTCCGCTGCCGCAGCCTGAGATGATGCCGCCGAAGAGTGCGCACAGGAACAGATCCGAACCGGCTAAGGGGGAGACCAGGGATACGTCCACCGGCAGAACATCCGTGATGATCCATGCCACCAGGGAGTAGACCGATACCGCATAGATCGCGTATATCGTAAAAGGCAGCCCTTCACGTTTAAGCCCAAAGAGAAACAATGGGATGTTAAGAAGGATCAGTACCAGGGAAAGGCTTAGCCATTTGGGAGTGACCTGGGAGATCAGCATGGATGTCCCGGAGATGCCGCTGTCATATAACTTTACGGGTGCCAGGAACATGACGACACCAAAGGCATTGATGATTCCCGCGATCGTAAGGAAAAAAAAATTACTCCATTTTAATGATTTAAGGATGGTTTTGAAGCGATTTTTTGTCTTCAACAACAGGGTATCCTCCTAAAATGATATTATATAATAAATAGCATGCGATTGAAAGCATGAAATCATACTACAGCCCTTCGCTCAGCTTATCCAGCAGTGTCAAAAAATCCGCCTGTTCCCGCAGGTTGAGCCGGGCAAATATCTTTCGCTCCGCCTCTGCCATGCGGCGGCGTGCCCGGAGGCAGCAGATCTCTCCCGCTGCTGTCATATGTACCCGCTTGACTCTTTTGTCTCTGAGTGCAGGGACATATTCCAGAAACCCCTTCTGTTCCAGCCGGGAAGCGATTCCGGCTACCGTAGACTGGGCCAGATGGAGAGCTTCCTCCAGTTCTTTTAAGGAGAGGGTCCTGTTGGGCATGTCATGCAGTGTCAGAAGCAAAGTAACCTGAGCCATGGTCAGGTCATCGTCGCGCAGGGCATTATTGGCATTTTTTTCAAGGGCAGTATTGATCTGTTTGATGAGCTGCCCGCAAGTCCTGGGGTGGTTCATATGTTATTCACCTCCTGTACATCATAATAGCATGCTTTTGATCTGTTTTCAAACGGTTTCTGCACATTCCTGTTTTTGTTTTTTGAGGATTCCCCGGAGCAGTATTACCCCATAGGATGCCAGGATGAGTTCCGCCACGCATCCGGCGTAGGTGATGCCCTGCTCGTGAAACAGGGTGTTGAGTATGATGATAGCCGGAATTTCCAACACGATCTTGCGGAGGACCGCAAAGAACAATGTCTTTTTCCCCATGCCGATGCCCTGCAAGACTCCCACCACCAGAAAATCGATGAGCATGAAAGGCATGCAGGAGCAAAAGCCCCTCAGAAACATTGTGCCATAGACAAGGATCTCTTCCTCCTGCATGAAAATTCTGATGAGAGCTCTGGCAAAAATCCATCCTCCCAGTGCGATGACTATCATGGCAGGGATCAGAAGTTTTGCCACATATTGTATGGCGGCTTCCATACGTCCCGGTCTTTTGCTGCTATAGGAATAGCTCACAAGGGGGATCACTCCCTGTGTTCCTCCCAGGCAGATCTGCATGGGGAGCATATAAATTTTCTGGGCGATCCCCAGGGCGGCCACAGCGGATGCGCCATAGGCGGCAACAAAATTGTTCAGCAGGGTCATTCCTGTCACATTCAGGAGGTTCTGAATGGATGCGGGTATGCCGACCCCGCAGATTCCAAGTACAATGTCCTTTTGCAGGGTGAAGTATTTGGGATGGAGGTGTATGTTGGTCTTCCCTTTTCTGACGGTAAACAGCGCCAGAAAGTAAAGGCAGGCGGCACAGTTGGACAGACAGGTGGCAAGCCCCGCGCCCGCCGCGCCCATGTTCAGCCCCCAGGGCAGGATAAAGACGGGATCCAGGATCATGTTCAGAAAACAGCCGCTCATGGTGCCGATGCTGGCGTGGAGAGCCGCGCCTTCTGCCCGGACCAGATAGGCCATCACCACATTGGTAATGGAAGGGACGGCTCCGAAAATGATCGCCCAGCGCAGATACCCGGCGGTGGCATCCATGGTCACGGCGTCTGCCCCCAGCAGCTTCAGGAGAGGAGTCTGAAAAAACAGACAGCCCAGTGCCAGAAGCAGCCCGCAGAACACTGCGCCGTACAGCCCGAAGGAGGCGCTCTTTTCCACCGTGTCAATGTCTTTGCGCCCCAGGGCGCGGCTCATCATGCTGGAGGAGCCCACTCCGAACAGGTTGTTTACCGCATTGAACGCCAGAAGTACCGGGGCAGACAACGCCACCGCCGCATTTTGTACCGGCTGGTTCAAAAGCCCCACAAAATAGGTGTCCGCGATGCTGTAGATCACCATTACAAGGGAACCTAAGATCGTGGGGATCATCAGCTTCCTCACCGCCGTGGGTATGGGGGTGTTTTCAAAGAGTTCATTCTGTATCTGTGCCATAGATCTTCCTCTTTCTGTTTTTTAACGGTATCCGGTCCGGAGTCGTTATTTAATATACCTTATGCAGGGCGGAAAATGACCGAACGGTCATCCGGGCGAAGCATTTATGGTTATAGTATCATAATCATATGCCTAATGCAAACGGCACAGTATTCTCTATTGAAAAAGCTGCCATAGATATGATACAATCCGGAATGTAGACGCAGACAGAGATCATGCGGGTGTTTTTTGAATTTTTTTGGTTATCGCAGGATTGCTGAAAACGGCAGGGTATGGATAGGAAAAGGGATCGGAATAACGGAAAGAAAAGCCGAAAACCGCATAGTTTTATCCATACGGAGCATACTACCTCATATCAATAAAGGATAGCATGCGGCAGCATGCAGAAGCATGTGACGGAGGTAGAAAATGGATACCAATACGATTCAGTTGTTAAAGGAGTGCAGTTCCGGCTGCCAGATGGCGATGGAAAGTGTGAAAAAAATGCGCGAGTATGCCAAAGATTCGGAGCTTAATCATCTGCTGGAGGCATACGGCGAAAAGCACAGAACTTTGGAGGGAAAGATTGCCGATCAGCTCAAAAGCTGCGGCAAATACGAGAGTGAACCGGCAAAAATGGCGGAAATCATGGCAAAGACGGAGATGAATGTAAAGATGTTCATACATCCCGATGATCATCAGGTGGCAAAGATCATGATGGACGGCTGCAACATGGGCATCCAGTCCGTCAGCGAGTATGTGAACAAATACCCTGACGCCTCCCAGGAGAGTCAGGACATGGCAAAACAGCTCATCAAAATTGAGGAGGACTTCATGCAGGAGATGAAGGGCTTCGTATAAAAAGTATCGGCTGATCAGAACAGATCAGGTTATGCAGCCCCCGGTTCACAAAAAATGTGCGCCGGAGGCTTTCTAATGTTTTTCCGGTCTGCATATACTTAGATAACAGCATTTCGGAGTATCCGTATGAATACAAAAATTGATTGGAAAGCCTTGATCGTCAGTATTGCCATTGCGCTGGGGGCAGGGGTGCTGGGATCGTTTCTCGCGCCGGCTACGGCAGGGCAGTATGCCGCGCTTTATCGCCCTCCCCTGGCGCCTCCCGGATGGCTTTTTCCCATTGTCTGGACGGTTCTCTACATATTGATGGGAATAGCCGCGTACCTCATCTATGAGAGCCCTGCGGGTGAGGAGAGAAAGAGTGCGCTGCTCTATTATGGGGCGCAGCTGATCGTCAATCTCATCTGGCCTGTGATCTTCTTTCGCTGCGAGGCGTATGTCACAGCCTTTTTCTGGCTGCTTTTGTTGTGGTATCTGGTGTTTGTCACTTACCGCAAGTTTACCGAGATCAATCAGCTTGCAGGAAGTCTGCTGATCCCTTATCTGGTGTGGCTGACCTTTGCGGGCTATCTGAATTTTGCCATCGCCATAGCAGATATCACAAACAAAATATAGCAGTGGGAGATTTTTTCGGGCTGTTTTTGAAACTTTAAGGGCGGTCTGTCGTCTTATAGAGCAGAAACATAAGAGGAGCAGCTTATGAAAGATACGGAAATTTTGGATTTATATTGGGAGCGGAGCGAGGAGGCGATTGCGGAGAGTCAGAAAAGCTACGGCAATTACTGCTTCAGCATTGCCTGGAATATTCTGCGCGCAAGGGAGGACTCGGAGGAGTGCGTCAACGATACCTGGCTGCGCGCGTGGAATGCCATACCTCCTAACCGCCCCGCCCGGCTGGGGCTTTTCCTCGGGACGATCACCCGGAATCTGTCCTTTGACCGTTGGAAACAAAAGAATGCCATGAAACGGGGGAGCGGAGAGATGAATGCGGCACTGGATGAACTGGCGGAGTGTGTGCCCGCCGCAGGCAGTACGGAGGAAGCCGTGGAGGAGGCGGAACTGCAAAGGATCCTGAACCGTTTCCTCGGCACCCTGAAGGAGCGGGAGCGCAATATTTTTCTGAGAAGGTATTGGTACGCGGAGGAATATGGCGATATTGCAAAAAGATATGACATGAAGCTGAACACGGTGAAGACTACGATGTTCCGGATCCGGGGAAGGCTGAGGGAATATCTGGAGCAGGAGGGTGTGGTATTATGAGCGAGAGAGACCGAAAGAGAGAAGGGGCAATGCGGCTGTTCGGCGCATTGTCCGGTGTGGATGAGGAATATCTGGCAGGCTGTGAAGCGGATAAACAGGCATCCCGGGGGGCAGTGCGCTTTTGGCGGACAGGCTTTGTGCGAAGATACGGCGCCGCCGCGGCTGCGGCGCTGGGGGTTGTTGTTTTGGGGATCAGCGCCTATGTCTATCAGTTTTCCGGCGGGGGAAAAACGGCATCCATGGACTGCGCGCCACAGGAAAACGTGGCTGCGCGGCTGGAAAATGCCGGGGAACAGAAAGACTTCCCGCAGGAGGGCGTCGAAGCTGCGGAAGATGAGGCAGCAGAAGCTCCCGCAGGGGGACAGCTCCTTGGGGATACGGCGGACGAAAATCTGACAGCTCCCCGGCAGGAGGAACAAAGTATGATGCAGCAGGACGGCAGCATGTCGGTCAAGATGACGGACCAGAAAGAGAAGATGGATGGTCTTGCAGAAGAGAAGATCTCCGGAGAGCGGATCACGCTGGAACAGGCGCGTGCGGTGCCCACGGTGGGGGAATATCTGCCGGATGAGCTGCCTGTGGACAGCGGGGAATGTGAAGTGTATGCGGTAACGGAACCGGGACAGGAAAAAGTGATGCTGGTGTGGAACCGGGAGCCGGAGACGGAGGATTCCGAATGGTTTTGTCTGGAGATCGACAATCTGGGGGAAAACGGACCGGCATGGACGGATTCCTCCACCCTTCTGGCGGCGGAGGAACTGACTAAAGAAGCTGTGGAGAGTGTGATCGGGACCCGTTCTGGGGAGGATGCGGGGACAGGGACCCGCGGCGGTTATGGGGCGATGCTCGGAATACTCTATGAGGAGGAAGGAGAATATGTGTTATTGACCTACCGCGGCGAAATGACTGCAAAACAGGTGTGGGAGATGCTGGGCTCCGTAAAGCAATAAGTCAGCGCTCCCATCTTCCGGATGCGCCGCAGGGCAGAACCAGCCTGCTGTCCGTGACAGGCAGCCCGATCTCTTCCGCCTCCACATGACCGCCCAGGCGTTTCACAATGGCGGTATTCATCATGTAGGAGAGCACTGCGGGCTGGAGCCCCGTCGTGTAGGAATTTATTAAGAAGAAAAGCGCGTTATCCGAGAGCAGACGGCTTGTCATTTCGATGAAGGGCCAGATGCTCTCTTCGATTTTCCAGATTTCTCCCCTGGGTCCCCTGCCATAGGAGGGCGGATCCATGATGATGCCCTCGTATCGGTTTCCCCGGCGGATTTCCCGCTCTGCCAGTTTGACGCAGTCGTCCACAAAGTATCGTATGGGAGCGTCGCCGAGACCGGAGGAGAGGGCATTTTCCTTCGCCCAGCCCACCATACCCTTCGAGGCGTCCACATGGGTCACGGAGGCTCCGGCAGCGGCGGCGGCAAGGGTCGCCCCGCCGGTGTAGGCAAAGAGGTTTAAAACCTTTATCTGGCGTTCGGGCGCTTCCGCCTTCGCCCGGCGGATCCGCTCCGCGAACCAGTCCCAGTTGACGGCCTGTTCCGGGAAAAGCCCGGTGTGTTTGAAGCTGAAGGGCTTGAGGTGAAAGGTCAGCCGGCGGATGTCCCCCAGATCATAACCGATGGTCCATTCGTCGGGCAGATCGAAAAATTCCCATTCGCCGCCGCCCTTGGCGCTGCGGTGATAGTGTCCGTTTTTTTGTTTCCAGCCCCGGTGGTCATGGGGAGTATTCCAGATCACCTGGGGGTCGGGACGAACCAGTATATAGTCCCCCCAGCGTTCCAGTTTTTCCCCGTTTGAGGCATCCAGGACTTCATAGTCTTTCCAGTTTCCGGCAATCCACATGGCAGTTGATCCTTCTTCGTATATTTTCGGGAAATGGGTCGGATCCATGGATCCGATCCAGGGATTTGATCCATGGCTTCATAGTAACATAAAGCGGATGTGAAGTCAAAAAAGTATTGACTTGTGTGTGGAATAAAGGTAAACTGGCAGTAATTGTTTTACAAATGCGTAAGGGAGGAGTACTTTTATGAATACGTCTTTGGTCTGTATACTGATATCCATTGTCGTATATCTGGCTGTGGTTCTGGCAGTGGGTTTCTTTTTTGCGAAGAAGAATGAGTCCGCCTCCGATTTTTATCTGGGAGGCCGTAAGCTGGGACCGTTTGTGACTGCCATGAGCGCGGAGGCATCGGATATGTCCAGTTATCTTCTGATGGGGCTTCCGGGGCTGGCCTATCTGTCCGGCGTGGCAGATGTGGGATGGACGGTGATCGGGCTGGCTGTGGGCACCTATGTGAACTGGCTTCTGGTGGCAAAGCGTCTGCGCCTCTACACCCAGAAGACCAATTCTTTCACGCTGCCCCAGTTCTTTTCCGACCGCTATCGCGATCGGAAGTACATATTGTCCACCATCGCGGCGGTGGTCATCATCATTTTCTTTGTGCCCTATACCGCGTCCGGCTTCGCAGCCTGCGGCAAGCTGTTTGGCTCCCTGTTTGATGTGGATTATATGACGGCGGTGATCATCTCCGCCATTGTCATTGTGGGATACACGGCGGCGGGCGGATTCCTGGCGGCTTCCACCACGGACTTTATCCAGAGTATCGTGATGACCATCGCCCTGCTCTTTGTGCTGGTGTTTGCCACGGTCAATGCCGGAGGGGTGGATGTGGTGCTGGCAAACGCGAAGGAGCTTCCCGGGTATCTGTCCCTGACTTCCACCCATGTGCCGGAGACGGGGAGCGCCGCTCCCTATACGCTGCTCACGATCGTCTCCACCTGTGCCTGGGGTCTGGGGTATTTCGGGATGCCCCACATCCTGCTGCGGTTTATGGCCATTGAGGATGAGAATAAACTGAAGCTTTCCCGCCGCGTGGCCTCCGTGTGGGTGGTCATCGCCATGGGCGTTGCGGTGTTCATCGGTCTTGTGGGAAGATCCTTAAGCGATATCGGTGTGATCGGCATGCTGGAGAAAGCGGATTCCGAGACCATTATCATCCGCATCTCCGAATTTATGTCCCAGTTCGGCATTCTGCCCGCACTGATGGCAGGGCTGGTCCTGGCAGGGATTCTGGCAAGCACCATGTCCACCGCGGATTCCCAGCTCCTGGCGGCATCCTCCAGCATGTCCCAGAATATTTTGCAGGAGGCATGTCATCTGAAGCTGTCCAAAAAGACCAGTATGCTGATCGCCCGTCTGACCGTGGTCGCCATCGCCGTTCTGGGCGTGATCCTGGCGAGGGATCCGGACAGCTCCATCTTTGGCATCGTATCGTTTGCCTGGGCGGGCTTCGGAGCCTCATTCGGCCCGGTGGTGCTGTTTTCCCTGTTCTGGAAGCGGACGACTTTCGCGGGTGCGCTGGCGGGAATGGTTTCCGGAGGGGCGACGGTGTTTTTGTGGAAATATCTGGTGGCTCCGATGGGCGGCGTGTTTGCGATCTATGAGCTTCTGCCCGCGTTTTTGGTGGGCGCGGCGCTGACCTTTGTGGTGAGTCTTCTCACCAAGGCGCCTTCCGAGGAGATCGTAAAGGAATTTGAGAGTGTGGGACGTTGATCATATGAAGGAGAATGCAATGCGGAAGGCAGCCCCGTTTCTGGTGGCTGCCGCTTCCGTTTTATGGGGAATTTTATTTCTGTTTGTGCGCACCCTGAGTGATGCAGGGTTTTTGGCCATGGAGATCGTGGCCATCCGGGCTTATGGAAGCGTACTGTTTTTGTTCCCGGGATTATTCCTTGTGAATAAAGATCTGCTCAGGATCAGGCCAAAGGACGGCTGGTGTTTTGTGGGCAGCGGCGTGTTCAGCATTGTGTTTTTCAGCTATTGCTATTTTCGGAATGTGGAAGTGTCCTCCGCGGCTGTTGCGTCTATATTGATGTATACTTCGCCGGTGTGGGTGACATTGCTCTCCATGTTCTTTTTCCGGGAGAGACTGGGGAGGGGCAGGGCAGTGGCGCTGGTGATGGCATTTTTGGGATGTGTGCTCGTCAGCGGTGTTCTGGAAGGATCCGAAGCTGTCAGTGTCACGGGAATCCTGCTGGGGCTGGGCTCTGGAATCGGATACGGGCTATACAGTATCTTCGGAAGGTTCGCGCTGGATAAGGGGTATCATCCCATGACCGTGACAGCTTACACCTTTCTGCTCGCCTGTGCGGGAGTGCTGCCTTTTGTCAGCATTGCCGATATCGCAGGGCGTTTTGCCCGGGAACCTGTGCTGCTCATTCCCGCGGTGTGTATGGCTTTGTTTACCACTGCCATGTCGTTTTCCCTCTATACGCTGGGGCTGCTGTATATGGAGCCGGGGAGGGCGGCAGTGCTCGCCACCCTGGAGCCCATTGTGACCACGCTGGTGGGAACCTTCTATTATAAAGAAGCGTTACAGCCCTGGGCGGTTGCCGGAATCGTCCTCGTGCTGGCGGCATCCGTGATGATAGCATGTAAAAATACATAAAAAACGGATTGTATGGAAAAAAATACAAAAAAAATACAATTCTTGAAAAAAAAGTCTTGCAAAGTCGGAAAGTCTTATGTATACTAGTTTTTGCTGTGACATGATAGCTGTGAAGCGTGAGGTTGCTGGTAATCAGCAATGGTTATCAGGTTTTCCGTGGAGCGAATGTCAAGTTAGGAAACTGACGACAAGTCACTGTACCAAAAGGATTTCCTTCGGAAATTCCTTTACAAGTCTGCCCGAGGGCAGAAACGACGTGTAGGTTTTGGATCTGGATTACGTTGCTAAGGATTTGGGACACACACGGGAGAGTGTACAGTCACCGCTTGTCGTACTAAAAGCAGGAACCTGTCCGGAAGGATAGCTGCTTTGAACCAAAAGTGCGAAAAGGAGGCGACTTTTTTTATGGCAAGTCAAGTAATGAGAATCACCCTGAAGGCTTATGAGCATCAGCTTGTGGATGCGTCTGCCAAAAAGATCATCGAAACAGTAAAGAAGAACGGTTCCCAGGTGAGCGGTCCCGTTCCCCTTCCCACCAAGAAGGAAGTTGTTACGATCCTGAGAGCCGTACACAAGTACAAGGACTCCAGAGAGCAGTTTGAGCAGAGAACTCATAAGAGACTCATCGATATCATCGCACCCACGCAGAAGACAGTTGATGCGCTGCAGAGACTGGAAATGCCTGCCGGTGTATATATCGACATCAAAATGAAGAACAAATAAACAAACCTCTACTTAGACGTATGAACAGACTCTTGGGCATGGCTTTGGCAACGTAAGAGACTGGTCCGCTATGTAGAACGAAACGGAGGTAGAAAATGAAGAAAGCAATTTTGGCAACAAAAGTCGGAATGACTCAGATTTTTGGCGAGGACGGCAGCCTGATCCCTGTCACCGTACTTCAGGCGGGTCCCTGCGTGGTGACTCAGGTGAAGACAGTGGAGAATGACGGCTACAGCGCAGTTCAGGTAGGTTTTGTGGACAAGAAGGACAGATATGCCGACGACGGCAAGACCATGATTCATAGACATGGTGTGAACAAGGCTGAGCAGGGGCATTTCAAGAAAGCCGGCGTAAGCTCCAAGAGATATGTGAGAGAGTTCAAATTCGAGAACGCGGGAGAGTACAGCTTGGGCGCAGAGATCAAAGCGGATATCTTCGCAAACGGCGATAAGGTTGATGCGACTGCAATCTCCAAAGGTAAAGGTTTCCAGGGCGCGATCAAGAGACTGGGACAGCACAGAGGACCCATGAAACACGGTTCCAAGTTCCATCGTCATCAGGGTTCCAACGGCGCATGTTCCTCCCCCAGCCGTGTATTCAAGGGCAAGGGAATGCCCGGTCATATGGGCTGCGTAAAGGTAACTGTTCAGAACCTTGAGGTTGTGAGGGTGGATGCCGAGAAGAATCTTCTTCTGGTGAAGGGGGCAGTGCCCGGAGCGAAGAAGGCGTTGGTAACCATCAAAGAGACCACGAGAGTAGAAGCATAAAAGCGCGTCTTGCGGACGTGCGGCGAAAGGAGGCCCAATCAGATGGCAAATGTATCTGTATATAATATGGAAGGCAAGGAAGTCGGCACAATCGAATTGAATGATGCAGTGTTCGGGGTGAAGGTAAACGAGCACCTGGTACACATGGCAGTTGTGCAGCAGCTTGCAAATAATCGTCAGGGTACCCAGAAGGCAAAGACCCGTTCCGAGGTATCCGGCGGCGGAAGAAAGCCCTGGAGACAAAAAGAGACCGGTCATGCAAGACAGGGTTCCACCCGGTCTCCCCAGTGGACCGGAGGCGGTATGGTCTTCGCTCCCGTGCCCAGGGATTATTCTTTCAAACTCAACAAGAAAGAGAAGAGGGCAGCTTTGAAGTCCGCTCTCAGCGACAAGGTGGCAAACAGCAGCCTTATCGTGCTTGATGAGCTGAAGTTTGATGCGATCAAGACAAAGAACTTTGTGAACGTGATGAACAATCTGAAGGTTGCAAAGGGGCTGGTTGTGATCGCGGAGAACGATGAGAACGTGGTTATGTCTGCAAGGAACGTAGCGGATGTGAACACCAGCCTGGTAAATGAGATAAATGTGTATGATATTATGAAGGCCAAGACAGTTGTCCTGACTAAGGATGCTGTGGCGAAGATCGAGGAGGTGTACGCATAATGGCAGACATTAAATACTATGACGTGATCCTCAAACCGGTCATCACTGAGAAGAGCATGGCCGGCATGGGCGAGAAGAAATATACTTTTCTGGTTCATCCCGAGGCAAACAAGTCTCAGATCAAAGAGGCAGTCGAGAAAATGTTCGAGGGCACCAAGGTTCAGAAAGTCAACACCATGAACATGGACGGCAAGAAGAAGAGACGCGGCATGGTTGTGGGGAAGACTGCAAAGACCAAGAAGGCGATCGTACAGCTTACGGCTGACAGCAAAGAGATTGAGATTTTCGCCGGATTATGATGAATTCTTTATCCGGGTCTGAAGATTTAGGAAGATTTAAGTATGCGGCGTAGACAGAAGCCGCGCAAAAAGTCAAGAGAAAAGGAGATAAAGCAATGGGTATTAAGACATATAATCCCTATACACCCTCCAGAAGAAATATGACCAGTTCTGATTTCGCAGAGATCACAAAGACTTCTCCCGAAAAGAGCCTTTGTACTTCTCTGAAGAAACATGCAGGTCGTAACAATCAGGGTAAGATCACTGTGAGACATCATGGCGGTGGTTCCAGGAGAAAATACAGGATCATCGATTTCAAGAGAAACAAGGACGGCATCCCCGCGACCGTAATCGGTATCGAGTATGACCCCAACAGAAGCGCCAATATTGCTCTGATCTGCTATGCAGACGGCGAGAAGGCATATATCATCGCTCCCGAGGGACTGACCGACGGCATGAAAGTCATGAACGGCCCCGAGGCGGAGGTGAGAGTCGGCAACTGCCTGCCTCTCTCCGAGATTCCTGTCGGCGCCCAGGTTCACAACATTGAACTGTATCCCGGCAAGGGCGGTCAGATGGTCCGTTCTGCCGGCAACAGTGCGCAGCTGATGGCAAAGGAAGGCAAGTATGCAACTCTGCGTCTTCCCTCCGGCGAGATGAGAATGGTTCCTCTTGTCTGCCGCGCAACGATCGGCATCGTAGGAAACGGTGACCACAATCTGATCAATCTCGGCAAGGCCGGACGGAAACGTCACATGGGCATCCGTCCTACCGTCCGCGGTTCCGTTATGAACCCCAACGACCATCCTCATGGCGGTGGTGAGGGTAAGACCGGTATCGGACGTCCCGGTCCTTCCACTCCCTGGGGCAAGCCTGCTCTCGGTCTGAAGACCCGCAAGAAGAAAAAGGCTTCCAACAAGCTGATCGTAAGACGCCGTGACGGCAGAGCAATCAAGTAATCGAGGAGGAAGAACAATGGCTAGATCACTGAAAAAAGGACCTTTCGCAGACGCAAGCCTGCTTAAGAAAGTGGATGCTTTAAATGCAGCAGGACAGAAACAGGTCATTAAGACCTGGTCCCGCCGCTCAACAATTTTCCCTTCCTTTGTGGGGCATACGATCGCTGTTCACGACGGAAGGAAGCATGTTCCCGTATATGTGACTGAGGATATGGTAGGGCACAAACTCGGCGAGTTCGTTGCCACCAGAACCTACAGGGGTCATGGAAAAGACGAGAAAAAGTCTAAAGTAAGGTAAGCAGTGGTCTCTTGACCACGGCAAAGATGTGAAAAAGATAATTTTAGCAGCTACAAACGCAGCGCTGCCCGGGAGGGCGCGTCGGGGAAGCATAAAGCTTCGGTCCATACTGCGGCGTGCGGCGCCGTAGCGGATGCGTTTTGACACAGTCTGAAAAGGAGGACAATATCTATGGCTAAAGGACATAGATCCCAAATCAAGAGAGAGAGAAATGCGCAGAAGGATACCAGACCTTCCGCAAAGCTGTCTTACGCAAGAGTATCCGTTCAGAAGGCTTGCTTCGTGCTGGATGCCATCAGAGGAAAGAATGTGCAGACGGCACTGGCTATTCTGGAGTACAATCCCAGATACGCTTCCAGCATCATCAAGAAGTTGCTCCAGTCAGCGATCGCTAACGCTGAGAACAACAACGGTATGAACACCGAGAACCTTTATATTGCAGAGTGTTATGCAAATAAGGGACCGACCATGAAGCGTGTTCAGCCCAGAGCACGGGGCAGAGCTTACAGAATCGAAAAGAGAATGAGCCACATCACCATCGTGCTTGATGAGAAGAAGTAAGAAAGGAGCGAATACAAATGGGACAGAAAGTTAATCCTCATGGTCTGAGAGTCGGCATTATTAAAGATTGGGATTCCAAATGGTATGCGGAAGGCGAGTTTGCAGAGTATCTTGCGGAGGACCATGAAATCAGAAAATATCTGAAGAAAAAATTATACAGCGCAGGTGTATCCAAGATTGAGATCGAGAGGGCATCCGACAGAGTAAAGGTGATTCTTTACACTGCAAAGCCCGGTGTCGTGATCGGTAAAGGCGGCGCGGAGATCGAGATCACCAAAAATGAGCTTGCAAAGATGACCGATAAGAAGGTTCTGATCGACATCAAGGAGATCAAGAGACCGGACAGAGACGCACAGCTTGTGGCGGAGAATATCGCTCAGCAGCTGGAGAACCGTGTGTCTTACAGACGTGCGGTGAAGTCCTGCATGGGCAGGACCATGAAGGCAGGCGCTCTGGGGATCAAGGCTGCATGTGCAGGCCGTCTGGGTGGTGCGGACATCGCCAGAAGCGAGTTCTACAGCGAGGGAACCATTCCCCTTCAGACCCTCCGGGCAGACATTGATTACGGTTTTGCCGAGGCGGATACCACCTATGGCAAGGTTGGAGTAAAAGTTTGGATCTACAAAGGCGAGATACTTCCCACGAAAGGAAATCAAGAGGAAGGGGGCGATAAATAATGTTAATGCCTAAGAGAGTAAAGCGTCGTAAACAGTTCCGCGGCACGATGGCCGGAAAGGCTCTGCGCGGCAACACCCTCACCTACGGTGAGTATGGTCTGGTGGCCACTGAGCCCTGTTGGATCAAATCAAATCAGATCGAGGCAGCCCGTATCGCTCTGACCCGTTACACAAAGCGTACCGGTAAAGTATGGATCAAGATTTTCCCGGATAAGCCCGTGACAGCAAAACCTGCTGAGACCCGTATGGGTTCCGGTAAGGGTACCCTGGAGTACTGGGTGGCAGTTGTGAAGCCCGGACGTGTTATGTTTGAGATCGCCGGCGTTCCCGAGGAGTCGGCACGCGAGGCGCTTCGTCTGGCTATGCACAAGCTCCCCTGTAAGTGCAAAATTGTTTCTAAGGCAGATTTGGAAGGCGGTGTATCATAATGAAATCTACAGAGTATATGAAAGAGTTGAAGACCAAGTCCGAGGCAGAGCTCAATGCTGAGCTGGTGGCAGCCAAAAAAGAACTTTTCAATTTGAGATTCCAGAACGCAACCAATCAGTTGGACAATACTGCAAGGATCAAGGAAGTCAGAAGAAATATTGCACGTATTCAGACTGTCATCACTGAGAAGGCAAGAGCATAGGGATTGCAAAGGCATAGGGATTGCAAAGGCATAGGGATTGCAAAGGCATAGAGATTGCCTTGACAATTCTGGCAGATTGTATCCCGATTTGCCAGATACAAAAAGTTGAAAGGAGAATCATCGTGGAAAGAAATCTGAGAAAGACACGTATCGGCAAGGTTGTTAGCAATAAGATGGATAAAACGATCGTTGTAGCCATTGAGGATCATGTAAAGCATCCCCTCTACAACAAGATCGTGAAGAGAACCTACAAGCTGAAGGCACATGACGAGAATAACGAGTGCAGCATCGGCGATACCGTTAAAGTGATGGAGACAAGACCCCTGTCCAAGGACAAGAGATGGAGATTGGTAGAGATCACGGAGAAAGTGAAATAGGAGGTTAGATCATGGTTCAGCAGGAGACAAGACTTAAGGTCGCTGATAATACCGGTGCCAAAGAGCTGCTTTGCATCCGTGTTATGGGCGGCTCTACAAGAAGATATGCACAGATCGGCGATGTGATTGTTGCTTCCGTTAAAGACGCAACACCAGGCGGCGTTGTAAAGAAAGGCGATGTGGTGAAGGCAGTTGTGGTCCGCACCGTGAAGGGTGCGCGCCGCAAGGACGGTTCCTACATCAGATTCGATGAGAATGCAGCAGTGATCATAAAAGATGACAAGACCCCCAGAGGAACCCGTATCTTTGGGCCGGTTGCAAGAGAGCTTCGAGAGAAACAGTTCATGAAGATCGTTTCTCTGGCTCCTGAAGTATTATAAGGAGGTGCCATATGTCAACGATGAAGATTAAGAAGGGTGACACCGTGAGGGTGATCGCCGGTAAAGACAATGGCGCAGAGGGAAAAGTTCTCTCTGTAGACGCAAAGAACCACAAGGTTCTGGTGGAGGGCATCAATAAGATCACCAAACACCAGAAGCCTTCTCAGGGAAATCCCAACGGCGGTATCGTCGAGAAGGAAGCTCCTATTGATATTTCCAATGTGATGCTTGTCGTAAAGGGCAAGACCACCAGAGTCGGTTTCCGGATGGAAGGCGACAAGAAAGTCCGCTACGCCAAGGCTACCGGCGAAGTGATCGACTGATCAATGGGAAGGAGGAAAGAATCGTGGCAAGACTGAAAGATTTATATTATAACGAAATTGTAGCTGCATTGACCAAAAAGTTCGGCTACAAGAATGTGATGGAAGTTCCCAAGCTCGACAAGATTGTCATCAACATGGGTGTCGGTGAGGCAAAGGACAATGCGAAAGTTCTTGAGAATGCGGTTTCCGACATGGAGATCATCACCGGTCAGAAGGCTGTCCTCACCAGAGCAAAGAATTCCGTGGCTAACTTCAAGATCCGTGAAGGTATGGCTATCGGCTGCAAGACGACCCTGCGCGGGGAAAAAATGTATGAGTTCCTCGACCGCCTGGTGAATCTGGCGCTGCCCCGTGTGCGTGACTTCAGAGGCGTCAATCCCAACGCTTTCGACGGCAGAGGAAACTATGCTCTCGGTATCAAAGAGCAGTTCATCTTCCCCGAGATCGAGTATGACAAGATTGACAAGACCCGCGGGATGGATGTTATCTTTGTAACCACTGCAAAGACCGACGAAGAAGCGCGCGAGCTGTTGACTCTGTTCAACATGCCCTTCGCAAAATAATAAGGAGGTAAATTCTGATGGCAAAGACATCAATGAAAATCAAACAGCAGCGCAAACCCAGATTTTCCACTCAGGCTTACACCCGCTGCAATATTTGTGGTCGTCCACATTCAGTTCTGAGAAAATACGGAATCTGCAGAGTTTGCTTCCGTGAACTGGCATACAAGGGCGAGATTCCCGGCGTGAAGAAAGCAAGCTGGTAGGCTGCGGTATTAGTAGTGATAGAAATAAAGGAGGAAGTCACAAAATGACAATGAGCGATCCTATTGCAGATATGCTTACAAGAATCCGTAATGCAAACACTGCAAAACATGACACAGTTGATGTTCCCTCTTCCAAAATGAAGCTCGCTATCGCAGAGATTCTTCTGGAGGAAGGTTATATTAAAAAGTATGACATTATTGATGACGGAAGCTACAAGACCATTCATATCACCCTGAAGTACGGCGCTGACAAGAATGAGAAGATCATCTCCGGTATCAAGAGGATCTCCAAACCCGGTCTGCGCGTTTATGCCGGCAAGGAGGAGCTGCCCAAGGTTCTCGGCGGACTTGGCATTGCGATCATTTCCACCAACCAGGGCGTGGTGACTGACAGGAAGGCAAGAGAGCTGCAGGTTGGCGGCGAGGTACTTGCTTTTGTATGGTAACGGGACGTAAAGTAATAATTTGATTGAAACATTATATAGGAGGTACGGGCATGTCGCGTATAGGAAGAATGCCAATCGCGGTTCCCGCAGGCGTCACTGTGGAGATCGCAGAAAATAATAAAGTGACCGTCAAAGGTCCCAAGGGTACTCTGGAGAGAGTACTGCCTGCCGAGATGGAAATCAAGGCTGAAGGCGCAGAGATCGTAGTAAACAGACCCAATGACTTAAAGAAGATGAAATCCCTGCACGGTCTCACCAGGACCCTGATCAATAATATGGTTCAGGGTGTTACCTCCGGTTATGAGAAGAAGCTCGAGGTGAACGGTGTGGGTTACAGAGCTGCGAAGGCAGGCAAGAAGCTGACCTTAAGCCTGGGTTATTCTCATCCCGTTGAGATGGAGGATCCTGCAGGTATCGAGACCACTGTTGAAGGAAATATTATTACCGTAAAGGGAATTGACAAGGAAAAGGTCGGTCAGTTTGCCGCAGAGATCAGAGACAAGAGAAGACCGGAACCTTACAAGGGTAAGGGTATCAAGTATGTTGACGAGACGATCAGACGCAAAGTCGGTAAGACCGGTAAGAAATAACAGATAAGGAGAGTATGAAGATGGTTAGTAAAGAATCAAGACAAAAAGTTCGTGTTAAAAAGCACATGAGAATTCGTAACCGCTTCAGTGGCACTGCCGAGAGACCCCGTCTCGCAGTATTCAGAAGCAATAATCATATGTATGCTCAAATTATCGACGATACCGTTGGTCACACTCTGGTTGCGGCTTCCACCACTGAGAAGGCGATCAAGGAAGAGCTGGGGAAGACCAATAATGTTGATGCAGCGGCATACTTGGGGACCGTGATCGGCAAGAGAGCGGTGGAGAAGGGTATCAGTAAAGTTGTTTTTGACAGAGGCGGCTTTATATATCAGGGTAAGATTGCAGCGTTAGCTGAAGCAGCCAGAGAAGCTGGTCTGGAATTCTAGGAAAGGGAGAGGTATACACCATGAAACATACAATCATAGATGCAAGCCAGCTGGAGCTGACCGATAAGGTTGTTGCCATCAAGCGTGTAGCAAAGACCGTAAAGGGTGGTCGTACCATGCGTTTCACCGCTTTAGTGGTTGTGGGCGACGGCAACGGTTATGTGGGTGCAGGTCTGGGCAAGGCTGTGGAAATTCCCGATGCGATCCGCAAGGGTAAGGAAGATGCTATAAAGCATCTTGTGAAGGTTGCACTGGATGAGAACAGTTCCATCACCCATGACTTTATCGGCAAGTACGGTTCTTCCAATGTACTGCTCAAGAAGGCTCCCGAAGGTACCGGTATCATCGCAGGCGGTCCTGCCCGTGTGGTATGTGAGCTTGCAGGCATCAAGAACATTCGTACCAAGTCTCTGGGCTCCAACAACAAACAGAATGTTGTGCTTGCCACCATCTTTGGTCTTAGCCAGCTGAAGGCTCCCGAAGAAGTGGCAAAGAGCCGTGGGAAGTCCGTCGAAGAGGTAATGGCATAGGAAGGAGAATGATCATGGCAGATAAGAAGTTAAAGATTACTCTGGCAAAGTCCACCATCGGTGCGGTGCCTAAGAATAAGGCAACTGTGGAATCCATGGGTCTGCGCAAGATTGGACAGTCCGTTGTCCTTCCCGATAATGACTCCACCAGAGGACAGATCCGCAAGGTAGGTTATTTGTTGAAAGTTGAAGAAGTATAAAAAGATAAGGAGGTGTCAGAGATGGAATTATCCAATTTAAGACCCGCTGAAGGTTCCAAACACAGTGATAATTTTAGAAGAGGCCGTGGACACGGTTCAGGCAACGGCAAGACCGCAGGCAAGGGTCACAAGGGTCAGAAGGCTCGTTCCGGCGCTACCAGACCCGGTTTTGAAGGCGGTCAGATGCCTTTGTACAGACGTATCCCCAAGAGAGGGTTTACCAACAGAAATACAAAGGAGATCGTTGCGATCAATGTGAGTGCTCTGGAGCGGTTTGAAAACGGCGCTACCGTGGATGTGGATGCTCTGATCGAAGCAGGTATCATCAAAAATCCCAAAGATGGTGTCAAGATACTTGGAAACGGAGAACTTACCAAGAAACTCAATGTCAAGGTTGACGCATACAGCGCATCCGCAAAAGAAAAAATCGAGGCGCTTGGTGGAAATGCAGAGGTGATGTAATGCTTACGACACTCAAAAATGCGTTCAAGATCAAAGAGATCCGAAAGAAGCTTTTCTATACCCTGATAATGCTGGTCATCATTCGTCTTGGCTCCCAGCTTCCGACTCCGGGTATTGACGGCGGGGTTTTCAGACAGTGGTTTGAGAGTCAGGCGGGCGATGCTTTCAGCTTTTTTGACGCAATTACCGGTGGTTCCTTTTTGAGTATGTCCATTTTTGCATTGAACATCAGCCCCTATATTACCGCATCCATCGTCATGCAGCTTTTGACGATCGCGATCCCCAAGCTCGAAGAGATGCAGAGGGACGGCGAGGATGGCCGAAAGAAGATCGTGGCGATCACCAGATATGTGACCGTTGTACTGGCTCTGATCCAGGCGACGGCGCTGGCGATCGGCTTCGGACGTCAGGGGAATCTGACAGAATACAATGCTATGAGTGTGATCACCGTAGTTGCAGCTCTCACTGCCGGCAGCGCATTCCTGATGTGGGTGGGGGAGAGAATTACCGAGAACGGCGTTGGAAACGGTATTTCTATCGTGCTGGTAATCAATATCATTTCCAGACTGCCTGAGGACTTCAGCAATCTCTACAGCCAGTTTGTGGCAGGCAAGGCTCCCGCGACCGCAATTCTCGCGGCGGCGATCATTCTTGCGATCGTTGTGGGTATGGTGGTGCTTGTCATCATCTTAAACGACGGCGTCCGCAAGATCCCCGTGCAGTATGCGAAGAAAGTGCAGGGGCGCAAGATGGTGGGCGGACAGACTTCCAATATTCCTTTGAAGGTCAATACCGCAGGTGTGATCCCCATCATTTTCGCACAGTCCATCATGCAGATGCCTGTTATGATCTGCTCCTTTGTGGGCTATCAGGGAACCGGTGTGTGGGCGCATATCCTCAGGGGCTTAAGCTCCAACAACTGGTGCAAACCCAGTGAGCCTGTCTACTCCATCGGATTACTGGTGTATGTGGTGCTGGTGATCTTCTTTGCTTATTTTTACACTTCCATCACCTTTAACCCGCTGATGGTCGCAGACAACATGAAGAAACAGGGCGGATTTATTCCCGGCATCAGACCCGGAAAACCCACCAGCGATTATTTGGACAAGGTATTGAATTATATCGTGTTCATCGGCGCAGTCGGGCTGACCATCATCGCTGTCATTCCCTATTTCTTTAACGGAGTGTTCGGCGCCAGCGTGTCCTTTGGAGGCACCAGCCTGATCATTATCGTCAGCGTGGTCCTGGAGACGGTAAAACAGATCGAATCCCAGATGCTGGTCCGCAACTACAAGGGATTTTTGGAGTCATAACGACAGAAACAGAACAATATGTGCAGGGTTGACCGCACAGGCTTTTACGGCTTGTGCGGTCAAATAATTTCTTTTGCCTGTTTTGTCATATTTTTCAATGATAGATATTGCAAACTGATTGTAAAAAAGTTAAAATAAAATAAATGTGCGCAGATTTGGATACTGTGCAGAAGAGGAAGAAAGAGCAAAACGGTATCGCAGGCAGAAATTGCGATAGACAGGAAAGGGGTATAGGAATGAAGATTATTATGTTAGGCGCACCCGGTGCGGGCAAGGGCACCCAGGCGAAGATGATCGCGGAGAAATACGGGATTCCCCATGTGTCCACGGGAGATATTTTCCGCGCCAATATCAAAAACGGGACAGAGCTTGGCATGGAGGCAAAGAAGTACATGGACCAGGGGCTCTTAGTGCCGGATGAGCTGACTGTGAAGATCCTGCTCGACAGAGTGGCACAGCCCGACTGCGGAAAGGGCTATGTGCTGGACGGATTCCCCAGGACGATCCCCCAGGCCGAGGTGCTGGACAAAGCGCTTTCAGAGATGGGCGATGCCATTGACTATGCCGTCAACGTGGATGTGCCCGATGAGAATATTGTGAAGAGAATGTCCGGAAGACGCGCCTGTGTCACCTGCGGTGCGACTTATCATATTGAACATGTGCCCCCGAAGAAAGAAGGAATCTGTGACAAGTGCGGTTCGGAGCTGATCCTGCGCGACGACGACAAGCCTGAGACCGTGCTGAACCGGCTGAAGGTCTATCATGAGCAGACCCAGCCTCTGATTGATTTTTACACGGCAAAGGGCGTTCTCAAGACCGTGGACGGCACGGCGGATATGCAGGATGTGTTTAAAGCCATCGAGGCTGTTCTCGGGTGAAAGCATGAAGCGCCGCCTAAAAATGAAATAGAAAGTGAAAGGGAAAGGAAGTAATTTTCAATGGCTATTTCCGTCAAATCACAGCGGGAGATCGCTTTGATGAGAGAGTCCTGCAGGCTGCTGGCTGATGTGTTTCAAAACATGGAAAAGGCTGTGAGACCGGGGATTTCTACGATGGAGATCAATGATCTCGGGGAGAAACTCATCCGCGCTCATGGCTGTGTCCCCAATTTCCTGCATTACAACGGTTACCCTGCCTCCATCTGCGTGTCGGTGAACGAAGAAGTGGTGCACGGCATTCCCCGGAAGGATCATATCCTTCAGGAGGGCGATATTGTCAGCCTGGACGCCGGGCTCATTTATCACGGGTATCATTCGGACATGGCGCGCACCTTCGGCGTGGGAGTGGTCAGCAGGGAGGCAGAGCTGCTGATAGAGCGCACAAAACAGAGTTTTTTTGACGGTATAAAGATGGCAAAAGCAGGAAATTATCTCTATGACATTTCCAATGCCATCGATGCCTCCATTCGCCCATACGGCTATGGGATCGTGCGCGATCTGGTGGGTCACGGCATCGGAACCAGACTTCACGAAGACCCGCAGATTCCTAACTTTGCCCAGAAGCGCCGGGGACCGAAGCTTCAGCCGGGCATGACCCTCGCCATTGAACCCATGATCAATATGGGGCGGGCAGATGTGGAATGGCTGGACGACGACTGGACGGTAGTGAGCGAGGACGGTTCTCTCTCAGCCCATTATGAGAACACGGTTCTGATCACCGAGGGGGAGCCGGAGATCCTGACGTTATACTGACGGGTTCTGGCGGCGCCCGGGAAAGTTGGAGAAAGTTCATGATAGGACAATTTGCGGCCTCGAAGGCGGGGCATGACAAGGATACCCTCTATGTGATCGTGGCGGAGGAGGGAGATTTTGTGGCGCTTTCCGATGGCAGATCAAAGCCCCTGGAGCGTCCCAAGCGAAAGCGGAAGAAACACATACAGCTCATCGCCAAAACTGTGGGCGGGGAGCTTCTGGATGCTTTAAAGCGCCAGCGGGCATCCGACGAACAGATTAAATACGCATTGAAACAATACCGCAGGTCCCTGAAGGAGGATTCCGACGGCACATCGGAATCATGACAGGCTGGCAGACAGAGAATGCAGCGCGGGAAGCAGGGACGACAGAAACAGGAAATATTGAGACAGGGAGGAAATATATGTCAAAGAGTGATGTAATTGAAATTGAGGGAACCGTTGTGGAGAAGCTTCCCAACACCATGTTCCGCGTGGAACTTGAGAACGGGCACAGAGTGCTTGCCACCATCAGCGGCAAGCTGCGCCAGAATTTTATCCGTATTCTGCCCGGTGACAAAGTGACACTGGAATTATCCCCCTACGATCTGACCAAGGGACGCATCATTTGGAGAGACAAGTAAAAGATGCGGGATAGTCTTATGAAAACCCTGAAACATATGGTGATCCTACTTGCCGGCAGCGCCCTTTTGGGGACGCTGCTTTTGGTGCTTGTATTCTGTATTCCCACCAAAGGGATTCAAAGGCATGTGGCGCAGTCCGTGGACAGGATACTGGTAGGAGAGGACAGGCTGCCCGACAACGCTTTTCTGCGTCATATCCTGAAGGATAAGGAGAGCTATACGGACGCTATCATCGTCCAGTACGCTTTTGAGAAGATACCCGGTAAGAACAGTTATGAGCATGCCATGTGGGCGTATCATCATGATCTGGAGGATGAAATCTGGGCGGCGGAGGACTCCCTGCGGGCAGTCCTGAACGGCGCGGACACTTCCGGGATGTATCTGCGGGAATATTCCCGGTACTGGCATGGTTATCTGATTTATGTAAAGCCCCTGCTTCTCATTATGTCCTGGGAACAGCTGTTGTGGCTGGAAGGTATCATTCAGGCTCTGCTTCTGCTTCTGACCGCGGCAGTGTCCATCCGTAAAAAGCATTATGCGGTGCTGCCGGCCCTGCTCGGAGGAATGCTCTTTATGAAGCCGGAGCTGATGGCGGTCTCGCTGACCATGTCGGTGTGTTCCCTCATCATGCTGGCGGCGGTGCTTTTTATGCTGCTTCGGGAGGACTGGCTTCGGGAGAAAAAATATTACCCGGAATTTTTTCTCTGTGTGGGTATCCTGACCGCATACTTTGATTTTTTGACCTATCCGGTTGTGACGCTGGGCATTCCGCTGTGTGTATATTTCCTTCTTTCGGAGCGGGAGAATGTCATTGCGGCGCTGAAGCGCATTGTCGGCTATAGTTTTTGCTGGGGTGTGGGTTATGCGGGAATGTGGGCTTCCAAATGGGTGATCGCGGATGTGACTCTGCACACGGGCACCATCAAGGACGCGCTGTGGAATGTGCTGGGCAGGACCGAGGCGATCGGGGGCAGACCCAGGATGAACGGCGGATTTTACGTTATTTCCCTGAATTTTCAGGAGTATCATTCCCGGATGTATCCGATGCTCGTCATTGTGCTGGCGGTCCTGGTCCTGGCGGCGCTGGTGTGGGCATTGTGTAAACGGATGCCCCTGATGGCTGTGCTGGAGACCGTTCTTCCCTTTCTGGTCATAGCCTGTATACCGTTTGCGTGGATCGTGGTGGTGCAGCATCATTCGGCTCTGCATGCGAGATTCACCTTCCGTATTCTGGGGATAGCGGCGATGGCGGCGTGCTGTATTGTCCTGAACCTGGTAAAATCTTCAAAAAGCCGGAAAATATCTGATAAAATGTATTGCAAATAGAAAAAGGTCGTGTTATAATGTAAAACGGTCTTTTTTGAAAGGAGGGTTTAACGTGAAGGTTAGATCATCAGTAAAACCGATTTGCGAAAAGTGCAAAATCATCAAGAGAAAAGGACGCATCAGAGTGATCTGTGAGAATCCGAAACACAAACAGAGACAGGGATGATCACCGCTTAATTTCAGGCTTTTGACAAGCCGGATTTAAGTCAGTGAGTTCTTGTCCTGTTGTTATGAGCGGCTGAACCAAATGTATCTTATCTATATTTATATAGTAGAAGCATTTGATTTTCATATACAATGCGGATAGGGCTTACGGGAGATTACTTGTTGATACCACGGCAGACAGATGGCGTGGAAAGATCGGATGTGTGTCCGGTTGGGTGAAAGCCCCAATCAATTAGTAACGGAATCAGTGCACAAATCAAACAGACCAGATGTGCACAGCGCAGTCCGGGAGAAGGATGCGCGGAGGAAATGGAGGAAATGTAAATGGCTCGTATCGCAGGTGTTGACTTACCTAGAGAAAAACGAATTGAAATCGGTCTGACCTATGTCTATGGCATTGGAAGATCTACTGCCAACAAGCTTCTGGCTGAGGCAGGTGTGAATCCCGATACCAGAGTAAGGGATATCACCGATGACGAGGTGAAGAAGATCACCGAGGCAATCGACAAGCTGAACGTGGTGCTCGAGGGTGATCTGAGACGTGAGATCGCCTTGAACATCAAGAGACTTCAGGAGATCGGATGTTATCGCGGTATCCGTCACCGTAAGGGGCTGCCCGTCCGCGGTCAGAACACCAAGAATAACGCGAGAACCCGCAAGGGTCCCAAGCGCACTGTAGCAAATAAGAAGAAGTAATGAACACAACAAGAAAGTAGGTTAGTTTAAAATGGCAAAGAAAGTTGCAACAAAAAAGGTTACAAAAAAACGTGTCAGGAAAAACGTTGAACGCGGACAGGCACATATTCAGTCTTCTTTTAACAATACCATTGTTACGCTGACTGACACTGAGGGCAATGCACTCAGCTGGGCAAGTGCCGGTGGTCTGGGCTTTAGAGGTTCAAGGAAATCTACTCCCTATGCTGCACAGATGGCAGCAGAAACCGCTGCAAAGGCAGCGCAGGTTCATGGTCTGAAAACCGTAGATGTATTCGTAAAGGGTCCCGGTTCAGGCCGTGAGGCAGCGATCAGAGCGCTTTCCGCATGTGGTCTTGAGGTAGTGAGTATCCGTGACGTTACCGCTGTTCCCCACAACGGATGCCGTCCTCCCAAGCGCCGCCGCGTATAATGGAAGAGAACGAAAACAGGCTGCTGTGAAGCGGACAGACAAAAAGGTTGGAAGAAGGCACCCGCTGGGGTGTTGTAAACAGACAAGAAAGGAAATTGAAAAATGGCAGTAAATCGTGTACCCGTATTAAAGAGATGCAGAGCCCTGGGATTGGAACCGTCTTATCTGGGCTATGACAAGAAGTCCAACAGAACTTATGCGAGAGCAGGCAAAAAGGTGAGTGAGTACGGGCTTCAGCTTCGCGAGAAGCAGAAAGCCAAATTCATTTATGGCGTGCTGGAGAAGCCCTTCAGAAATTACTATGAGAGGGCAGACAGAATGAAAGGCATGACCGGTGAAAACCTGATGGTCATGCTGGAATCCAGACTGGACAACATCGTGTTCAGGATGGGCTTTGCCAGAACCAGAAGAGAGGCAAGACAGATCGTAGGGCATAAGCATGTCCTTGTAAATGGCAGACCGGTGAATATCCCTTCCTATCTGGTTAAGGCAGGCGATGTGATCGAGATCAGAGAGAAGTCCAAATCCCTGCAGAGATATAAGGACATTCTTGAAGTGACCGGAGGCAGACTGGTACCCGAGTGGATGGATGTAGATATTGAGAATTTCAAGGGAACTATCAAGAACCTTCCTACCAGAGAGATGATCGATGTTCCTGTTGATGAGATGCTTATCGTCGAGTTGTACTCCAAGTAAGAGGCAGGAGAGATATCCACATAGAAAAGGAGGGTATTTGCGGTGTTTGATTTTGAAAGACCTAATATTGAGGTTGTTGAGATTTCAGAAGACAAAAAGTACGGCAAATTCGTGGTCGAGCCCCTGGAGAGAGGCTATGGCATCACTCTTGGCAACTCCCTCAGAAGAATTATGCTGTCCTCTTTGCCCGGTGCTGCAGTCAGTCAGGTGAAGATTGAAGGGGTGCTGCATGAGTTCAGCTCCATCCCCGGCGTCAAGGAAGATGTGACTGAGATCATCATGAACATCAAGAGTCTTGCCATTAAGAATAACAGCGAGTCCAACGAGACCAAGACTGCATACATTGAGTTTGACGGCGAGGGCATTGTGCACGCTTCCGATATTCAGTGTGATCAGGACATCGAGATCCTTAATCCCGATCTTGTGATCGCTACCTTAAGCGGCAAGGATGCAAAGCTTTACATGGAACTGACCATCACAAGAGGTCGCGGCTATGTGAGCGCCGACAAGAACAAACACGATGATTTACCGATTGGTGTGATTGCCATTGATTCTATCTACACACCTGTGGAGAGGGTCAATGTTACCGTGCAGAATACCCGTGTCGGTCAGATAACCGACTATGACAAGCTGACTCTGGATGTATTTACCAACGGAACGCTGGTTCCCGATGAGGCAGTCAGTCTGGCGGCAAAGGTACTTAGCGAGCACCTGAGTCTGTTCATCGATCTCTCCGAAAATGCGAGAACCGCAGAGGTTATGGTGGAGAAAGAAGACGATGAGAAAGAAAAGGTGCTTGAGATGAGCATCGATGAACTGGAACTTTCGGTTCGTTCCTACAACTGCTTAAAGCGTGCAGGCATCAACACGGTAGAGGAATTGACCAATAAGACTTCCGAGGACATGATGAAGGTTCGCAATCTGGGGCGCAAGTCTTTGGAAGAAGTGCTTGCGAAGCTGAAGGAACTGGGATTGCAGCTCAATCCCAGCGACGACAACTGATATTATATTCAAAGATCTATCCTGCCCGGTAAAGCCAAAGTGTTCGGGCGGGGGTATCTTCTGATGGAACGCTAAACCATACATTCGGCAAGTAAGTCCAAAGAGCGTAGCCGGATGTACCATGAATGAAGAAAGGAAACAAAAACTATGGCAAAGTACAGAAAACTGGGCAGGACTTCTTCTCAGAGAAGGGCACTGCTGAAAAATCAGGTGACCGCTCTCATCAATAACGGCAGGATAATCACCACCGAGGCGAGAGCCAAGGAAGTGAGAAAAATTGCTGAAGGGCTTATCGCCCTCGCGGTGAAGGAAAAGGATAATTACGAGACCGTTAAGGTTACCGCAAAAGTAGCGCGCAAGGACAAAGATGGCAAGCGCGTAAAGCAGATTGTGGACAAGGATACCAAAAAGGTTCTCTCCGAGACACATCGCGACAAGGACGGCAAGATCCTGAAAATCGAGAACGGTGTGACCGTTACCGTTTATGATGAGGTGGAGAAGGAGATCAAGAAAGATCTTCCCTCCAGACTGCATGCGAGACGTCAGATGCTGAAAGTTCTGCTTCCCGTGACTTCTGTGCCCGGGGAAGCTGCCGGCAGGAAGAAAGGAACCCAGAAGGTTGACCTGGTGGCAAAACTCTTTGATGAGTATGCTCCCAAATATGCGGACCGCAAGGGCGGCTATACCAGGATCATCAAGATCGGTCAGCGCAAGGGTGACGCAGCAATGGAAGTTGTTCTGGAGCTGGTATGATTTACCGGTGAGAGGAAAGACAACAGGATCATGTAAAACAAAAGTCACGAGACACTTTTCTCGTGACTTTTTTCATAAGGAGAGTCGATACTATGATAATCTTGATCATTGATGCACAGGGCGGCGGGATCGGAAAACAGCTGGTTTCCGCCATCAGACAGTCGATACCGGACGCTTCCGTTCTCGCGGTAGGAACCAACAGCGCGGCCACTTCTGCCATGCTCAAAGCGGGCGCGCATGAGGCGGCGACGGGAGAAAATGCCGTGGTGGTGGGATGCCGCAGGGCAGATGTGATCGTAGGGCCGGTAGGGATCGTGATAGCGGACTCCCTGCTTGGCGAAGTGACTCCCAAAATGGCGCTGGCAGTCGCCCAAAGCAGGGCAAAACGAATCCTGATCCCCTTCGATCACTGCGATAATATGATTGTAGGCGTCACCGATTTCAGCACCGGCGCATTGATCCGGTGTGCCGTGGAGGCACTCTGCAGGCTGCAGGAACCGCCGCGGGAATGAGGCGGCCCCGCTTGCCATCTGCATCAGGATATGATATAATCAGCACATGTGAAAAACGGACGGCGGAGGCAGGAAGCCTTTGCAAAGACACAGAAGTGTTGTTTATGCTGTTTTTCACCGTCGGCATATGTATACTAGGAAGGTATACGTTTTCTCTGAGGAGAGATGGCGTGTGCCTTTTTATGTGTAAAAAGGTATGCGGAATCATCAGAATATCATTATAGGAGGACGAAAAAATGGCTTGTTTTCTTGTACCGGCAGCGGAGGCTGTCATCACCACAGTGACTACAGATCAGATGAAAGCTCATGAGGGGGAGACGGGAAAGATCCCTTTCTCACGAAAGCTTGGCTGGCTGAACAAAATGCTTTTGGGGGGTTCTGCCCTGCTTGCCTTTGAACATGTATGGCATGGGGAGGTTACGCCTTGGTTTCCGTTTCTGACAGCCGCATCCAATCCCGTTGACGCGGCGGCAATGCTGCGGGAGATGTCCACTGCGGGCGTTGCGATGGCAGTTTTAGTCACCGCAGTCTGGGCGGGAATGCTCGCAGTGGTTTCCCGGCTGGAAAAGAGCGCGGGGGCAGCCCGGCCCGCAGAGGACCAGGGGGTGTAGGAATGACATTGTTGGTCACGGTCTACGCCGCCATTGTCTGTACGGTGATCTGGTACAAAAATGCACCGGACGATAAGATGCGGGTGGGTACGCTCTGCTGGATATACTGGGGAGCTTCCCTGATGTGGTTTGTGGATGCCGTATTTGCGTATGTCCGCACCGGCGCGGAGTATTTTTCTCCTGCGCCGGCGGAGATGCTCAATGATCTTTTCCTGGGGCTGTCCGCGGTTGCGCTGGGATTGGTCATCTGGGTGGTGATCCTGCTGATCAAAGATCCCAGGGGTGTGATCAAAGATATGCTGACAGGAAGAGGCGTCAAAAAGGGCTGACTGACGTTCCTATTCCTGCAGGCACAAGGAGTATAGGGATGAATTATGAGACAAAACAGATCCTGGAAGCCGTGCGGAGCGGCGCGCTTTCCGTGGAGGACGCGTTATTAAGGCTGAAGACACAGCCCTATGAAGATATCGGATTTGCCAAGGTGGATCTGCACCGGAAGCTGAGACAGGGAGTGCCCGAGGTGATCTACGGCGAGGGCAAGACTCCGGAACAGATGATAGGGATTATCGATACCATGAAAAAAAACGGGCAGGAACGCATCCTGCTCACCCGCATTTCGCGGGAAGATTACCGCAGGATCGCAGAGGTGCATCCTCTGACCTATGAAGAAACCGCCCGGATCGGAATCGTTGGGGATATGCCTGTGCCCGATGGGATCGGTACCATTGTGATCGCTACCGGCGGAACAAGCGACATTCCGGTTGCCGAGGAGGCGGCGCTCACCGCACAGGTTCTCGGCAATGACGTGACACGTCTGTATGACGTGGGCGTGGCGGGGCTGCACCGTCTTTTGGCACACAAGGAGGAGCTCATGAGCGCCAGCGTGATCATTGCCATTGCCGGTATGGAAGGCGCCCTCGCCAGTGTGATCGGGGGGCTTGCCGACTGCCCTGTGATCGCGGTGCCTACCAGTGTGGGATATGGCGCCTCTTTCCGGGGGCTGTCCGCTTTACTGTCCATGCTCAATTCCTGCGCCAGCGGAGTTTCCGTAGTCAATATCGACAACGGTTTCGGGGCAGGATATCTGGCAAGCATGATCAACCATATGGAGGGAAAGACAACGCGATGAAAATATTATATATGGATTGCGGAATGGGTGCGGCGGGGGATATGCTGGCGGCGGCGCTGACGGAACTGCTGCCTTCGCCCGATGATTTTGTAGCGAAACTGAATGCGTTGGGAATTCCGGGGGTTCGGATGTGCCGGGAGCGGGCGGTCAGATGCGGGATCACAGGCACACATTTTTCCGTCACAGTCCGCGGAAAGGAAGAGGATGAGACCCATTGTCATATGCAGGAGGAAGGGCAGGGGCATCATCACAGCGGGCTGCATGAAATAGAACACATTGTGTCAGGGCTGGACCTGCCTGCGAAGGTGCGGGAGGATGTCCTTGCCGTTTACAGGCTGCTTGCGGAGGCGGAAGGTCAGGTGCATGGGAAAGAGATATCCCAGATCCATTTCCATGAAGTGGGGACGCTGGATGCCATAGCCGATATTACGGCGGTCTGCCTTTTGATGAACGAAATTGCCCCTGACGAGGTGGTGGCATCACCCGTCCATGTAGGAAGCGGACAAGTCAGGTGCGCCCATGGGATCCTTCCGGTTCCGGCTCCTGCCACCGCCTGGCTGCTGAAGGACATTCCCATATACGGAGGGGAGGTCCGGGGGGAACTCTGTACGCCCACCGGCGCTGCGCTCCTGCGGTATTTTGTCACGCGTTTTGGCGGGATGCCCCTGATGAAAACCCAGGCGGTCGGATACGGAATGGGGAAAATGGATCTCCCCAGGGCAAACTGCCTGCGGGCCATGCTGGGAGAAGGGGAGGACGGCAGGGATTTTGTTCTGGAGTTGTCCTGTAATGTGGATGATATGACGGCGGAGGCTGTCGGTTACGCGATGGAGCGGCTGTTTGACGGCGGGGCGCTGGAGGTGTATACTGTGCCTGTCGGCATGAAGAAATCCCGTCCCGGTACGCTGCTGCGTGTAATGTGCAGGGAGCAGGACAAAGAGAGGATGATCGGTCTGCTGTTCTGCCATACGTCCACCATCGGTGTGCGGGAGACCATGACAAGGAGATATGTCCTGGAGCGCAGAATGGAAACGGTCAGGACGCCTTACGGAGAGGTGCGCAAAAAGATCTCCTCCGGTTACGGCGTCACCCGGTCCAAATATGAATACGAGGATCTTGCCCGTATTGCCAGAGAGCGGAATCTGAGTCTGGAAGAGACGGAAGCGTATCTTCGGTCACACGAAACATGAAAGGAAAAAGGGTTGGGATATGGAGGAACTGCATGCAAAAAAAAGCCGCCTGGAGGCATATTTTCAGGAACTGGGCAGCGTGGCGGTAGCTTTTTCGGCAGGGGTGGATTCCACGTTTCTATTAAAGGTGGCGAAGGAGGTTCTGGGAGACAGGGTGATCGCCGTGACTGCCCGCTCCTGCTCTTTTCCCCGGAGAGAATTTTGTGAAGCGGAGCGTTTCTGCGAGACGGAAAAGATCAGGCAGATCGTTGTGGAGTCCCGGGAATTATCCATTGAGGGATTCCGTCGAAATCAACCCGACCGCTGTTATCTGTGCAAGAGGGATCTGTTTTCCACAATAAAGCGTATCGCGGCAGAACAGGGCATCCGTTATGTGGCGGAGGGATCCAATATGGATGACAGCGGAGACTATCGCCCCGGGATGATGGCAGTGGCGGAATTGGATATCAAAAGCCCTCTGCGCGAGGCAGGGCTGTCAAAGGAAGAGATCCGTCAGCTTTCCAGGGAGATGGGGCTGGCTTCCTGGGATAAGCCGTCTTTTGCCTGCCTGGCATCGCGTTTCGTATATGGGGAGGAGATTACGGAGGAAAAACTGTCCATGGTGGACCGGGCGGAGCAGAGACTGCTCGATCTGGGCTTCCGCCAGGTCAGGGTGCGCATGCACGGAACGATGGCGCGCATAGAGATCCTGCCCTCCGAATTTGACAAAATCCTTCAGCCCGGTATTGCTTTCCAGATCAACCAATATCTTCATGAGCTTGGCTTTCTCTATGTCACGCTGGATCTGGGCGGTTATCAGACGGGAAGCATGAACCGTGGTCTGAAAGTGTGAGGGCAGACATTTTTTTAAAAGACTCTTTCCCCTCCGGGAAAATATGATATAATGACTTTATTCCCGGCAGAAAATGCCCTCAGAGGATATGATGATGAAAACAAGATGGACTCTCCGTTTTTCCACAACACAGACGATCATGCTCAGTTTTTTGCTGGCGATTCTGGTGGGAAGCCTGCTGCTTGCCCTGCCGGTCAGTTCTGCCGGTCAGGAACCGGTCCCGTATATTGATGCGCTGTTTACGGCTACCACTGCCATCTGCGTGACAGGGCTGGTGACAGTGCCCACTGTCTCCGCCTGGAGTTTTTTTGGACAGGCGGTCATTCTGATTCTGATACAGATCGGGGGGCTGGGTGTGATCACGGTCCTGTACGGTCTGTTGATCGGTCTTCACCGCAGGATCGGCATGGGCACCCGGATGCTGCTTCAGGATTCTTTTAACCTCAATACCCTGTCGGGGATCGTAAGATTCATCCGAAAAGTTCTTTTCGGCACTCTGGTGGTGGAAGGGATCGGTGCGCTCGCGTACATGACAGTGTTTGTGCCGGAATATGGAATCAGGGGAATATGGATCTCTGTTTTCAATTCCGTGTCCGCTTTCTGCAATGCCGGTATGGATATCATTTCCGAGGATAGTCTGTGCGCGTATGCCACGAATCCCGTGGTCAATATCGTGACCTGTCTTTTGATCATTTTAGGAGGCGTCGGATACATTGTCTGGTGGGATGTGATCAGGGTCCTGAAAAACGGAGGATGGCGCAGGAGAAAGTGGTTCCGTGATCTGACACTCCACAGTAAGATAGCGCTTTCCGCGACGGGAGTTTTACTGCTTGCGGGAACCGTCGCTTTTTTTTGCCTGGAATATAATAATCCGCTGACGCTGCGGTCGTATTCCCTGCCGGAAAAGATCATGGCGTCCCTGTTCCAGTCGGTCACAACCAGAACGGCGGGATTTGCGACCATTCCCCAGCAAAATCTGACCAATGCCTCTGCCATCGTCTCGGTGCTTCTGATGTTTATCGGCGGTTCCCCGGTGGGGACGGCGGGAGGTGTCAAGACCGTCACGGTGGCAGTGCTGCTTGTCTTTGCCTTTGCCGCGATCAGCAACCGGGAAGACGCGGCTTTGTTCCAGAGGACGATCCCCCGTCAGGCGGTCAGCAAAGCCGTGGCAGTGGTATGTATGTCGTTTATCATTATGTTTCTGTCTTCCGTGCTTCTGTCGGTATGTACAGACGGCAGTGCGCTGGACATTGTGTATGAGACGGTGAGCGCCACGGCTACGGTCGGGCTGACAAGAAATCTGACTCCCATGTTAAATGTGTGGGGCAGGCTGATCATCATTGTCACAATGTATTTTGGAAGAGTCGGTCCCATTTCCCTTGTGATCGCGTTCCACACCAGAAAGGAGATCAGCAATATCATTAAAGATCCGACGGAGGAGATCAGTGTCGGCTGAGATATGACAGAAAGGAATATTATGCGATGAGTGTGAATAAATCCTATGCGGTGTTTGGATTGGGAAGATACGGACGCGCCGTGGCAAAGGAACTGGTAAAATGCGGGGCGGAGGTCCTTGCGGTGGACAGGGATGAGGATCTTGTCAATGCCGTTTCGGCTGAGATCCCTTATTGTAAATGCGCGGATGTGACCGATGCAGAGGTAGTCAGAAAGCTGGGCATTTCCAATGTGGACGTGGTGGTGATCGCTATGGCGACCAGCCTGGAAGCCAGTGTCATGGCGACCATGCTGTGCAAGGAGATCGGCGTGGGAACAGTGATCGCCAAGTGCGCCAATGAGATGAACTGCAAGATCCTGAGCAAGGTGGGAGCGGACCGGATCGTCTTTCCCGAGGAAGAGTCGGGGATCCGGCTTGCCAAAAATCTGTTAAGTTCCGGATTTGTGGATATCGTGGAACTGTCAAAGGATGTGTCCATGATAGAGATGGAGGTACGACCGGAGTGGATAGGTAAGAATCTGATCGAATTAAATCTCAGAAAAAAGTACGCCATCAATGTTGTGGCAGTCCTTCAGGAAACGCAGGTCTATGTCAATATCGATCCCGCAAAGCCGCTGGAACAGGGCATGCGGCTGATCGTTATAGCCAATCCCGACAAACTGGCCCGGTTGAAATAGGCATATGCCGGCGGACGCTGTTGAGGGCAGAAGGAGACCGTACGGCTCAGGGCTGGAGCGTCTTTTGAAAATGCTGGTAATCTTTGGAAGAATTCCAGTTTCCGCCCCAGGTAAAACCGTGTTGGATAAAGAGTTTATAACACAAGTCGTCTTCATCGATCTTGTAGGGGAAACTCCCGTTTCTGTCCGCATAGGGCTGCGCCGCCGCAGGGGAGACATTCTGTGTGCCGTCCGGAGTATAGGTGATATAGGGGTTGTAAAAAGGATTGATGTCCAGTGCAAGCCCGTAGGCATGCCGGGACAGGGAGGTGCTGCCCTCCACCACCCGGTAATTGAAACAGGAGGTGTTGTTGTCCTCCATGGAAGCAGTGTCGTCTCCGTTATATTCGTCGATCAGTTTCATCTTTTCAATCTGATATTCGTTTCGATAGAGTTCATAAAATATATCCAGAAGATCGTCGGCGATGGCTGCATTGCAGATCAGCTCGCCCTCCGTGGGGCTGCCTTCAAAATCATAATGCAGTACATGAACATAGCGCAGTTCGTCATAGGTTATGGCAGGTTCCTGCTCCGTTGTGACCGGGTAAGAGATTCCTGTAATATAACGCCGCAGATTTTCGGACAGCGGCTCATGATAAAATCCCTCTGCGTCCGTGCCGTTGGCAGTCTTGTAAGTAATGCGTTCGGAAAGCATTTCTTTGCCGTCCGGGCCGCCGTTTAGGAGCGCTCCGGTGAGACTGCCGAAAGCGGCAGTGCTGTCGCCGTCGGAGGCATCCCCGGTGAGACCGGCACTCACATCGCCCATGGAAGCGCCGGTTATGTCATCCGACGGATCGCCGTTGGAAACGCCGGTTCCGGAAGGGCTGCCGGAGGCGTTATTTGACGGGGAGCCGTTTTGGGAATGGAGCCTGGCATATTCATCTAAGGTCATGGAATTCTTTTTGTGAAAATAAGAGGCGATGCCCACCGCCGCAAAGAGCAGCAGAATGATGACGATCATTTTCCGTATTTTATTTCGGTCTATCTGGTTCATAGAGTTTCTCCCACAAAATAAATATAGATCATTAAGCCGGTGTAACTGTCTGACAGCATACAGATCTTTGGTATTGATTCTACTACAAATGCAGAAATTCTGCAATCCGTAAGGGAGATTGTAAGCCCGGCGGTATATCTCCATGCTGTGTGGATGTGGATATGGTAAAACTGCCCTTGTGCTGTGCAAAACAGCACTGCAAACTTAGAGTATAATTTTCATTGGCAAACAAAAAGAAGAGACCGAAGAAAAGCAGATTGAAATCCCTGTCGAACTGTGGTAGTATTCCCATATGGAACCCATGACAGGGGTGGCAGCCTCCCGAGCAAATGACCGGATTTCCGGTAATACAAAACGTACATAGTACGTTGGAAGGGAGGTGACGTTTATGACTGCTGCGGATATCATCCTGGTATTTATAGGGATAATCAGCTTGCTGATTGCCTTTGGTAGCTTTGTTATAGCGTTGCTTGCCTTTCTCGACAGAGACAAGGATCACAAGCGAAAAAAATAATGCCCACCCTGTTGTGACCAGGATGGGCGCCTCTCACTGAGAGGCAACAGCCTCGCTTGGGATACTCCACCTTTGGAGTGGGGCTCCTAGAGGGCACCTGTTAGCAGCAGGTGTCCTTCTTTATGTTCAATGTACCACAATATGTTTAGAGTTTCAAGTGTTTTCCGTTGGTTTATCATAATTTCCTTATCAATGGTTACTTTTCACACAGTAGCCAGTCATAACATTAGCGCCGTCAGCTTAATCGCTGGCGGCGTCTGGCTCATCAC
>CANPWA010000020.1 GCA_947581865.1 uncultured Acetatifactor sp. | reverse complement strand
GGAGACGGGCAGAAAATTCGGCCGGCACAAAAACGGCTGGGTGGAGGAAACCAATGAAATCTTATAATCATCTTTTTGACACTCTTGAAAATTTTAAAAACTTTGTGGAGGGCGTCGGTCTTCCAAAAGACAAAGAGCTGCTGGTGCGGATCCACAGCACCCTGCATGACATGAAAGAAATCCAGACGCTCGCTTCTCAGGTCAAAGAGCTTCTGCCCAGGGCGGTCATCGCAGGCTGCAGCAGCTCCATGGTCATCTGCGAGGGTAAGATCCTGCCCGATACCTGTCTTGTCTCCATCACGGAATTGGAACATTCCGGGCTGCGCTTTGGGATGTTTTCCTGTTCCACACCTGACGGAAAGGAAAAAAACGGCGAGGAGCTCTGCCGGGAAGTCTCCGAAAAGCTGATCCGGAACGAACAGGGCTTCCTGCTGACCTTCTTTCCTCTCTCCTATTATAAGACGGCAAAATTTGTCGCCTGCATGAACCGGGAAAACCCGGGCGTACAGATGGCGGGCGGTGTCGCCTATATGACCAACAATGTATATCACGAGGCGGAAAATTATGCTTATGTGCTGTGTGACACCACCGCATCCTCAAACAGCATGGCGGCTGTGCTGATCACATCCCCCGGTCTGAGTATCTATGAAAATGTCATCAACGGCGTGGACGCCATCGGGAGAAGCTATGAAGTCACCAAAGTCCACGAACATTTTGTGGACGAGATCGAGGGCGTGGACGCAGCGAAATGGTATGAAGACATGCTGGGCAGGGAGGAGCTGGAAAAGGACGCCACCCTGGCAGGCATTTTCCCGTTGGTGTATGAGGGAAGCAGGCTGTCCCACAATGTAGTGTATGAGCGCTATGAGACGCTCCCGGAGCCCTACCGATCCGAGAAGCGCAACCGCATCAATCTCTTTAGTGAGATCACGGAAGGAATGAGATTTTCGCTGGGATATTTTGATCCCCAGAAGATCATCGATCAGATGAACATCGTCTACAGCCAGCTCCATGAGGAGCCTGTGGAAACCCTGTTTGCGTATGACTGTCTTGCCCGGATGTGGATGCTGCATGACTGCGCCTCCTGGGAGGTGGCGCAGTTTAGTACCACCAATATGAGCGGCGCGATGATGGCAGGAGAGATCGGCTGCGTGAACAAAACAAATGTCTATGCCAACTCTACCTTTGTGATCGCGGCTCTCTCGGAACACCCTGACGCGCGCATCCTTTTAAAGGAGCAGGCGCTGCAGAATATCGCCGGGCTGCAGTACAACAATGTACAGATGATCAACTATCTGCTGACCGCCGGGAACAAACAGCTCAACCGGCAGATCAATGAGCAGTACAGCCAGATGAAGCGGGCTATGTTTTACAATGAAAAACTGGAGCTGGAAAATCAGGCAAAATTCCAGTTTGATCATGAAAATGAAGGTTTGGACAAGGCAGCGGTGTTCTCCCTCAAAAACGCCCGCGTCATCCGTCTGTTCCTGGGACAGACCGCCCTGTGGGAAGAGCTGAAGCAGATTTATAAAGATCTCGCCGACAGCCTCTCGGACAGGGGTCTGCATTTTTACAGCTATGAGGAATGCGCGCTTATGATCGCGTCTGACAGTCATATCACGGACGATGAATTTGTCTCCATCATGAGAGACACTTTGAAACAACTGAACGCGGTGATCTGTAAAGAGTTTGTGTTTTCCTACACCTGCGCCGTGGTTCTGCATGAGACGGAACCCATCTCCAAGATTGAGGAAGCCCTCCGTTACGCTCAGAAAACCAAAAATATTTTTGTGATCTACAGCCAGATAAAGGAGGGCGGCACGGACATCCGGGAAGAGATGCGCATGGTGCAGATCATCAAAGAAGCGTTGGTGCAGGACAGAGTCATTCCCTATTTTCAGGGGATCCGCGATAACCGCACAGAGCAGATCAATCTGCATGAAGCCCTGATCCGCATTGAGGATGCGGAGGGAACGGTCTATTATCCCAACCAGTTTCTGCCCATCGCCAAGGAGTATGACCTGTATGGTCCGCTGTCCGTGATCATGGTCAATAAAGTGATGAAAATGTTTTTGAATCAGGGAAAAAGAGTCAGCATCAATCTGAATGTGCAGGACATTTATGACCGCGAGATGATCCGCATGATCTTCCGCTATCTCAGACAGGAACAGCATCCCGAAAACTTCATCTTCGAGCTGGTGGAGAGCGAAGAGGTTCAGGATTATGCCTATATCCAGCAGTTTGCCGACAGTGTCCACGAATACGGGGCAAAGATCGCCATCGACGACTTCGGCTCCGGCTTCTCCAACATGATGCATGTCATCCGCATCGACGCGGACATCATCAAGATCGACGGGGAGATCGTCAAGGAGGTCTGCAAAGATGTAAACTGCAGGGAATTTATGGAAATGATCAACAACTGGTGCATCCAGAAGGACAAAGAGGTCATTGCGGAATTTGTGGAAAATAAAGAAATCCAGGAACTCATGGAGCAGATGAAAGTCACTTATTCCCAGGGATATTATTTTGCCAAACCCATGCGGTGGGAGGAGTGTGTGTAAAACACACTCCCCGACCCTTCCCCGCTCACAAGACCTGCGGGGATATCATCGTAACCCTTCTTGATCTTAAAGGTTCCCACTCTTTAAATCATGATTCCTGCACGCCCTCTGTGCTTTCTCAATGGAATCGCTTCCCTCAAAACGGATGGTTTTTTCCGGCTTTTCAACTCACAGCCTTTTGTTTCTTCCTGTTTTTCAAAAATTCTGTGAATCATTTCCGGATTTGTTACAATGTATCAGTGAAGGGCATCATCCCTTTGAAAAGACGTCTATAAAAGTGGTGAAGCAAATGACAGGACATGAACTGGAACAGTGCATCCTCGAGTACGGGAAGGATATTTATTCTTTCTGCAGATACCTTGCCCGCAGTCCGCAGGAGACGGACGATCTGTATCAGGATGTATTTCTGACGGCAGTACGACAACGTGAAAAGATAAACTATGCAGACAATCCCAAGAGTTATCTGCTCTCCGTCGCCCTGCGCATCTGGAAAAACAAAAAACGGAAATCCGCCTGGCGAAAAAGGATCGCGGACATGGAATCCCTGACGGAATACACGCCCATGGAGAGCCAATCCTCTCTTCCCTCCCCGGAGGATCATGTTGTGGATGGAGAAACCCGCCGGATGGTACGCCGGGCGGTGGAAGAGCTGCCGGAAAGGCTGCGCATCCCCGTATTGCTCTACTATATGGAGAGTCTGCCTGTGACCCGGATCGGGGAGATATTGAAACTTCCCCGGGGAACGGTGCTCAGTCGTCTGCATCAGGCCAGGAAACTGTTAAAAAAGGAATTGGAGAATGTTTATGATGAAGAGAAATCTTGACGAAATACTGACACATGCCCTTGTCCCCACGGATGAACCGCCTTTCGCACTGAATCAGCAATTATTAAACCGGATAATGGAGGAAGGAACAATGAAAAAAAGAAGATTTTCCGCAGCGGTGCTGGCGGCGGCCGCCGTGCTGTGCTTAAGCTCCCTGACAGCGTATGCGTCCTGGAAATATCTGTCCGCGAGTCAGGTCGCGGAAAAAACACAGGACCAAAAGCTGGCAGACTATTTTGCGGGCAAAGACGCCATACAGGTCAATGAAACCCAAAGTTACGGAGGGTACCGCGTCACGTTTCTGGGCGTCATCTCCGGGGAAGCGTTGTCAGACTATCCGCGGAACCACAACGACTCTATTCTCACCGACAGAATTTACGCTGTGACAGCCATTGAAAATGCCGACGGCACTCCCATGCCGGACACTTCCGATGAGGCTTACGGCAATCTGACCTTTTTCGTATCCCCTCTGATCGGCGGCTGCAATCCCGCGCTCTACAATGCGGCGTCCATGAACGGGAATTACTCGGAACTGAATGAGGACGGCATCTTATACCGTCTGACGGAATGCGACAATGTGGAGATCTTTGCGGATCATGAGCTGTATCTGTGCATATCGGACACGACGTTTTACAATGCGGCTCTCTATCATTATGATGAGACAGACGGCACCATTTCCCGCAATGAGGATTACACAGGCTTAAACGCGCTGTTTCGTCTGCCCCTGGACGCCTCTATGGCCGATCCCTCGAAGGCGGAGAGCTATCTGAAGAGCCTGCACATGGAGGACACCGGTGAGACAAAACAGCCTTCATCCGCCGTTTCCGATGAGGCACTGGGCTCCCCTGAACCCTCTTCTGCCACTCTGCGGATCATGACGGGCGATGCGGGCAGCGATATGCAGCTATACGGCAGTGACAGACAGACCGAGCTTGTGAACTACGCCCTTGATTTTATCGGCACGCCTTATGTATACGGCGGAAGCAGTCTCACCGAGGGCGCCGACAGTTCCGGCTTTGTCATGAGCGTGTACGAACATTTCGGCTATACCCTTCCCCATTCCGCAGCGGAGGATAAAAACCAGGGAACGGCGGTGGAGAGTCTGGCGGACGCCCAGACCGGCGATCTGATCTGCTTTGACGGTCCCAGCCATGTGGCAATTTTTGCGGGAGGGGAAAAGATCATACATGTGAGCACTACAAAGGGCGTCGAACTCGTAAACATCTCGGACGCCGATCTGGGGGACATTTCTGCCATCCGGCGTATCATAACGGAGGAGTAAGTCTGTAAACCGTCAGCTTTGCAACCGTTAAAAAAGCCGATCATTACACTTACACATTGCAGAATTTACAGCAAAACAGGTATGGCAGTAAAATTATCGCCATACCTGTTTTTATGTTATAAATTATTGAGCATATACCGTCAGCTATTTTAAGGAAAAGCCTTTTCTATTTAAGGATGTTAATCCTCTTTCGGGATTCCCATGAGCAGTTTCTCCCATGCGGCATCTATGTCCTCTTCAGACTGTAACTCAACTTCTGCCGGGGCTTCCTCCACGATAGTTGCGTCCACCGGGGTCTCTGTCAGCGTTTCTTCCTCGGCTCCTTCGTCCACCGGGGTCTCTGCCGGGGCTTCTGTCAATACGGGGGGCATCTTCGCGTCAAAAATTCTGTCAAATGTCTCCTGCGCCTGCCGTAAAGCAACCCTGGCTCTGCCGTACAATTCCCGGGCGATCTGAGCCTGATTCTGGGCATCAGACACATCCTCTATATATCTGCGCAGACCACGATCACTCTTTTCAAACAGGAGGATCGCCATGTCGTCCCCTTCGCTGACATATTTGTCATAATTATCGTCTGTGGGAATTCCCTTGTCTATGACAGGATCCGTGGGTTCCACATACTTGAGCAGTTTCCCGTTCCAGGTAGTTACAGCCACCAGTTTGTTCTCCACGGTGGAAAGCAATCTGTCACATTTTCCGCTGTACGCATATTTGTTATCCGTATGTGTAAGCTGCATATCATTGGGAGATACCTGAGCCGTATTCAGTCTGGCGCGCACATTTGCCACTGTGGAAGCGGCGCCCCTTCCGGAAATCGCCTCCCTGATACCGGAAGCAATTCCTCCATTGATGGCTCTCACGACAACCTTTTGCGCCTCCAGGATGGCATTGTGTGCCGCTTTTTCGTCCGCCTCGGGAACGGTTCTTGCAGAAGCCTTCCCTGTGGCGTTTCCCCTTGTGATATACGCCACCTCAGGCTTGGGGCTTTTCCAGTCGATATCCTGAGGGTTGAGCAGCTCACTGCCCTCCGGAAGCTGAGCAAGAATGACTTCCGGATCATTATTCTGCCCTCTGCCCAGAAATTTCTGCTTCAATGTCACAGAGGCAGTAAATTTCTTGATATAAGTGACAGACACTGTACCGCCCGTCATCTGAAATGTCTTGATCGTATTCATAAACCCAACATTTTCCTTCACATCCGCGTCGATATTTTCACAGGAAACGTCAAGCACATGAAAACCTTTTTCCTCCAGATATTCTCTGATCGGTTTTGCAAACTGTCTGAGAAGATTTTCCTCATCACTCTCGGAAGGTTCATACCCTTCAATGCCTTTTCCAAGCTTTCTGCTGATCCCAGCCAGTTCCACGATGGTCGTAAAGACAGGAAGATAACTGAATTCCGCGACAGTGGTTCCTTCCATGGCCACATCGATATGCGCATTGCTCTCGCCTTCACGGACCTCCTTCTCTGCCGCCGCCCTCGCCGCGTCCGCACTGTCATAGATGGGTCCTTCACTGGCAAACTGCCTGGTTTCCACTGTAACGGTGGTCACATCATTGGTGGTCGCACAGACAAGCTGCCCTGTCTTACTGATCGAAAACTTCTCTTGCTCATTGGTGCCAATAAGGGTTTTGACGCTGCTGCCGCCCTCTTCCACAATGGGGGTAGTATCTCCCTTTATACATTCTCCGTCCGCATTTTTTGCCTTATAAAAATATCCTTCCTCAACTTTTACCACTTCGCCCCGGGAAATACATTTCTCCAGCTCCTCCATGGAAAAAGTTTCTCTCACCGTCTCACCGTCCGCCTCGCAGAGAACATACTTCTCCGGCTCTCCGGGTTTTAACACGACATTTTCAAAGGTCTTCTCATAGATCAGAAGGCTTTTCCCGTCCTCCTCCGTCTTGTAGTTATAACCGACACTCATCTCCTTGCCGGAGGGCGCGGTAAACACCGCCTGCACATAATCCCGCCCGGGATCTTCAAACCGGGTAAAATCTTCATCCAGCCTGGCTGTAAAACCATCCTTGAGAATGTGGGGGAGGTAATAACTCTCCAAAATCAGACGGCATTTTCTGTCCAGCTGCTCCTTCGTGGGATTGTCAAGCTCCTCGAGCTTTACAATCTCCATCACACCCTTCTGCCGCTCCGTCAGCGCCGCCAGGTGATTGATTTTATGATACGCCGTATTCTCCGCCTCTCTGGCTGCCTCCAGCGCTTCCCGCGCTTCCTTCTCCGTAAATTGTTCCTTGGTATTCAATTCCATAACTTCCTTCTCGTCTAACATCGCCAGCCCTGCTCTCTATCATTTTCTTTTGGGATCCGTCTCCTGCACCTGTCTTAAAGATTTTCTTCTATCTTGTCACACAGATCGTCCTCGGACATTGCTCCCAGGAAAGTAGCCGCCGGCTGTGCTCCCTTAAAGAGAATAAAGGTGGGGATGCTCGCCACGCGATACTTCTGTGCCAGCGGCATATTCTCGTCAATATTACATTTTCCGATCTTAAGCTTTCCTTCATATTCCTCTGCCAGTTTCTCCACGATCGGCGCCATCATCTTACAGGGGCCGCACCAGTCCGCATAAAAATCCACCAGTACAGGCAGCTCCTCTTTCAAAACTTCCGCTTCAAAATTTTCCGTTGTAAATTTGTATTCCATTGCCTCTCCTCCTTATACTTGATCTTTATCAATATCGTTCCCATTTTCCGACCCGGATACTACTTTTATGAAGATTTACATCTATCGTGAAATTATATATTTACATATGGGATTGCCCTGCTGGGAAAACTTTTCCTCGTACTCCGTCATGACATTCCCTTCCATCAGTTCCCTTTCCCGGTGCAGATCGTAGGTGAGCACGTCCGCATGCCAGCCGGCAGGTTCCAGCTCCCCCACCGCAAAATCAAACAGCTCCCTGTTATCCGTCTTAAACTCCAGAACGCCGTCTTTTTTCAGGATCCGGTCATAGCGCGCAAGAAATTCCCGGGAGGGAAGTCTTCTCCTGGCATGTCTGTCCTTCGGCCAGGGGTCTGAAAAATTCAGATAAATCCTGTCCACTTCCCCGGGGGAAAAGACCTTTGTGATCTCCTCGGCATCCATACGGATAAATTTCAGATTGGGCAGCTCTTCCTTTTCCATTTTTTGAACCGCACGCAGAAGTACGCTGGAATATTTCTCGATCCCGACATAATTGAACTCAGGATGTTCCTTTGCCATGGTATGAATAAATCTGCCCTTTCCCATTCCGATTTCTATCCGGACGGGATGGGAATTTCCAAATATTTTCTGCCACATTCCGGGGCAGTCGGATAATCCTTCCTCCGGCACCACAAACGGGCTCCGGGCGATCATCTCCCTGGAGCCGGTAATATTTCTCAACCTCATGCTGCATTTCTCCTGAAATTTCTCTGAAACAGGAAGACAAAACAGGGTAAAAAATCCCCTCTTACAAGATTACTTTATATCCGGAAACTTGTCAATCGACAACTTATGTTGTATGATAAAAATAATACAAATTTTTAAACAGAACATACTAAAATGGTCAAAAAATTTAACAGGAAGGTTTCTATGGGTAAAAAATCCCTTTTTCCGATACGGCTCAGAATCATATCCTCTCTCTGCGCCGCCATATTTTGTATCGCTTCCACAGACCTGTCCGTGAGCGCCTCTTCCGTGCAGGAGGCGAATATCGCCGCAAACCAGGCGATCGAAGTGGAATCCAATCAGATCACAAACTGGCCTGCCGGTCCTGTCGTGAGCTCGGAGTCCGCAATCCTGATGGAAGCTGATACGGGTGTCATTTTGTACGAAAAGAATATCCATGCAAAAGAGTATCCCGCCAGCACCACTAAGATTCTCACCACACTGATCGCCATAGAAGAATGCGATCTGGATGAAACGGTCACTTTCTCCCATGACGCTGTGTTCGGGATCCCCGCGGGGAGCAACCATGTCGCCATGAACGAAGGCGATACTCTGACCATGGAACAATGTCTCCAGGCTATTCTCATCCGCTCCGCCAACGAAGTGTCCTACGCTGTCGCGGAACATATCAGCGGCACCTGGGATGCTTTTGCCGACCGGATGAACGCAAGGGCAAAAGAATTGGGATGTGTGGACTCTCATTTTGTCAATCCCAACGGGCTGCCGGACGAAAATCATTATACCAGCGCCTACGATCTGGCGATGATCGGGAGAGCCTTCTTCTCCAACGAGATGCTCTGTCAGATCACAAAAATGCCCCTCTTAAGGCTGACCAAGAAAAACGGAGAGCTGGTGGACGCCAATCAGATGGAGCTGCTGCCCGGCAAGAAATATGCCTACGAATATCTGGTGGGTTGTAAGACCGGCTACACGGAAGCTGCCAGGAGCTGTCTTGTCTCCTGCGCCGAAAAGGATGGCATGAAGCTGATCTGCGTGGTGCTGAAGGATGAATCTCCTCATCAATATGAGGATACCATTGCCCTGTTCGATTATGGTTTCAGCAATTTTGAGAAAAAAAATATCTCCAAAACGGAGACAAAATATAATATTGAAAGCACCGGCTTTCACAGCGACAACGACATCTTTGGCAACTCCAGACCGATTCTTTCCTTAAATCAAAATGATTATTTCATCCTGCCCAAGACCGTAGACTTTAAGGATATCGATTCGGAAATTTCCTATTCCGCCACCGGCAGCAATCAGGTAGCGGTTATAAATTACAGCTACCATGGCGTTCCCATCGGTTCCGCCTCCGTGGACCTGATCCCGGACGAAAAGAACACCTATTCCTTCGACCCCGTGGAGGAACCCCAAAAAAAGAAAGATAAGGTCAAGCTGCCCACTGTCATATTTATCAATGTCCTGAAGGTTTTATTCTGGCTGGCAGTCATTATCGCTGTGTCTGTGCTGGCGGTATTGCTGTACCGGTCCTATAAGATCTACAACCGAAGACACCCCAACAACCGCCGCAACTGGAAACGGGAACGCAGAAAACAGCGCAGCTATAACCAGCTGCGTAGCACCTCTCAGCTGCAGCGCAGACGACAGGCGATCCGGCAGGCGAAACGCCGTCAGAAGAAACCAAAATCCATCTTTAAGAAATGACGTGTCTGTTTCGTTTGCGCTGGAGATCAGCATGCTCTTTCCTTGCGCGCAGATCATCCGCCGCTTCATCGGAGATCAGCTTCGTGGTCTTCACGGCATACAGCATGCCTTCGTCCGTCTTTCGGACACGGATCTTGCCTTTGAGATAGCCATGTTTCTCACAATGGGCAAGACAATAATAATGTCTGCCGTTGGGAGTAAACCATTTGATTTTCTTGCGCAGATTTCTGTGACACAGATAACATTTGCTGGAGTTTACTTCCTTGTCCGCAAAAAGCGCTGTCTTATCCGCAAACTGTCTGGAAATAAATTTGGAGTAGGTATCAAACTGTGCCTTGACTTCATCCTCCCGGCACTTCGGAGCATGGTACACATCAAAGGAAATATTCTTAAGCAGTTCCTCTCTCTCCCGGATCATATGTGCAAACACTTTCGCCGTGTAGTAAGCGTCGCTGAACGCCCGGTGAAAGGGGATATCTTTTTCCACATGGAGAAAATCCACCGCATATTCCAGCGCCCTGCGGGACTTTCTGTCCTCGTAGGCTATACTGAACAGCTTCTGGACATCCAGATAAGGGATCGGTTTTTCTGACAATGGTGTCATGTTATGGAATTCCATGTTTCTCTGAAACTCTGTCAGATCCGTGCTGCCCCAGGTACAGAATATATAGTCCTCACCGCACCATTCCAAAAACCGCAGGGCAGTCTCTGCAAACGGTCTTCCGTGCTCCAGCTCCTGCATCTGCATGTGTATCAGTTTGCTTGTGATATGATGCAGCTCATGGTAGACGACAGGCTTTACAAGCTCGCTGAACTCTCCCACGAAGGAGCATGCCTCATTTAATTTGATCGCCCCGATCTCAATGATCTCAAAAGGAAGGCTCTCCGCTTCCGGCTCCGTACCGGTATTGCTTTGGTTCCACTCCAAATCCAGTACAATATATTCCATATATCACTCTCCGTCCAGATTGGTACAGCATTGTCAAAGGTGTTACTTCACACCTGCCCGCAGGATGGGGAGATTTTCCAGCACTTCCTCATGCCAGCAATGTCTTCCCTCCCGGATATCATGAATGGGATAGGTCTCTTCCCCATATAGCGCATAAGCGTCTTTCATAACCTTCATCTGCTCATAAACATTCTCAAGCCCTCTGGGTCCGTTTAGATGATCGTCCCGGCAGGACTGGACTGCCACCGGTCTGGGTGCGATCAATGACGCGATATCGCCCATATCATAATGTTCCCAGAGATGAGGAACATAATTACAGTTACAGTTGCCGTTCAGAATCATCAGCGAATCCTTATATCCATAGAGATATCCGCTGAATATACACTGCCTGATACGCTCATCCAGCGCCGAAAGCCAAAGCACCTGCATTCCTCCGCCGGAAAATCCCACAGCGCCCAGCGTGTCCGTGTTCCACTCTCCCCGCTCATAGACATAATCGATCAACCGCATGGCATCCCAGGTACACATACCGATCACCGTTTCCCCGATGCCTTCTGCCATATGGGCAAGATGAAAACAACTGCTGGTGAGAAACGCCTTCTCATCTCCCGGTGTCTGCATCTTCTCATCCCTGCGCTCCCCGAATCCTCTGCAATCCGGGCACAGCGCTACATAGCCGCGCTTCGCCAGCTGCATACCATAATCATAGTGAAAGAACTCGATCTTCTCCTTGACGGCAGGAATATCATAGCAGCCTGCCACGGAATATTTTCCGGCCCCCTGATGCCCGGGCAATGCCAGAAAGCATTCCTGTTTCCCTTCCCCGCTTTTGGGCGGTATCAGGATATACATAGGCATCCAGGTATCCGGCTCCACCTGAATGATCACCTTTTCGCGGACGATACCGTTGTCCAGTGTGATCCTCTCCTCCACGACAGGCTCCAGGGGACAACTTTCCATATACTGCATACCAAGAAGATTCCAGAGAGTCTCCTTTGTTTTCTTTTTCCACGCCTCAAATTCCTCAAGCCCCTTCCCCCGAAATACATCCTTGCGGGCATACTTATCAAACTTCCGAAGCATGGTCGGAAGAGAACTGTAAAATTTGGAAATCTCTATGATCCTGTCTGTCCCGTCTTTTTGTTCCATGATCTGCGTATTGTCACCCATTCTGCCGCCTCCTTATTATGTTGCATCAAACATCATGTTTCGTCAAACAAATGCTCCAGCCAATTTGCACAAAGCTCCACCCATATCGCACATTCCTCCTGGACATGTCTGCCGTCGGAAGTCTGCGTCAACCGGTTGGCCAGTGCCAGCCCATGACCCCCACGGGGAAACAAATGGTATTCCACAGGAATGTTTGCTCTGCGCATCGCATCCACCAATAACAGGGAATTTTCCATGGGCACGGATCCGTCTGAAAAAGTTCCCCAGATAAAAGCTTTCGGAGTCTTTTCGCTGACCTGTTTTTCCAGGGACAGTTTCTCCCCCAGCTCACTCTCCCTGTCACCCAGAAGATTCTGAAAAGAACCCCTGTGTGCAAATTCCCCTGAGGTGATCACCGGATAGCAGAGTATCATGCCGTTTGGCTGCAGCAGCCTATGCTCCGTGTCTTTCAGCCCCAGCGCCTCCGCCAGAAAATCTTCATCCCAGAACATCCCCAGACATGCTGCCAGATGACCGCCTGCCGAACAGCCCTGCACAATGATCTTATCCTCATCCACATGCCACTTTCCGGCATTTTTGCGGATCAGGAGAATTGCCTCTGCAAGCTCCAAAAGGGATGTGGGATACCTCGCCGGCGCGCAGGAATAGCGAAGCACCGCCGCGTGATAGCCCTTTGCCAGAAATGCCATCGCTATCGGCTCTGCCTCCCTGTCGGAAGTATAACCGTAACCGCCTCCGGGGCAGATAAGCACCAACGGTCTGTTGTGAATTGCCATCTTCTCGGAGTCATCCTGAATATAAGTGATCAGTCTCGCATCCGGCAGTGAATCCTCTGCCTGAATCGGAAAAGTTTGATAAATCATAGGAAACCCTCCATAAAATCCTCAATACCCTGCCTCAATATACCTTGCCTCAATATGCCCTGCCCCAGTAAACCATCTTCTTCGCGGGCTTTCCGCAGCATACGCACTCCTTGGAAAGCTCTTCCTGCTCAAAAGGTATACACCGGCTGGTGACGGAAAGCTCTTCTTTGATCTTATCCTCGCATTCCTGACAGCCGCACCACATCGCCTTGACAAATCCGGATTTTTCACTAAATATCTTTCTGAATTCTTCCATATTATGCGCTGCGTAAGTATGTTCCTCCCGGTGTGCACGCGCGCTCTCCAGCATCTGCTCCTGAATGGTTACCAGCATTTCGCCAACTTTCGTCTCCAGCTCCTCTAAAGAGACATCGATCTTTTCTCTCGTATCCCGGCGGCAGATGACACATTTTCCCGCCTCAATATCCTTGGGACCTACTTCGATGCGGATGGGATAACCGCGCATCTCCGCCTCTGCGAACTTAAAGCCCGGCGTCTTGTCGGTATCATCCACTTTTACACGGAAATCTTTCTTCAGGCGGTCACGCAGTTCATATGCCTTATCCAGCACGCCCTCTTTTTTCTGCTGAATGGGAATGATACAGACCTGTATGGGCGCCACCCTGGGAGGCAATACCAGCCCCTCGTTATCGCCGTGTACCATGATGATCGCGCCGATGGTTCTCGTAGTCATACCCCAGGAGGTCTGATGTACATATTGCAGGGTATTGTCCTTTGCCGCATACTGGATGCCGAAGGCTTTGGCAAAACCGTCCCCGAAATTGTGACTGGTGCCGGACTGCAGAGCCTTTCCGTCGTGCATGAGCGCCTCCACCGTGTAGGTTGCCTCTGCGCCTGCAAACTTTTCTTTCTCCGTCTTTCTTCCCTTGATCACCGGGATGGCAAGCACTTCCTCCAGAAAATCCGCATACACATTCAACATCTGGATCGTTCTCTCCTCTGCCTCCTCCGCGGTGGCATGAGCGGTATGCCCCTCCTGCCAGAGAAATTCTCTGGAGCGCAGAAAAGGTCTGGTCTCTTTCTCCCAGCGCACCACGGAACACCACTGATTGTACAATTTAGGCAGATCTCTGTAGGAATGGATGTCGTTTTTATAGAAATCACAGAATAACGTCTCCGAGGTGGGACGCACACAGAGTCTTTCCTGCAGGGGCTGTAATCCGCCATGGGTCACCCAGGCCACCTCGGGAGCAAACCCCTCCACATGATCCTTTTCCTTCTCCAGCAGAGATTCCGGAATGAACATGGGAAGATATACGTTCTCAACCCCTGTCGCCTTAAACCGGGCATCCAGTTCTTTCTGGATCAACTCCCAGATCGCATAACCCGCAGGCTTGATCACCATACACCCCTTTACGGAAGTATAATCGATCAGCTCCGCCTTCTTTACCACGTCCGTATACCACTGGGCAAAATCCTCTTCCATGGAAGTGATCGCTTCCACCATCTTTTTCTCTGCCATCTCTCTCTCCTCTTTCTCTTCATTTTCCAGACATAAAACGCCGGGTTTCCGCTCCCGACAAGGGACCGAAAACTCGGCGGTACCACCCTGATTGATGCCAAGAAACGCACCCAACTCTTCTGCACCGTTAACGCCGGTCTACGCTGTGCTTTCATCTCGATCCAAATCCGGATCTTGATCTCGAACAGAACTCCGAGGCAGGTTCCAAACCTTCCATATAAGGGCTTTCCACCGACCGCCCTCTCTCTGAGATACTTTCCGTTTGTACTATTCCTCATCAACGTCGATATTTAGAATGATTGTATTGCATGATACATCTTTTGTCAAGCAATATCATATTTTACATCATTCATCATTTTTACATCCTATCCGTCTATATCATCTTCCGCTGCTTACATCCGGATATTCCGCTGCTTACATCTGGAAATTACTGATATTCTGTGCCAGCTTGTCGGAAGTACCGCGCAGATTGCCTGCCGCATCTTCCACGCTGCGGAATTTCTCGTAAACCTCCGTGATCGCCGCATTGGTCTGCTCCATACTTGCCAGATTGCTCTCCGCGATCACAGCCAGGGTCTGAATCGTCTCCACGATCTCCTTGCGGGCCGCCTCAAGTTCATCCGTGCGGCTGCGGATCGCGCGGATTCCTTTGATCGACTCGTCAATCTCCTTCATCACCTGACTCACCGTACCTTCAGTGCTGCCAATATGCTTGTTCTGTCTGTTGATAACCTCCTGCATATGATTCATGGCGTCCACTACACGCTCTGAATTGGCGATCAGGTCCACCACCGTCGTATCAATATTTCCGCTGGCATTGTTAGACTGCTCCGCAAGTTTCTGGATCTCCATGGCAACCACCGCAAAACCGCGTCCTGCCTCACCTGCTCTCGCCGCCTCGATGCTGGCATTGAGCGCAAGCAGATTGGTCTGTTCCGCGATCTCGGAGATAAAATTGGAAGCCTCCTTGATACTGCTGGCGGACTGATTGGTCTGTTTGGTGAGCCCGGCAATGGCATGCACCACCTCGTCAACCTCGGAACTGATATCCTTCAATTCCTGAATACTTTCCGTAGCCTTGTCGCTGGAGCTGCGCATACTGTCCGCGTGATTCCCCAGCTCATGCGCCTCTTTGCCCGTCTCAATGATCAGCTGGCCCATACGGTTGATATTTTCGGAGGCATCCCCCGTATCCTTCGCCTGGGTGGCAGCGTTCTCCGTCATCTCCTCCACTGCCTTTTGCACATTACTTACATTTTCAAAGGTCTCTCCCGCAATCCTGTTGAGGCTGTCGGAAGAATCCACTAAAAGATCCGTGCTCTCCCCGATCCCGCCAATAATGCCCCGCAGAGCATTTTGAAGATTCTCAATGGAACGGTTTAAATCTCCGATCTCATCCTGCTGCTTGCGCGAGGAATTATCGATGGTCACATTCAGCCTGCCGTCGGAAACCGCCTGTACGTTGGCAATGCTGCGCTTTAAACCTTTGGAGATGGAACCGCTGATCCATATCACTGCCAGGATGCAGAGAACCAGTACCGCCAATACCACCACGATCAAAACAATGATAATGGTCATTACATCTGCCAGAGTATCCATTTTATTGACTCCGGCAAACACCATCCCAACGGGTCTGCCGTCGTCTCCGTCGGCAACGACACCCGTCTCCACATTCTGATATACCGGCACATAATAGCCAAAATAGGTCTCGCCGTTGATCAATACATTTGTGCTGAAATAATCGTTTCCCTTGGTCAGCACTTCCTCGACAACCTTTTCCCCGGCAGGAGATTTGTCGAGCCTCACCCCATTCTCATCCTTGGCGGAGGTCATCGCCCTCTGGGTCCCGTAAAAGAAGGTCACTTCCATTCCCGAGCGTTCCTTGATGGTATCCACCAGACGCTGGGAGCGGGAAATGTTGAAATTTCCCTTCCAGATGTCGCCGTTGGCGCCTTGAAGATAGCCGCCGATATTCTGTTCATAAGCAGCCAGCGTGGCTACCGCAGTACCTCTCAGAGAATTTTCCACCTGGGACAACAGCGCACTGCGCACAAGGGTAGAAGCGATCAGGATCACTATTGCGCCCAGTACAAACAGGGGTACCAGGGAACCTGTCATGATTTTCTTTCTCAATGTCATATCGGCACCTCCTATACTATGACAGCCGTCACATCTCCCGGCACATTATCCCGGAAAGGAATCTGCTCCCTGACACTGCTTTCAAAACCTTCATTCGTAGCATTATCATCCGGAACACCGCCGCCGCAGCCCGCCAGAAGGCAGACGCCCAATACAAATACCATGATCGCACAACTCTTTTTCTTCGTCATACTCAACCTCCTTGCTGCAGCACATGCCTGCGCCTCGCTGTCACTCTGATAAATATATAAATATTTTATCACAAACCGGCGGGAATGGGAATACCTGTATTTTTTCAGATACTGGCGGATGTCGAAATTGATACATCCAAAAAGGAGCCGTACACCAATCCCTCAGTGCATCAGCCCCTTTCGGTTATGTTTCCCGGACGTTCTCCGGGTCTGCCTTAATTCCGTTTACTGTATTTATTTGATAACTGCTTTGTAGGTAACTACCGTACTCTTTGAATTGTGCGCCTGATCGGTAAAGGTCACCTCAAATTTCAGATTCCAGGTCTTTCCGGTCTTATTGATCTGACGCATATCTCCGCTGGGAACGACGGTGATCATCCCGGCATCCTGATCAAAGTCTATATTCAGATCATCGCAATAGTTTTGCAGTCTCACATCACGGATCTGAACAGCCTCATTCTTGAGCATCGCCGCAATATTCAGATTCAGACTGTCTGTAGACTGCCGGTACAATACATTACCGGCATTCCCCGTCAGAGTGATCTTTGGTCTGCCCTGTGTAATCCTGACGGACTGCACAGAGGCCGGGACAGTGTACTCCCATCCCGCTGACGTACGCAGAACAAACACAGGTCTGACTTTATAAACAGCCTTGGTGGAATAAGGAATATCGCTGTCTTCTCTCGCCCTGACAATAAGCTTTCCTTCCGCTTCGTTATAATAACTTTCAAACATATCCGCATTTTCACCCTCAAGGTGTGCATCTATCACCTTACCCGACAGATTGCTGATCTTGGGAGTGTATGCAATAGAAGTGCTGTCTCTGAGAAGCAAGTCAATGGAACCCTTTTTGCTTATCTTCATACATTTCTCAGGAGCCACATCCACAACATTGACGGACAGAGTCGTTGTCAATCTATCTGCCCCCACCTTTGCCGTCACCGTGAAAGAGTAGGTTCCCTTTTCCAGCTGCGCGTTGTTAGAAGCATTGGTATTCAGATATACCTCAATCTTTCCGCCACCCCAGTGCTCCAGAGAAATCTTATTGTTCAAAACTGCGGCGGATTTATCATTGTTGCCGCGAAAAACAATATCTACATCCTCATGTATATCCTCCGCACATCCACTCAGATGCGCATAGAGTTCCTCCATCTGCTGGTAACCCACTTTGTCATTTTTGTTCAGCGTGACCTTTGTCTTACTGAGTTTGAGTTTCGGCGTCTTGATATCCGTCTTGATGCTGTAGGAAACTTCCACCGGTCTGGTCCAGTTCTCCCCGGCTGCCTGCAGCACAAACTTATCCTTACCCGACACAGATGTCATAAGTTCAAATTCCAACAATCCGTCCGAGGCGGATGCCGCAGAAATCGTAAACTTATTTTTATCCATCTGTGCCGTGATACCTTCGGGTGTGATCGCCGTCTTAAGACCCTTTTTCTTATCCGTTACCCAGTACGCCTCCCGGATGTCAACAGGCTCCCCGGTAACCTTGTCACTAATTGTAAGGGCAGATGTCCTGTAGCCCTGGTTGGGATAAAGGGTATCCTCCTTTGCTGACAGCACCAGCGCCGGAGCCTTGTTCTCCATATTGATCCTAAGGTTTGTGCTTCCCTCATAGGTTCCGTTCTGTCCATCCGTCAACGTATACTTCACGGTGGTCTGTTTGGCGGATCCCGTTGCTCCCGCTCTCAGTGATAACTTATATACATTCTCATTATCTGTTTCAGAAAGGTCGAAGTCACCGCCCTCAAGGCGTACATTTCCAATCTGCATTCCCTGTGCGGTGAGCATCAGCAGACCGGCATGCTCATCGGAAGCATTTGTGTAGAACGCATTTACCTTTCTGGTCTGTTTCACCGTAACCTTGGGCTTCGTCTCAACAACCACTGCCTTTACCGTCAAATCGTAATTCTCAATGCCTTCTCCATCCTGCACAGGCACTGTGACAGTGATGTTATAACTGCCATTTTTCAGTGCTTTGTTCACCAGCCGCAGGGATCCCTGTTCATAGACAAAATCCGGATTATCCTTTACGGTGACATCCCCTGCCGCATCAAAATTCTCCATGTAACAAATTGTCAGAGGAGCGCTCATATTGCTGAAGTTTTTGTTGATGGAAAGACTCTTTTGAAGAATCTTAGGTTCTTTATCAAGGATCCTTATGATCCATGAAACGGTTGATTTTACCTCATCAGATGCCGTCACGCTCAACAGAGTCTGCCCCACATTTTTCACCTCATAGGGCACTTTTACAATATTTCGTCCATCCTCCTGCGCCTTCGTTGCCTTGCCAAGCTTTAACACGGATGTGTCTGAACTCTTTACGGTGAGGTTGAAATCATCCCCTTCTCCCAAAACAAATTTCAGCTCACCCTTGTCATTTTTCACACTGTTTTCGAGAGTCTCCAGATTTTCCAAATACAGTTCCTCGGTTTTCAAAACCGGGTTCCTGACAACCGTCACGGAAACGCTGTTCTTTGCCAGCACTTTATTTTTATTCTGTGTGTCTACCAGAGAAACGGTAAAGGTCTTCTTTCCTGTTGCCGCGTCCGCAGTGAAAGTATATCCGTCGTCTGTCACGCTCCCGGCTCCGGAAGGGTTTGCGCTCCAGGAGACACTCAGTCTGCCGGGATATCTTTCTGTGATCTCCTCCCAGCTGCCGTTTTCTATCAGAATATCACTGCCCAGTGTCACGGACTCACCCGCGCCCATCGCATCCGGAATATCTCCCGTAATTTCAATGCCTGCAATGGTCACCAGGCGCAGCCCAACGGAAAACTCTCTTTGATCTTCCGAATGAATTACGGATACCGGCGCATCATTCACATCATAAACCGACAACTTCGTATCAGGATATTTCCACTTCCAGCCCGCAGGCAGCTTAACATCCGAAAGTTTTGTGTCCAAACCGACAATGGCATAAGGCTCCGGATATTCTTCAATCTTCTCTAACACCGTCACCTCGCAGACCGCCTCAAGCTTCCCGTTATATGTCGCCTTAATGACAGACTTTCCCGCACTCTTCGCCCTGATATTGCCGTCATAGCCGGTTCCGCCTTCACCCGGGAATACATTCTCCTGGCGCTCCTCATCCCAATACCCCAGCTCCACAACGCTCGGGTCACTGGTGGTCCACTGGAGCTCCCTCGGGTCGACAGCCGCATTGGAAGGATCCCATTTCACCTGAAGATAATCCATTTGATCAGGCTCCAGTGCAATCTTGTCCCGGTCAAAGCTGATCCCCGCAGCTTCAATCTCCGTATACGCATGGTACGCCTTGAGATAATCTTTTCCATTCAGCTTGTAGGCTGCCGTAAACCATGCGTCACCCCATCCTATGGGTTTTACCTTTATAACGGTCCCGGACACAGACAAAGAAACCTCATCGGGAGAGAAGGATACACATTTCAATGAGGCTGCCCCCTCCGGAAGACTTAAGCTGTACTCCTGCCTGATCGTCCCCAAAAACTGAGCTTTTACAAACTGATATTCCTCTCCCGCAGTCCAATCCTGCGCGCAGTCGAGACCAAGACACAGATAATCTCCAATGCCCTCACGATCGGAATCCTCCTTCCAGTAGCTGGCATAGAGCTGATCTGCTTTACTGCCGGATTTCAGAATCAAAAGGTCTACCCCTCTCTCATCTTCTTCCGTGGGATTTTCCATCAGCCAGGGAGCCTTCTCGGCATCTCCCAAACCACTCTTTAAGATTTTTCCGGCTTCAGAAGCCGTGGTTCCCCTGTACAGTACATTGACATTTCCGGAATAAACATTAGAGCCTAATTTAATTTTAACACCCTGATTTTCCACCGCGGCCACGTTCAGATCCGCATTGATATCCTCTGTGGCTTCCTTAATATCCGAGAATCTCCAAGTGATATATTCTTCCGTACCCTTGTCCCAATCACCGCTTCTGAACGCATAGGAAAACTCGTGTTGTTCCTCTTCCGTTGATTCCTTCAAGATCTGCGCGGCAAGATTCAAAACTTCTTTTTTAATTACATTTTTACTGCCGGCAGCCTCTTCGACATCCACATAGTCAAACTTTCTTTCAAGATCTACATAGTGCTGCAGAATCTTTTCCAGCTCCCCGTCTGAAAACAAACCCGTCTCGGTCTCCGCAGGAACAAACAGCGTATTGCCTTCTTCATCCACATATCCGAAGTATTCGGTATCGGTCTGTTCGTCAATGCTTTTCAGCACATAATCCGTTTTTGTCTGAAGATTCTGCACATTCTCTACATCAAAGTATATGTATTGCCACTCGTCATTTACTTCATAGTAGCCATATACATCTGCCACGGGATCTCCGTCCGCCGTGACAACAGCCATATTTCCTGTCTCATCTCCGAGAGCAGCCTTCAATAACTCATACTGTCCGGTCCTTTGACCCCTATGGAAAGAGACTCTTACCGTGCCGTCTGCCGGAAATACGACTGTCCCTGCATTGACAGTCACACCCATTCCGCTTTCGCCGGGCGTCACGGTACAATCAAAAGATACGTCCTCTGTGGTCTCCTTAACTCCAAACAATGTCCAGAAGACATCTTCCTCATCGGCAGCTTCGTCACCCACATCCCACTGATTATTTCTGAAGTGGAAAACTGCCCTGCTCTTTTCTTCTCCTTCCGACGGTTTCACGATTTTGACTATCTTATTGTAGATATCCGCACTGACAATGTTGTTTTCCGAAGACAGCTGTATGATCTCCACAACATCAAACTGCTCTCCGGTTTCTATATAGTAATCAATTATCGAAACCAGTTCCTCGTTTTCAAAAACCGGCTCCTTCCCACCCAGCATTCTGCTGTTCTCAAAGGCGGTGAGATAAAGTTTGTGTCCCTCCTCGTCATCGAAAACATCGCCGCGGTAAACTTTGGGGGACAGTGTATAGACTGTATCTGCCGCGAGCGTTTGGACATGATTCACTCCAAACAGCAAAGAATCTTCCTGGTATTCATACCAGCCGGTCCCCACAGATTCATCGTTTTCGTCCGTTACATTCAAATCACAATACCGCTGTGTACCAAAAATAGTTTTCCACACGTTAAACTGAGTCGTACGTTCCTCATTCGGGTCAGCGAAAAAGAGAACCTCCGCTTCTTCGGCAGGAAACTTCGTGGACGTAAAACTGAGAGTCGCTTTACTCTCTGCGTTCAATGTAATACCGATCGGTACGCTGCTCTCAGTTGTCGTAATCCCACGGAAAGTCCAGTTGTGGTCTGCTTCGGAATTTCCTCCATAATTAAGCCACACTTCCCGCTGACTGTGCTCAGCCACAGCATTCCACATTTCCTTTGTAATCTCATCGTACAAAGAACTGTATTCAATACATACCATGTCATAATCTGCAGCCAGTTTGTCCATAACCGCTATCGCCGCATTGTTAAAATCCTCATAAGAACTTCCGGGATTTGCACTTTCATACTCCCACTGATTAAAATGAAATACTCTGTTTCCCTCATATTCTTCCGTGTCGACATAGCCCTCATACGTCTCTCCTGCAAGCGTGTTCTGCCCTTCTTCATCTTCCGGCATAACGCTGTCTTCGGCGGACTCCGATGGCAGCTCAGCCTGTTCAGCCGCAAAACCCGTCAGAACAGTGCCGTCAAACAGGGAAAACACCATAACAATCGCAAGAAACATTGCCATGACGCGCCTGTGCGCTCCCAACCATCCCTTCATAATCTTCCTCCTTGTCCATTGATATACAAATGACTGCCGCATAAAAGTTAAAAATATTATATCATACGGTATTAGCTATTGCAAATGCGATTTCAGCCTATAGACAAATTTATCCCATTCCCCAAAAAAGAACGCCATCCTTGAGTGGATGGCAGATCCGGCTTTGTGTTTTTGATCAAAGGTGTAATTTATTTTGACTCCAGAGAAGCGATGCTCATCCGATACCCGGGGAATACAAAGGGGTCATCCTCTCAGTCTCTGAATGGCTCTCCTGCCGATCAGACACTCTCCATGCTCCTTCAGGGCAAGAAACAGCATTCCGTCCCCACTGTAGAGCGTACCAAATTCCAGAGCCTGAATGCAGGCGCGGGAATACCTTTCATAGGAGGCATTTCCTCTGTGAATATAGAGATAAAACCGGTCATCCATCTTATAAAGCGCACTCTGCACCCGCAGATTGGAAGGCAGCAGAGCCGCATAGTTCATCACCTGTCCGATGTTCTCAAAGGCAAAGATCGCCTCCTCGGGTCTATGTCTCTCCTCCTGCGGAGTATCTTTCGCCATTTCTCCTGCCGGATCCTCTATTCCCAGCTGTTCCTTGGTCCTTTGAAGCGTCTGCTTCATTTCCTTCAGATAATCAATGATCTGCTGCATATTGGGAAGATTGGTAAAGTCACTCTCCGAAAAAGTCAAAAGCAGCCCCTGGTCAGGCAGCATCATGATCTGCATATCAAAAGCAAACTTCGGCGGTCTGTAACCGACCTGCTCTGCCGCCTGCACAATAATGTCATGGACTACCTGCTTCGCCTTGTCGCTGCGAAGGATAAAATCTTTGTAGTCAATTTCATATTCCTCCATCTCTTCGTTTGAGATGAAACATTTTACGGTCTTATCATCCACTCGTTCGATTTTCATATGATCACATCCTATAGTGATATTTTATCACATTCTGGCGGCAGCTGCCAACCGGAAAAATCCGACATCTTCGGCAGCATCTGCCATATTGGTCTGTCTATGGTTCCTGATGATATTTTATCATAAAGAATGAATCTTGTACATATAAAGAGAATGTTTGACAAGTATTGATTTACTTTTATATTTATATTGATATGTCAAAAGGAAGGATTGTTGCCAAAAATGATTTCATACATCTCCGGTCTTCGGTCCCTGAACAGACCCCAGCTGTAGCGCATCTGTTCCACCGCGTCCAGATCAAAGCTGTGACGGATCACCCCTTCCTCCGCGCGCCCCGCGTCCTCCACCACCGCTCCGGTCTCATCGGTGATAAAAGAAGAACCATAAAAGTTCAGCGAGGATTCCTGATGATTATTATTTTCCGTGGGAAGCACCTTCTCCTCCCCGATGCGGTTGGCGGCGATCACAGGCATCACATTGGCCGCCGCGTGTCCCTGCATACATCTGCGCCAGTGAGGCATACTGTCGCACTCAATGATGGGCTCGGAACCGATCGCCGTGGGATAAAACAAAAGCTCAGCCCCTTGAAGCGCCATGCACCGCGCCGCCTCCGGGAACCACTGATCCCAGCAGATCCCCACGCCGATCTTCGCGTATCTGGTCTCCCAGACCTGAAATCCGGTATTTCCCGGCGTAAAATAAAATTTTTCCTGATAAAAATGATCGTCCGGAATATGCGTCTTGCGGTATACCCCCAGCACGCTTCCGTCGGCATCCACTATGGCAGCCGAGTTGTAGGTCACATTGCCCTCCCGCTCAAAGAAACTGATGGGCAGCACCACCTCCAGCTCCTTCGCCACGACCTGAAAATGCTTTATGGCAGGATTTTCTGACACTTTTGTCGCCAAATTGTAGGAGTCATAATTGCGCTCCTGGCAAAAATACCATGTCTCAAACAGCTCCGGCAGCAGAATGATCTGTGCCCCCTGTCCGGCCGCCTCCCTCACCAGTCTGTCCGCCGTCTTGATATTTTCTTCCCTGGAGCGGTTACAGTACATCTGAACCGCCGCCACAGTCACGTTTCTCATCTTCCTTCCTCCCTGCGGCATAGATTTTCATAGCATTTCCTGCCGCCTCCCATCCTACAGGGGAATCTGCTGGGTGATGCAGTGGATATTGCCCCCGCCGATGAGAATATCCCGGGCATAGATCTGCACCACTTCCCGCTCCGGGAACAATCCCTGCAGGATCCTCCTTGCCTCATCGTCCGCGGGATCCCCGAATCCCGGCATCACGATATGCCCGTTGGAAATATAAAAATTCACATAGGACGCCGCCAGCCTCTCCCCGGGAGTGCGGGTGGGATTGTCCATGCACATGTCCAGCCCCTCACACTCCTTTTCCGTCATGGTCACGGGCCGGGGAAGGGGCAGCTTATGTACCCGGAGTTTCCTGCCCCTGGCGTCCACCGCCCTCTCCAGCGTCTCCAGGCAGGCTTTGGACATGGCGTGCTGCACATCCGTCTCATCCTCCGTCCAGGCAAGCGCCACCTCGCCGGGCTTCACAAAGGCACAGATATTGTCCACATGCTCATTGGTCTCATCCCCATAGATCCCACAGGGCAGCCACAGCACCGTGGACACTCCCAGATACTCCCGAAGGGTCTCCTCGATCTGCTCCCGGGTGAGATCCGGATTGCGCCCCCTGCTCAAAAGACAGCTCTCCGTCACCATACAGGTCCCCTCGCCGTCCACATGGACGGAGCCGCCCTCCAGAATGAAATCCCGTTTATCATACACATCCTTTTGAAACAGATCACAGAGCTTGCGCGCCATGGCATTGTCCTTATCCCATGGGAAATACAGCCCGTCTGCCAGACCTCCCCAGGCGTTGAACCCCCAGTCGATGCCCCGGACGCTGCGGGCGCCGCGCACCCGTTCCCCGGCGTTTCCCACAGCCACGCCCTGCGCCGTGTCTGCACTCTGCGCCGCGTCCTCACTCTGCGCCGCGTCCCTGCCCTGCTTTACCACAAAGGTGGGCGCGTAATCCCTCGCCCAGGCGTCGTTGCTCGACATCTCCACCACCCGGATCCGCTCCGGCAGGATCGCCCGGGCATTGTCATACTGGGTGGGTCCGGCACACACGGTCACCTCCTCCGAAAGGGAGATGACTTCCGCCACTTTGGCAAACGCCCGCCTCGCGGCATAGGCTCCGTACTGCCAGGAATCCGCCCTCTCCGGGAAGATCATGATACACCCCTGATGGGGCTCATACTCCGCGGGCATACGGTAGCCGTCCGCCGCCGGGGTGGAATCTCTGATAATCCTCATCACAAACGCTCCTTAAACTGCTCGTAGTCAAACCGCTTCCAGATCCGGCACTCCCCGTCCCTGTCCCGAAGGACGATGGCAGGCAGCGGCATTCCGTTGAAGGTATTGTTCTTGACCATGGAATAGATTGCCATATCCTCAAAAATCAGCCTGTCGCCTTCCCTTAACGGCTCGTCGAAGGAATAATCCCCGATGATATCCCCTGCCAGACAGGTGGGACCTCCCAGCCGATAGGTATAGGCTTTCTCCCCTGCCTCCCCGCTCCCTTTTAACGGCGGACGGTAGGGCATCTCCAGCACATCCGGCATATGACATGCCGCGGAGGCGTCCAGGATTGCGACACTTATGTCGTTTTCTATCACTTCCAGCACCGTGGCGATCAGAAAACCCGCATTCAGAGCCACCGCCTCCCCGGGCTCCAGATACACGTCCAGACCGTAGTCGTCTTCAAGATGCCGGATACACCGTTCCAGCCGCTCCAGATCATACCCCGGGCGGGTGATATGGTGCCCGCCGCCCAGATTCAGCCACCTGATATTCTTAAAGAAGCTCCCGAACTTCCGCTCCACCGCCCTGAGCGTCTCCTCCAGGGCATCGGAATCCTGCTCGCAGAGGGTGTGAAAATGCAGCCCGTCCAAAAGCTCCAGCAGCGTCCGGCTCTCCCCGGAGGCTTTTCCCCCGGGAGTTGTTTTCCCGGGAGTTATTCTCCCGGGAGTTGTTCTCCCTGCCCCCTTTGCAAACGACACAAGTGTCACTCCCAGTCTGGAGCCGGGCGCGCAGGGATCATAGATCTCATGACCCTTCTGGGTGGAACATTCCGGATTGATCCGCAGACCGATCTGTTTTCCCGCCGCCTTGGCGCGATACCCGAATTTTTCCACTTGACTCCAGGAATTGAATACGATATGATCGCAGTATTTCAGGATTTCGTCAAAATCCTTTTCCTGATAAGCCGGGGAAAATATATGATTCTCGCACAGTTTCCCCTTTGCCCGCAGGGGAAGCACCATCTCCTCCCTGCACAGCCTGGCCTCGTAGAGCCCGCTGGCAGTGGCGCCGTTTAGATATCTTCCCACAAGGGGATAGAGCGCATAGCTGGAAAACGCCTTCTGCGCCAGCAGGATCTTTGCCCCGGTGCGCTCCGCCACGCCCTGCAGAATCTTTAAATTTTTTTCGATCAGCGCCTCGTCCACCACATAGCAGGGACTGGGCAGTTCCTCAAGTTTCATACCTTCTCACCCCGATGCTCTCTGCGGCATTGTAACCATAGGATCACTCCACCAGAACCGGATCTTCCTCCACCACCCAGGGCAGCCCGTACTCGTTGAGCGCCTCCATAAAGGGATCGGGATCAAACTCCTCCACATTAAAAACACCCGGCTTCTTCCACACGCCTTCCATCACCAGCTTCGCGCCGATCATCGCGGGTACGCCCGTGGTATAGGAGATCGCCTGGGAGCCCAGCTCCCTGTAACACTCCTGATGGTCGCACACATTGTAAATATAAACGGATCTTTCCTTTCCGTCCTTCACTCCGGTAAAGATACAGCCGATGTTGGTCTTGCCCACCGTGCGGGGTCCCAGGGACGCGGGATCGGGAAGCAGCGTCTTCAGAAACTGGATGGGCACGATCTCCCTTCCCTCGAACATCACCGGATCCGTGCGCAGCATCCCCACATTCTCCAGACATTTCATATGCGTCAGATAGCTCTGCCCGAATGTCATAAAGAAACGGATGCGCTTCACGCCGGGGATATTTTTCGCTAAAGACTCGATCTCCTCGTGGTGCAGCAGATACATATCCTTCTCCCCCACCTGCGCAAAATCATAGACACGTTTGATCTCCATGGGTCTGGTCTCCACCCAGCGCCCGTCCTCCCAGTAGGAACCGTTGGCGGACACTTCCCGCAGATTGATCTCGGGATTAAAATTCGTGGCGAAAGGATATCCGTGGTCGCCCCCGTTGCAGTCCAGAATATCAATAAAATGGATCTCGTCAAAATAGTGCTTCAGCGCATAGGCGGTAAACACCCCTGTCACACCGGGGTCAAAGCCCGTGCCTAAAAGCGCTGTGATGCCCGCCTTCCGGAAACGCTCCTGATACGCCCACTGCCAGGAATAGTCAAAATAGGCGGTAAAGCCCTTCTCCCTGCACCGTTTCTCATAGACCGCGCGCCACGCGGGATCCTCGGTATCCTCCGCTTCGTAATTGGCCGTGTCGATATAGTCCACCCCGCAGGCAAGACAGGCGTCCATGATCGCAAGATCCTGATAGGGGAGCGCCAGATTCAGCACCGCCTGGGGCCGCACCCTGCCGATCAGCCCGATCAGCTCCTCCACATTGTCCGCATCCACGGACTCCGTGGTGATGACAGCCCCGGTGGTACCCTCAAGCTTCTCCTTCAGCGCGTCACATTTTGATTTTGTGCGGCTGGCGATGCAGATCTCCGAAAAAGTCTCCGCGCACTTCGCGCATTTCTGTATTGCCACGGACGCCACGCCTCCGCAGCCGATGATCAAAATTTTTCCCATTGTTTCCTCCGTTCCGGCGTCCTTTGGGCAGCCTGTTTTATCCGTGTACTATCCGTGTACTTCCACCTTCCGCAAAAGCTTCTCCACATAGGCGGGCAGACAGAACGCCCCCCTGTGCAGCCTGGGCGTGTAATATTTTGTCTCCAGCTCCCGGTTCATCCACCGCTCCTCGTCCAGATCATGCACCGGGTGATACTTCTTGGAGGCAAACCCGAACAGCCAGTGCCCCGAAGGATAAGTGGGAATGTGCGCCTGATATACGCGGCTGATGGGAAAGCTCTCCACGATCCGCTTATGGGCGCGCATACACGCGGTGGCGTCTGCCGCATAAAAGGGGCTCTCATGCTGATTGACCATGATGCCTTCCTCCTTCAGAGCCTTGTAACAGTTACCGTAAAATTCCTTGGTAAACAGCCCCTCCCCCGGTCCGAAGGGATCCGTGGAGTCCACGATGACCAGGTCATATTCCTCCTCCTTGGAACGCACGAATTTCAGCCCGTCCTCATAGTGAATGGATACCCGGGGATCGGTGAGCTTACAGGAAAGTTTGGGCAGATAATCCATGCTCACCTGTATCACCTGTTCGTCGATCTCCACCAGATCGATCTGCTCAATCTCCGGATACTTTGTCAGCTCCCGGACAGCGCCCCCGTCTCCCGCGCCGATGACCAGCACCTTTCGCACATGAGGATGCACTGCCATGGGCACATGAACGATCATCTCATGGTAAATGAACTCGTCCTTTTCCGTCAGCATCACATAACCGTCCAGTACCAGAATACGCCCAAATTCCGGAGATTCAAACACATCGATCCTCTGATATTCACTCTCCCCGCAGTAAAGCTGCCTGTCCACTTTGATGGACAGCTTTACATCGGGCGTATGCGGCTCCGAAAACCATAGTTCCATAGCCCCGACCTCCTTCTTTGACATTTATCCGTAATAATTTCTCAGAAGTCTCTCTCCCCTGCCCACTTTTCCTTCAGCACATTCAGCCTGTCCAGCCCGGCGTCCTCCGGTCCCGTCATGGAACAGCCCTTCTCTTTGGCATATACAATATACTCCAGGATCGGACCCGTGATCTCCTCTCCGGGCGCCAAAATAGGGATCCCCGGCGGATAACACATGACAAATTCACTGCAGATGCGTCCCTTTGTCTCCTCCAGCGGCAGAGACTCTTTCTCGGCATAAAAGGCGTCCTGGGGGGAGACTGCCACTCTGGGTTCGATGTACTCCTGGGTAAACATTCCCGCGCTGTCTCTCTGATACTTGCGCCGGATCTCCATCAGCGCGCCGATCAGCCGCTCCATCTCCCGCTCCCTGTCGCCGATGGATATGTACGCCAGAATATTGGCTATATCCCCCAGTTCCACCTGAATGTCATACTCATCCCGCAGCAGGTCATAGACCTCTATTCCCGCCAGCCCGATCCCCAGGGTATTCACCGTCAGCTTTGTCTTGTCAAAATCAAAAATACTGTCGCCGTTGATCAGTTCCGAGGTGTACGCATAATATCCGCCCATCCGGTTGATCTCATTTCTTGCATACTCCGCCAGAGCCGTCACCTTGGCAAACTCCTCCCTGCCCCGCAGCGCCAGATTCCTGCGGGAGATATCCAGACTTGCCAGAAGCAGATAGGAAGCGCTGGTGGTCTGGGTGAGATTGATGATCTGTCTCACATAACCCGGATTCATCCCCGGTCCCGTGAGCAGAAAAGAACTCTGGGTCAGGCTGCCGCCGGATTTGTGCATACTGACGCTTGCCATATCCGCACCTGCCGCCATGGCAGAGACAGGCATATTTTCCCCAAAATAAAAATGCGTGCCGTGCGCCTCATCCGCAAGCACCTTCATGCCCCGGGCATGAGCCATCCGGACAATGCTGCGCAGATCCGAACAGATTCCATAATAGGTGGGATTGTTCACCAGCACCGCCACCGCGTCGGGATTTTCCCGGATAGCCTGCTCCACCTGGGATACCTTCATCCCCAGGGCGATCCCCAGCCGATTATCCGTGTCGGGATTGACATAGATCGGTGTGGCGCCGTTTAACACCAGCGCGTTGATCACACTCCGGTGGACATTCCGGGGAAGGATGATCTTGTCCCCTTTTTTGCAGACGGAGAGCACCATGCTCTGCACGGAGGACGTGGTTCCTCCCACCATGAGAAAGGCGTACGCCGCGCCGAACGCCTCCGCCGCCATCTCCTCCGCCTCCCGGATCACGGAGACCGGATGACAGAGATTATCCAGAGGCTTCATGGAATTGACATCGATCCCCACACACCGCTCGCCCAGAAACTGCGCCAGCTCCGGATTCCCCCTGCCCCTCTTGTGACCGGGCACATCAAAGGGCACTATCCTGTTTTGTCTGAATTCCTCCAGCGCCTCATAAATCGGCGCACGGGACTGCCTGTACCTTCCCACCGCCGTTCCCCCTTTGCATCAGTAAATGTTCCGCCCGCTGAAAATCTCGATCATCTCCCTGCGCAGATTGTCCGTGATCTCCAGTCTCGTCTTGGGCGGAAGCTCATACACGTCACTGTTAAACAGATAATTCTGCAGATCGATTTCCTTGATCAGCATTTTCGTATGAAAAATATTGGCATCGTACACATTGATATCCACCGCATCATAGCGACGCAGCGTCTCCTCATTGATGTAATTCTGTATGGAGGTCATGGGATGATCCATGAACAGCTTGTGACCGCCCATATCCCGGGTAAAGCCTCTCACCCTGTAATCCATGGTGATGATATCCGAGTCAAAAGAGCCGATTAGATAATCCAGCGTGGACAGCGGCGTGATCTCCCCGCAGGTCGCCACATCGATATCCACCCGGAAGGTCGCAAGATACGTCTCCGGATGATACTCGGGATAAGTGTGGACCGTGATGTGACTTTTGTCCAGATGCGCCACCGTGGTATCTCCCACGGGCACCATGCTCTCCTCCGCGATAAGGATCGTCACCGAGGAGCCCTGGGGCTCATAATCCTGACTGGCGATGTTCAATACCTTTGCGCCGATCATATCCGTCACATTAGTCAGAATTTTCGTCAGACGCTCCGAATTGTACTGCTTGTCGATATAGGCAATATAGTCCTTCTGCTCCCGCTGGGTCTTGGCATAACACACATCATAAATATTGAAGCTCAGGGATTTGGTGAGATTGTTAAAGCCATACAGGGTAATTTTTTCGCTCATGGTATCTCCTTTGTCACAAAAAGAAAGAGCAAGCGACACTTTCCTTCACTTGCTCATAAATATCCATACTCACACACAAAGCCGCCGGGGGCACTTTCTGCGTATATTTTTCTTATGGACTACAGATATCGGGGTTTAGAGTCTATATAGCAAATATTTTACTTTTACTACTCTTATTGACCGTTTCACAAGTTAGGTGTGCATCCGCACAGGTTTATAGTGACCAACTTATAAAATTTGAGCTTTTAACTCAATCAATAAAAGGCAACCTCGTTGCCGCAAATATTTGCATGGAAGACTCCGATACATCCGCGCTCCATACACTTGTAATATAGCACAGGCGGGCATGGGTGTCAAATAAAACTTTTGGATCCGTCTCAATCCGCCATGCCCGTACAGAAAACCTCCTCCGCTCCCAGTTCCACCAGTTCATCCTCCATTCCGCCGTTTTTGATCATCAAATATTCAAAATACTCCTGGGGGATTCCAAAAAACCCGGGATAAAGCCGATAACCCACACCCTTGTACCGGAAGATCTCGCTCGCCCCCTTCACCGGGCAGTGGCTTTCCGCCATATACGCCTGCATTCCTTCCGCCGCTATATCCGACCATCTGTTTAACAAGCTCTGCAGTTCTTCCGGCAGACCGCCGAGCCCCTCCTTTGTGATCGTCAACAATTCACTTTCCTTCAATGAAAAATAACTCGCTCTGGAACCCATCCGCATCACCTTTCCTTTTCGTTTATTTCTATTACAGAAAATCCATCTTATTCTGCATATTTCAACAGCTTCAACTATCTATATCTGTTAGACTATGCATACTTTCTTGCCACAAACATTTAAGGAATGAACTTCATACTTCCAATAACTACTAAAACCTTGCTAAGAAAAGTAAGGCCATTATGTCATTTTGAAAACGGCAATATACCAATAACTTTATCGAAAGCATAATCATACCATATACTTTTGAAAAAGTTCATTTTTATTGAGAATTTTAGTCATTAATATGTTCCATATTTTTGAAGCTCTTGCTTCAATTGGTTGGCGAAACCTTTTGTTTTCCCAAGTTTCTTATAAGAATCTTGTAGCTGCATACTGATTTGTCTAGCCATTCTCAAATACTTTATATTATTTTTTCGATCCTCAAGATAGTGATTTAAATATACCATTCCTAATTTAGATATGCACTGATAATATTCTTGATCATTTAATCGCAATTTTTCAAATGTTTCTTTGCTTTCTTCTAAATATCGAATAGCATTCTCCAAAAGATTATTATCCGATAAATATTGTCCATATAACCATAAGAGTGATGCATAAGATTTTGTTTGCTGAATCAATGAATAACGATCAACCGTTTTAATAACAAATATAGCTGTTTGAAATGCATCCATAATCTCCTGGGTATGAACTTCAGATAAAATTTTTGAACGATCAATCAGTTGCAATATTCTTGCTTTTTGATATTTTATATAAGGATGAACTGTAACATTTTCAGCCTCTTTACTTTCCTCAATCACCTCTTCTAAAATAGCTTCAGTTTTTAAACGGCTATCAGTGCTACATTCCCTATTTGCTTCTCCATACAAACGATACATAGTCGCCGCTTCAATTTTATCACTATCAGAAACAATATGCCAATCCTTCATAATATTAACAAGTTCTGGACGAGACTTCATGTCCTCATCTAATTTTTTTAAAGCACTTCGTACCTGTCTGTCACGTTGTTGGACAATAGAAGAAAGTTCCTCATATGTCGTTGCATCAGGCATAAATCGATTAACAATATACTTCTCTGCAAATTTATTTAATCTATACTGTTCACGGCTTTTTTCCAAAATCAAATAATTGCATAAAATATCTGAAACAGCTTCAACTTTAGGATAACTTTCTTTAGCTAAAATACATATAGTATTTAAATCAATACTGTCCTCTTGATAAATAGCAAAAATTTTAAGTATTTTATAAAATAATTGGATATCCTGTGCAAATACTTTTTCCAGCTCTTCAAAAGTATTCTTAAACATAAACTCGCTAACCACTTCATATGCATTTCCAGGGACTCTTTGAAGATTTCTACGTATATTACTCCAGGCAAAATTACTGGAAAAATCTGAAATCAAGCCACTAATATTTGAAAGACGCTGACTTAATCTTCGCAAACATAATACAAGTACCAAAGTATTTCCTGTTGATAATGTAAGCAATTCCTCCGTTTCAGAGGGATTAAATTCAAGATCTAAACCATTTTCCTCAATATACCGTTGAATAAATAATATACCACTCTCTTTTTCAAAACCACCCAGTTTAATATTCTGTTCATATTCCTCACTATTTCTTGATGTTATAATAAATTGCATTTCCGCAGGTGTTTGCACTTCAATAAATTGTTTAATTTTTGCTCTTTCTTCTTCTAGAAGAGATTCCAAATTATCCACAATAATTAATCCTTCATCATGAAACCCCCGTAACTCACTTATATTCAAAGCATCTAAAATATGTTGACATAATTCATTAGCATTGGAAAAATGTTGTTGTATACCTTGCTCATAAATCCTTCCAGAAACAGAAGAAATATCTAATTTTTGCTTTTTCGCTGAAAAAAACAAAATATATTTAGGTGTATAACCAAAATTAGTGTTGTTATCCTGTATATCTTGTACAATTTCTTTTAAAACTTCTAAAGCTAAAGCAGTTTTTCCTACTCCTCCATACCCAAAAATACAACAAGAGTGTTTTTTTCTTAAATCATTTTGATTTCCATAAACAAATTGTTTAAGAATATTTACTTCGTTTTCACGACATACCATTCTAGATTCACCAAAGGGCATTTTGGCAAAATTGTTTATTTCTACAGGAATATTCACTTTTCTATTTTTCAAAATATCAATTTCTTTTAATATATCATCCTTGCTTTTTTGACTAAAATACATATCATCAAGGAAAACACATATATCTTTAACAAAAGATAATACGGGAACCAAATCACTTTCTTCTAGCGTTTTACATCCTGGATGATCTAATTTATTCCGGGCATATCTATATTTTTCTGCTACTAAACAAAAATCCATATAACTGCCAACTATTGAGTACAGTGACCTAAATACACCTATCAAAGAAAACGTAACAATATTTAACTGACCTACCATGGGAACATCTTGATCGGACACTATAATTAAATTATTTCTATTTGAATTCACTGTTATAAATGTCTGATACAATTTTTCAATTTTTGCACGAGAATATGCATTAGATAATTTCTGACGCAAAAAAACAGGGTCAGACGGAGAAAGCGTTTGACTTTTAGCTTGCAATTCTGTCACAAATGCATTAATATCAGGATAGTTTATAACTACCTGATGTGCAATATATGCACGATATGGAACTTCAAATCCCATTAATAGATTACGAAATAAATCATGCTGTTTTAAAGTTAAATACATATTATTTTCTCCTAGTATTGTTAAATATTTATGTACTGAAATTTATGTTTTGAGGTTATGAGTAACTATGGCATTTTCTACTTTTAATTTCTTCATAAAATAACATCTTAAAAAACCTCAAATAATATTGAAATATATTACCAGTAATATGCATCTTGTTTTTCCATTGATGAAGATTAATGTCTCTTTCCTGAATGAGTGTTTCCTGCCTAATTTTCCTTTTCCAACTCTACACAGCGTTATTTTCAGCATGTTCTATGAAATAGGTAAACAGCAGAAACTTATTCACAAAGTTATGAAGCTAATTCAATATACCGTTTGACTTCATGATAATTCAAATTATAAAGTTCCGCAATAAATTTTTCCCTTTCCTCTGAAGGCAGTGTTAAAACAGACTCCTCCTCATAGTCCGTTAAAGATGGAATGCCAAAGTTTTTTATGTAATTTTTGGCTAAGGCCATAAACCCTTTGGAATATGGCTTACTCGTCATCCTGATATAGAACCAAAATACATCTGATTCTATAAAATACTTCAAGAGCAGCAATGTCCTCTCGTCTTTGGCGAACACAGCATAACCGCAGTAGAATAATAAGTCTTCTTTTTCCGAAATAATAGCTACTCCCCGATCCGCCATGTAGGGCACCAATACTTTCCGTCCTGTGTTATTCATACCCTGGGTGCGCCCATACGCATACCATGCCGGATAATGATCTGTCTTTCCCTTATCCCTGCTGTCTAATTTCCCCTTGTATTCTTTTAAAAATCCATATGTGTACGGATACAATGTCTGCATCCTGCTTTCAGGTATGACAGTTCCATTTACATATGGAAAAATAGCCTTCTCGCATTTCTCTGCAAGATCCGTCTCCGATCGCATTATATTTGGTTTTGCAACATCAATACAGATTTCTTTTTCAATCTTATACATCTTATCATGATATGTCCGATAATAGTATTTTTCATCCTCTTTACTACTTGTGAAGAAAAACAGATCATTGCAAAGCGTTGCCAGACCGTTTCTAATACCGTAATCATCCAATTTATTTGGTTGATGCTCAATCTTATATATCAGCCTGTCCACATCTTGATTCCCAAATCTCCATGTCTGATTATCCGCATAGGAGCTGATGTCGTAACTCGTATACCGACATTCCTCCAGACAGTCATCTTTGCATACCGCATATTCAATTTGTGAATGTTCTTCCATGCCAAGCATAACAATACATGTATAGTTTGTTATTCCCTGAAATTTTTGCTCACCCTTAAAGTTGATGATCCGCGCGGACATCTTTTTGTCCCTGATATAATTCCTTAAACCTCTCCCATTAACACTTTGCAAAAAAGTATTAGGCGAGATATACCCCAGTTTCCCATCCGGTTTTAGCAATTCCATGCCCAGCTGATAAAACGGTATATAGAGATCAACATTTCCGGTAACCACCTCCCATTTCCCAAGCGAGCTTTTGACATCCATATTTATATTCCTTGCCCGCACATAAGGAGGATTGCCCACAACTGCGTCAAAGATATGCTGATATTCATCCGTGTCAAAATATTCCAGAGAATTGCAGACAAACAGATTAGGAAAATCACTGACTATTTCCCCATCCGTTTCAAGCGCAAGAAGACTAAGCAAAACCTTGCATTTTTCTATACTATGCGCATCTATATCCGCACCATAGATATAATCTGCATATAAATCGCTGTAGGAAATATCATGCGTATTCTTTATAGTTTTTACAGATGATATCAGGAACGCTCCACATCCACAGGACGGATCAATCAATACCGGAATCTTTTCATTACCGATTACTTTTTGCGATATGTAATCGCGTATGGCTGGCGGCGTATAAACCACGCCTTTATTCTTTTTTTCACTGGAATCCACCAGCAGTTCAAATGCCACGATCAGGTCATCCAGGTCTTTGATAACAGCACTGGCATCAATGTAGTCCGCAATCATCTCATAGTCTGAGGCATTCCCGTCAAGAAAAGAGCATAGGACCTCACTGTTTCTATAAATAATATCCTTGTTCCGTAAATAGGAAAAAATACACGCTCTTTCTATGGATTGGTTATTACATTCCGGAAACTTTGCCTGAATGGATGATATCATCTTTTTCATTCCTCATCGCCTCCCGGTACTCTGCTTTCCACGCGGCCTATTCCGTTGATAAGCATCCTTTCATCATTTTCAATTTCATATAAATCCATGCAGACAGCATCAACTGACTGCCATTTTGCTTCCATCATATCCCTGTATGATTTTTTATCTACCTCATTTGCCTTATCATATTCCTTTAACAGCGATTTGACCTCGTCATATAACTTGGCAAGCTTTTGAATCAAATCATTTGACCTGGTTATCTTTTTATTTGGCAGCGGTATTGGTTCTAAAAATTGCTTGTTAAACTTATAATATCCGTTACTTGCGGGATTGGCGCTGCATTTGCCAAATACAGAAAACAATGTTGAGTTGATGATCATCGTCAGAGCCTTCATTACGATTACATCACTGCCATGATATTTCAAAAACCAGACATTTGAATTATCCATATACAGACCTCTGTCTGAAGCAAAAGTGGCATACGTCTCCTTTGCGGTCATCGGAACAATGATTTTGGCGCCTTCAAAGGAATCATGATTATGTTCCCTTGTGTAAGTATGCCAATATTTGCCGCTATTATGTCGAACCTTGTCTGTGATAAGCCGTTTATTACTTTTCAAATATTTATAGGCAAGCGGATATTGTCCCTTCACCTCATCAAAGCTGATCTTTGTCTTATAATCTTCTCCCTTGTATGGAAATATTCTGTATGCATCCGGCACGATTTCTCTTAATGGCAGGAATTTCCTGTTATAAACTACAGGTTTAACCATTTCTTTTTCAATTTTAACGGGCTTTCCAAAACCATTTTTACCCGTAACCACACCGTTGCATTCCTGATAATCAACAATATCATACATTTTTTTCCATAGCGCCTGGATTCCGTCACAAATATCTATTTTTTCATTTTCTCCGATAGTTCCATACCGATTTGCATACTTGTTTTTGATATCAAAAACCGCTTTCTGTTCCGGCGCCCATACAGGTGACAGAAAATAATCCGCAGATATACGATCAGGTGCAGGCGGATTTTCAAAATACAACTGAACATCCGGCACATCGCCCCTGATCAGGTCATACTCAACCTCTAAATTCTTTTCTTTTGTGAGAATCATCACGGAAACATATGTGATTCTTCCCTTAAATAAAGCGTTGGTTTCAATATCCATCAGCTTATGCAGATGCAATCCGTCCATGATAAATGCTCTCGCTGATTTTCCATAATTGGTCTTAAACCACCTTCTTTGGATGATCATTCCTAACTGCCCTGCAGCATTTAGAAGCCCCATGGTTCGCTCTATAAATAGAACAGATAAATCCACTTTTCCCTCAAAAGTTTTGTAATGCTCATGCAGATAATCATGTACCCTCAATGACGCCGCCTTAAAATGCTTGGTTTCCACATAAGGCGGATTGCCTATCACATAATCAAAACCGCCTTTTTCGTCAAATATCTTCTTAAAAGCAATGTCTTTGATGTTTAATGGTCTTATGTATTTTACCTCATTAGCCATACATGAAATATCCGTATCGACAAGCGTATTCCCTATTTTAATATTGTTATGAATATCCCGGAGAATTTTTTCTCCAAAGACGCCTATTTCATTCAAATACAATTCATCTGTGTCATCTGCCACTTTGAGCGCAAGAGACATCTTTGTGACTTCAACCGCTGTAGGGTCACAATCTATCCCAAACAGGCATTGTTTCATTATTTCCTGTTTTGCGGTTATAGTGAGATATTTTTTGCCGTCTTCAACCACACACCACTCATTGCTTTCGGAAGTAAGATCCATCATTCTATCTGAAAAAGCTTCATACGCTGCAAGCAGAAAAACCCCGGATCCGCAACACGGATCCAACACTTTGGTTGACAGTATATCCTGATAATTTCCGTACTTTTTCCTTAAAATGGTTTCCCTGCAAATTGCGTCTGCAATAAATTCATGTGTCGGTATAGCGCCATTGGTTTTAACATAGTCCTCTTTTAACTCTGCGACAACCATTCCATCTTTCACTCTCAGAGAATACGCCAGAAATTCCTCATAGATTTTTGCTATTACTTTTGTGGGAATAACATCAAATTTATAAGGATAAGGATAATATAGCTTGTTTATAAAAGATTCAAATAAATCATTGGGCAAAACGATCTGCTCAAACTTCCTGTCTCTTGAAAACATGGGACCATCATAATGATTATAAAAATCAACATAACAGCTTTTTTTAAATTCGTTCCAAAAATCTTTTTTGAGGAACTCCAAAAGCAAGCCTTCTTTTTCTATTTTCCTCGATTCGCAGACGCGGATAAAAATAATTCTGTCAACGATTATCTGCACATAATAATTCAGTTCTTCTTCATCAAGAAGTTCTCTGTTATTCGCATATAACACGTTTGCCAGTCTTATACGGAAATCGGATAATAAATCATTAAAGATTGCGTCCAGCGTTTTAGAGCCTTCTGTTTGTTCGGAACTGTACAATTTTTGCAGATTGTTCTGATAAACCAGCAGGCGATTAAAATGACTATTCAAAACGTCGAACTCGGCTATGTAATTGTCGATGGTAATCTGCCTGGCGGCTACTCCGGCGTCTTCCCCTTTTTGTGGCACATAACGGCAATCAAAAATGACCAGTTGTTCAAAATTTGTCAAAAACGCACATGGTAATCTTGCCGACCATCCATAGGATCTGACCTGGAATGCGGCATCCTTACTTTTGAATATGTCAATACCGATTTTTTTGGCATCCAGATAAGCTTTAACCGTGGTTCCATTCATCAATGAATAATCGGGTTTTGAATGTAAAGAGTTAATCTCACTAAGCTTATCTTTTTGAGAATCATCCACAATTTTTTCCTGTCGTACCTGTTGTATATTCAAAACATCCCATTGAAAGATCTCCAGAAACTTGTTGATCCAGGCTCTTGTTGATTCTTCGCTTAGTTCTTCTGTTTTTTTGTCTTTTTTATATTGAAAATATTTTTCAATAAGAGCTTTTAATCGCTCCTTTGCATCCATAGATCATAGCCTCCGTCACTATTTTCCATTTTCTCCCGCCTGAGAACAGCATTTGCTTTGATTAAAGCCATTCGCCTGATAAACTGGGTTATACCCAAAGTCCCTCTTTTGGATGCCCGATATCAACAAAAATAGGCGGAATCATTATGTCATCGCTTAGAGCATGTCTTCTCTTGTAAAGCCTTTTTCAGGCGTTCATACCGCTGGCGCTTTTCATCCTTTCCGAAATGATATGCCGACTCCCGCTCCTGTATCGGATCGTCCCCATAGACCAGCTCCCCTGCCTTCTCTCCAAACTGCTCACAGGTCAGATCAAAGCACACGCCGTCCACCACGTTATAACAATGGATTCCTCCGCTGCTTGTGACCATTCCCCGCACCTCGCCTCCGAAGATATCCTGCGCGAGAAATGCCGTGACGGAGCATTGTCCCAGGGTCCTGTTGTCCGGCGTCCATTCCGCCATCATACGCGGGGCACAGGTCTCCCGGCACCATATTTCTGACAGCGCATCGTACAGATCCAAGGGAGTGCCGATCCCGGGATATCTCTTGTTTTTTGCCGATATAGCGGCTGCTTTCCGGCTTCCGTAAAAAGGATATGTTTTACTCTGCATGACACACTCCTCCGTATACTTTTTATGATACCATGAGCGTTTTGATTTTTCCACCAAAATATGATGGGGGGAATGAATGGGATCGTGATATAACGGATTCTACATTTTGGGGCTTTGATCAGATTCATCTGCCAAAAAGCCCCTTTTTCTTATACGGCTCGCTCGTCACCGACAGCGCCCTGTAACCCGTTGCGTCGATGGCCGCGCGCAGGGCTGCCTCATCAATGTCGTTTTCCGAGATTATGACCGCCTCGCCTCTCGAATGCGAGGCTGTGACCTTCCTGACCGGGCACGCGCCGCGAATCGCGTCGCAAACATGCGCCTCGCACATTCCGCACATCATCCCGTCGATTTTGACTGTTATTTTGTTCATAAGATCCTCCTCGTCATCATTTCATTATCATGTGTTAGCCTCAACTAACTGCAATATTGTTTTAGCGCATTCAGGACGATTTGTCAAGGAGGACGACATTGTAGGCGCATACAGCAAGATCAAAATTTTAAAATTAAGCTGAAATAAAAAATATAAGACAGGTATCACGGCAATATCTGTGATACCTGTCTGTAAAATCCTCTTTACCCCAAAACGATACCGGGGTTATTTCTTGTAGTTCACTGTGACGGTTACCTTCACGGGAGCCGCGTTGCTGCCCGCGTCCTCAAATGTCACGGCAAAGGTAAGCTTGTAATTTTTGTTTACCTTGGAGGAAGCATTTTCGGAGACATACAGCATTCCCGTTCCCTCTCCGCGATATTCGTACACAAAGGTATCTCCGCCGTTTACAAGCTCAATATCAGTGATCCTTGCCGTGCCGGCTTTGCCCGGCGCCGGCTCAATGGTCACTTCTTTCGCATACTGTTCACCGCAGACGGATTCAAACAGCGAAAGCTTCTTGACATTTTGGACAAGCTTGGGATTGGTCTGCTTCGGTGTAATCTTGATCTGGTTGTGAAGGATGACTCCGCTCTCCAGTTCCACATAAAGCATAGGTTTGTAGGTGGTCTTGACATTGACTTTCGCACCCTCAGCGGCCCGGATAACGATATTGCCGTTTTCCAATTCCGTGGTAAAACTGTCAGCGCCCACGCCGGAGAGATAGACATCTTTCACTGTATCCGTGTAATTTGCAAACGTCGGCTTGCATACGATCTGGGAACCAGCCCTGTTCAGCAGATCGATACTTCCGCTCTGCTTAAATTTAACGGTGGCAGACGCCACGGCTACGGTGACATTGAGCGTCCCTTCCAGCGTCATATTTTCTTCCGTATTCACCCTGACTACATAGGTATACTTCGCTTTCTGCTTAAAATAACTGCCGTCGGTGATCCGGATACAGAGTTTTCCGTCACCGCCCAGGCTAAAGTCAAGCGCCTTCAAAGCATCCGCGTCCTTTGCCTTTTTCCCTTCTACCGAGAGCAGCTCGGTAACGGTCTGTCCGTTATAATTTTTGACAGACATCCCAATCGCCAGAGGCGCATAATTTCCTCCAACATACTTTGTGTTTAAGATCACATTCGCATTGGAAAAAGCCAGTACGGGTTTTGCGCCTTTGGTGAGTTTGCAGGACGCCGTAGCTTTTACCCCGTCATACCAGTTTGTGTTGGTAATATTGAATTTGAGGGTGGACGATCCCTTCGCGTTATTCTGCATGGTCACTCTTGCCGCGACATCGGTCTGATCCATCTGAACCGTCAGCCCGGCGACAGTATTGGCGGGCACAGCACTCCATCCTTCGCTGCGCTCAAGACTGCCGTCCTCTCCCTTTACGCCGAAGAAAATATCCATGTGATCCGCGACGGTAGAAGGATACAGCGTGCTGTTTGACGGCACTGCAGTAAAGGCAGGAAGCTTCTTGTTGGTCTTTAAAGTGATCGTCTTCTTAAAGGCTGCCTCCGGCTTATATCCGTCAAAGGTTATCTCCAGCGTTCCCTTCGCGGAGGTCTTTGTATAACTGCGGGAATCCGCTCCCTCCGCCTGATAAGTAAAATATCCCTGCCTGTTGTTGTTTTCATCCACACCGCTCTGCCCGCTCACCAGTCTCGCGCCGGAATTGGAGTTCGGGGTAAAGGTAATCGCTTTCAACGGCGCATCCGCACTGACCGCCGCATACCCTTCTCCATCCTTTTCATACAGATTGATGGCGTCCTCCGCCGTCTGGGTGATCGTCACCTTGGGCTTTTTCTGTCCCACCTGTATCACAAGAGGCAGTCTGTGGGGTTCCGCTTCCTGTTTGCTTGTGGTTACGGAAACAAAAACTTTCTTTTTCCCGCCGGTCAGCGACGCACCGTTCTTCACCCCTACAAGATATTCTTCTCCGTCCGTCTGACTGATGGTAAATTCCGACTCTGTGCCGTCTGCGTTTACGATCTTCAGACTTTCTGTGCTGATCGCATAGCCGTCCGAGGGATACAAATGCAGCACAGCCGAAGGGGTGATCTGATAGAGGTTGATCTCAACCGATGTCTCCTCAAGTCTGGGCGTGCTGTCCTTAACCACTACCCGGAAGGACTCCTTGTAATCGCCGTTTTTGTCTGCCGTCACGGTGATCACAGCCGCGCCCTTTTCATTGACGACCATCTGCACTGTCTTATCCGCATTTATCTTGATCTGGGCAGTCTTTGGATTACTGGTGCTCCATTTCAGGGAAGGTGCCTCCAGTTTGGTCTCTCCCTCATATACTTCCGCGGTAAGCCGGTACTCTAACGGCGCCTCTATGTCCGCAAGCTCTTCCAGCGAGTCAAGCTCCACCGTCTGATCGCCCTTCGCTGCGGTGATCACGATCTTGTCCGCTATGGCTTCATCATAGGTCTTTACCTCCATGGAAGTCTCAAACCATGTGACCCCTTTCGCGCTGTTCCCCACGGGAAGGGCAACACCATCCTTTTTCAGGGCAAGCACCACTTTTACAGACGCGGTCTTTTTGCCCTTGACCGCACCGACAGTTGCCTGATCCCCGTCCGCACTCTTAACAGAAAGCACGGAGGTCTGGGATGTTGTCCACCGAAGCTCATAATCAGCCGCAGACAGAGTCTCTCCCTCTTTCATTCCCTCGCCTGTGATCTGTACTCCGTACACGGCATCTTTTCCGGTCTGGAGCTTATTCTTTCCGGAGACCTTGACGCCCGTAACGGTGATACCCGTGATCATCACACCGGCAATATCCGTTTCCATATAACCGTCTTTTTTAACGACGATCTCATAGGTATGTTCCCCTGTCAGAATGGCATCGGATGCCCGCTTCCAGGAAGCCTCATACCCTTCCGGCGTCTTTATGGCAATGCCCTCCACCGTGGGAGACACATTGGTGAGCACGGTCAGTTTGTTCAGCTCCAGAAAACTTGCGGAAAGCTCTTTCTTTTCTTCCTCACTGAACGACCGGATAACTTCCACATGGCAGACTGCCGTTTTCCCGCCGTCAGCCGTTGTGACGGTAATATCCGCTTTTCCATATCCGGTCAGCGTGACAAGCCCATTGCCATCCACCGTGGCGACCTTTTCATCCGAAGAAGAATAGCTCACCGATTTATTTTTGGCTGTCAGCGGCTCTACCACAGCTTTCAGCTGAACTTTGCTGCCGATCGCCTCCTCGCCGTAAGCTGTGATCTGGGTTTTGTTTAACGACACCCCTGTGACATTGAATCCCAGGGCATCCTTTGTTTTAAACGGAATGTTATTCTCCGACGCATACTTCTCCGCAGCCGATCCGGTTTCGCCATAAATTGTGAGCGCAGGGCACTGATAGATTGCTCTTTCCTGGATCGTCTTAACCGATTTCGGAATGTAAAGCTTCTCCAGTTTGGGACAATTTTCAAAGGCTCCCACCGGAAGAACGGTCAATCTCTCCGGCAAAAGAACCGTCTGCAGTTCCGGGCAGTTCATAAATGTATCGTTAGTGCCGTATGTGCCGTACAATAATGCAAATTCCAGCACCGCCGCGGTGCCATCCACAAAATCCACCGCCTGCAGATAGGAGCATCCTTCAAACGCCCTTGCTCCGATGCTCTGCACACTGCCCGGTATCGTCACCGTCCCGTAATGTGCCTTCCCATCGTCATCTTTATAGCCAAATCCCGCACCCTGAAACGCACAGTTTCCGATGGTCTTCAGCCCCTCGTTCAACGCAGCCGTCTCCAGCCGGGTGCATCCCTCGAACGCGGATACTCCGATGGTCTGCACACTGCCCGGCAGCTCTATGCCCTCCAGACTCGTACAGTTCTTAAATGCCGAATCACCCACCTTTGTCAGACCGCTGTCTCCGTCTCCGATGGTCACTGTCTTCAGACTGCTGCAATTACTGAACATCCCGTCTGCCATTTCCGTCATGCGGTTCGGCAATACCGCCTTCTCCAGCACAGGGCAGGAATTGAATGTATAGCAGTGCCTCGTAGCATCCATGCCAAAAACGAGTTCCGCCGCCTCGTTTTCCATGGAAAAGGTCACTTCCTTCAGATAAGCGCATCCTCTAAACGCACTCGCTCCGATGCTCCGCACACTGCCCGGTATCGTCAGGGTTCCATAATGTTTCGCTCCATTGTCATCCGTATAGCCAAATCCCGCATCCTGGAACGCGGATGCTCCGATGGTCTTCAGCCCCTCGTTCAACGCAGCCGTCTCCAGCCGGGTGCATCCCTTGAACGCGGATTCTCCGATGGTCTCCACACCGCCTGGCAGCTCTATGCCCTCCAGACTCGTACAGTTCTTAAATGCCGAATTGCCCACCTTTGTCAAACGGCTGTGACCGTCTCCGATGGTCACTGTCTTCAGACTGCTGCAATTACTGAACATCTCGTCTGCCATTTCCGTCATGCGGTTCGGCAATACCGCCTTCTCCAGCACAGGGCAGGAATTGAATGTATAGCAGTGCCTCGTAGCATCCATGCCAAAAACGAGTTCCGCCGCCTCGTTTTCCATGGAAAAGGTCACTTCCTTCAGATAAGCGCATCCTTCAAACGCACTCGCCCCGATGCTCCGCACACTGCCCGGTATCGTCAGGGTTCCGTAGTGTTTCGCTCCATTGTCATCCGTATAGCCAAATCCCGCATTCCGAAACGCATAGTTTCCGATGGTCTCCACACTGCCAGGCAGCTCTATGCCCTCCAGACTCGTACAGTTCCTAAATGTCGAATTGCCCACCCTTGTCAGACGGCTGTGACCGTCTCCGATGGTCACTGTCTTCAGACTGCTGCAATTCTCAAACATATTGTCGACCATATCCGTCATACGGTTCGGCAATACCGCCTTTTCCAGCACAGGACAGCTATCGAACGTATTGTAGAGACCCAAATTATCTCTGCCAAAAACGAGTTCCGCCGCCTCGTTTTCCATGGAAAAGGTCACTTCCTTCAGATAAGCGCATCCTCTAAACGCACTCCCCCCGATGCTCCGCACACTGCCCGGTATCGTCAGAGTTCCATAGCGCTTCGCTCCATTGTCATCCGTATAGCCAAATCCCGCACCCTGAAACGCATAGTTTCCGATGGTCTTCAGCCCTTCGTTCAACACTGCCGTCTCCAGTCGGGTACATCCATCGAACGCGGATGCTCCGATGGTCTCCACACTGCCAGGCAGCTCTATGCCCTCCAGACTCGTACAGTCCTCAAATGCCGAATCACCCACCTTGGTCAAACGGCTGTGACCGTCTCCGATGGTCACTGTCTTCAGACTGCTGCACTTACTGAACATCCCGTCTGCCACTTCCGTCATGCGGTTCGGCAATACCGCCTTCTCCAGCACAGGACAGCTACCGAACGTATTGTAGAGACCCAAATTATCTCTGCCAAAAACGAGTTCCGATGCCTCGTTTTCCATGGAAAAGGTCACTTCCTGCAGATAAGCGCATCCTTCAAACGCCCTTGCCCCGATGCTCCGCACACTGCCCGGTATCGTCAGGGTTCCGTAGTGTTTCGCTCCGCGGTCATCGGTGTAACCGAAATCAACACCTTTAAATGCGGTGGCTCCGATCTCTTCCAGTCCCTCCGGGAGAGTCACCCCCGTAATCCCCGTTTTCTTACTAAACACGCCTTCTGCTATCTTTTTCACGTTGGCAGGAATCGTGAGATCGCCACCGGCTCCTGTATAAGCCGTCAGAGTGCCGTCCTCACTGACAGTATAATCACTTACCGGATCCACCGCAAGCAGCGTGCTCCCCGCTTCAGACACGTTTCCGGAAGTCACCGGCTCTGCAGCCTCCGGCGCATCCTCCTCACCGGATTGTTCCGTGCTGTCCTCATCGGATTGTTCCGCGCTGTCCTCCTCCACAGAAGTTTCCTCCGGGGCTTCTGATCCGGAAGGTTCCTCTGTCCCGTCCTCCATGACAGGCTGCCCATCCTCCGCCTCAATCGTATCGCCGGCTTTTGCGGCCTGCACGCAAAGAGCATAGTCAGGGAGCGTCCCGGCTGTCATTGCCAGCGCCAGCAACAACGCCAATGTCTTCCTTATCCTTTTTTTCATGGTTTCCTCCTATATCAATGCGGTCTTTTGCAACATCACCTGTATTTTACCCCCCCCGGGCAGCTTTGTGTCAATATGCGGTATAGACGTTATCCATGAATTTCATCGGTCGGAAAATTATCGGAAGAAACCAGGAACAGGAGATGAAAAAAGACTAAAAGACGGCAGACTTCTACAGCGCCCTTCGATATAATTCCGCGATCTGATCTCTGTCAAACACTTTGGGATGATTTGCGACCCCTGCCCCGGAGACCTTAAAACAATTCTCAACCATCCAGGGAATGTCTTCCGCCGTAACTCCCAGTTCTCCCAAAGAAACATCCAGATTCAGCGCTTTGAGGATCTTTCTGAGCTGCGTCCCACAGTCCGTCTCGTCCTTTCCGCCGATGCACTTTGAGATCACAGCGTATTTTCCGGGCGCGCTGTCGATGCCTGCCTCCGTGATAACGGGAGTCAGCGCCGCAAGCCCTTTGCCGTGGACAATATTCCTGCATCCGCTGGCGGGATGCTCCATCCCGTGGGGCAATGTCACGCCCGCCGTATGGATCACCATGCCTCCGATCGTGCTTGCCCAGGTGACCGCGTCCCAGTCGTCCGCGCTGCCGTTTCCCTGATACAAAGGAACCAGGCATCTGCCCAAAAGACTCATCGCCTCCACACAGAGCATATCCGTCATGGGCTGCGCCAGCCGGGACAGATACGCCTCCATGGAATGGCACAGGGCGTCAAATCCAACGGAAGCCAAAACAGGTCTGGGCATGGTCTCCATCAGCTCGGAATCAATGAGAGATGCCCTGGCGATAACGGCATTGCTCCGCAAGGATTTTTTGTCCCCCGTCCGGGGATTGGTGAGAACGGCAAAGCCGTTTCCCTCGCTTCCGGTCCCGCAGGTGGTAGGCGCCAGGATCAGGGGAAGCGCATGTTCCCCTGACGCCCGGTTAAAAATATAGTCATTGATATCGCCCTCGTTGACACACAAAAACGCGATCCCCTTGGCACAGTCCAGAATACTGCCGCCGCCCAGTCCGATCACCATGTCGCATCCCTGCCCGCGGGCAAGCTCTGCGCCTTCCTCTGCGGTGGTGGTCAAAGGATTCTGCCGCACTTTGTCAAACACGACCGCATCCACTCCTGCCGCGCTCAGATAACCGGTCACCCGGTCCAAAAGCCCGCTCTTTCTGGTACTGTTTTGTCCGGTTACCAGCAAAGCCTTTGTGCCATAGGAGGCTGCCAGCGCGCCGATTTCCCGGATCCTGCCCCGGCCGAACAACAGATTGACCGGAAGATGATAATTGAATTCCATTTTTATACCCCTGGCGTGCTTTGGCACGCATACCAATCAAAATCTGAAAGTTTACTTTCAAACTTATACCCCGTGTTATATCAATGCTTTCACCGTATCTTCGATGATCCGGAACGCCTTGTCGCAATCCTGCCTTGTGAGGATCAGGGGAGGGACCATGCGGATGATATGCTCCCCGATGGCAGTGATGAGGAGTTTTCTGTCAAAGCAGCCGTGCTTTACAGCCACACCGCTCACCGTGTCGTCAAACTCCACGCCGATAAACAGACCCTGGTGTCTCACCTCTTTTACATGGGGCAGCGTCTCCAGCTTTGCGCAGAAATAATCGCCCATTTCCTTCGCGTTGGCGGCGCAGTTTTTGTCCAGCAGCTCATTGATCTGTGCCAGCGCTGCCGCGCAGCACACGGGATGCCCGCCGAAAGTGGTTCCGTGGGAACCCATGGAGAACGCCTTAGCCACCTCCGCGGTGGCGCAGATGGCGCCGATGGGCATACCGCCGCCCAGAGCCTTTGCCATGGACACGATATCCGGCTTGATGCCGTAATTCATATAGCTCATGACCGCCCCGGTCCTGCACCATCCGGTCTGCACCTCGTCCAGCAGAAGGAGCATCCCCTTCTCGTCACAGAGCTGTCGAAGCCCCACCAGAAATTCCTTTGTGGCGGGATGTACGCCGCCCTCTCCCTGCACGGGCTCCACCATAATGGCAATGGTATTGTCGGTGACCGCCGCCCTGAAGGACTCCAGATCATTATACTCCGCATAGGTAAACCCGGGCGTCATATCCCCGAACCCGATCTGACAGGCATTGTCCGGCTGACCCGTGGCGCTCATGGCGCCAAAGGTCCTCCCGTGGAAGGACATCTTCGCCGTCACGATATTGTATCTGTGGGGACCGTATTTTTCCACGCCGTATTTCCGCGCCATCTTGATCATCGCCTCATTGGCCTCGGCGCCGGAATTCTGGTAAAAGATCTTGTCCATGCCGATCGTGGTACAGACCTTCTCCGCAAGCAGCGCCTGGGGAATGGTATAGGGATAGTTAAAGGTCTGCATCAGATCCCGGCATTGCTCCTGCACCGCTTTCACCACTTTTTCATTGCAGTTTCCGGCGCTGTTGACCGCGATCCCCGCATAGAAATCCAGGTATGCCTCCCCGTCCGTTCCGTACATATACATATCCTTCGCGGTCTCCGCCACAAAGTCAAACCGCTCATAGGTCTCGATGATATACTTTTTTGCCTTGTCCTTAATGTCCTGAGCTGTTAATCCGGTATCCTTTAATCTCATAATCTGCCTCCGTTCCGGCGGACTAGATCAAGCCTTTGATCTTCAGATAAGCTTTGATCAGTTCCACACAATTTTCTATTCCCACTCTTTCGCTGTTGAGCGTCATGTCATAGTTCACGGGATTGGTCCAATAGTTCCCGTGCGTGTAATATTTGTAGTAATCTGCCCGGTAAGCGTCCGTGTGGGCAATGGTAGCGTGCGCCACCTCCTCCGTCACACCCATATGCTCGATCGTGCGTTCCACACAGAAAGCCCTGGGCGCCTCGATATAAACGCTCACCACATTGGGTCTGCCCCGCAGGATCCAGTCCGCGCATTTTCCCACGATACAGCAGGATTCCGTGTCCGCCAGGTTTTCAATGATCTGCCGCTGATATTCAAACAGCTTGTCGTCAGACACAAACTTTTCGTTCCTGGTAATGTATTGTCTGGAGCGTGGAAGTCCCTTTAAAAAGCTGGCAAAGCTGCCGTTTGCGCGAATCTTTTCGTTGACCTCATTGAACAGCTTTTCGTCCAGCCCGCTCAATTGCGACGCCAATGTGAGGATACGGTTCTCATAACAGTGAATGCCCAGATCCGCGGCCAGCCGGGAGGCGATCTCCTTGCCCCCGGTGCCGAAGCCTCTGGCAAAAGTAATAACATAATTGTCCATTCTTCGCCTCCTTATCCCGCCATGAATCTGCTTAAAAATTCCCTGGTGCGGGGATTTTTGGGATTGGTAAACAGTCTGCGGGGATCATCGTCCTCCACGATATAGCCCTTGTCCATGAAGATGGTCCGGGTGGACACATCCCGCGCGAAACCCATCTCATGAGTGACAATGATCATGGTCAACCCCGTCCTGGCAAGCTCCTTCATGACATTCAGCACCTCTCCCACCATCTCCGGGTCCAGTGCGCTGGTGGGCTCGTCAAAGAGCAATACCTCCGGATTCATACAGAGCGCCCGCGCGATCGCCACCCTCTGTTTCTGACCGCCGGAGAGATGCGCGGGGTAGGCATTGATATAGGGAGCCATTCCCACCTTTTTCAGATGGGTAATGGCGCGGTCGAAAGCTTCCTCTTTGGAGACATGCAGCACCTTTCTGGCTCCCGCCATGCAATTCTCCAGCACACTCATATTGTTGAACAGATTAAAGGACTGGAACACCATTCCCACTTTGGAGCGATACTCGTTGACCTCCCTCTGGACGTCACGGACTTCCCTGCCGTGATAGAGAACCTTCCCCACGGTCTGATGCTCCAGGCGGTTGATGCAGCGAAGCAGTGTGGACTTGCCGGAGCCGGAGGAACCGACGATACAGATGACTTCACCCTTTTTTACGTTAAAATCGATCTTGCGCAGCACCTCATGGTCACCGAAGGTCTTTCCCAGATCCACAACACTGATGATATTTTCTTCCAAATGAAGCCACCCCCTATTGCCCGTCCATGTATTCCACCGCGATCACATAATCCTTTTTGAGCGCCATCTTCTTCTCTATGAACAGGAAGATCCTGTTGAAGAAAAAGCACAGCACAAAGTAGATCACCGCGATGATCAGATAGGACTCGAAATATTTGTAATAGTTGCCGCCCACCGTTTTCGCCGTCATGAACAGCTCGGAGAGACCGATCACGTTCAGCACGGAGGTCATTTTCAGGTTGGTCAGAAACAGATTGGCCATCTCCGGAATGATGTTCTTAAAGGCCTGGGGCAGTATCACCGTGAACATGGCGAGCATGGGCGACATGCCAAGCGCCAGAGCGCCTTCCCGCTGTCCGGGATCTATGGAGTTGATCCCTGCCCGGACCGTCTCGGACATATAGGCGCCTGTGTTCAGCACTGTCACCAGAATGCCCGCAGTCACGATACCGATCGCCACATTGGCCTGGCGCAGCCCGTAATAAATGATCATCGCCTGCACGATCATGGGCGTGTCCCTGAACACTTCCACATAGATGCCGCAAACCGCTTTGAGCAGACGCACCACGCCTCTTTTGAGGAAAAAATCCTCCCTGACGATACGGATATCCTCCACGATGCCGATCAGATATCCCATCACAAAACCAATGACCGTTCCCAGGACAGCTACATACAGGGTAAGCCAGGTTCCCTGCCAGAATGAATCGGCATATTTTTCTCCCAGAAAGACCATCCACCCAAAGGAATTGGTCGGCGTCTGTGTCTGTGTCGCAAGAATTCCCATCATAAACCTTACCTCCCGCTGCTGTCCGTCACCGGACAGGCAGTTATCTCAACTCAGTTTGCCGCGGGCTGGATGTCGATCGCCAGTGACATCATCTCATCCATCTGCGCCTTGTCCCAGTTCATCTCGTCCATGGCGCCCTGCAGCTTATCCCGAAGTTCTGTGTCGTCCAGCCTTGTGGCGATGCACACATTGGTCATACCGTTGTCGTCCACAAAACCTTTCCCTTCCTCAAAGGTGATCATCACCAGATCCGGGTTGGAAAGCAGCGCGGACTGCGCCGTGGGCACGTCGATCAGAGCCACGTCTGCCACCCCGTTGGCGACTGCCATGAAGCACTCCGCGGTCGTCGCGTAGTTAGCGCCCTCCACACGGTCAGGAATCTGTTCCTGAAGGGAGATCCATCCGGTTCCCGTCTGTGTGGTCACGGTCACATTCCTGCCCGCCAGATCTGCCAGGGAAGTAATGTCCTCCAGACCGCTCCCTTTTTTGACGGTAAGACAGTTGTCTCTATAGTAATACGGCTCGGTGAAGGCATAGGCGGCCTCTCTCTCGGGTGTCTTGCCCATGCCCGCAATGATGCAGTCATATTCCCCGGAGTCCATGGCCAGACCGATGGTATCCCACTCTACCTTGTGGATCTCCAGCTCCATACCCAGCGCGTCTGCCAGCTTTTGCGCCATCATCACATCATAGCCATAGGCGTAATAATTGCTGCCATAGATGGGCACGGCCGTGTCGCCGTTGGGCACCTCGGGGCTCTCCTGGGTCCAGTTGAACGGCGCGTATGCGCACTCCATACCCACGCGCAGCACGCCTCCCGTGGTCTCTTTGCCGCTTTCCGCCGTCAGGCTCTCTGACCCGGAGCTTTCCGCGGACTCCGCAGAAGTCTCCCCTCCGGTGGTGGAGGCAGCACTCTGAGTTGCCGCTTCAGAGCCGCCGCAGCCCGCAAGCACGCCCATCATCAACACTGCTGTCATCAGTACACTAACGATCTTCCTTTTCATAATGCTCTCCTCTCTTTCCCATGCCGGACTGACCACAGCAGCTTTCCGGCACGAATGACGCAAAAAACGGCGTCTACTTATTGCTAAGTAAACACCGTCGTTCACAGTTTGTTCTGCTGTTGTCCTAACTATAAACCTGTGTGCGTTATATTGTCAATATACTTTTCAAAAAAGTGTGTTTTTTGTAAAAACAGTACGATTTATCGAATATTATCTCAAAAATTTTAGAACATTTTTGTATTTGTGTGCATTATTTTGCACATCTTTTATGCAGGATAATAGAAGACGCATACGATCTGCAAAAGTGTCTGACCATGGTTGCCATAGAAATGTTCCTTGTCCGTGTCAAAGCGGATGGCATCCCCTTCTCCCACGATATACTCCGTCCCTTCCACAGACAGGGAAAGCTCCCCCTTCTGGACGATCAGATATTCTTTGGTGTTTTCCCCATGGGAACCGCTGGCATAGACGGCGCCGGGCAGGATCTCAAAAGCATAAAGCTCGAAATTCCTTCCCTTTTCATAGGGAAAATAGGTAAAGATCTTATATTTGTCCGCCGCCTCCTTGGTGGGCGCAAGCCACTTTCTGCTCACGGGATACACGCGCTCCCTGGGGGTCTCCACCAGATCCGTAAGCTCCACCCTCAGCCCGCTGACGATTTTTCCCAGGATCCCGATGGTGGGATTGGCCTCGCCTCTCTCGATCTGTCCCAGCATACTCTTGCTGACGCCTGTCTGCTCCGCCACGGTGTCCAGACTGTAGCCCCGGGCCAGCCGGATCCGTTTTAAATTCATGGAGATATTCTGATTCAGATAATCCATGGGATCAGTCCTCCCGGATAAAGCCGATACCCATGAACACTGCCCAGACATAGGGCGCGCCGTACATATTCAGGCTTTTGGGCCCGGTGACTCTGCAGGGCGCGTCCTCCCCCACCCTGTCCGCGATCAGCTTCTGATAGGCCTTCTCAAAAGTGCTGAGGGTGATGGAGCGTTCCCGTCTGTCCGTGAACAGTTCTCCCCCTTTCACCTGATAGGTGAAGGGCAGCCCCTTCTTGGTATAAAAAACCGTTCCCTGCCTGGATTCTATAACCTCCCACAGATTGTCGGCGTTTAACACCGCGGTATCGATTGTCATGTGACTTCCTCCTTTGTATGCCTTCCCTACGCTGAAAATGTGTATGGCAATATTTTATCACAGAACCGGCAGAAAATCCAGCTAATAACACGCCATCGACATACTGCAGTCTCCCGCCTCCGCCGTGAGGGTAAAGGGGCGTCTTTTGATGGCAATATCCTGAAAGACAAACTCCGGTCCGTCCTCCTGAAAACCGAAAATATGCCCGTCCACCAAAAGCGCCACCCGCCCGGCATTGCTGTAAACCGTCACTGCAAAACAGCCATCAGGCTGCTTTCTTAAGTTATGAGGATGAAGATGGACAAAGGGCTCTTTACTCCACTTTGCCTTCTGAAGATAAAACTGCGCCGTGGGGGATCCGTTTAAGTCGAAAAGCCCTCCGCCCTCCACACAGTCTGCCCCTTCGCCCAAAGCTTTTGCTCCGGCTTCTGCGCCTGTCTCTTTCCCCGTTTCCGGCCAGAGCAATAACCCCTGTCTGTCACAAAGCTCCCGAATTTTATCCTGCTCCTCCCCGGACGCACCCGAAAAACTGCGGAGTACCACCGTATTTGCCCCCATCCGGGCAAGCCTCTTAAGTCTGTCCCCCACCTGTGCCCAGAAAAGAGAGCGGTCCCTCACACATCCTCCGCTGAGCCCGTCATAGACCACGGCTTTGATCACAAAAGGGCTCCCGTTCAGCATACAGGTTCCATCTGACACTTTTGTCATCTCCCGCAGCGGCACCAGCCTTTTTTCCAGAAGTTCCCTCCCTTTTCCGCCCCGGGCATATATTTCGAGACGATACAGACAGGGATGGGATACTCCCTCCCACAGATGGGGATGAAGAAGGCAAATGACACACTCGTCATCTTCCCGGACCGGGTGTTCACAATAAAATACCTGCTGCCCCCGCGCATCCAGCAGAGAAACGCAAAAACAGTCTGTCTCCTCCACGCTCTTTCCCATGCCTTCCCGCAGATCCCCCAGATTCAACTCCAACACGGCTTTGCCGCTTTCCACCGATACCTTTGTCCGCATACCCGTACCCCTCACCTGTTTTGTTCTCTTCGCTCCCGCAGAGTGGCCGCGTTCTGTTCCACCACTCTCCTGGTCAGGGGATAAAAAGTCTGCATAATGAAAAACACGATCAGATAGCAGACGCCGGGCACCAAAGTCGCCACGGTATAAATCCTTCCGGCCACCTCTGCCGTCTGGGATGTGGCGTTGGACATATAGCCAATGGCCGTTAAGGTAAATCCTCCCACGCCCCCCGCCAGCGCCTGTCCCAGCTTGCGGGCAAAGGAATAAATGGCGTACACCGTACCGTCCTCACGCCTTCCGGTCACTACCTCCTGATGGTCGATGATATCCGTGATAAACGCCCAGATGATCATATTGAACAAACCCACGCCCAGCGTTGCCACAAAGAACAATGCCATATACAGCACGATATTTTTGATTTTTAGGAAGAAGATCAAAAGATAAACCACCCCTGCCAGCAGCATTCCCGCCGCCCCCGCCTCTTTCTTGCCGAACCGGACGGAAATTTTGGACACGAAGGGCGCCAGGACCAGCATGCCGCCTATGCTGACAAAATTTAAAACGGCGATCGCCTTAGCCCGCTTAAAATAGTCCAGAAACAGGTAATTGTTCATCGCCTGCCCGATCAGTGTCGCCAAAAGCAGCACCAGGGCGGCTCCCACCAGCGCCAGCAGAGGGCGATTGCCCAGCAGCCCCTTCACAAGCTGCCCTGCCGAAGCCCTGTCCTCCTTTTTGGTCGGTTCAAAGTGTACTCTCTCCTCACAGAGATAGTAACAGAGCAGATAACAGATGATGGCGCACACCCCGCAAACAGCTGCCATCAATGTCAGCCGAAAGGGTATGACGATCTGATTGCCCGCCTCATCCTCCCCGTAGACCAGAAGCGGTCCCAGCGTTCCGATCACCAGGCTGGCCAGACTGGCGCCTACACTGCGGAAAGTGGACAGGGATGCCCTGTCCCCCGCCTCCGGGCTGATGACGGACGCCATGGAGCCATAGGGGATATTGATTGCCGTATAACAAAAGCTGCCCCACAAAAGATAAGTGATCACCACATAGGTCATCTTTGCACCATAGGACCAGTCCCGCACAAAATATCCGTACATCAATGTGCTGGCAACTGCCACCGGGACGCACATGCGCCGCAGCCATGGACGGAAGCGTCCGTCCTTTGCCGGCCGCACACTGTCCACGATCCGCCCCATGGTCACATCCGTGAAGGCGTCCACCACCCGCGCCGTCAGAAACAGGATACCTACCACCGCTCCGGCGATTCCCAGCACCTTTGTATAAAACACCATGAGATAACTGCTGGCAAAAATAAAACTGAAATCGTTGCCGAAGTCTCCGAACATATACCCTATTTTATCTTTGATTCCAAAAGGACGTTTCTGCATATCTGCCTCATTTCTATGACCGGGCAGATCATGACAGCCCTATCCGCCCGACATCTGAATTTTCTATTTTTGAGTGTCCCTCAGAAAGAGGAAAAATATTCAGGAAAGCATATCCTGTGACCCCGGACATATCATAAATACAAAATGATGTGACATTCCGGGTAAAAAGTTGTATAATATGGAAACGAAAAACAGCAAAAGAAATAAAAAAATACAAAGCAGGGGTGATAAAATGGCTGATCAATCTACGGAAAACAAAGAAAATGACAGCTTTATGCTCAAAGTTGCCACCTTCATTGTGGACAGAAGAAATCTCTTCTTTTTGTTGTTTGGGATCGCTATCATCTTTTCCGTCATTTCCATGAACTGGGTGAGCGTGGAAAATTCCATGTCCGCGTACCTCCCCCATTCCACGGAGACCCGCCAGGGGCTGGAACGCATGGAAGAACAATTCATTACCTACGGTTCGGCACAGGTGATGGTCACCAACATTCCCTATCAGGAGGCTGAGAAGATCGCGGACAGGCTGGAAGCTCTGGACACGGTGATCATGCTTTCCTTCGACAATACCGAAAAACATTACAACAACTTTTCCGCGCTGTACGATGTCACCTTCGGCTATGAGGAGACGGATGAGCGGGCTTTGGAGGCTCTGGACCAGGTGAAGGAAATGCTCTCGGACTACGACATATATGTCTCCACCTCCATGGGCGACGCCTCGGCGGAACAGATCGCCAGCGAGATGCAGGTGATCAGCGTCCTGGTGGCCGTGGTGGTGGTGACGGTGCTGCTTCTGACCTCCCAGACCTGGGCGGAGGTTCCGGTGCTGCTTCTGACCTTCATCGCCGCGGCGCTGATCACCAAGGGAACCAATTTCTTTATGGGGACCATCTCCTTCGTGTCCAATTCGGTGACCATCGTGCTGCAGCTCGCGCTGTCCATCGACTACGCCGTGATCTTCTGTAACCGCTACAAAGAGGAACATCAGTCGCTCCCCATCCGGGAGGCGGACATCATGGCGTTAAGCAAAGCCATTCCGGAGATCTCCTCCAGCTCCCTGACCACCATCGGCGGTCTGATCGCCATGATGTTCATGCAGTTCGGCATCGGCAGCGACATGGCGCTGTGCCTGATCCGCGCGATCCTGTTAAGCCTGCTGGCTGTATTTCTGCTGATGCCGGGGCTGATCATGCTGTTTGGCAATGCCATGGATAAGACCCATCACAAAAGTTTTATCCCCAAGATCCCCTTTGTGGGCAAGTTCGCGTACCGCACCAGATATGTGATGCCGCTGCTTTTCCTGCTTCTGATCATCGGCGCCTACATCGTATCGTCCAAATGCCCTTATGTGTACGGCTATTCCATGCTGGAAACCCCGGTGCAGAGCGACGCCATGATCGTGGACGAAATGATCAAGGAAAGCTTCGGTTCCTCCAATATGGTGGCCATGATCGTGCCAGCGGGCAGTTACGAGAAAGAAAAACTCCTGCTCAGGGATCTGGACGCCAGACCGGAAGTGGATTATACCATGGGGCTTGCCAATACGGAAGCCATGGACGGCTATATGCTCACGGACAAACTCACCGCCAGGGAGTTTTCGGAACTGCTGGAGCTGGATTATGAAGTGGCGGAGGTATTGTATATGACCTACGCGGTGAACGACGAGAATTACGCGAAGATCGTCAACGGGCTGTCCACCTACAGCGTGCCCCTGATCGATATCTTCATGTTCCTCTATGATGAGGTGACCGAGGGCTATGTGACTCTGGATGACGAGATGATGGAAACCCTGGAGGATGCCCACTCCCAGATGCAGATCGCCCTGGATCAGCTGCAGGGCGGGGAATACAGCCGTATGCTGGTCTATCTGAATCTCCCCGAGGAAGGGGAAGAGACCTTTGCCTTTCTGGACGAGATGCACCAAATGGCCGGGCAATATTATGAAGATGCCACCATTCTGATCCCGGGAGAAGCCACCAGCCAGTATGACCTCTACAAGACCTTCCAGACGGACAACACGGTGGTCAATGTGGTCTCCATCCTGGCGGTGCTGGTGGTGCTTTTGTTCACCTTTATGTCGGCGGGCATGCCGGTGCTTCTGATCCTGATCATCCAGGGCGCGATCTGGATCAACTTTTCCTTCCCCGCCATACAGCAGAAAAATCTCTTTTTCATGAGTTACCTGATCGTCAGCTCCATCCAGATGGGCGCCAACATTGACTATGCCATTGTCATATCGGGACGGTTCATGGAATTAAAGGATAAGATGTCCAAACGGGACGCCATCATCGAGACCATGAACTTTGCCTTTCCCACCATCGTCACGTCCGGTTCCATGCTGGCTCTGGCGGGCATCTTTATCGGCATGATGTCCTCGGACGGCGCCATCTGCGGCATCGGTCAGTGTCTGGGGCGGGGAACCATTATTTCCATTGTCATCGTCATGTTTGTCCTGCCGCAGATCCTTCTTCTGGGCGAGAAGATCATCGACAAAACTTCCTTCGCTGTGTCCATTCCCCTGAAGCTGGAGCGGGTTTCCGGTCTGATGCGGATCGACGGCATGGTGCAGGGTCAGATCAACGGTACGATCATCGGCGAGGTACACGGTCTGGTGCGCGGCGACGCCAGCCTGTTTGTCAACATGGGACGGCTGGAACAGAGAGAAGACGACGGCAGCAGTCTTGAGAATCTGCTGCAAAGGGAAGGAGACGGGGAAAATGAGAAACAATAAGATATTATCTCTGGGATTGGCTTTTCTATTGACATTCGCTTCCCCTCTGCATGTGCTGGCGGCTCCGGAGACAGCCGCTTCGGAGACAATGGGGACAGACAGCGGGGCTTTGGCGGAAGTGATAGAGATCCACACGGCGGACGAATTTGTGAACTTTGCCAGACAGTGCAGCCTGGATGCCTGGTCGTCGGGAAAACGGATAGAGTTGAAGGAAGATATCGACCTGTCCGAAACGGACTTTCCTATGATTCCCGTTTTTTCCGGAACCTTTGAGGGCGGCGGTCACACCATCTCGGGCTTCCACAGTGTGGGAGACGGCTATGTGGGCGGGCTGTTCCGTTATATCAGGGCAGACGGCGTAGTGACGAATCTTAAGCTGAAGGGCTCCGTGGAAGGCACGGAAGAAAAAGAATGTATCGGAAGCATCTGCGGCGTAAACTATGGCACGATACGAAACTGCAGCTTTCAGGGCGTCTTAAACGGCAGGGACACCGTGGGAGGGATCGCGGGCGCCAACGAAGCCTCCGGCTTTATTTCCGGCTGTTCCATCCAGGGACGCGTCTCCGGCTATTATATGACGGGCGGCATTACGGGCATCAACCATGGTGTTGTGACCTATTGTACCAACTATTCAGGCATAAACGATGACACTGCATGGGTGGAAGAGGACGACGAGATGGGCACCGGTCTTTTGTTCAGTATCAACGTCTCGGAGGATGAGATCGACTTTTACAGCGGTGTGGATACCGGAGGCATCGCGGGATACTCTGACGGAACCATCTCCCGATGCACCAATATGGGCACGGTGGGCTATGAGCACACAGGATACAACATCGGGGGGATCGCAGGCAGACAGGCAGGTATGATATCCCTCTGTGTCAACAATGGACAGGTGTACGGGCGCAAGGATGTGGGCGGCATTGCCGGGCAGATGGAACCTTATATCGAAGTGGATGAGGCACAGTCCTTAAGAAACGCCGTCAACAAGCTTCATGATCTGATCGAGGACACCCTTGTGGACATGAAGGACGGAAAAGATGTCATGAAGGCAGACCTGGATAATCTTACGACCTATGGGGACGCCGCTCTGCAATCCGGTCATGTTCTGGCAAACCAGCTGACGGATTTTGTGGATTCCAACATGGGGCAGCTCCAGAAAATCAATGACCGCATGGAATACATAGCGGACCAGCTCCCCGCAGTGATGGATGATCTGACGGACGCCATGGATGCCTTTGAAGCATTCAATAAAAAAATGAAAGATCTGGGGAAATATCTCCCGGATATAAACCTGCCGGATACCAGCTCCGGCGACCCCGGGAACGGGCACGGACAAAACTCCGTTTCCGGCAATGATGACCTGTATGAATCCCTAAATCAGATGCAGGGCACATATGAGAAGATAAACAGCTCCCTGAACAATATCAATGGAATGCTGACTGACGCCGACGGCTCTGCCGGGCATTGGGCTGCCCTGACAATAGACCAACAGGAGGCGCTGATACAGGAGATCCAGAATTTAAAAATCTGTCTCACAGAAATGACAGAAGTGTCGTCAACCGTGCTGAACGATCTGAACAACACGGATTTATCCGGCACGGCATCCAACATAAAAAACGATTTCGAGGATGCGATAACACAGCTTCAGAAAATGGCTGATTCCCTCAAGGATGCTGCCAACGGGCTCAAGAGCATCGTAAATTATATCAGTTCCCAGCCCAGTGTGAAACTTACCCTGTTGGGCGATGACTTTGATACGAACAGAGAAAACTTAAACAGCCAGCTCCGCCAGATTTCGGACAGTCTGAAGACCCTGAGCAATAACGCGTCGGACTACTCCGACCGCGTCAATGCCGATCTTCTGGCGGTCAATGACCAGCTGAATATCGTATTTAACCTGCTGGCGGATCATCTGTCCGGTGGGGACGGGCTCAGCGTGGAGGAAATGTATGAGGAATTTACGGAGGAAGACTTGGATTCCATCACCTCCGGAAGACTGGATGCCTGTACCAACAAAGGAATCGTCAAGGGTGATATCAACATTGGCGGCATCGCGGGTTCCATGTCCATCGACGAGGAGGATCCGGAGGACAATGCGGCAGGCAATATCGATTACGAAATCGGACGCCATTTTATCATGAAATGTATCATTGACGGCTGTGTAAACGAGGGATATATCACTGCCAAGAAGGATGGCGCAGGCGGTATTGTGGGATATATGGTCCACGGCATCGTGACAGACTCCGAGAGCTATGGCAGCATAGACAGTACAGAGGGTGATTATGTGGGCGGTATCTGCGGCGAATCTCTGACAGTGATCCGCAGATGCTATGCTCTGTGCGATGTCTCGGGAGGCAGAAACGTGGGAGGAATCGCCGGATACGCCGCCACGCTGAAGGACTGCTATGCCATCGTAAACGTGGAGGCATCCAAGGGCAGAATGGGCGCCATCGCCGGGGAAATCGCAGAATATGAGGACGATCCCAAAAAGGAGGAGCCGGATGTCTGCCGGAATTATTATGTGGATGACGAACTATACGGAATCGACAACATCAGCTATTTAGACGTTGCGGAGCCTATTTCCTACCAGGAGCTTCTGGCAGTGGATAAAATTCCCGTCAGCTTCCGGCATCTCAAAGTCATTTACAGAATCAATGAACAGTATCTGGGAACGGAAGAAGTTGAATACGGTCAAAAACTTGACCATCTGAATTACCCGGAAATCCCTGCCAAAGAAGGTTGTTACGGCGTATGGCCCGACTGTTCCGGTGAGGTGATGAGCGGTAATCTGATCATGGATGCGGAATATCACGACGACGTACCGGTGGTGGAAAGCAGCGAAAAAACCACATCTGACGCGGAAGGCGGTTATGAAAAGCCCTATGCCCTGATCACCCAGACCTTTACGGAGGACACAAAGCTCTCCGTCACAACAGGCGACGAGGCTCCCCCGCAACAGGCCGCATCCCGGGACTATGTCCTGTACCATGTTCTGTTGGAAAACCCCGGAGATAAAGCCACAGACAGTTTTGCGGTGCGGCTTCTCAATCCCTATGATGACGCGGAGATATGGAGTCTGCGGGAGGGCGTCTGGAGCAGACAGGAAGGTATGCCCAGAGGACAATACCTGCAGACGGAAATGAACGGAACGGAAGAAACCTTCTGTATCGTTAAAAAGAATTCCTATCCCTTGCTTCTTCCCGCATTGGCTGCGGCTGCGGCAGCCGCAGCGGTCGCAGTGACGGCACAGATCAGACGGATCAGAAACAAACGAAAAAAGAATGCCGTAAAGAAGTCAATGTCATCAACTTAAAGAATATTTATTAAAAAATAATATATGGGGTATTTTTTTGCGTCTTTGATAAGTAGCGTTTTTCAATATTTTTATTTTTTCCCTTTCCAATATCAATGTCAAGAATAAATGCCGCAGTAACAAAAAGAATTATATAAAAGCGTATAGATTTACTCTATGCGCTTTTATGTTATGTTTCCAGTTTCTATTTAGTGTCTGCTCATTAAACCTCGATGCAAAAGCATGGCTCTGACACCGTGTTTTCCAACAGGTTTTTCTGCCA
>CANPWA010000019.1 GCA_947581865.1 uncultured Acetatifactor sp. | reverse complement strand
CTCCATTTCAGGCACCGCCTCGGCAGCTCTATATCATTCGTACTGCAAGATACAAGGGCAGCCTGATTTTTATACCGGTTCCTTTGACTATCCGGTGGGAGTAAAGGATTGTATGGATATGTTCGGTACAGAAACTCCCGCATGGCATTCTTACTTTGATTTCTTTGCCCAAAAATCAGCACAGAACGATATGCAGGAATACCCTATCACGTCATTTGCTCAATTCCTTCATATCGGATTGTCCGTTATGATGTCGGAGGGAATGGTGATCCGGAAATGCCGGTTATGTAATGGTTACTTCCACACAAAGCACTCATCCGATCAGATGTACTGCAGCCGCATATACAAAAATACTGCCGCCACCTGCAGCGAAGTCGGCGTGAGAAAGACCTACAAGGAAAAGCTGTTCCAGCATCCCATCCATCAGGAATTTACCAAAGCCTATAACAAACTTTATGGGCGCATCCGCCGGGGAAAAGTTCCCAGCGATACGCCGTTGATGGGAGAATTGAAAAAGCTGCATGATGAATATACGGAAAAATATGAGAACACACACCAGAAAGACCGAGAAGCAGTCTGGAAAGAATATATTCAGAAAAATAAGGAATTGCTTGGATAGCCTTTTGAATATTCTTGTGCGGCAGAGCCGCCTGTCCGATATCCACTAAGCCAGTCTACCGATGGCATAGATCCACTTCTGTTTTGCTTGGTTAATGATAGTCGGATGTGACAGAACTTGTCAAGACTGCCGCAGACACCGCGAAGCGGCTTGGACTGGATAAGAGCTGGCACATCTGACAGACTGATCCAAGGCAAAACATAAGTGGCTCACACCTACTGGAATGATGGCTCATTTTCGTCAGACAGGTGGTTCAAAACCCCCGGATTATTCAGCCTCTTTCTTTTACAAGAAATATAAATCTGTATACAAAAAATCAACGGATGAAAATAATAATATCTTCCGTTGATTTTTAAATTTAATTTGAATCATCTACTGAGGGTGCTTCTGCTATTTTTGAAATTATCTTGAAAACCTATTTATGTGATTTTTATTGTTTTTTCTCTGATTTTATGGGGATATTAGATTCAATCGCCTTTATCTTTGGGAAAACCTGTTTTACAAACTCACTTACAGCTTCATTAACTTGTATTGGTTTAATAACAGATTCCATTGCTTTTATATTTATTGAAAGTTGTTTTGCTATTTCCAACATTGATTCATTAATTTGCATAGGTTTAATAGATTCTGCCAATCCCTCATATAATGAAGCATATTGCTGTAATACTTGTTTTAATTCACTTATATCAACAGCCTTACTAATTTTTTGAATATTATCTTGAATTTCCATAACCCTTTTGCTTGCAATAATAATTTCTTTACATGAACTTCTATTATTCATACTTTTTACAACATGCCATATTTCTGGTTCAATATGTAAAATATCCCCTTTTTCTACACTTATGTTTTTCAGTTGACTATTAACCGAATATTCCTCCATTGATATCTCTATATGACCAATCAATGCGACAGCAATTTTACCCGCATTATAAGGATAGTCTCCCTCCTCTTGATACACTATATCGGCAAGAACACTTATATCTAAATTTACATAATATAAGATTGTCCTATTTTCTTTTTCAACCGAAACATCTGTAATATCCCAATATATTTCTTCATCACCAAATTCTCGAAATTTTTCATCTAACTCCTTTTCAATATCTAATGAACATATATATTCACCAATTCGCTGATACAGTTCATCATAATAATTGTTTATTATATTTCCTATATCATCCATTGCAGATAATTGTAAAGCACTTTTAGATTTCCCTAATTTCAATTCTTCAGCCAAATATGCAAAAAATTTATCCAATGTCAAAAAGTTGATACTCAAAGTAGGATTAATTTCCTTAAATTCATCATTTAATTCCTGCCGTAGATCAATCAACTTATCCTTCTCTTTTGCCCACCAGTCTTCTTTTATGTCGTTGCATACAAATATGATATTAGATTCTTTTTCTTTTGCTATTTTAATAATATCTTTCCAAATAAATAAATCACCGTATTTATCTTCCCCATCCTTTTGATAATCTAAATATCCCGGAGGAATCAAATTATCAAATCTAATTTTTCCTTCTTGCAAAAATACTAGTTTTTGAGAAAATGGCATTTTCTCACCAATATTACCATTTTTCTCTAACAAATCAACAAACTCTTTCACATTATCGTTTTCTAAAAAATTTATATTACGTTGTATTTCTATATTATGGTTTGTTTCAAAATCAATTATGATATTTCGCGCTTCCTTAATTTTTTCATCTAAATCTTTCTGTAATTCACATATATCTGTATAATTATGCCGCCTATATTCCCCTATTTTTGTAGCAATATTTCCTTGTAAATCCCTTAAAAATGTAGATAATTCTTTAGTTACATTTTCATATTTCTTTTTCGCATCACCACGAATTTTTTCATAATGTTTTTTATATTCATTATAAACTTGGTTGGGTAAATAAATATTGCTTTGAATTTCTTTTATTGCGTTTATTACATCCAAGCTGATATTAGCTGGCTGACGATATAATTCCAATAATACATTTGTATCTAAAATAATTAAATGCTTGCTCAAACGTATCTCTTGAAATTTTTCTATATCTATCATTTTATTAATGCTCACCTCTCGCTTAAAATTTTCAGGAAACAAACACTGCTTCCCCTTTTAATACTGTAACCCCAGAACTATAATTATTCCACAAAAATTATAACACTATTGCTCAATACATAAAAGCTAAATTCTATAACTTACAAATCTTTGAATATTTTAGAAGCAAAATAGAAGCATAGACACCCTACAAAGCTACCAGCCATACAAAAAGGCTTCCGAGTGTATGCTCGGAAGCCTTGATTTTACTGTATTTTTTCAATTACTCGATGATCGTAGCCACACGACCGGAACCTACGGTACGTCCACCCTCACGGATAGCGAACGTCAATCCCTGCTCCATAGCGATGGGATGGATCAGCTCGATGGTCATCTCAACATTATCGCCAGGCATGCACATCTCGGTACCAGCGGGCAGATTGCAGACACCGGTAACGTCGGTGGTTCTGAAGTAGAACTGGGGACGATAGTTGTTGAAGAAAGGAGTGTGACGACCACCCTCGTCCTTGGTCAGAACGTATACCTGTGCGGTAAACTTCTTGTGGCAGGTAACGGTGCCGGGTTTTGCGAGCACCTGACCACGCTCGATCTCGGTTCTCTGTACGCCGCGGAGCAGTGCGCCGATGTTATCGCCGGCCTGTGCCTCATCCAGCATCTTTCTGAACATCTCGATACCGGTAACAACGGTCTTCTTGGTCTCCTCTTTGATACCAACGATCTCAACTTCCTCATTCAGCTTCAGAACGCCACGCTCCACACGACCGGTAGCAACGGTACCACGACCGGTGATGGTGAACACGTCCTCGACAGGCATAAGGAAAGGCTTGTCGGTGTCACGCTGAGGATCGGGAATGTAGCTGTCCACAGTATCCATCAGCTCCATGATCTTGTCGCCCCACTCGCTGTTGGGATCTTCCAGAGCTTTCAGAGCGGAACCCTTGATGATCGGGCAATCCTTGAAATCGTACTCCTCCAGCTGCTCGGTGATCTCCATCTCAACCAGCTCCAGCAGCTCGGGATCGTCAACCATATCACACTTGTTCATGAATACAACAATGTAAGGCACGCCCACCTGACGGGACAGAAGGATGTGCTCCTTGGTCTGAGCCATAACGCCGTCGGTAGCAGCCACAACGAGGATAGCACCGTCCATCTGTGCAGCACCGGTGATCATGTTCTTTACATAGTCAGCATGCCCCGGGCAGTCAACGTGTGCATAGTGTCTCTTCTCGGTCTGATACTCAACGTGTGCGGTGGAAATGGTGATACCACGCTCTCTCTCTTCGGGAGCCTTGTCGATGTTCTCAAAATCAACCTTCTCATTTCCGGGAACTCTCTCAGCCAGAACCTTGGTGATAGCCGCGGTCAGAGTGGTTTTACCATGGTCAACGTGACCGATGGTACCAATGTTACAATGGGGCTTAGATCTCTCAAATTTAGCTTTAGCCATTATGAAAATCCTCCTTAAAATAATAGATACAATTGTTTTTTCACTCGCTAACTCTGATTATATTAAATATTCAGAGGTTTGACAAGCAGTTTTTGCTAAAATAAGGTAAAAGTTACAAACTGCTGTGTCTTGAATTACTTGGACTTCTCAGACAGTACCTTATCCTGCACATTCTTGGGCACAGGCTCGTACTTCTCGAAGAACATGGAGTAGTTGCCGCGTCCCTGTGTCCTGGAACGGAGGTCGGTGGAATAACCGAACATCTCTGCCAAGGGAACAAATGCGCGCACGATCTTGCCGCCGCCCAGATCATCCATACCCTCCACACGTCCGCGGCGGGAGTTTAAGTCGCCGATCACATCGCCCATGTACTCCTCGGGCATGGTGACCTCAACCTTCATGATGGGCTCCAGCAGCACGGGGCTTGCCTTCTGCATTGCCTCCTTGAACGCCATGGAACCGGCGATATGGAATGCCATCTCGGAGGAGTCGACCTCGTGGTAGGAACCGTCGTACACGTTCGCATGTACGCCCAGCACGGGGAATCCGCCGAGGATACCTGCCTGTGCTGCTTCCCTGATGCCCTCGCCGACTGCAGGGATGTACTCCTTGGGAATCGCGCCGCCCACAACGGTGGACTCAAACAACAGTACGGGAGGTTCATTGATCAGGACATTTGCCTTGGGATCAAACTCAAATTTCTCACAGTTTGCCTCCAAGGGCTCAAATTTCACTTTACAATGACCATACTGTCCGCGGCCGCCGGACTGCTTAGCATACTTGGAGTCAACCTCGACAGCCTTGGTGAACGCCTCCTTGTAGGCAACCTGAGGAGCGCCTACATTTGCCTCCACCTTGAATTCACGGAGCAGTCTGTCCACGATGATCTCCAGATGGAGCTCACCCATACCTGCGATAATGGTCTGCCCGGTCTCGGGATTGCTGTGTGCACGGAAGGTGGGATCCTCCTCAGCCAGTTTTGCCAGCGCCTCGCCCATCTTGCCCTGACCGGCCTTGGTCTTCGGCTCGATGGCAAGCTCGATCACGGGCTCGGGGAATTCCATGGACTCCAGGATCACGGGATGCTGCTCGTCACAGATGGTATCACCGGTGGTGGTGAACTTAAAGCCCACCGCAGCAGCGATATCGCCGGAGTAAACCTTGTCCAGCTCTGCACGCTTGTTCGCGTGCATCTGCAGGATACGTCCCACACGCTCTTTCTTATCTTTGGTTGCATTCAGCACATAGGAACCGGAGTTCATGGTGCCGGAATACACACGGAAAAATGCAAGTTTTCCGACAAACGGGTCTGCCATGATCTTGAATGCCAGTGCGGCGAAGGGCTCTTCATCGGAAGAGTGTCTCTCCACCTCGTTGCCGTCCAGATCCGTACCCTTGATCGCGGGGATATCGGTGGGAGCGGGCATATACTCCACAATAGCATCCAGAAGCTTCTGCACACCCTTGTTACGGTATGCGGATCCGCAGCATACAGGGATCGCCGTACACTCACAGGTTCCCTTGCGCAGCGCCGCCTTCAGCTGTTCCACAGAGGGCTCCTCACCCTCCAGATACATCATGGTCAGATCGTCATCCAGTTCACAGATCTTTTCGATCAGTTCCGCACGGTATAACTCCGCGTCTTCCTTCATATCTCCAAGATCATCGGTCACGGTGATGTCGTCACCCTTGTCATCATTGTAGATATAGGCCTTCATCTCAAACAGGTCGATGATGCCCTTAAATTCGTCCTCCTTGCCGATGGGAAGCTGAAGGACGATGGCATTTTTGCCAAGTCTGGTCCGGATCTGCTCTACTGCACCATAGAAGTTTGCACCCAGAATATCCATCTTGTTGATGAATGCCATACGGGGTACATTGTAAGTGTCAGCCTGACGCCATACATTCTCAGACTGAGGCTCCACGCCGCCCTTTGCACAGAAGACGCCGACAGCGCCGTCCAGCACACGAAGGGAGCGCTCTACTTCCACAGTAAAATCAACGTGACCAGGAGTATCAATAATATTGATACGATGCTCCAATGCGCCCTCCATGGGCTTGGTCTCTTTTTCCAAAGTCCAATGGCAGGTGGTAGCGGCTGATGTGATGGTGATACCTCTCTCCTGCTCCTGCTCCATCCAGTCCATGGTAGCAGTACCTTCGTGAGTATCACCGATCTTGTAGTTTACGCCAGTGTAATACAGGATACGCTCAGTCAATGTGGTCTTGCCCGCATCAATATGAGCCATGATTCCGATATTTCTGGTTCTCTCTAAGGGATATTCTCTTCCAGCCAAGGTCTTTTCCTCCTATATTTGTACGGAGAAACCCCGCGCGGGATTTCTCCTGGGACGAAGTCTCGTCCTTAGAAACGGTAATGAGCGAAGGCTTTGTTTGCCTCTGCCATCTTGTGCATATCTTCTTTTCTCTTAACGGCAGCGCCGGTATTGTTGGCTGCGTCAAGGATCTCATTCGCCAGTTTATCTTCCATGGTCTTCTCACTTCTCTTGCGTGAGAACATGGTCAGCCAGCGGAGCCCTAAAGCCTGGCGTCTGTCAGCACGCACCTCGATGGGCACCTGATAGGTAGCGCCGCCGATACGTCTTGCCTTTACCTCGAGCACAGGCATGATGTTGTTCATAGCCGCCTCAAATACTTCGAGAGCCGGTTTTCCGGACTTCTCCTCTACCTTGGCAAATGCGCCGTATACAATCTTCTGAGCCACACCCTTCTTACCGTCCAACATGATATTGTTGATCAGCTTGGTGACAACCTTATTATTGTACAAAGGATCTGCCAATACATCTCTTTTCTGAATATGTCCTTTACGTGGCACGGTTCTTCCCTCCTTATCATCATCAATAATTCATCGGTACTCACATGTGTTTCCCCAAGTGTTCGCGCTGTGTATCTGTTGCTATATCACAATACAGAATCCAACACTTATCTTAGTTCCGTTTTAGTGTAGTACATGGCTTTGCGCCTTACTTCTTGGCGTCTTTGGGTCTCTTTGCGCCATACTTGGAACGAGCCTGCTTTCTGTTCGCAACGCCTGCGGTATCCAAAGTACCACGGATGATGTGGTATCTGGTACCGGGAAGATCCTTTACTCTGCCGCCGCGGATGAGAACCACGCTGTGCTCCTGAAGGTTGTGACCTTCGCCGGGGATATAGCTGGTAACCTCAATACCGTTGGAAAGACGTACTCTGGCGATCTTTCTCAGTGCGGAGTTAGGCTTCTTCGGGGTAGCGGTCTTCACAGCGGTACATACGCCGCGCTTCTGAGGAGCGGACACATTGGTAGCCTTCTTGTGAAGAGAGTTGTAACCCTTCTGCAGTGCAGGTGCGGTAGACTTCTTTACAGCAGTCTGGCGTCCCTTTCTTACTAACTGGTTAAATGTTGGCATTCTGTTTCACCTCTTTCTTATTATAAAGTATTTTTGGAAAATTATACATGCTACGCACGATATAAGACAATGCTGCAGCACATAAATTATGCCTATGACGGCACACTAAAATAGTATACTTGTTTGCCGGGGCATTGTCAACATAATTTTTACTGTATTGGATTATCTTGGGTTATCTCTGCTGATTGAAACAGAACTCATTCCCCTGTTGCTCTGCAAGCAGCTTCAGATACCTCTTCAGCGCGTCCTGCCAATCAGGCAGCCTGTGAAAGCCATTCCGTTCCAGTTTATCATTGCACATGCGGCTATTGAAGGGACGGGCGGCTTTGGCGCCATACTCCTCGGAACTCACGGGCAGTACGGTTATTTTTCCCTCCAGCCCCGCCTCCCGAAAGATTGCGCAGGCAAATTCATACCAGGAGCATGTCCCCTCATTGGCGGCATGATATATGCCGTATTCTTCTGTCTCCACCATATCGGTTAAGAGCACTGCCAGATCCCGGGTATATGTGGGAGATCCGATCTGGTCATCCACCACGCGCAGAGTGCTGTGATCTTTTGCAAGACGCAGCATAGTCTTCACAAAATTTCTGCCATTGATTCCGTAGATCCATGTGACCCGTACGATAAAATACTTTTCCAGTATCTTCTGCACTGCCATCTCGCCCTCACATTTGGTCTGACCATACACGTTCAGCGGGGCACGCTCATCTTCGGGCTCCCAGGGCTTTTCCCCTTTGCCGTCAAAGACATAATCCGTGCTGATATACATCATTTTCAGATCCATATCTCTGCAGACCCTTGCAATATTCTCCGTCCCGTCTACATTCGTCCTGCGGCAATTTTCTTTGTCATCCTCCGCAGCATCCACTGCAGTGTAGGCGGCACAGTGGATCACGGCATCCGGTGCCTTTTCCCGTATTACCTGCTCCACAGCCGCAGGGTTTGTGATATCCATCGTATGATGATCGACACCGATGGCAATATGTCCCCTGCTTTCCAGCTCCATGACTACATCAAAACCAAGCTGTCCTCCTGCGCCTGTCACCAAAACTTTCATTGTCATACCTCGAGATTTTCCGTTTGTCTTAAAGGGCTGTGATGTATTTCTGCACCACAGCCCTTTCAATAATATACTTACAATATTTTACACGGTCTCTGCCGTGTCAGCCGTCTGCACATTTTCGTCAAAACGAATTTCCGAATCATCAAGCATCCCATCGTCAAAGTTGATCGTGGTCACATTGTCCGTGCTGAGTCTGGTATTGCGATACCGTTTCATACCGGTACCCACAGGAATCAGCTTACCAATGATGACATTCTCCTTCAGACCGATCAGATTGTCCACCTTACCCTTGATGGCAACTTCCGTGAGAACCTTCGTTGTCTCCTGGAAGGAAGCCGCTGACAGGAAGGAATCCGTTGCCAGCGCAGCCTTGGTGATCCCGAGGATGATGCGCTTGCCGTCCGCAGGTTCTTTGCCTTCAGCGATCAGCCGCTCATTCATCTCCTCGTAATCGAGTACATCCACCAGCGTTCCCGGAAGGAAATCCGTGTCGCCATTATTTTCAATACGGACTTTTTTGAGCATCTGGCGGACCAGCACCTCAATATGCTTGTCGGAAATATCCACACCCTGCAGGCGATACACACGCTGCACCTCGCGGAGCATGTAATCCTGTACCGCGCGGATACCCTTGATCTTCAGCAGATCATGAGGATTGACGCTGCCCTCCGTCAGCTCATCGCCGGCCTCAAGCACCTGACCATCCATAATCTTGATCCGGGAACCGTAAGGGATCAGATATGCCTTGGATTCTCCGGTCTCATCGTTTGTGATGACTACTTCACGCTTTTTCTTGGTATCTTTAATCTCCGCCCTGCCGCCGAACTCCGCGATGATCGCAAGCCCCTTGGGCTTACGCGCCTCAAAAAGCTCCTCCACGCGGGGAAGACCCTGCGTGATATCATCACCTGCCACGCCGCCGGTGTGGAAAGTTCTCATGGTCAGCTGTGTACCAGGCTCACCGATGGACTGTGCGGCAATGATGCCGACAGCTTCACCCACCTGCACCGCCTCACCGGTCGCCATGTTGGCGCCGTAGCACTTTGCGCAGATGCCCACATGGGAACGACAAGTCAGGATCGTGCGGATTTTGACCGCCTCCACAGGATTGCCATTTTCATCCACGCCCACGCTCAGGATCTTTGCTGCGCGGCTGGGGGTGATCATGTGATTGCGCTTTACGATCACATTTCCCTGAGCATCCTTAATATCCTCGCAGGAGTAACGGCCAGTGATACGGTCCTTTAAGCTCTCAATGGTTTCTTTTCCGTCCATGAATGCCTTCACGACTATGCCGGGGATCTCGTCTCTGCCCTCGCAGCAGTCCACCTCACGAATGGACAGTTCCTGGGATACATCGACCATTCTTCGGGTCAGATAACCGGAGTCTGCGGTACGCAGAGCCGTATCGGAAAGCCCTTTGCGGGCGCCGTGTGCGGACATGAAATACTCCAGTACGTCCAGACCCTCACGGAAGTTGGACTTAATGGGCAGCTCAATGGTCCGTCCGGTGGTATCCGCCATCAGACCGCGCATACCTGCAAGCTGCTTGATCTGCTGATTGGAACCACGGGCGCCGGAGTCCGCCATCATGAAGATATTGTTGTATTTATCCAATCCGGCAAGCAGTACATCCGTCAGTTCCTTATCGGTCTCGTTCCAGGTCTCCACAACCGCGCGGTAACGCTCCTCCTCCGTGATCAGACCGCGGCGGAAGTTTGCGGAGATCTTATCCACTGTCGCCTGTGCGGCAGCCAGCATTTCAGGCTTCTGTTCGGGCACAGTCATATCGGAGATCGATACGGTCATGGCTGCTCTTGTGGAATACTTGTAACCGATGGATTTCACATCGTCCAAAACCTCTGCAGTTTTGGAGGCTCCGTGGGTGTTGATGACCTTCTCCAGAATCTGCTTTAAGCCTTTCTTGCCCACATGGAAATCTACTTCCAGTTTCAGCAGATCCTCCGGATTTGTCCTGTCTACAAAGCCAAGATCCTGAGGAAGGATTTCGTTGAAGAGGAATCTTCCCAGTGTGGATTCCACATTCCCACTGATCTGATTTCCCTCCGCATCCGTTTTGGTCACACGGACCTTGATCCTGGAGTGCAAAGTGATCACCTGGTTTTCATAGGCGAGGATCGCCTCATTCACACTCTTAAAGAACTTGCCCTCTCCCTTTGCTCCCTCTCTCTCCTGCGTCAGGTAGTAGATACCCAGCACCATATCCTGGGAAGGAACCGCCACGGGTCCGCCATCGGAGGGCTTCAGCAGATTATTGGGAGACAGAAGCAGGAATCTGCACTCCGCCTGCGCTTCAACGGACAGGGGAAGATGCACTGCCATCTGGTCACCGTCGAAATCGGCATTAAATGCAGTACACACCAAAGGATGCAGTTTGATCGCCTTACCCTCCACAAGGATGGGCTCAAACGCCTGAATACCCAGTCTGTGCAGTGTCGGGGCACGGTTGAGCATCACAGGATGCTCCTTGATGACCTCCTCCAGCACATCCCAGACACTGGTGTCCAGTCTCTCCACTAATTTCTTTGCATTTTTGATATTCTGGCTGATACCCTTTGCAACCAGTTCTTTCATCACAAAAGGTTTAAACAGTTCGATCGCCATCTCTTTGGGCAGACCGCACTGATAAATCTTTAGCTCCGGTCCCACCACGATAACGGAACGTCCGGAATAGTCCACACGTTTTCCCAAAAGGTTTTGACGGAAACGTCCGGACTTACCCTTCAGCATATCGGACAAAGACTTCAACGCCCTGTTGCCGGGACCGGTCACGGGGCGCCCCCTTCTGCCGTTGTCGATCAGCGCGTCCACAGCCTCCTGCAGCATACGCTTCTCGTTGCGCACAATGATGTCCGGCGCTCCCAGCTCCAGCAGCCTCTTCAGACGGTTGTTTCGGTTGATGATCCTTCTGTAGAGGTCATTCAGGTCGGAAGTCGCAAAGCGTCCGCCGTCCAGCTGGACCATGGGACGCAGATCGGGAGGGATCACGGGCACAACATCCAGGATCATCCATTCCGGCAGATTGCCGGAACCCCTGAATGCCTCGACAACCTCCAGCCTTTTGATAATGCGGGCGCGCTTCTGACCGGAAGATTCCTTTAATCCGGTCTTAAGCTCTGCTGCCTCCGCCTCCAGATCCACAGCCTGCAGGAGCTCTTTGATCGCCTCAGCCCCCATGCCCACACGGAATTTGCTGCCCCAGATCTCGCGGGCATCCTGATACTCTTTCTCCGAGAGTACCTGTTTGTAGTCTAAGTCGGTCTCTCCCGGATCCAGCACAATATAGGATGCAAAATACAATACCTTTTCCAGCACTCTGGGAGACAGATCCAGAATCAGTCCCATGCGGCTTGGAATCCCTTTGAAATACCAGATATGGGATACGGGAGCCGCAAGTTCGATATGTCCCATGCGTTCTCTGCGGACACTCGCCTTGGTCACCTCAACGCCGCATCGGTCACAGACCACACCTCTGTATCTGATCTTCTTATACTTGCCACAATGACATTCCCAGTCCTTGCTGGGTCCAAAAATCCTCTCACAAAACAAACCGTCCCTCTCGGGCTTTAAGGTTCTGTAGTTGATCGTCTCAGGTTTTAAAACTTCACCGTGGGACCACTCGCGAATCTTATCAGGTGATGCTAATCCGATCTTGATCGCATCAAATGTCATAGGCTGGTAGTTTTCGGTTCTTGTTTCTGACATTTTGGCACTCCCTTTCTATTTACATTTCATCATCGCCGTCGTAGTCGTCTGCGTAATCATCCTCAGCGTAATCATCGTCCTCGGCACTCACGATCTCTCCGCTCTCTTCATCGAACTCCTGTGCCTGATATCCCATCTCGCCGAGGGATCTGTTGTCATAATCGTCATACTTACGGTCTCCTTCCATCTCATAGCGGTAATCCGTATCACCGTAATCGATGGTCTCCATGATCTCGACCTCCGTCTGATCCTCACGCAGCACGCGCACATCCAGACCCAGTGCCTGCAGCTCCTTCAAAAGCACTTTGAAGGATTCCGGGATTCCGGGTTCAGGGATATTGTCCCCCTTGATGATCGCCTCGTAAGTCTTCACACGTCCCACCACATCATCCGACTTCACCGTCAGGATCTCCTGCAGGGTGTAAGATGCTCCATATGCTTCCAGCGCCCAAACCTCCATCTCACCGAAACGCTGTCCGCCGAACTGTGCTTTACCGCCCAGAGGCTGCTGTGTCACCAGGGAATACGGCCCGGTGGAACGGGCATGAATCTTATCGTCCACCAGATGATGCAGTTTCAGATAGTGCATATGCCCAATGGTTACAGGGCTGTCAAAATATTCGCCGGTTCTGCCGTCGCGCAGGCGGACCTTACCGTCACGGGAAATGGGAACGCCGGTCCACAGACCTCTGTGTTCTCTGTTTTCTGACAGATAATCCACCACTTCCGGAAGAAGTTCCTCCTTGTGCAGGCTCTCAAAGGTCTCTCCCTTCCACTCCCTGTCGTCTGCGGTAGTGGTTCTGCCTTCCGCCTTCCAGGCTTTCGCCTCCGCATCGTCAAAAGGAAGGTTGACATAATCATTTGCCAGATCCAGCGTATCCATAATGTCACGCTCATTGGCGCCGTCAAACACGGGCGTCGCCACATTAAAGCCCAGGGCCTTTGCCGCCAGGGACAGATGAATCTCCAATACCTGTCCAATGTTCATACGGGAAGGCACACCCAGAGGATTCAACACGATATCCAGAGGTCGTCCGTTGGGAAGATAAGGCATATCCTCCACCGGAAGCACACGGGAAACCACACCCTTGTTACCGTGGCGGCCTGCCATCTTATCGCCCACGGAAATCTTTCTCTTCTGTGCTATATAAATGCGGACCGCCTGATTCACGCCGGGAGACAGCTCGTCGCTGTTCTCTCTGGTGAACACCTTTGCATCCACTACAATACCGTACTCGCCGTGAGGAACCTTGAGGGAAGTGTCACGCACCTCTCTTGCCTTTTCTCCGAAAATTGCGCGGAGCAGCCTCTCCTCGGCGGTCAGCTCTGTCTCACCCTTCGGGGTAACCTTTCCCACCAGGATATCGCCGGCGCGGACCTCCGCACCGATGCGCACGATTCCTCTGTCATCCAGATCCTTAAGTGCATCATCGCCCACTCCGGGAACATCCCGGGTGATCTCCTCGGGACCTAATTTGGTGTCCCTGGCTTCCGCCTCATATTCCTCAATATGCACGGAAGTGTAGACATCTTCCTGCACCAGCCTCTCGCTCAAAAGAACGGCATCCTCGTAGTTGTAACCCTCCCAGGTCATAAAACCGATCAGAGGGTTTTTGCCCATGGCAAGCTCGCCCATGGAAGTAGACGGACCGTCGGCAATCACCTGTCCCTCCTCCACATGGTCGCCTTTGAACACAATGGGTTTCTGGTTGTAGCAGTTGGACTGATTGGAGCGGGCAAATTTGGTCAGATGATACTCCGCCTTCTCACCGTCATCACAGGTCATCCTGATCAGATCGGAGGCCACATATGTCACTGTACCCGCTTTCTTTGCAACCACACAGACACCGGAGTCCACGGCGGTCTTCACCTCCATGCCGGTACCCACCACAGGCGCTTCCGTATTCAGAAGGGGCACTGCCTGACGCTGCATGTTGGAACCCATCAGCGCACGGTTGGCATCGTCGTTCTCGAGGAAAGGAATCAGTGCGGTAGCCACGGAGAACACCATCCTCGGCGACACATCCATATAATCGAACATGGCTTTGGGATATGCCTGCGTCTCCTCACGGTAACGGCCGGATACCATGTTTCTCACAAAATGACCGTCTTCATCCAGCGCTTCATTCGCCTGTGCCACATGGTAATTATCCTCCTCATCGGCAGTCATATATACCACTTCCTCCGTGACACGGGGGTTTGCCTCGTCCGTCTTGTCGATCTTGCGGTACGGAGCCTCCACAAAACCATATTCATTGATCCGCGCATAGCTTGCGAGAGAGTTGATCAAACCGATGTTGGGACCCTCAGGCGTCTCAATGGGGCACATCCTTCCGTAGTGGGAATAATGTACGTCCCGGACCTCAAATCCTGCACGGTCCCTGGACAGACCTCCGGGTCCCAGAGCAGAGAGACGTCTCTTGTGGGTCAGCTCACCCAGAGGATTGTTCTGATCCATGAACTGGGACAGCTGGGAGGAGCCGAAAAACTCCTTCACGGCAGCCGTCACAGGCTTGATATTGATCAGACTCTGAGGGGAAATCTCCTCCGCGTCATGAGTGGTCATACGCTCCCGCACCACTCGCTCCATCCTGGACAGCCCAATGCGGTACTGGTTCTGCAAAAGCTCGCCCACCGCACGGATACGCCTGTTGCCTAAGTGGTCGATGTCGTCATCGTTGCCCAGCCCGTATTCCAGGTGCATATTATAATTGATGGAGGCAATGATATCCTCCTTGGTGATGTGCTTGGGAACCAGCTCATGAACATTTTTCTTGATCGCCTCGCCAAGCTTCTCGGGGTCGTCGGAAAATTCCTCCAAAATCTGTGCAAGAACAGGGTAATATACCTTCTCATGAATGCCAAAATCCCTCGGATTGCAGTCAATGAAATTCGTGATATCCACCATCATATTGGAGAGAACCTTTACATTTTTCTCCTCCGTCTGAATATACACAAAGGGCACTGCGGCATCCTGGATCTGATCCGCCAGCTCTGCGCTGACCTTGTCCCCTGCGTTTGCAAGGACCTCGCCTGTAGCGGGATCCACCACATCCGCAGCAAGGATCTGATGTCTGATCCTGTTTCTGAATGCAAGTTTCTTGTTAAATTTATATCTGCCGACCTTGGCCAAATCATATCTTCTGGGGTCAAAGAACATCGCGTTGATCAGACTCTCCGCACTCTCCACATTGAGGGGCTCGCCGGGACGGATCTTTTTGTACAGCTCCAACAGACCCTCCTGATAATTCTCAGCAGTGTCTTTTCCAAAGCTTGCCTCAATCTTAGGCTCGTCGCCAAACACCTCGCGGATCTCATCGTTGGTGCCGATGCCAAGGGCGCGGATCAGCACTGTGATGGGAACCTTACGGGTTCTGTCCACACGCACATAAAAAACGTCATTGGAATCCGTCTCATACTCCAGCCATGCTCCACGGTTGGGAATGACGGTACAGGAGAACAGTTTTTTACCAATCTTATCATGATTGATACCGTAATAAATGCCGGGAGAACGCACAAGCTGGCTTACGATGACACGCTCTGCGCCATTGATGATAAAGGTGCCCGTCTCGGTCATCAAAGGCAGATCGCCCATAAAGATCTCATGTTCGCTGATCTCTTCCTTCTCCTTGTTGTAAAGACGCACCTTCACCTTCAGGGGAGCCGCATAGTTGGCATCTCTCTCCTTGCATTCTTCAATAGAATACTTCACATCATCTCTGCACAGCTCAAAGTCCACGAATTCCAGACTAAGAGACCCGCTGTAGTCAGCGATGGGAGAGATGTCATCGAAGACTTCCTTCAAGCCTTCATCCAAAAACCACTGATAGGAATCCTTCTGGACTTCGATCAGGTTGGGCATCTCCAGAACCTCTTTCTGTCTCGCGTAACTCATACGCATAACCCTGTTGCCGGTCAAGGGACGTATTCTGTTCTTTTCCATTGACATTTCACCCCGTTCTTCTTGATTTGTTGCCTCAATCGTTACCAAAACAACCGCGATTATCATGCCGAAACAGACCTATCCTGCATTTTTGCGCACAATAAGCCCACTTTCACACAATAGTGCATTTTTCATATTATCACAAATGGAAAAAAGAGTCAAGAAAAAATATTGAAAATATGCGCATAATATACGCGTATTTATACACAGAAAGATATTCCAAATAGAGTGTCAGATTATAAAAAAGAGAAAACAGTCCCCGCAGCCGTGCGGGGACTGTCCGACTCACTATGATTATTTCAAAGTAACCTTTGCGCCGACTTCCTCAAGTTTCTTCTTGATCTCCTCAGCCTCTTCCTTGGAAGCGCCCTCTTTGATCACCTTGGGAGCACCGTCTACAGCGTCCTTTGCCTCTTTCAGACCCAGACCGGTGATCTCACGGACAACCTTGATGACCTTAACCTTCTCTGCGCCAACCTCGGTCAGCTCAACGTCGAATTCGGTCTTCTCCTCGGCAGCCTCTGCTGCGGGACCTGCTGCTGCAACCACAACGCCTGCTGCTGCAGATACGCCGAACTCCTCCTCACAAGCCTTTACCAGATCGTTCAACTCTAATACGCTCAACTCTTTGATAGCGTCAATCAGTTCCTGTGCCGTTAACTTAGCCATTTTCAATTCCTCCATTTTCAATTTACTGTTAATAGGTATTACTCCTCTGCAGGAGCTGCCGCCTCTTCAGCGGGCGCTTCTGCCGCCGCTTCGGCAGGTGCTTCCTCAGCAGAAGCGGTCTTATCGGCAGGTGCTTCCTCAGCAGAAGCTGCACATGCGGATGCACCGCCTTTTTCTGCCAGCTGGTTCATGACGCGTGCAAAATTGGTGATGGGGCTCTGCAGGCTGCCAAGCAGCTTGGAGATAAGCACTTCCCTGGAAGGAACGCTTGCGATCATTGCCATTCCCTTTGCGTCATACAAAGTACCTTCCACAATACCGCCTTTGATCTCCAGCTTGTCTGCCTTCTTCGCAAACTCTGCCAATATTCTTGCGGGAGCCGTAGCGTCCTCCGTAGAGATGGCAACTGCACTGGGTCCTTCCAAATAGGGAGCCAAAGCTTCAAAATCAGTTCCCTTGAAAGCGCGGGTCATGTAGGTGTTCTTGTACACCTTGTAGGTGACTCCTGCCTCTCGCAGATTCTTACGAAGCTGTGTGTCCTGCTCAACAGTAAGTCCCCGGTAATCGACCAGGACAACGGACTGAGCATCTTTGACCTTGGCAGAAATCTCTTCTACAATGGGCTGTTTCAATTCAACCTTTGCCATTTTTTACCCTCCTTTTAGATTTGATGCCGAAGGAGCTTCAAAATATAAAAAAGCGTCTTCCCAGACAGGAAGACGCAGTTTCAATCAATAAACTCTCTCCTCGGTAGGCGCTTCGCTTACGTCCTTTCAGGACACCTACTGTCTTCGGCCTGGTTTTTCAACCCTTGACAGATTATCACATTCAATCAGGATTGTCAACAGTTAATTACGAAAATGCCAGATCAGTACTTCGCAACACTCACCTTAACGCCGGGTCCCATAGTGCTGGTCAGCGTGATGCTCCTCAGATACTGACCCTTCAGCGCACTGGGTTTTGCCTTTACGATGGCATCCATCAGGGCGTTAAAGTTCTCCTGCAGAGCTTCCTCCGTAAAGGATGCCTTGCCTACAGGAACATGGACGATATTGGTTTTGTCCAGTCTGTATTCAATCTTACCGGCCTTGATGTCGGCAACAGCCTTGGCGACATCCATGGTCACGGTACCTGCCTTCGGGTTGGGCATCAGACCCTTAGGTCCCAGAACCTTACCCAGACGACCAACGACACCCATCATATCCGGAGTGGCTACCACTACATCAAAATCGAGCCATCCGTCATTCTGAATCTTGGGGATCAGCTCCTCGCCGCCTACATAGTCAGCCCCTGCCGCTTCTGCCTCGTTCAGCTTATCTCCCTTTGCAAAAACCAAGACCCTTACTTTCTTACCGGTTCCGTTGGGCAGTACTACTGCGCCACGGATCTGCTGCTCAGCATGACGTCCGTCACAACCGGTTCGGATGTGAACCTCAATGGTCTCATCAAACTTAGCGGTTGCGGTCTTCTTAACCAGTGCGATCGCCTCGTTGGGCTCATACTGGGTTGCGCGGTCTACAAGTTTTGCAGCCTCATTATATTTCTTACCATGTTTCATTTACTTTACCTCCCAGGTTCCAGCGGCAATCTTTCGACTGCCTCCCAAATGTTAATCGTTAATCTTCTACTACAATACCCATGCTGCGTGCGGTACCGGCGATCATGCTCATAGCCGCTTCCAGGCTTGCCGCATTCAGATCCGGCATTTTCAGCTCGGCGATCTCCTGCACTTTCGCCTTGGAAATGGTAGCCACCTTGTTCTTGTTGGGCGCGCCCGATCCGGACTTGATGTTGCACGCCTTCTTTAACAATACTGCAGCAGGAGGAGTTTTTGTAATGAAACTGAAACTTCTGTCTGCGTATACGGTGATGACAACCGGGATGATCACATCACCCTTGTCTGCCGTCTTCGCGTTGAACTGCTTTGTAAATTCAACGATGTTCACGCCGTGCTGACCCAATGCAGGACCAACAGGGGGAGCCGGTGTTGCTTTGCCGGCAGGAATCTGTAACTTGATATAGCCTTCTACTTTCTTTGCCATTGTGGCACCTCCTATAATGTGGTAATCTGGCGCGGGGGCTTTTGCCCCGCTCCCACCGGGAACGCCTGCGCCTAGAAGCGCCAAACACATTCCCCTTGTTACATATATTTACCGGCGAACCGGAAAATATCGGTTTAAATCCGCATCCTCTGCTTAGAGCTTTCTAACCTCTGCGAAGCTGATCTCCACAGGGGTCTCCCTTCCGAACAGCTCTACATTGATGGTTGCCGTCTGTTTGCCGTAATCCAGTTTCTGGACCACGCCCACGGTATCTTTCCAGACACCCGCAACCACCGCGATGCTGTCGCCCTCCACAAAATCAATGGAGACATTGTCCGTCTTGATACCCAGAGGCTTCATCTCTGCTTCCGTGAGGGGAACGGGCTTGCTTCCCGGTCCCACAAATCCTGTGACGCCACGGGTGTTGCGCACCACATACCATGTGTCGTCGTTCATTTCCATATTCAGTAGAACATATCCGGGAAACATCTTCTTGGGAACGGTTCTCTTTGCCCCGTTCTTAATCTCCACCACATCCTGCATGGGCACTCTGACCTCCAGGATCTGCTCTGCAAGGTGGGGATTGTTCTCGATGGTCTTCTCAATATTGGCCTTGACCTTATTTTCATATCCGGAATAGGTATGAACTACATACCACATTGCCTCTGCCATACAATCGCCCTCGCTCTTTTATCTTATAAAGATGTCAGGAAATTCACGCCATACTGGAAAACATAGTCCAGCACTGCGATCAGAACTCCCATTACAATAGAAATTATCACCACCGCTACGGATTGCTTTAAGGTTGACTGTCTGTCAGGCCATGAAATTTTCTTGAACTCAGCCTTGACACCCTGGAAAAAACCGGGCTTGGACTGCTTTTCTGCGGAATCTCCCATTTTCGACCTCCAAAATTCTACTTTACAAAAGAAAAAACTTACTTGGTCTCTTTGTGCAGCGTATGCGTCTTACAGAATCTGCAATACTTCTTGGTCTCCATTCTGTCAGGATGGTTTTTCTTTTCCTTGGTTGTATTGTAGTTGCGCTGCTTGCACTCAGTACACGCCAATGTAATCTTTGTACGCATTTTTCCTACCTCCATTGGTTTTTTAAGCATAAAAAAAAGACCTAAATCTCATCTCGCCTGATTACTATAACACAGGATTTTGTCCCCGTCAACTGTTTTTCCATATTTTACGCGGTCCATATCTAAAAATTTTTTACTTTTTTTGAAAAAAATGTTGTTTCTTTCCTATATTTATGCTAAACTGTATTCACAAAGTGGGGAATTAGCGTTTTGCTTTAGTTTTTATATGCAGGAAAGGATTTCCGTATCCCCTGTCTTGTCTTCGCCGTTTATCATGGAAGAAAGGAGGCGCGACAATGAACAGTGTTTTGAATACCGTCTACAATAACTATCTGACCGCCTATACGCCGAAAAATGTGACACGCTATGACACGCACAAAAAGTCTGAGCTCCGCGGCGTGTATAACTCCATTGTCAAAATGAATAAGGACGCCCCCTGGTATCTTCCCACCACCAGCAAAGACACGCAGAATTATGCCGTCAATCTGAAGGAAAATGCCCGTGAGCTTTACAATACGGCTGCCCAGTTCGGCGGTTTGGAGCAGGAAGCTCTGCTGAACAAAAAGAGCGCATACTCCTCTAACGAAGATGTGGTTGATGTCAATTATATCGGGGACGAGATTCCCGAGGGCGCTGCCCCCGGGTTTGAACTCCAGGTACAGTCCCTTGCCTCCCCCCAGGAGAACATTGGTCTGTTTCTTGACAACACCCGCGTGGCACTGCGCCCCGACACATACTCCTTTGATGTCTCCATCAACGACATGAATTATGAGTTCCAGTTTGCCGTGGGTGAGAACGAGACCAACAAAGATGTGCAGGCGCGTCTGGTCCGCCTGATCAACAACTCCGGCATCGGCATCAAAGCCTCTTTGATAGAGTCGGAGGGGAAAACGGCGCTGCGAATGACATCCGAATCTACGGGAGTCTCTCTCGGCAAGCCGGCGATCTTTCATGTGTCGGACGATCGCACCAGCAAGGCAAACGGAACGGTCGATTACTTCGGGCTGGACTATATGAGCCGCGAACCGGCAAATGCGCGTTTCCTGCTGAACGGGGAGGAACGCGTCTCTGCCTCCAATCATTTCACGATCGGCAGGCAGTTTGAATTAGACTTAAAAGGAACCACAGCGGAAGAAGAAACTGTCCGGATCGGTCTGAAAGCTGATGCTGAATCCCTGACAGACAATGTGACAAAACTGGTAAGCGGTTACAATGAATTTATGAAAGCTGCCGCTTCTTATCTGGGATTCCAAAATCGGAGCGGTAATCTGGTCAAAGAGATGAAGGAAATTGTCTCCCCTTACCGAAACTCCATGGAAGCCACCGGATTGAACATGACCGAGAACGGCACTCTGGAGGTCGAAAAGAATCTGTTGAAAGAGTCTGCACTGCAGTCGGAGGATATTTCCAGCACCTTCTCCTACCTGAAGGATTTCTCCAACTCCCTGCTTAGAAAAAGCAGCCAGATCGCACTCAACCCGATGGAATATGTGGATAAGACCGTGGTTGCCTACAAAAGACCGGGCGGTCCCAACTATGTAAGCCCCTACAACACAAGCGCCTACAGCGGCATGATGTTTAACAGCTATTGTTAAACCAAAGCTGTCAGCGGAAGGAATTACAAAACCGGCTTCGTAACAGTTTGGCAAACCAGACTGTTTACAAGCCGGTTTTTTACCGACATCAATCCGGACAGAAATTTTTCTGATATCTCATCCCAGTTCCCGGGCAGCCATATCCAGTGCCGCCGCTATGACCTTGTCCATATCATAATAGCAATACTGTCCCAGTCTCCCTCCAAACAATACATTCTTTTCCTGCTTCGCCAGATCCCGGTACCTCTCATACAACGCATTGTTTCTCTCATCGTTGACAGGATAATAGGGTTCTTCGCCCCGATCCCACTGTGCAGGATACTCTCTGGTGATCACCGTCCCCTTCCCGGTTCCAAAGGTAAAATGCTTGTGCTCAATGATACGGGTGTAAGGCACTGCCAGCTCCGTATAGTTGACCACGGCGTTGCCCTGGTAATTGTCACAATCCGGAAGATATTCCTCCTCAAACCGCAGTGAACGCCATTCCAGAGCCCCTAGCCTGTAATCGAAAAACGCGTCTATCATGCCCGTGTAAAGCACTTTGTCAAATATCACATCCGCTTTTTTGCCGCACCCGCTTCCCATATGCCCGGGCACCTTGGCATGCTCTCTTTTCACAAAATCCTCATAGGAGACTCCCAGCCGTACCGGAACCCCCTCCAGCAGTTTTTCGATGACAGCCGTATAGCCTCCCTCGGGAATCCCCTGCCATGGATCCGTGAAATAATTATTATCATAAGTAAAGCGGACCGGCAGACGCTTAATGATGAATGCGGGAAGCTCCGTACAGCTTTTTCCCCACTGCTTCTGGGTATAGCCTTTCACCAGTTTCTCATACACATCCCGCCCTACCAGAGACAACGCCTGTTCCTCCAGATTCCGGGGATTGTCCACATGACATTCCGTTCTCTGTCTCTCAATGATCTCCTGCGCTTCCCGGGGTGTGCGGATATTCCACATCCGGCTGAAGGTATTCATGTTAAAAGGGAGATTATAAAGCTCATCCCTGTATACTGCCACCGGGGAATTGATATAATGATTAAACTCCGCAAACTGATTCACATACTCCCAAATCCTGCGATCAGAGGTATGAAAAATATGTGCCCCGTATTTATGTACCTGAATGCCGTTTTGCTCCTGCGTATAGATATTACCGCCGATATGATCTCTTTTGTCGATGCACAGACAGCTCTTTCCGGCCTTCTTCATCTCATGGGCAAACACCGCACCGAAAAGCCCCGTCCCTACGATCAGATAATCATATTCCATCCTTTATTCCTCCGCCCTTGCCTCACTATAAAAATCGCTGCAAAATTATATAAATTAAAGGTATACTAACATGTATAAAACGGGGATGTCAAGGGCGGGAAAATTGTGTTTTTCTCAGCACGGCATTGAACAGATCCGCAATCCCATATTTCTTCTCTTTGACCAGTGCAAATTTGTCAATTCCTTTTTCGGTTTTATTCCGCCTGAAGGGAAGTTTTTTTCAAGTGGGTGACTGGGACTTCAGACGGAAAATCTCCTCCTGTAGAACCGCAATCAATTGATCTCTCTCCTCCAGACTCCGCTCCCTTTCCTCCAGGCTCCGCTCGGTCTCCTCCAGGCTCCGCTCGGTCTCCTCCAGACTCCGCTCAGTCTCCTCCAGGCTCCGCTCCCTTTCTTCCAGGCTCTCCTGTGCTGCAGCCAGTTCAAGCTGAATCTTAGTCAGATGTTCCTGCGCCTCGGCGGCATCCTTTCTTGCCCTGGCAGCGTCTTTTTCCGCCTCGGCGACATCATTTCGTGCCTTAGCCAAATTATCCCATGCCTCCTGTATATTGATTTCATCCATATTAGCCCATAGTTCTCCCATATTTCTGTCCTCCACATTCTTCACATAGCGCTGCAGATCCTTTTCCGGCACATGAAGTTTTAATCCGAAATGATACACCATCTCTGTGAGCAGTCGAAGCACCGCCTCCGGTGCTTTCTGTAAAATTCTCCGTGCGGTCTCTCTCTGCTCTTTGGGAAATTTCTGAAAATCCAGATCTTCCGCCGTCTGCACCCGGTTGAACAACATCACCAGCGACAGCTCCTCCTCCCGGGACAAAAGCTCCTCCGCGCTGTACTTATGCAGGTTGATCACATGATAAGTAAAATCCGGCACATACTCCCCGAACAGCTCGTAATTCTCCACCCGGTCCCTCCAGTGCATATCCGCCGTCCAGTTCTCCTTGCCCTCATAGTACACAATAGGGATTATCAACGGGTAACGGAACCCCTTCCTCCCGCTGGCACCCGGGGTTTGTCTGTTCTGCTCGTTGCGGTAGAGAGCCCAGATGCCTGTCATGTACTTCAAAAGCTGGAAACACACATCATAATCCACACTGCTCTTGTGCTCCAACAAAGCCACCACATACACCGGAAGTTCCGATACCGGCTGCACAGATACCGTCCATCCTGCGGGCTGTGTAATCCGCACCTTCTTCACCGCGTCCCCCTCGAACTCCACTCCCAGAAACGGTCGGAGTTTCTCCGTCTCATCCGTGATGTCCTCCGGCTGTACATGCGCCAGGAGCGGTACTCCGGAATAGCTCCGCAGAACCTGGGCACAGAGCAGATGATTGTTCCAGATATCCTTGCTGTTGGTGTTGCCAAATTCATTCTTCATATGTTTTCCTCCTGTGTGGGCGTCAGAAGACACACCTTTCACAGGGGCATGAGCCTTTGCCGGATGTGTATTCTGCAATTATTTTTTTGGATAATTTCCGGCAGAAAGCCTGGAACCGCGTCCGGGAACCGACACAATGACCGGACACGGTATAAAACAGATATAATATAAAAGAAGTGATTTTATTTATAGTAAAATATAGCATGTTTTGTGAAAGAACGCAAGCACAATTTTTAACTTTCCGCATAGCAGCCGACATAAAAATTCCATACACGTTTTGGCCTTGCCGCTTCGGTCATATTCCAATATCTCATAAATCGAAAATCCCTTCTATTTTTACATATTCCCGGGATTTATTCTGCATGATCTGAAACCCTTCCCCCAATCGTTCAAAGGGGAATTTTTGTGTGATAAACTGCCCGGGGTTCACTCTTCTCTGGACTAAACGCTCCAGCACATAATGCCAGTCATCCTCTGCATCATGGGTAAAAGAAGAGTTCCAGCTGCCTTTAACGATCAGTTGATTCCTTAGTATCCTCCAATAAACATCCCGCTTCAGCAGAATGTCTGAGGCAGGATTTCCTACCAGCTGCACCCTGCCGCCCGGTCTCACACTCTGAATTGCCTGCGTGATAGTTTCCTGTTTTCCTACACATTCAAAAATAACATCAATTCCTTCCGCACCCGCTGTGCGCTGCAGCCACTGGTCTACCTGACATTGCCTGCTGTCGCAATAATCCTCAGCCGATATTCCCTGTTTAACCATGATATCTCTCTGAAACTCTTTGTTTCCGACCGTCAATATCCGTCGGATACCCATTTCTTTAAGAAACATTGTCAACAGTATTCCTATCGTTCCCAAACCGATCACCGCCACTGTATCCTGTACCTTCAGATTCATCTGTCTGATGGCATGTACTGCCACTGCCATAGGCTCCAGCATGGCGGACTCCTCGAAACTCACTCCCTCCGGCAGCTCGATGAGATTCCACACAGGCACCGCCGCATACTCCGCAAAGCCGCCATCACAGCGGGAACCGAGATAATTATAATGCCCGCACATCTCATACTGCTTTGCTCTGCATTGAGGGCATTCCTTACAAGGAATGAGCGGGAAGACACCCACTCTCTTTCCCAGCCACTCCTGTTCTACCGGGCCAGATACTTTCTCCACTACACCGGAGAATTCATGTCCCGGAATCGTCGGAAAATGATAGGTTCCCGTGGTAAAGATCCGGGAAATATCTGAACCGCAGATGCCGGTCGCTTTCACCGCAACCAAAACTTCTCCTGCTTTCAACGGGGGAATCTCTACATCCTTCCATACCAATCTGTTTACCGCCTCTAACACATAAGCTTTCATCCGAATCTCCTGCCTGTTTCCTATCCGTTCTCAACCTTCCGGCAAAACCGATTGAAATCTTCCATGGTAGTGATCTTATAATTCTCTTCCTCACCGGTGATCATACTGATATTTAGACCGGATAAGACCGCCGGCTCCGTACTGCCATTCATCTGCAGGATACGATCCGGAAGCAACGCCCTGTTTGCCTGTAAATATTTCCCGAACCGAAATGCCTCCGGCGCCTGCCCGGCAAAAACCTGCTCCCGGCAAAGGAGAGAACTCACCCTGCTGCCATCCTCGCTCAGATACACGGTATCCTTCATGGGCAGCACCGGCATTCTGCCGTCCTCCTCCGGTGCAAGACGGACACACTCACTGATGAGCTTTTCTGAGGTGTTCGGTCTCGCTGCATCCTGAATGAGGACCACATCTTCCGATGACGCATATGTCTCAATATCCTCCAGAGCATTCAAGATAGATAATTGTCTGTTCACACCCGGCTTGGAAAACCCTCTCAGTTTCTCTCCCGTCCATCTTTGTATCAATGGTCTCCATGTCTCCTCTGCCACAATCTGTATGGCATCAATCTGCGTATGCTCCTCTAAAGTCTGCATACAATAAGCAATGATGGGCCGGTCAGCCACCTCATGATACTGTTTGGGAATATCCCCACCCATGCGGGTACCGGTTCCCCCCGCTAAGATAACAGCAATATTCATTTAAAATTTCATCTCCCTGATATTCCGAATCAACTCCGCGTAGGGTCTTCCTTTTCCAAAAAGCAGCGTGGTTCCCAATACAAATCCCCGCACACCTTTCGGCGCATAGGTCTGAATCTTTTCCGCGCTGCAGGCGCCATCCCAATAAATATGAAAATCCATATCCTCTTTCATCGTCAGAAGTTTATCAATCTTCTTTCCTACATAGGGCAGGTACATCTGAGCCGCATTGCCGGGATTGACAGACATAACCAGCACTTTCTTGACAATGACCAACATCTCCATCACCGTCTCAATACTGGTGCCGGGGTTAATGGCAATACCGGGAATCATCCCCGCATCAATGATCTTCTGTAAAGTGGCGGAGGGATGATACTCCGCCTCCGGATGAATATATACGGTATCTCCTTTTTTCAAATGATCCAAGAACAGCTGTATATTATTGTTGGGATGTTCCACCATTAAATGCACATCCAAAGGCAGATCCGTAGCCGAGCGAATATATGCCATATCATTCAAAGACATGGCAAAATTAGACACATATCGTCCATCCATGATATCAATATGAAAAGAATCAATACCTGCCTGCTCCAAGTCTCTCACTTCTCTTTCCAAATTGCCATAATCGGCACACATCATGGAAGCCGTCAATTCAAAATTCATCTGTAATTTCCTTCCTTGGATCCTTTCCATTTATATTTGTCAGGCGCCTCATCCGACATCTTCAGCAGAATTTAACAGTTCTTCATACAATCTGATCGCCTTGAGATTATCCGCTCTCGCTTTTTCATCAAGCCACCCCCCCTGGAAATGATGAATCGAAAAGGTATCACTCGTTGTTTCAAGCAGACCGGACATATAATCATATGGATGAAAATAGTCGTAAGTGTAAATGTTCATCCCCAAGACACTTTGATTCTTCCCGTTAAGTTCATAACCTGCTCTTAAGGCAATACCGGTGTCTATTAACCCGCTGGATATATTATCGAGAGTCCTGTCACTTCTAATCAGCTTTCTTCCCTCCCAACATTCTAAAAAAGGCTCCAATGCACGATGCCCTTTTATCGCACCGCTGCATCCTCCAAAATTGATTACCTGCCACTTTTCTACACCGCAAAACGCTTCCTGATACAACAGGTCATCCAGTCCCCGGATCAATTCCACATCTGTATCTAAATATATCCCTCCATAATGATAAAGAATATCTAATCTGGCGTAATCCGGCACAAATCCATATCTGCCGTTATCATAAGCTTCTGACATGAAAACATTTTTATGAACATTATAGTTCGACTCATCCCAGCGTATGATCTCATAGTCCGGGCAATATTTTTTCCAGCTTTCAATACACCTCTTCAAATTATCCGGGAGCGGATTTCCACCTAACCACATATAGTGCAGTCTTTTGGGAATTACCGGTTGCTCACTGGTTCTGAATACGCCCCGGTTCCCTTCACTGTGGAAATTTTTTATACACAACATCGGAATAATGTAACAAGACATATTTCTGGTACATTCCAGCTTTCTAAGCCACTCATATACACCGAAATATCTGCTTATGGTTATCAGAATGGTTGTTTTATCTGACAGTTCATTTAAAAAACCGGGGCTGTATATTTTGACCTCCCTGTCACCGATCTTTATATCTGTACCCCATCTTGTCCTGTCATTATCAATGCAACATTCAACCAAAGAGCTGATGCCATATTTATTCAAAATCTCCGGCGTGACAGTGGAGCCGATCACACCCGCTCCAAAAATAACAATTTTGTTGTTCTCCGAAATTATGTCCTCTGCCATCCCCGCAAAGGTACCGCACTTGATCCTCATAAAGCTTTTCTTTCTTATTTTTCGAATGTTGATTTTTCCGGAAACACTTCTTCAAAAGCAGAATTGATCCGGGCTTTAATCTGTTCAAATTCCTCAGGTGTGCAGTCTTCATTGATACAGATCATCGGTTGTTCCTGTCTTCTGATCACATCCGCGATTTCCCTGCAATTATCAATCGTAACTATATAGGATTTCCCAAGTGTTCTCCTGGGAATAAAATCCCCTTCACATAGTTGCCAATATCTTACCAGCCACTGGTTAACACCGGAAAAATTACGAAACTTAGTTTCACAGGTCTCTCTTAAAAGGTCCGGTTCAGCCTCCCAGATCTTTTCAAACGTAGATTTCTTCAGTGCCGATGGCACATGAGGATCTCTAAACCCCACAAAATTATCCCAGTAACTTAAGGACCGGTTTCTGTCCAGCAAATCCCCATAGCTTTCGCAAAACCACTTGTCATAATTTGCCTTCTGCACTTCTCTTTTGTTAAAATGCTTGTTGATCACCGCCGTATCTAAAGCGCGCACATTCCATGTAAACTTTGCAATACTGCCAAAGAACTGCGGTATAATAGGCGTTTCTACCGCTTCATCACAAACATGATCATTCTGATAATAGTAGCCCTCATCTACCATCTTTAAAGGGAAAAAATCATCGTTAAAATAAATAATATTTTCACCAAGTCCCTGTATTCTATGAAGGTTCATCTCAATTGTATGTGAATTAAATGTCGGAAGATATTCGGCCGGAATATATTCTTTATGATTTACCACACTAAGCCTGGGGTGATCTAATTTCAAAAAATCCGGCAAATGACCATATGTGATGAAATAAATCTTATGAAACCATGGCATGTATTTTTCTACCGCCCTAAACCAATATTTCAGATTATCCCAGCTCTGATACCTTGTATTAGAATTTGATCTGCTGTCCGGATTTATTTTGTTATACCAATAATCTTTTTCTTCACACCACTTAGGATCGGACCCATCAACCCAGGGAACAACTATGTCAATCGGTTTATTCATTGCATACCTCCATGTTGCACAAAAGGCTTTCACAGGACGATCGGTCTGCTCCAGACCACATTTTCCCCTCTGACGCCAAGCTCTGTCAAATGTTTCTCTATCGACTTGGCTGCTTTCTCATCCCAGACAGCAATCAGGATCTCATCATATTCCACTTCCAAGATCTGTTCAGGCGCTTTTACATCCAGCCCCAAACCGTTCCAATAGCAATAGTTGCCATCCACCCATAGAACAATTTCATAGCCCAGTTTTTTTAACTGATGCCGGAAGTCCTTTCCTGCCTGTCCGGCACCATAAAGCACAATCTTCTTCGTTTCCGGTTTCAACACCCGCGTATTGACCAGGAATTCAGAAAGATGTATTCTCTCGGAGTCAAATCTCATCCGCTCATTCAGCGCATACCTGGTCATCATAACAATCCAGCTCTGTAACTGCTCTACCAGCCGCGTATCCTTATCATACCGCCCGCACTCATCCAGAAGGGAAACATACACCTTGTTGATATCCTCCAGAATGTTCATATGCTCCCTATGACACACTGACATTTCGTTGTAGCAGTAATGATATAAAGGCTTATGTATTATCACAAATGACTCTGCCTTAAATACACACATATATAAAAAAACCGAATCCTCGGCATATGTGATCGTATGATCCATCAAACGATACACTTTATTTACAAGTTCTCTTTTATAGAGCTTATTCCATAACCCCGGTGTGAATGCCCGCGCTTCATGCCCTTCCAGATCAAAGATCATTTTGGAAAAGAATTCCTTCTTTTCCTCCGGGGTATGATAGAGACCCTCCCTGTAGTTATCCGTGACCACCTTCTCCCTGCCGGGATATTTTTCCCAAAAAATACCGGACGATATAATGTCCGCATCACCGATCTCATTCACAAGGGTCTCGACCATATCCGGCTCAACCCAATCGTCGGCATCAACAAACATGATATATTCGCCGGATGAACACTCAATTCCGGTCTTTCTGGCAGAGACAACTCCCCTGTTTTCTTGATGGATCACTTTTATGCGGTTATCTTTCACGGCATAATCGTCCAATATTTGAGGAGACAGGTCGGTGGAACCGTCATCTACACAGAGAATCTCAATATAGGGGTATGTCTGCGTATTTATGCTATTTAAACATCTTTTCACATACTCTGCCTGATTATAAACCGGCACGATCATACTCACTAACAGCTGCTTCAAATCCACCCTCCACATCTTGATATCATTACATACTTTTGTCTATATAAGTGTTCTGAAACTCTCTGCACTTCCGGTTTCAAATTTCCTGCCGGCAGCTTCGGACCATGTGTCTAACAATTGTTCTCAAACAATTTCTGACTAAATACTTCCTTCAGCGTTTCATTGATCCAATGCCCGCCACTGTTTGTCACTCTGTCACGAAGTTCATAATATGTTGGTGCAGGTATTTCCTTAATGAGCCCTAATGCCAAAAATGAATGACAGTTAAAACAATAGGGCAGACAACATCTCCCGCCCACCGCTTCCAGATGGATCGGCTCTTTCAAATTGCGGTAAATATTATCTACCAGCGGATTATAAACGCATTTAAACAGATTTCCGCTCTCCAAACTAAGCACAAGAGAATAAACTCCTGCCATACAATGCTCCATTCTTCTCTTTCCCAGATGCTCCATCTTAAAACGGAACATAGAAGAATCAAAGGACTTCCAGATATTATAATATTCATCGTTCGTATACCGGCTCAATAATTTAAACTCCGGAGTCGTCTCATCCCTTGCGACCGTAAGGTGTGGCAAAGCGCCGAATTCCCTCATGGAAAATTCCTTTATCTCATCTATATAGGGAATCAGCTCATCACTTGGTGTGACTTCAACCGATACGGAACAGCCCATCTGTCTCGCTTTTTTAACATTTTCAGAAAACACAGCCAAAAGCCCCAGCCTTTTAAATTCAAGATAATGAAAGGAAAACTTTATAAAGATTCTCGTCAGATCAGCCTTGATATGGAACAACTTGTCCAGTCCCTGTGTAATAGTTCCATTTGTTACTACCTGGATATAATGTCCCTCTCTTAACAATTCTTCGATAACAGGCACTATCTCTTCCAGCAGCAATGTCTCCCCGGTCCCGCAAAAATTCAAAAGCGCAGATCCCCCCAGCCTTTCCTGTGAGAGAGCCGCCCGGATGTATTTAGGAGTATGCAGCATCGGCTTTGGTTTTCCGTAACCATGCTGCAGATAACAATAAGAGCATTTTAAATTACATGCAGACACAGGAACGGAAATATCTATATATTTTATCATCTTCCCATATGGTTTCTCATGCCAGGAAAGATTCATCTTATCCAGTATCTCCGCATCGTATACCGGCAGATATGCCCGGACCGCATCCCGGATATGACAATATACGATCCCGCGTAGATCCAGCTCCTTTGAAATAGCCGCAACCGCATCCGGAGCATCTACTGCTATGATAACTGCCTGACTCCCCTTTGTGATATTATCCGGACGTATGCAGGGAAGCTTCTTTTCGGTAAACTCTTTTCCCCACTTCTCACAATCATTATCCGCTGCTGCAACGATCTTCAGTTTTGGATCCAGCAAAGAAAAATATTGCTTCAACAGATTACCCGCACCATATATGATCACTTCGCTATAATCTTTGATACTCTCATAATCTACTTTCATCTTTATCCCCCCACATGTCGCAGGACATGTCCTGCGATACTGCAATAATGATTTGGCTCAACAAGCGGAATTCCTGTTCATAGTCTTTTCCATAGGAATGATCCCTCCCAATCTCACTCCACTGTAGTATATCATTCTCAATCATACTTTGACAGCTTTTTGTAAACCGGATATATTCCAAGTCTTTTATCCACTCATATACTCCTTGTACTTTACCGGACAGATTGTCAAGAGCCACACACGCTGTTCCTGTAATCGCACAGGCAATCATACAGTGCAGCCTGTCTGTGACCACTAATGAACTGCCGCTTATCTGCTGCAGCTTCTCTTTTACATATTGCTCTCTGTGAACAGCGGCAACATTTTCCCGGTTTATCATGCTGATTTCTCTTATAGTCACACCCCGGGCTTTCTCAAAATATTTTCTTAAAGCTTCTTTATCAGCGTCGGCAACTGTCTGTTCCTTATCATCTCGAAAACAAAATAAAACTCCTTTCCGCACATGATCCATATGAGAATAATCCAATGCCAAAGCCATGTCCGGCATTAAGTACGTCTTAATATTCCGTAATTGAAATCGCTCAAATCTTTTTAGAGAATTCTTTTCACGAAAACAGATCGTCAAATCTCTTTGCTGTTGATACAACATACGATCTCTCTGCTGTCTGTATATTCCAAATGGGGTGTTCTCGTAATACATAGATTGCGGCAGGATCACTATTTTATTCTTATTAAAGTCCTGCAGTATGTGTTCTACAACATTCAATTCGTATTCCCACAAAGACCCCAAAAAACCTCCTCCACATACCAGGATAACTTCCTCTTCCCTGATCGCGGGCGCTATCGTTCCTCTCATCTTTTCATATTGAAATTGAGAGATTTCCACAATTTCATGCTCCGGAAAATATCGTTTGAGAAAGTTATACTCGCCACAAGTAATAAGATGATCTCCTATATTTGCGTGCTCCGGTGTACACATGAGAATCAGCCTCTTACATTTCCGCCGCATCCGCTTTCTAAAGGATAGCCGATCACCGTCCAGCGTATCTTCCGCTGAAACCAGAGAGCCATTGTAAAAACGATAAATCAGGTATTTATTTTTATAAGTTTGGACAATGGTTTCATACATCTCCTGTTCGTATAGGTAGGATAATATAACGATCCCGTCAATATCGTATCTCTCCAGGTCTTTTACGTTGATGATATCGATATTGTTATGTGTTTCTGTTCCCGTAGAGATATTCGTATCTATGAAATACAGCCTCGCTTTGATTGGTCCTATCAGCTTTTCATACATATTCAATATATAATCTGCATTGATGCCGCTGCCATAGATTCCCACCGTTTTATTCTCCTGCCCAAGCGGGAATGTTGACATGATCTTTTTTGCTCTTTTCCGGTTTTCTTCTAAAACCTCTTCACAGAGCTTCTCCATATCTTCATCGGCACAATCTAATGACAACACGATTTCTTCCAACATCAGATAAAAATTTCTTATGTCAGTATCTGTACTTATTCCTGTATAATAAAATTCTCTCGCCTTACAGATCAACTCCGCTTTTTTTCTCAAAATACTATCTTCATATTTTTTTAGATTATTTGTTTCTTCCAAGGAAAGTCTGTTCAAATTATGCTTAAAAAGCCCAATGATTCTATTTGCCGCAAAAACTTTCCAATATTCTATATCCTCTGTAATCGATCTCAGATTTTCTAAGAAAAAATCTGCCTGTTGAAAAATACTTTCCGCCTTCTCAATATGAAAAGCCGATGTCATTATAGAATTATCTCTGATCCTGTAGTGATGTAAGAATAAAGGAATATATTTACATCTGCTGCATTTCCTCAGAACTTCAAAAAGAAAGGGGTTATCCTCATAATATATATGAGGCATAAAAGAAATATCATTGTCGCGCAGAAAAGAGGTTCGATATACATTTCTCCACACCTCAGGAAGAACCCATCCTTTTTTACAATATAATTTCATCACTTCTGTTCCATTATATATATAGGATGAGTTAAAAAACTGAGCTTTTCTCTCGCTTTTGACTATAACTCCCTGACAGCCTTCATATTCTCTAACGGAATCAAATATTACATAATCCAGCTGATACTCGTCCATCTGCTTACAGCAAGTTTCCAAACATTCCTCCTCGATCCAATCGTCAGCGTCCAAAAAATAAATATATTCTCCTCTGGCAGCCTTCATCCCTGTATTGCGCGCCATTGACAGCCCCTGATTTTCCGTTTTTATATAGACAACATTCTGATTGTTGTTTATATATTTCTCAATAATGTGTTCCGTTTTGTCTGTGGAGCCATCATTTACAACTATGATCTCCAAATCATGCAGTCTCTGACAAAGGCAGGAATCTATTGCCTGCGAAATGTATTTTTCCACGTTATATGCCGGTATAATGACTGACACTTTTATCATGATATAATATCCTGCTTCCTGGTAGTTTCTAAAAGGCTGCTGCCACAGTCTCTCTGTTCACCCGCTGATCAGCCAGATGCCGCACAAGGGTTTCCCTGACGATGTAAAATCTTCTCTCTGCCCTTAATATATCGGTCCTCCATCGGTCAAAATGAATCCGCGCTGCACATGCAATGATGTAAAAATTTTTCTAAGTTCCATCCATCGCTTTCTTCGAACAGGAGCGGGGATTTTAAAAATAATGTTTGGTCAAAACGGTCCCGAACCTTGTCATTTAAGGGAATCACATTATGACACATTTGCCCCCCCATAGTTGTCAGATCTATGACTGCTGCTCCGTCCGCGCTCCTGAAAGCCCAGATCAATTTATCTCCCAGACGGGTGAAAAAGGGCGCCATATCCGCTTCTCTATAACAATTGGGGATTCCCTGCAATTGAAAAATTGGTTTTAAAACACGTTTCTCTTTATCCAGCACGAATAACTCTTTCTGCGTGCCCGACACCACAAATATCTCTGCGCCTGCCGCATAAATACATGTATATGGCACTCCTCCAAAAGTACATTTATCCCATATGGGAAAAGAATACCTCTCTCTTTCTCCATCCTCAGGATTCCACCTGACTATATCTGCGGTATCATATGTAATATACCAAAAATCCTGTCCGTCATATGTCGCATAGGAGGACCGCTCATCCGAAAACCGGTAGGTTTTCGTTTCCCTTTTCTGCAAATCCGTAATCGTAAACTCTCCGGTATTTTTCCTCAAAGAGAAGAAACGCTGTTCATCAACCGCCCCATGCATAAAGATATTTGCTGTATCCGCATATACTTCCCACCAGCTCTCCTTATTCAACTGTCCGTCAAAATCCAGTGACCACAGCCCGAATCCTCCTCCGCAGGGCAGCAGATAGATCTTATTATTCCATATGTGAAAATCCCACAAGGCATATGTCCGGTCATCGTATTCGCCCTTCAGCTCATAAGCCCTTTGATCCCCGCTTTTCATATCGTATACATGAAGTTTCTTTTTGCCCTGAGGCAGAAAATAAATCTTATCTCCCTGCCTGCAGCATGCCACATGGAGTTCCCTGGCATCTAATGCTTCGCCCACAAAGGGGATCATACTCTCCACATTCCATGTCTCTCTGTCCACTATAACAAGCGCATTGCAGGAACGATTGGAAAAGTATAGTTTCTTCTCATCCAGTATAAAATGCGGAGCGCTTAAATAAAGATGGTGTTCCGTATAGATATCCCTGTTATTGCTCATGTCTTGCATCCTCCCCGTCAACATGGGCGATCAAGATCGGCTTACCCGCATTTTGAAACGGCTGCAAAATGGCATTCATATCTCCATAATAGGCATCGCAGTTTTCCACGGCACGTTCTGTATTATGTGTCTCATCACAGATTCCCCAGCCCGCAGACTTATAATCCTCCAGGATCTGTTGATACCGCCCTCCCAAATCCGGGGAAACCTGATCCAATATATTCCTCATAGCGGGATAAGGTCTCCACCACAAAGTAATTTGGTCTTTTTGATCCTCAAATACTTTGATGGTTCGTTCCAATTTATCCAATGCTTTATCGCCGTTCATCGTAAATACATCAGGATCGTTTGCGTTTAAAATCAGTTTTTTCCGGGAGCCGTCTTTTTTGGTCACGATGGGAAGCCACTCACCTGGGATTTCCTTTGATTCTTCCTCATCACCTTTTTTCACATATTTTCTCAACATCCTCAACTGTCCCGCATAACAGGGATATTCATGCTGTCCTGTCTTTTTAGTATAGATCCAATACTCTCTATATATTTTTTTCAGGAGCTGATCATATCCTGAAGGCACCGGCAACATGAAATTTTCAAAGGCAGCCCCATACACTTCACCAAACCATTCCTTGGGAAATATTTTATGCTCCCATTTGTAATAGTCCATAAACATCGCCAGCTCATCCGATTCTTCTTCATGATACATCATGGCAATATGGTTAGCCCATTTTAACATCTCCGAACAGAGTGAGTACCATTTTTCCTCCTTAAGCAGACAACGGCGAATGGGAAAATGATGCTCCTTTTCTAAGTAAGTGATCCCTTGTTCTATTTCCTGTTTCATACCCTGTATTTTTGTCTGGATCTCCTCCTCGCCCGCACTGTCCTGCACACCATACTCGCCCCGGTCCAGCCTTCTGGCAAGCTGCGCGACACGGGTGGTCAAAATATATATTTTTTTCTGCATTTTCCTCTTCTTTTCATCCCGGGGCAGATAATCCAGCGGAAAAATATCTACCCCTACAGTAAAAGGGCAGTTATGAAACTGTTCCAGCCACTCCTTTTCAATGCTGATTTTATTTCCGTTTTTTATGCAGGTGTGATACTGATCGCTTTCTTCCTCTGTAAGAGGGCTCTGAACAATATACCCTTGCGGCAGCTCCTTATGCAGCACTTCCATCAATTTATTGTAATCATCCCGGATCATCCATATATCCAAGTCGTCATCCCATGGCACAAATCCCTCATGCCGGACCGCACCCAACAGAGTGCCATATGCCGCATACCAAGTCAAACCATATTTATCGCATACTTCGGCAATCTTCTGCAGCACCTCCAGCTCCGATGCCCACACGGTTTTCATGGTCGTATCCAGATAGAATCTTTCCCTGATCTCCTGCTTAAAGAAACCCTCCTGAAACTCCAACATATCTGTCCTTCCCTTCCTGCTTCTTATCTTAAAAAATAAAGAGAAAGCTGTCAACTTCTTTTAACCCCGCCATTCCTTATCCTTGCATGTCACCCCAAAATAAAGTATAATATTACAATATAAACAATGCCGAAAATCTCACACAACAGGAGTTCCAAATGAAAATATTAGTATACCGCTATGGAAGTATCTGTGAACCCGATATCATCTCCGCTTTTCAAATGCTGGGAGTGGATGTCCTGGAAGAAAGATCGGAGATCACCCATAAGGGACTGTCCAACGCAGAGCGAATACGACTGGTGGAACATGTGCTGAGATCAGAGCAGCCGCTCTTTGTATTCAGCATCAACTTTTATCCTGCCATTGCGGAAATCTGTCACATTTACCGGACAAAATATCTGTGCTGGACCGTGGATTCCCCGGTGCCGGAATTGTTTTCCCAATCCATACTCCTCGATACAAACCATATCTTTCTGTTTGACAGGGCACAGTACCTCCGATTTTCCCCCCACAATCCCGGGGGGATACACTATCTGCCCCTTGCTTCCTGCACGGAGCGTTTTGACAGAGTGCTCTCCTCTCTCTCCCGGGAGGACACTGAGAAATACCGCACTGACATCTCGTTCGTTGGCTCTCTCTACAACGAAAAGAATCCGATGCGGCACCTGTCGGCTCTGTCCGACCATACCAGAGGATATGTGGATGCCCTGGTGGAAGCGTCTCTCAAAATTTACGGATATAATCCCGTAGAGGATGCCCTGAATGACCAGGTAACACAGGATATCAAATCCTGCTCCAAAGACTTCTATGCCATCGAAAAAGCCGTGGAAGATCCCGACCGTTATATTGCTTCACACAGCTATATCGGCATGCAGATCGCGGAAACCGAGCGGGTGCGCACCTTAAACACCCTGGCAGAACATTTTAAGGTAGACCTGTTCACAAGAAGCGATACTTCCGCATTACAGGGGGTACATATACATGGCGGCGTGGAAAGTCTGACCGAGATGCCCAAAATTTTCCGTCTGAGCAAAATCAATCTCAACATGACCATCCGTCCCATTCAGACCGGGCTGCCCTTACGCATCTTTGATATCCTTGGCTGCGGCGGTTTTCTCATGACCAACTACCAGGCGGAACTTCCCGATTACTTTGAGATCGGAACGGATCTGGAAGCCTACTCTGGCATGGAAGAGCTTGTGGAAAAATGCGCTTATTATCTGGAACATGAGGAAGAACGCAGACAGATTGCCATGAACGGTTACCGAAAGGTCTGTGAGCAGCATACCTATCTCCACAGAATAAAAAATATGATAGAGACCGCCTTTTAAAAGCGGGCTCTATCCCTGAGATATCCCGGCGGTCTGTAAGATCTGCTTCATTCTTTCCTGCAGGGTATATTGATCCAACACTTTTTTTCTTCCCCGCGCGGCGATCTGCTCTCTCAGCTCCTCATGGCTGAGGTAAAAGCCGGCTTTTTCCACCGCATCTCCAACACTTTCATACAGCACCAGCTCGCGCCCATTCTCAAAATACTCCGCCAGCTCAGGCTGCCAGCTGGAGAGCAGGAATCCTCCCATTCCCATCACATCCAATGCCCTCAGCGGAATCCCGCTCTGAATACATCTGAGCACCGGATTCAGGTTAATTTTGCTGCAGGCAAACACCTTGGGCATCTCCGTCACATAATCCACCGGGGGAAAACATTTCACCCCTTCCAGTATCGTACTTTCATGAAATGAATATAGACGGGTATCAAATCTTCTCCCCAGAATGGTCAAAAGAAGCAGTCTTTCCCTCCGCGTCACCTCACTCGCCAGGGCAAAGGTCAACGCTTCCTTTTTTAGCCGGAAGGACGATTCCGGATGCCGGCTGCCGATATATTTGTTAAACCGCTCAACCAGATGCTCCGTCACCATCTCATCAAACAGATAGCACCCGTACAGATTCTGCTGTGCCGCCAATGACGCATCCAGATAGCCCTGGATATATTCGTCCGCCAGCGCGCGCAGTTCCTGCAGCCGGGATTCATAAAGACTCCCCACCAAAGCCGCCTCTGCGCCATACTTTCTGCGGTCTGCCGCGGACATTTGGATCCGGCTCAGTCTGGCGCCGTTCACGCCCAAAGGAAGATAATAGACCGTATCAAATCCCGCCCTCAAATATTGTTCCGTCTGTATCCTGTCATAAAGGAACACATAATTATTGGGATTGTTCAAGGTATCTTCTATGTCGATGACATTTAACGGATTGTCGTAGCACCAGGCTATATATTTTAAGCCTTTCTCTTTTGCCATCCGGGACAGCATGGGCCAGTAGTTGATACTCAATACCGCGTCAAAGCGACCTTCATCGACATGTTCCCGAAACCAGTGCGCAAAAGCCTCATCCTTATTTTTATCGGAAAATTTCCAAGTAAAACTCTCCGTACATATGCCATTTTCCCTGCAGAAACAATAAATGTCATACTGCAGATAGCCCCCCCATTCGTAACATAATAATTTCATATGGAACCTCCCGATTCCATCGATGTTTCCATACAATATAAAGAAACTAACTGCTCCGGATTTTCATATTTCAGGGCAAAAAAATCCCTGATCCCGGTTTTCTCCAGATACCATTTCCAAACCTCATCTATATTTGGCGTCTTCACTCCAAACACTCCCGCGATATCTTTTACGATTTTTAGTCCATAAGAAAAATCTGCAACAAAATAGCGGGAGGTAAAATCCGGAACCCATCCCTTTTCCGTATGCTTCATGGGCGCCGTCAATCCTTTAAAAGCCTCTATTCCCCGGATTTTTGCCGTCAAAGCCTCTTTTGTGGCGCTTTCATAATGAATTTTCAATGATTTTACTGCTGTCAGATCCATAGGAACAATGCGGCACAGCTTCTGCAATTCATCGTCGCATTCCAGCAGAGTCTGTGATGCCTCATCTGTCCATTCCTCGTAAAACAGAAAATTTTTAGGATAATTTTTCTCCGGAGTATAATCCCGAAACATAGAATACAGTCTTGCGGTATGTAAAATCTGATTGGAAGGCGTGAGCGTAACACTTAGATAATTGGGCAGAGGGATACAGGGAATATCAAAAAGAGTCTCCAGTATAGAGCTGATCGATGTCGCCGCCATAGCCGGAATACTCCCGACCTGCAATTCTTTTTTCCTTCCAAGCATGTACACAGATTTTCCATATTCCTTAAGTCTGGCAATACAATGAACACGTTGTAATCCAAACAAAGTACAGCCCCTATCCAGTAATTCCTTAAATGCAAATTCCGCCCCGCCGCTCCCGGGTACGACACCGATGAGCTGACCTTCCTTTATATGTTCCTTAAGCTGTTGGACCAAAGCATAAAACATATGTGCCGGATAAGTCACCCAGATGATCTCTGCTCCGCACACCGCTTCCGCCAGATCGGATGTAATATTGGAAACAACGGCCTCCAAAATCTTGTCATCTGCGGCATTATATACATCTATATTTTGACTCCACCGCTCCGGATGGGAAGAGTAGATTGATACCTCGCATCCTTTGACCGCCATCTCAGCGGCCATCAGTGTGCCGATATTTCCCCCTCCTATCACAGTCATTTTCATTTTTCCAACCCATCCTTCATTCTGATTTTAATAAGACAGATACAACATTATCATTTTTTCAATCTGCGCCAGAAGACCATCCGTCTCTGCCTGCTTCAGAATATACTGCACCGTTTTGTCAAACATACCGTTCTCAAGATATTCCGTCCTGTGTTTGCGGAGCATATAGCATCTGTTCTGATAATACGCCGCCTTATTGGAGGAAACCCCGCCATCGGAGGTATTCACTTTAAGAAGCACTTCCGGTACAAAGCCAATGGGATATTTCTTTGCCACTTTGATCGCGAAATCCCAGTCCTCCAGGCTGTGCATCGATTCGTCAAAGCCCCCTGCCTCATAAAAAATTTGTTTCTTCATCAGCACAGTGGGAGCGCCAATGGTATTTTGATATAAGAGTTCCGGCAAAATATTTCCCTCCAGCTTCCTGCCGGAGCTTCTATCGGGTACTTCATGACGTATCACACCTGCCAAAAGCATCTCGTATGCGGAGTAGATCATCCCAAATTCCGGATGTTTCTCCCAATACGCCATCTGCCTCTCAATTTTGTTCTCCACCCACTCATCGTCACTGTCGTGAAATGCGATCAGATCATACCGCGCCTTCTCCACTCCAAAATTTCTGGCTCCTCCCGCTCCCCGGTTCTGGGGCAGGCGGTAATACCGGACTCTTGTGTCGTTAATCCGGCTCAATACCTCTTCCGTATTATCCTGGGAACAGTCATCCGCTATGATGACTTCCTGCACAGGATAAGACTGTGTCAAAACACTCCTGACTGCTCTTTGAATGCAATGGCTCCGATTATAAGTGGGAAGAATCACACTGATTGGTTCCATTCCCTAAAACCTCCCAAAGCGCTTTCACTAACCTATTATTGTCCTCTGTGTTCCTCACTGCAAGCCGTATATATTGTTTCCCGTCCCGATTCACTTTGGAAAACAAATTTTTGATCAGTATATTATGCTTTAAGATCAGAATACGCGTCAATTCCGCAGCAGTCATCCCATTGGTGATCTCTGCCATAAGATAATTCGCCTGGGACGGAAAAACTTCCAGCCCCGGGATCTTGGAGAGTTCCTCTTTATATCTGCTTCTTTCCTCCCGGAAAAATGCCAGCGCCTCCGCGTAATCCTTCTTATACTTTTCTTCAATCTGCATATAGAATTCCGCGAAGGAATTGATATTCCAGATAGCCACATCTTTTTTCAGACGGGCGATCATATCCGTATCCCCCGAGGCAAGAACCCCCAGCCTGAGCCCGGGGACGCCGTAAGACTTGGAAATGCTCTTCATAACATAAAGATGAGGATTCTCTGCCAAAAGCGCCGACTCAATCATCGTATTGTTTTCTTCGTCCGAAAAATCCGCAAAGGACTCATCCACAACCAGTCTGATATTCTGCTGTTTCGTCCATTCCACAAGATCTATGAGTTCCTGTTTCGGGATATAATTCCCCGAAGGGTTATCCGGGTTGATCAATATAAGATTATCGATCGGATTATGAGAATAAAACTCCATCAGATCCCGGGCATGATAATGAAACCGCGTATCCTGAGGCCAAAAACAGACTACCTCCCTCTCCTCATATCTGTGACTGTACTCCTCGAAGGTCGGGCGGATGATTCCCACTTTGCCGGACAGCCTGCCCATAAGCGCCTTGATCAGCTCTGCCGCGCCGTTTCCCACCAGAATATAATCCTGCCGCACTCCGAAGTTTTTGGCGGCAAGCAGGGAGTTGACACGCATCCCGGAGGGATATTGGGTCAAAAGGGTTTCAAAACTTGCCTTCATTTCATCGACCAATTTCTGTGGGGGAAAATAGGGATTTACCAGATAGCAGAAATCCAGCAGTCTGGGGTACCTCCAATATCCACCGAAACGCCCCTGCAAAAGTGACACCCGTTCTTCCTCGTCAGGCGTAAACATAGATTCCGCGATATCCAGGTCCTGAATGTCATCTATTTCATACCATAACTGACCGTCCAGTCTCTTCGCCCGGATTCCGGGGTCATCCAGCATGGTGATCACACGCAGCACCTGCTCATAATATTCGTTTTCACCGAGCGCCGTCTGATATGCCTCCAAAAAGGGTACATAGTGCGTCTGGGAAAACTGTCTGCTGAACTTATAAATATTGACTGTCTTATAATAATCGTTTATCTCATTATATTTAAATTTTTTCCCCGGTACAAACGCCTCTATCCCATCATTTTCGTCCAGCTTCACACAAGTGCCGTCCATCCAGGATTCATATTTATCCACAAGCGCAAGGGTGTCACGCGGATCATTCAGGAGGGTCTCGATCACCGAATCCTCAACGATCAGGTCTGACTCAAACAGCAGCGTGTCTTCCCTGCACAGCCAGTCTTTTGCCAGCGCCAGGGAATAAATATTGTTTGTCTTGTCATAGATGGGATTGTTTACATATACGATGGGAGTGCGGATATCCAGAGTTTCAATATAATCCACCAGTTTTTGTCCTTCGTATCCGATCACTATCACAATACGGGACAAATGCTGTCTTTCGATCTGATGCAGCATACGATCGATCAACGTGACACCGTTCACTTTTACCATACATTTCGTATTATTCTGTGTCAGATCCTTCAGGCGTTTTCCCATTCCTGCCGCCAAAATAATTGCCTGCATAGCTTTTCCTCCTTGTACCCCACAGGTAGTTATCCCTGTAACAACCGCTCCTGCTCTTTCAGTTCCGCAACCTTACGCCTCAAAAATTCCAACTGTTTTTTAAAGCAGGGATAATCGTGCGCCTGCGTCCCCTTTACCCTCACCCTCCAGTTTCCATACATCGCCTCCAGTACCGGTTCATAATCCCGCGGGACAGGCAGCTGCATTTCCTCAAAAGGAAGGACGGACACTTCGTCATACCAATGCTTGTCAAATTTCACACCGTAGTTGATATAACTGCACCAGGGTACCAGATAATCCCCTTCCTCCTCATGATACGACATGGCAAGCTGATTTGCAAGCTTCCACAGCTGGCTTCGGAGCTGTTTATTTCTATCAATCTTAACATTCAGATACTCTTCCACATCTCTCACCGCCCGCTCAATCTCCTCCGGCTCTGCCTCATCTTTAATCAATTGGACAGCATTCCATATGATAACAAAAAGAGAGCGGACCAATTCCTCTTCTTTCGGATCTCTTGGCAGATAATCCAGTGGAAAAATATCGATCACTGCCACAAAGGGACAGCCATAAAATTTTTCCACATGCGCCTTGGACAAATCCATCTCTGTGCCATTGGATACTCCCGAAAAAAACTGGCGATGCTCCTCACTGTTAAACGGTGTGGATAATTTATATCCCTCCGGCAGCTCCCGCTGGAGAATTTTCAGCAGCCGCTCATAGTCCGGTCTCTTGACAGCAATATCCATGTCGTCATCCCAGGGAATAAACCCTTTATGCCGGACGGCGCCCAACAGGGTCCCCCAGTCTGCATAATAGGTTATCCCATGCCGCTTACAGATTCCGTCAATGACGTTCACAATTTCCATACAGCATGCCCAATACCGCTTCATGGTCTCGCTGACAAAAAAATCTTCCCGCTCCTCCGCACGAAAATATTCCTCCGAAAAACTAAGCATGTTCCTTTCCCTCCTGCTCCTCTTCCATCTCTCTGACCTTCTTCCTCAGCTGCTCCAGCTGATCATTGTAAAAAGGGTAATCATGGGACGCTTTCCCCCGGACCGGAGTCCTCCAGTCTCCATACTCCACCTCCAGGATCGTATCCCACCCCTTCGGCACCGGAAGAAACACCTCCTCAAAGGGAAGATATTCCACATCATCATAACAGCGCTTGTCAAAGAAAAAGTGATCATTTTTAATATAAGGCAGATAACAGGTCAGATAATCTCCGTCCGCTTCTCCATAACATGCCGCAAGCTCATTCCCAAGGCGCCAAAGCTGCGGTACCAGAGCGCCCTGTCGGTCAAAGCTCACATTACAGAATCCTTCAATTCCCGTCAAAGCCTCCTCCAGTTCTTTCTTATCCTTTGGGGTCTGATTTTTACCTCCTGCCAACTGTACCGCCTTCCAGATCAGAATAAAAAGCGCTTTCTGTGCCGCGGCCTGACCGGAATCCCTGGGCAGATAATCCAAGGGAAAAATATCCACCCCTACGATAAACGGGCAGCCGTGAAATTCCTGCAGCCTCTTTTCTTCAATACTGATACTGTCCGCATTCATGACACAGGCCCAAAACTGCTCTCCCGGTTCCTCACACATAGGACCATAGACATGCCAGCCCTCCGGCAGCTCCCGGGGTAATACTTTCATCAGTTTCTGATAATCCTCCCTGAGCATACAGATGTCAATATCGTCATCCCAAGGGACAAACCCCTGATGCCTCACCGCCCCCAGCAGCGTTCCCCAGTCCGCAAACCAGGGAAGCTGATATTTTGCACAGACATCCGCTATGGCTGCCAAGACCTCCAGTTCCGCCGCCCAGACAGTCTTCATCGTGGTATCGACCAAAAATCCTTCCCTGTATTCATCCTTAAAATAATCTTTCGGAAATTGCAGCATATCTTTTTCTCTCCCAATACGATCCGAATCCTGATCTGCAGCTACTCTGTTCCCACCATTGACGCGATGTCCTGATAAATCCATTCGCTTGCCAGACAATGATGATCCTTCACATAATCCAACTCTTCCGCAAAGATTTTCCTGCGCTGTTCCCGCATGCTGTCCGACTCCCCCAAAACCGTATCTTCCAGGAATCTCTCTATCTTCATGTAATCGCTTCCTTCCGCCTGACTGTAGGCTGACATACATTTTTGTCCCAGCTCTGTAAATACCTGCTCCGGTCTTGTGAGATACAGCAGCGGTTTGTCCGCATACAGATATTCCGCAATAAAAGATATCGAATCCATGATCATGGCATCGGAAGTGGCAAACAGCTCCAAATAACTGCCCTCCTCCACCACACGGGCATTGGGCATCCGATTCCATTTCGCAATATAGGCATCATATTCCCCGGTGCTTTTAAAGACACCCGCCTCCACAGCCCTGCATCGCAGATTGGGATGCGGTTTCAGCACAAAGGAAATCTTATCCTGATATTTCTCTGCAAGATACGGCCAGAAATGGACATTTTCTGCAAAGGTGGAAAATAGAATGCCGGCATATCCCAGAAAAGAGTGATGCGGTGCAATGATGACTTTTTTCATACTATTTACATCCGCACCTTCGGGAATCTTCCACAGCGCCCGGATATCGGATTCTGTATAGCAGGGCTTTTGATAGAAATAGTCCATTTTGACATAGCCGGAATATGCCACATTACTGCCCTGCAGCAATTGATACTGCCGATATCCCTCCACATCCATTTTCGTATTTGCATAAACACGCACTGCCAGATTCTGAAATTCCTTGTTCCATGCAAAATGAGACGCATACTGTCCGCCCGCACTGTTTCCCGTCTCAAATCCATATGGAATAGAGAGATTGATCCGCCTTAACGGATAATGAAGTATTCGATAACACTCCGGCAAGGACTCCCACCAGTAAGTCAGGTGAATGACCATATCGGGGACCTCGCATAACTGTTCCCAGCTATGCACTTCATCTTTCTCCGCATCATATGTATCCAGCACCCGATATCCCCTGCTCTCAAAAAACTCCTTATTCTGCAGATAGGTTTTGGTTCTGTCATCAATACTCCTGTCTGCCAGCACACAATTTGTGACCGTGACATCAAACCGCTCATCTTTCTCCAACAGATGATACAGTGCGTCTGCCGGCCATTCTGCTGCAGAAATCGCCAGAAAGGTGACTTTCACTTTCTCTCCCCGGGATATTTTTTCTCTCAATGCAGCGGCTCCCGCCTCAGATACCAGATGATGCAGCTGTCTGAAAAAATCTTCCCCGCCGTCCAACTGTCTGGCATAATAACAAAACGCCGCTAAAAATTCATAGGTATACTTTGACGGGATGTGAGTGACATCGTTAAAATCCCCGTTATCCACTCCCTCCATCAGTTCTTCAACCAGTTGCGCATATCTCTCCCGTATATCCACTTATTATCCTCCTCGTATAATGACAGGAACTCATTCAAAACACAGCTGGCTTTGAAAGCCCCCCGCTCATTCAGATGATCTGTATCGACAAAATCCTGCGCGTCAAACAAGTCAAGGTCATTCATATCCAAAAATTCGACCGGCTGCTCCAGCCCTTCCAATACATTTATGATATCCTGTCTGTACTCTGCATCAATATATTTATTATAATAACTTGTAAAAGGAAAAATTACAAATACGATCCGGATATTTCTTTGGGCAAGAAAGCAAACCATCTCCTGCACCAGCTCCCCGTTTTCCTGTCTTGAGGCAATATACGTCCTAATGTGATTATGATCCTCCGTCCTTTGTATCGCAAGGGATTCCTTTTCTTGCTGCGGCAGCTCCTGCCATGCCCCCCCGGCACAAGCCAGCAGACTATTCTGTTCACGGGTCTTCAACATACCATAATAGGTTGCGTTTTTCATAAACTCACTCAGCGAATAACTCTCGCAGACCTTTTTCACAATGGCTTCCGGATACTTTTCCCTGTCATAAGAAAGCGTCTGATACCGATCATATTCCACAGGGCCGGAATAATGATGGGGCTCTCCAAACAGAGGGAAATATATTCTTGGAACCATAAACTTTCCGATATTTTTACTGAGAGAAATATCCTGATACATCATATAATACCCCAGGTTGATGATACAGTTTTTAATCTCCCGCGCCCCCTCTTTCACAGCCTTTTGAATATGTTGGAAATCATAGTAAAGATCCTGAGAGGAAATCGAAAAATTGATCGGTCTTTCATCAAACGCGCTCTCCACGATACCGTTCATCGCGTGTGACGAACCTACAATGATCGTTTTGGTCCCTTCTGTCCTGTTTTTATAATACATTGCGGAAAGATAACAGTAATCATAATTGTATCTGCAATATATCTCTGCAAGCCTTTTTAATTCCAGCAATTCCGAATCACTATACTTCATCTCCATACTCCTGCCCGCATCAGAATGCAGTTATACGATACCGCACTAAAAAATCGTTGCCGCGATCTGCGCGAGATAATCGGCATCTTCTATGTCTTCCACAAGTTCTCCGCCCGTATATTCATTATTATACTTTCCTTTTACCTCACAGCGCTTTCCTCCGCCATGAAGATACCATTCATACTCCAGATCAATGTGACCGATATCCAGCGCCTGATACCCCTCGCGGAACAGGTCATACGCCAGCACTCCGGCGGTCGGTCCCAAAGCTATCAAATACAGACATCCCTCTTTCCCACAGGAAAGAGCCGCACTTAATATCGCATCGTATTTTTCATACGCATTTTCCGGAGGAGCTTCCACCCGGCAAAGCTGTGCGACATTATCAAACAAGTCGTTTCCAACGCCTAAGCGGCTCTGGGAGCCCTCCACAATGATAACCTCTCTCCCCTTCCATATCTCCTTTAAGCGTTCAAATCTTTTTCCCGGCTCTTTGGTATCAAAATCCGCATATAACACACAGGGTCTGCTGATATAGGCATTGTGATAAACCCTTTGTAAATCCAAAAAAGCCCGATGTTCCAACCGGACCTCTTCTGTCATATAAGAACGGATCCCACTCTTTCCCGCACGGCTGTATTTCGCCAGGGATCCGTAATTATCCGCTATCGCAATTAAAAAGCGCTCCTCATTTACGTTTATGATGGTTCTTAAGCGCTCTGCCAATCCGGCATCGTAGGGCTGAAACTTCTGGCGGCTCCTGTGTGCCATGATAGCCAGCTCGCCGTCACCGAAGCGCGCCATGCTGCATCTCTCATGTATGATCTTATCGATCGTATACTCTATCTCGTAGAATGTGGGATAATAGATGCTTTTTGTATCCATGTGCGGATCATTAAGCTCATAAACCATATTATCCAATCCCATGTCCTGAATTTTCAGACTGGCAGCTATATTCTGTTTTGTCTCCTCATAATCTTCATACAGCTTCCTGATGTGATTGCCCAGTTCCAGGTTAACCGCAGTCAGATTATCTATCTGTCTGCGGAGATTTTCGTTTTCGCCCTTGACCGCCATTATTTCATCCAGGCACAGGGAAACTATGCCCTGCAATTCTTCAAAGGACATTTCTTCTGCCATAAAAACCTCTTTCAAAAAAAGGGCAGACACAGTCTGCCCTTTTTCAATATTTTATGTTTACTGCAGCAGAGCAAGTACGCCCTGATTTGCCTGATTAGCCTGTGCCAACATAGACTGCCCTGCCTGTGCAAGGATGTTGTTGTTGGAGTATCTAACCATCTCTGTAGCCATATCGGTGTCACGGATAGCGGACTCAGCCGATGTGGTGTTCTCTACTACATTGTCCAGATTGTTGATGGTGTGCTCCAGTCTGTTCTGTACCGCACCCAAATCGGAACGCTGCTTGTTCACGTTCTTGATCGCCTGCTTAACCGATTTATTCAGTGCACCGGACTTGGTCGCAGTAGTAGCGGTACCGGAAAGGCTGATCTTAGAGCAGTTCATAGCTTTGATCTTAAGCTGGATATGCTGTCCGCACTCTGCGCCCACCTGCAGATCCACACCGTTGGAGCAGTCGCCGTTCAACAGGTTCAGCTCGTTGAAGGTGGTAGTGGAAGCCACGCGGTCGATCTCGCTCATCAGCTGCTGTACTTCGCTGTCGATGTAGCCGCGGTCCTCAGAAGTCAGGGTTCCGTTCTCACCCTTAACTGCCAGTTCATTGATACGCTGCAGCATATCATGCACTTCGTTCAGCGCGCCTTCTGCGGTCTGCACCATGGAGATACCATCCTGTGCGTTTGCGGATGCCTGGGTAAGACCACGAACCTGACGTCTCATCTTCTCGGAAATAGCGAGCCCGGAAGCATCGTCAGCTGCGCGGTTTACTCTGTAACCGGAAGACAGCTTCTCAGTGGACTTTGCCTGGCTTGCAGTTGTGAGACCAAGCATTCTGTTAGAGTTCATTGCGGTTAAGTTGTGTTGTACTACCATAGTATATTCCTCCTTGAATTCTCTCCTCCATCCCTGGAGGTTTGTTTGTATTTTGCTATCTGACTAATATATCGGTCCAAACAAAAGAAACTTTAGAGTTGTATAACAATAAATTTAAAAAAATAATTTGCACCCCGGAACCAATACTGATATTCTTATAGCAGGAGGAATTTTATGAACATATTACTGTTGACTTGGAAGAGCTTTGGAAATGAAGATATGATAGCTGCTTTCAGGGATCTGGGGCACACGGTAAAAGAACATCCCATCCATGATCAAAAAGAAGTCCCCGAGGCACAGCTTCGTCAGGAACTATCCGGAGCATTTGGATGCTTTGATCCGGACTTTGTGTTTTCTTTTAATTATTTTCCCATTGTGTCCGCCCTGTGCAAAAAAGAGGGGATCCCTTACATATCCTGGATTTATGACAGCCCCTATGTACGGCTCTATCACTATACCGTCAATAATCCTACCAATTATGTCTTTGTGTTTGACTCCGCCCAATACGCGGAATTTCACAATGCGGGGATTCAGACTGTGCACTACCTTCCCATGGCGGCAAATGTGGAAAGGCTTTCTGCCATGCAGGATGAGAATACCTTTGAAAAGACCCGCTGGCGCAACCGGCATCCCGTGGCTTTTGTAGGCTCCCTCTATACGGAAAAGCATCAGTTTTACGAACGGATGAAAACTATTTCTCCCTATACAAGGGGGTATCTGGAAGGGCTGATGGCCGCCCAGAGATCCGTGTATGGATATAATTTCATACAGGAACTTCTCCCCAGGCATATTATAGAAGATATGCAAAAAGACCTGCCCATGCGTCCCGGGGCGGACAGCGTGGAAAGCATCGAGTATCTGTTTGCGCAGTATGTGATAAACCGCAAACTTACCTCCCTTGAGCGCACGGAACTGCTCTCCCAAACAGCATCCCGTTTCGGGCTGGATCTATACACCCCGGACTCCTCCGTCCGCTTCCGCGGCTGCACCAATCACGGCCCCGTGGACTACTATGATTTTGCCCCCTATGTCTTCCGGCATGCCAAGATCAACCTGAACATCTCCCTTAGAAGTATTTTGTCGGGCATCCCGCTGCGCGCTTTCGATATCATGGGCGCCGGAGGCTTTCTTATGAGCAATTATCAGGAGGACTTTTTAAAACATTTTGTACCGGATGAAGATTTTGTCTTTTATGAGAGCGCCAAAGATCTGACGGATAAGATCGAGTATTATCTAAAACACGACGCGGAGCGGTCCGCCATTGCCCAAAACGGTCTTCGCAGGATTTCAGAACACCACACCTATAAGCACCGTGTCCGGGAAATGATAAGTTACCTGCCCTGAATCCAAACTTTCAACACAGTAATTTTCATGCAAGAAAAAGAACCGGTGAAACACCGGTTCTTTTTGGTAGCTTGTTGTGTCTTCGAACTCTTCGAGATTAGCCGAGCAGAGCGAGTACACCCTGATTGGACTGGTTAGCCTGTGCCAACATGGACTGTCCTGCCTGTGCAAGGATGTTGTTGTTGGAGTACTTAACCATCTCTGTAGCCATATCGGTGTCACGGATAGCGGACTCAGCCGATGTGGTGTTCTCTACTACATTGTCCAGATTGTTGATGGTGTGCTCCAGTCTGTTCTGTACCGCACCCAAATCGGAACGCTGCTTGTTCACGTTCTTGATCGCCTGCTTAACCGATTTATTCAGTGCACCGGACTTGGTCGCAGTAGTAGCGGTACCGGAAAGGCTGATCTTAGAGCAGTTCATAGCTTTGATCTTAAGCTGGATATGCTGTCCGCACTCTGCGCCCACCTGCAGATCCACACCGTTGGAGCAGTCGCCGTTCAACAGGTTCAGCTCGTTGAAGGTGGTAGTGGAAGCCACGCGGTCGATCTCGCTCATCAGCTGCTGTACTTCGCTGTCGATGTAGCCGCGGTCCTCAGAAGTCAGGGTTCCGTTCTCACCCTTAACTGCCAGTTCATTGATACGCTGCAGCATATCATGCACTTCGTTCAGCGCGCCTTCTGCGGTCTGCACCATGGAGATACCATCCTGTGCGTTTGCGGATGCCTGGGTAAGACCACGAACCTGACGTCTCATCTTCTCGGAAATAGCGAGCCCGGAAGCATCGTCAGCTGCGCGGTTTACTCTGTAACCGGAAGACAGCTTCTCAGTGGACTTTGCCTGGCTTGCAGTTGTGAGACCAAGCATTCTGTTAGAGTTCATTGCGGTTAAGTTGTGTTGTACTACCATAATATATTCCTCCTTGAATTTGATGACCTCTTCCCTGAGGCCAGTTATTTTTGTCTACCGTTCGTCCGGTTCGCACGTTCCAGCTTCCCGGTAGTGGTTACAGTAACCGTCTGCTATTGTGCGGATAGCCTCCGATCACTTCTTTAAAGAAAGCTCTGAACTTGTTGTTCATTTGCTTTACTTGTTAAATATATCGGATGAGTTTCAAAATACTTTAGAGCTCTGTGAAAAAATTTTAAATTATTTTGATCATCAGTTTTTCTGGTCCATAAACTGGGACATCCCCATGCCGCCGTTACTCATGTTCATGTAATAGTCATATGCCGCCTTTGAGCTGCGCCGGCTCTGATTGATCCCCTGCCGCAGCCGGGCGAGCTGCCGGGAGAGCATTTCTTTATTGCGCGTCTCCCTCGCCTGGATCGAAACGGTCTTCTCTGTAACCCGGGCGATCAGCTCCTGCAATACGGCGATCTGCGCACGGTACATATCCTTGTTCTCCTTCAGCTGCTTCTCAAGACGTGCATAAAGGGACTCAAAACCATCATCCAGTCTGTCCAGCTTTTCCGACAGCACATCCTTCTGCTCTACCAGCCTGTCAAAAGCGTCGAGATCCAGATCATCCTGCTTCAGCAGCTGTTCCTGTTCACCGCTCAGGTTGAATATCTCATCCAAAACCTGTATTTTTTGACGAAGGCTGTCCTCCAAAACGCTCAAATAGTTCTCCATCATGTAGTCCCCTTCGATTGATTGATCCGCATCACTTCTTTCCAGGTATCTCTCACGGAACGCAGATGAACGCACACCTCTTCCAGGGCTTCCCTGTCCTTTTTAAGGTTTCCTTCCACAAGGCGCTGCCCGAGATAACTATAGATACGATCAAAATCCTGCGCCACCTCATACTTCATATCCAGTGTCTGCCTGAGATAGTCTATGATGCGCTCCACTTTGACAATATTGCTATGAGCCTCCGGAACATCCTGCTTCTCCAGCGCAGCGATCGCTCTGTTACAGAATTTAATGGAACCTTCATAGAGCATCAGCGTAAGCTCCGCCGGAGATGCCGTCATCACCTTGCTGTTATTATATTGTGCATAAGCATTGGGTAATGCCATGTCGTCAACCTCCTAAAAGACCGGAAAACGCGTTTGTCTTGCTCTGCAGCTTCGCCAGCGCAGTCTCCATCTTGGAGAACTTCTTGTACCATTTATCCTCGTAATCATTGAGTTTTTCCTGCAGGTCAGCAATTTTGGACGTATAGCTGTCATAATCCGACTTCATCTTTTTATCATCGAAGAAGCTGCCAAAACTTCTGTACCCCTCAACCGATTTGGACAGATCGCTCATCTTGCCGTACAGATTCTGTGCCAGACCGGTGAAGAAGGAGATGACCGTATCCGGATCGCTGGATATCAATCCTTTTAATTTATCCGGATTGCCGGAGGTGTTTTCACTGTCCGGGTCTCCATCGATATAATAAGCATTTTTCTCGTTGTCCGCCGCCGCAAAGTATCCCAGCGTATTGATGCCGAAATCGGTGAGATACATCTGCTTGCCGTTGACCATAACGCCCGCAGCCATTACTTCCTTGAGCGCTGAGCTGACAGAGGAGAGATTGCTGTCATTCCGAAGAAGCGACTCTTTGATCTTCTTCTCATACTCTTCAACCTCCGTATCGGACATGGCTTCCTTCTCTTCGCTCAGGAGAGGTTCATATCCTTTGGAAGAACTTGCATTATAGAGTTTATCCATCTCATTGATGACGGAATTGTACTCCTTCAGGAAGTTCTTGATCATGTCATAGATTCCGTCGGTATCGTTCTGCGTGGTGACTGTGATCGTCTCCCCGGGTGCGGTCTCGCTGAGCGCGGTAAAGGTCAGACCGTTGATCTCAAACACATTGGTGCTGTTGGTAAATTCCGCGCCGTTTAAGCTGATGATCGCGTCCTGTCCATTGACTTTGGTAGCGCCGCCGCTTAAAGAAATCGTTCCATCCACTACCTGGGAAGCATACTCAGCCTTATTGTAGAAACGGTCTTCCACTTCCTGCGTCAGTTTTCCCGTGGCAGCTGCACTGTAAGTAGTATTCCCTTCCCCATCTTCTGCTGTGGTTATATTGACATACTGCTCTATATCCGCAGCCTGTTTCTCCAGATTTGTCACCGTCTCGTTCTGTTTGGCAAGAGTCTCCGCATCCGCTTTTTCCGAATTAAGAGCAGATACTTCCTCCTTCAGACCGGCAAGCTCCTTCTCTGCAAGCTCTCTATCCTCATCGGTCAGAGGGGAATCCTCTGCCTTCAGGGACTCCTCTAATGTCTTGATCCGCTCGTTCTTTGTATCAAGCTCACTCTGATACTCCTCGACAGATTTAAGCGTCTTTCCTTCATCCGCATATTTCTTATTGATTTCGTCGATCTTATTCCGGGCAGTCGTCAGGGAATCCTGTAAACTCTTATACTTGCTCAGGTATCCGTCCACTCTCGACTGCACATCACTGTCGATCAAAGAGCGCATTTTTTCAAGGGTGGCTGCCCTATCCCCCTTCACATAATAACTTGCAAAGGTGTTGTATTCCGCCCTGGATGCGGCATCATCGTCCAGATTCACCTGCAGCCCAAGGGCAGACAGTGCTGCCGCTCCGGTTCCGTCCAGCGCCGTGAGACTGAAATCATTATCTGCGCCGGATTCTTTTGCGCTCACAAAAAAGCGCTGTGTCTTTGTGTCAAAACTTGCATTGAGTCCCGCATCCTTCAACTGGGTCAGCACATCGGAAATGGTGGTATCACCGTTTACCCGGATATCCACAGAACCGTTTCCTGTCTTGACATTAAAGGTACCCTCTCCGTCTACACCCAGTTCGCTCAATTTGGTCAGCGCAGTGTAATCTCCCTTGCTGCCGGACGCATTTTTGAGTTCCGCGCCGGTAAGGTAACCTGTTTTCGCCAGCTGTTTGATCTGCAGCGACTGTACGCCGTTCACTGCACTTTCACCCGTGATCACGCTTACAGCATTGGGATTGGACACTTTCGTCGTTTTCTTGCTGTAGGAGGAGTAAAAGCGCATGTTGCCGATGTACTTCGCCTGAAGGTTTTTTAATTTTGTATTCAGCTCTTTCCAGGCATCCTGCTGCCAGTTTACCTTGATCTGAGCTTTTTTTGCCTTGTTCAGTTTCGTGCTTTTCGCCTCAACAAGCTGCTGTATAATACTTTCCGTATCCATACCGGACATCAGCCCGGACAGTCTCATTGCCATGATCTCTCCACCTCCTGATTATCGTTTTTCGTCCACAAGAAGCCCTGCCAGTTCCCATGCTTTAGCTATCATATCCAAAGTTTTCTCGGGAGGAAGCTCTTTGATCACTTCCTTCGTGTCTTTGTCCACAATTTTAATGGTCACGCGATTGGTCTCCTCATGGATACCAAATACAGCTTCCGAGTTCGTCATGCTCTTGTTGAGCTGTTCCACAGCCTTCTTGATCTTATCCTGGCTGGGCTCCTGCTCCCCATTGTAGCTTCCCTGCCCCTTTGTCTGGGCATTCTCCACTACAGCTGTCGTTTTATCTACCTTTTCTGCCGTCTGAACAACAGAATCTGTAGATATCTCCGGTTTTTCCGCCCGGACTGCGGGTTTCGGCGCGCTCATATTCTGCGCCTGTACGCTCATTACACTTCCCAATGGTTCAATTGCCATATCTGTCACCTCCGTGTGAAAATTCTGCGTTGTCCTGTACGCAAAAAGACAAAATCCGGTTTCTATGACACTTATCGGACAGTACCTGAAAAAAGTTTAGGGATATCATGAAAAAAATATCGCTGCAGATCCCTACAGCGATATTTTAACATAAACCATATGAAATTACAATTCTTATCAGCCCAGCAGCTTCTTCAGCGCATCCATGCCGTCCGCGTCCACCGCAGCCTTGTTGGCCTCCTGGATCTGCAGATAGACCTCTTTGCGGTACACAGGCACTTCCTTGGGAGCAGTGATGCCGATCTTTACCTGATCGCCCTTGACCTCCAGGATCGTGACCTCCACGTTATTGTTGATGATCAGAGCCTCGTTTTTCTTGCGGGACAATGCCAGCATCCTACTCACCTCCCTTTCTCGCCTGAAGGATATCGTAAATGGGGAACTTTACCGGGTACTCTTCATTGTCCACAATGAGCTGACATGCCTTGCGCTCATTCACGTTGATGATGACAGGTCCCTGGAGATTTACGCTCATCCGCATCAGATCCGAGGGAACCGTGACCGTCACCAGCACCAGGATATTATCCTCCGTGAGATTTCCAAGCCCTGCCAGAAGTTCGTCCTCCACCTGGGGATCATAATCAGGCTTTACCACCAGCGGATCCATCACAGGCATGGCGAAACCGGGTTCCTCAACGGACTGCAGAAAACGGATTCCCGCGTTGGTTCCCCGCTCCTCATCGTGAAGCAGGGTAAAATGCTTCAGATCCGGGAAACCGATGATCCCGTTGTCAAAAGTGATCAGCTTATCGTCCGCAACCTCTATCTCCCCAAATATCTTTGTATTGATCTTCATCCTGTACCCCCCTTAAATATAATTCAGCAGTGTGGTCTGCGTCACCTTTCCGGTAGCCATCAGCGCCGCCTGATAGGTCAGCTCCGCGGAAGTGAGCCCGATGACAACCTCCGTGATGTCCACATCCTCATTCTCGCTCTTTAAAGTCTCAAACGTAGTCTTCTGGTTCTGCATACGGTTTTCGATCAGTTCCAGTTTGCTGCTTCTGGTACCGCAGTCCGTGATGCACAGATTGGCGTCGTCCAGATAGGTCTGGAAACTTGTGATGCCGCTCTCAAAGAGCTTCTGTGTTTTATCTTTTGCAAAGGTGAGCGCTTTATCCACTCCGTCGAGCTGTTTTTTCAACAGCTCCGCGTCTGCTCCGGTACTCTGCTTCATTTTGTCCTCGATCTTGGCTCTCACCTTCTCCAGGTCGATCACCTCCTGCAGCGCGCCCACCAGATCATCGACCTCTCTGCCGATCCCATGCTGGAAGCACTCGTCCGCGGTGGAATTGACGCGGATCGTCTGATTGAATCCCACGTCGTACTCGATCGCCTGCTTCTCCGTCTCTCCCGTGAGGAATGTGTCGTTATATTCGATCTCCTTGTCCGTCCCGGGATCCGACTTGCAGTAAAAATAATGCTCAGGTCTCAGATCGCCCTTCTGCCAGCTGGATTTTTGGTAGGTCACACGGATCTCACCCTCATTCTTTACGGTCGTCTTGTCATCCCGGACAGCCATCAATTCATTGTATTTGTTCTCTCCTAACAGCAGTTCCCCGGTCTCCGGAACATAGATCACCGCATCCGGATCGTCCGCCGCCTGTTTGTAGGGGCTGGGCTCCGCGTAGCTGTGTACGACGCTGCTGTTAACGGTCACGTCGTTTCCGTCCGCGTCCTTATAGGTGAGCGTGGGAAGATAATCCTCCGAGCAGTCGTCATAAGACAGCCGGAGACGGTGTACCTCCACCATTCCCACGGCCTGTTCATCCGCCGCCGCAAGCCCGCCGTAATTCGTCTCGTTCCAGTCCAGCAGATCTCCGCTGTCCACCTCCGTAACGGAATCAAAAGCGTCCCTGTCGATCTGTTCCGTGATCTCATAGACCTGATCCGTCGGCTGGCTGAAGCTCAGGGAAGTGTCCGTGCGGTATCCGGTGAACACATAACGTCCCGCATAGTCCGCATCCCCCGTGGTATAAACCTCGTCTCCCAACGCCTTGAGCTGCTCCAGTATGATCTCCTTGTCCGTGGTCTTCAAGTCGCCGTTGGATCCCTTGGTACACTGCTCGATCATCTTGGTCAGGATCTCCGACAGATTCTTCAGCGAGTCCTCCGTCACATTCAGCCAGCTCTCCGCATCCGGAATGTTCTTGCTGTAATACTGGGTGATCTCCGTCACACTGCTTCTGAGGCGCAGCGCGCGGATGGCGACCACGGGATCATCCGAAGGTCTGTTGACCTTCTTCTGGGTGGACATCTGATTGCTCAGTCTGTCCTGATAGATCTTGTTGGTATTGAGATTGGACAGATTGTTTCTCTGCATGATCTTATTGGTAATCCGCATTGTATTTACTACTCCTTTCCGTCAGATCCCGGTCTCTCCTATACTCCGGTTTCCAGGATCAGTCTGTCATACACTTCCGTGAGTACCTGTATCATCTTGGACGCGAGATTGTAACCGTACTGGTATTTTACCAGATTGACAGCCTCCTCATCCTCGTCCACGCCCGAAATGCTGATCCGCTGGTTATCAATGGTGAAAGATATGGAAGCGTAACTCTCGGAAAATGTATTGGCGCTGCTCGCGTTCAGAGCCACGTCCGAGAGGATGTTCTGCAGAAATTCCTTGGCGGACGCGCCGCGGAAACTCATCTCGTCCTTGTTCTCCGCCATATTTTTCAGATCTGTGAGCAGATCTCTCTGCTCCACTCCGTCCCCCTCCGCGTACTTGTGGGCCAGAAGGGAGGGATCATCCGCCAGAGCGGCCAGGATGCTCAGATTCTTCGCCGTCATCCGGTAATAGCTGTCATCGCCGTCCTTGACCGTCACCGTGGTTCCCCTGTCGTAACGGGTTTCCTCAGGGAACTTATACTGGTCGTCGTCCGTGGCGTAATCCGCCGAAAAGAGCTGGACGCCCTTCATATTGTCGGAGCAATAGCCGCTGGTGAGGATATCGTTAAACTTCTGCGCGAACGTCCGGATCCATTCGTTCATCTGGCTCATGTAATAGGGAATCCCCTGATAATCCACACTGTTGCCGATGCTGGCATATTTGCCCACGCGGTCGTTGGTGATGCTCCGGCCGTTGTAAGGTCCCGCGTCCTCATCGTCGTCCGCCGTCTTGGTCTTGGAGAGGGTGAACGTGTAGGTGTAACTGCCCGTGGTCTCATCATAGCTGTATTCCCAGGAGTCATAGTAAAATTCCTGATTCCCCAGGTCAATGATACCGCCCTGATCCGAGAGATTGCATTTATTGAGATCCTGCAAATAATTTCTGTTGACTTCAATGGTGACAGTGTCATGAGACCGGCCGTCCGCATCCTTCACGCTGCCCACTGCCGTCACCGTGCCGTAGAAGTTCTCCGCGTTGTTGCCGTCCCGCATCTCCACCAGCCCTCTCAAATTGCCTCCCAGGGATGCGTTATACAGATTGAACTTCTGACCGTCCTCCCAATATACATCATAAAGTCCGTCGATATCCGACTGGTTGACCTTCTCAAAGGACTGTCTCGCCACACATTCCATCCCGCGATACTCCGTATTGTCCACCAGAAGCTGTCCGCCCGCGATCTTCACGATAAAACGATTCGCTCCCGTCTCGCGTTCGGGGTTGTTGGTGTCCACGATGGGGGTCTCGATGGTCTCAATATCCACGATCTCAGAGAGCTGATCCAGCAGAAGAGTTCTCCGGTCCCTCAGCTCATTGGCTTTTCCGCCGCCCAGTTCGATGGTGTTGATCTGCTTGTTCAGATTGGCGATCTCCCCTGCCAGGGAATTGATCTCGTCAACCTTCAGCTTGATCTCCTGGTTGACGTCCTTCTGCAGTTCCTCCATATTGCCTGCCAGCCCGTTGAAATACTCCACCAGCGAGTCCGCAAAACCCGTGAACTGCGTTTTCTGTGCGTCGCCGCTGGGATTCTTCATCCACTCCTGCAGACCGTTGGTCATGAGCTGGTCGAAGACCGTCTTGAATCCGGCATTTTGACCGTTATCGTCAAAATAGGCTTCCACCTGTTCCATATAATACTGCTTCATCTCATATTCGCCGACTCTGGTATTGTTCTTCCAAAACTTGTCGTCGTAAAACTCATCCCGCACCCGCTCGATCGCCAGCGTCTCCACTCCGGCTCCCGCGCATCCGTAGGTCTGGAAAATGCGCAGGGCGTCCGCGGCCTGCTGCTTGACCTGCTGTCTGCTGTAGCCTTCCGTATGCACATTGGCGATATTGTTGGAAGTGGCGTTGATCGCGGCATTATTGGCCAAAAGCCCTGTATAAGCGATATTCAATCCAAAAAACTGTGAAGGCATATCCGACCCTCCTTTAGACTCCTAATGTACTGATGATATGCTCCAGCATTTCGCTGATCGTATTGATATAACGGCTGGAGGCATTGTATGCGTTCTGGAACTTGATCATATTGGACAACTCCTCATCGCTGGAAACGCCCACCACCTGAGACCTGGCGCTCTCCACGGACTCCACCGTGGACTCCTGGTTCTCATAGATGCTTCGGTACACATATCCCGAATTGGCCACCTGGCTCACCATGTCGGAATAATAGGTATTGAATGTGACTTTTTTCTTTACATTGGGGTTCAGCGTATAATTTTCTTCCGTGAACGCCGCCTTCAGCTTGTCGGCCGTCGCCTGGTCCTCGGAGCCGTCCTCCAGGCGGAACCCCAGCCGGGACGGTTTCTGCATAAGCTCCTGATTGATCTGAAGATTCTTCAGGGTGTAGAGGGTCTCCGGTTCGTCCGTCCGCTCCTCATTGCACACCCAGTATTCCTTTCCGTCCGCTCCCGTCACTTTGGTGTAGGAGTCCCCGGTGATCCGGTCAAACATCTGAAGCGGTCTCCCGTCCTCGCTGCGCATATAGCCATTCGGCTCGGACTCCACATAGCGCACTCCCGAAAGGATCGTCCCGTCCTGCAGTTCCAGATCCCCCTGCTGCACTCCGGCCGCCTCTGCCATGATCCCATTGATCTTGACCACCATGTTATGGATGAGCTGGTCAAACTCCGCCTGGATATTCATCAGGATTGACTGGGATACCTGATCGTATCTGCCCTCAGCCACATCGGTGTAATCCGCCCGATGATCGCCCCGCGCCAGAAGCATTCCCTTCAGCCCGCCGATATCCGTATCCAGATCGGACGATATCTTGAGGGACAGATCAAAAACCTCCGCGCCGTCAATGATATATTCCCTGCTGCCGTCCGCCTGGATCTGATAGGATGCGTTCTGCGGCCAGAAAGGCGTATAGAACCCTGTCACGGGATCCACATCCATTCCGATCTCATAACACATGCCGCCTTTGACAAAATCCACGCCCTCGATCTGTACGGACACGCTCCCGAACATATCTTCCTCAAAGGAAATATCCGCAAGGGAGGACAACTCATCCAGCATCTGATTGCGCATATCGCGCAGATCATTGGCATGTTCGATATTTCCCGCTTCCACCGCCCGGATCTGGTCGTTCAGATCCAGGATCTGCCTGCCGTATTTATTGATCAGATCCACCTGCTGCTTTACCTGGCGGTTCAGATTGTCCTGATAATTGGATAGCCCGTCGTACACCGACACCGCCCTCTCCACGAACTCCGACGCTCTCTGCACCAGAAGCCCCTGGGTCACGCTGCTGGCAGGATCCTTTGCAAGCTCCTGTACGGAGGTCCAGAAATCTGCCATGGTCTCCTGAAAAGCCTTGCCGTCGAACTCCCTAAGCTGGCTCTCCACCTCCTCCAGCGTATTGCTGGACACCTCATAAAACATGCTGCGTCCGGACTCTTTGCGGTATGTTTTATCCAGGAAATAATCCCTGACCTGTTTTACCCGGGAATAAGTGACACCGAGACCATGCTGCTGATACGCTACAGCGGACGCAGTCTTGGAAATCGTGATATAACTTCTGGTAGACTGCTGCACCTGCTGCCTGGTATAGCCCACAGTATCGGTGTTAGAAAGATTATGCGCTGTGGTATTCAGCGCATTTTGACTTGTCTGTAATCCGGATGCTCCTATATATAAACTACCCATCAATGGCATATCATTCACCTCGGCTTCCCAAGTGGTCACGCGGACCGCCGGCTATTGTTTCGCGTCAAAGCCCCGGTTCACACCCATGGTTTCCCCGGCGCTGTAAGCGCCTCTATTATAATTGGCAGTCTCCGGCGCCGCTTTTGCCGCCTGAAGCATGGCGATCTCAAATTCCACCATCTCCAGCGAATCCCGCAAAAGCATACCGTTCTGCTCGTTGACCCGCTGCAGTTCCCGAACCGTTCTCTGCAGTCTGTCATGGGCAACCGCCAAAGCGTTCTGCTCCGAAGGTCTGCCCGCAAGCATGCCAATCAAATTCGTCAGCGTAAGTTGTGTAACATCCTTGTTCAGCACAGTGGCAATATCCGCAGTCACTTCCGTGCGCCTGCGCTCCAGGCGGTTAAGCCTGTTTACCATGTTCTGCTCCTCATCCGTGATTGTCTGTAATTTTTCCAGATCACCGCTCACAATGACCGGTGTCTTGCGCTGGGATATGTCCAGCAGCCCCTCATATTCGCTGCATTCCCTGTTCAAAACATCTATCAGGTTTTCCATCAAGCTTGCCACGGGGCCGTCCTCCTTATACCAGCGCGTTGTACTTTTCTAATAATTTTGCAGCAAAGCTGCTGTTATCTACATTGTAGCTGCCGTTCTGCACACTCGCCTTGACAGACGCCGTCAGATCCTCTCTGATATCGGGTGTTGCTGCCAATGCTGCCTTAGCGGTCTGAATATCCTTTCCCAGACTGCTGATCTGCACCTGATCTCTGGCAGAACCCGTCGCTGATGCCGAGGCGCTGCGTTTGGTTTTCTGACTTTTATATAGTCTCTGTACCTGTGTATAAGCCTCTATACGCATATCGGATACCTCCTTCCCGTCTTAATGAATTACATCCGATTCACAATATGTATCGGCGCAAAACATAATTTCTTTAGAGGTTAGTGTAAAATTATAGTTGGCAAAATAAAAGGAAGAGGCCGAAACCTCTTCCCAATCACACAGTTTTTCTTTATG
>CANPWA010000018.1 GCA_947581865.1 uncultured Acetatifactor sp. | reverse complement strand
CGCGGGGTGGAGCAGTCTGGAAGCTCGTCGGGCTCATAACCCGAAGGTCATAGGTTCAAATCCTGTCCCCGCTACTCGGACTGTAAGGTCCCAATGCCCAGATAGCTCAGTTGGTAGAGCAGAGGACTGAAAATCCTCGTGTCACTGGTTCGATTCCGGTTCTGGGCATTTGTTATATTCAAAAATACTTTTTATGCGGAGCACTAGCTCAGTCGGTAGAGCACCTGACTTTTAATCAGGTTGTCGGGGGTTCGAATCCCCCGTGCTTCATTTGTCAATAATTACATACCCTTTATGGCACAAAAGGCAAAATTAAGTCTTTTAGTGCTATTTTTTTTGTTTTTAACATGTTATAATGAATGCGTGCATGATTGACCGGATAAGGTAAAAAGTTTTTGAAAAACAGGAAAGATTATGGAGGAGAAGACAACAATAAAATCAAATGGAAACAAATGGACAATTAAAATTGTTCTGTTTTGTGTTATCATTACAATAATAGGTGCATATGTATTGACGGCAATGTATTTTGGAGGGCATTTTTATCCGGGTACCGTTATCAATGGATCTGCCTTTGACTTTGCCGATCAGGCGGCGGCAGAGTCAGGGCTGGCGGAGCAAATGGATGATTATAAACTTCAGATATACGGACGGGACATGCAGAGTTTTGAGCAGACAAAGCTGTGTACCGTGACCGGTGAAGAAATTGCTTTTTCCAGTTATGTAGAGAAGGCTGAGATAGAGACATTGTTGAAAGCCCAGAAAAACTGGCTGTGGGTATTTACGATGTGGGGAAAACATGATTGCCGTTTGCAAAATACCTGTGTGTATGACAGAGAGAAACTGGAGACTTTTCTCAATGCTCAGGATGCTTTTCAGGAAGCAAAGATGACAGAACCCAGGGATGCTTATATAGAAGGATATTCTGAGGATACCGGGAATTTTGTACTGGTTTCTGAAGTGACGGGCTCCAAGCTGAATGTCGCCAGAGCGACAAAAGCTGTAGAGGAAGCGGTTTTAAAAGGGCAGGAGACAGTCAGTCTTGAGGAGACAAATTGTTATATCAATCCCACCGTTACGGCAGGAGAGGGCAGTCTGCAGGAGAGAATTGATGAGGCAGAGCGGTGGCTGGATACCAGGATCACTTACGATTGGAACGGCAGAGAGGTGATCTTGTCGAAGGAAGAGATAAAGGATTGGATCATCTTAAAAGACGGAGAATTTTCCCTGGATAAAGATGCAGTTAAAGCATTTGTGTCGGCAAATGCAGATCAATATGATACTTATGGTAAAAACAGGGTTTTTCACACTTATCTGGGGTATGATCTGACGCTTCCCGGAGGCGCTTTTGGATGGCTGACGGACAAGGAAGCCGAGACAGAGGAGCTGATCACTTTGATCCGGGCGGGAACAGTAGGGCAGCGGGAGCCGGTTTATGCAAGCAGAGGACCGATGAAGGGCGTAAATGATATCGGCAATTCTTATTTGGAAGCGGACATGACGCATCAGCATTTGTATTTATATCAAAACGGGGAAATTGTTCTGGAGTCGGATTTTGTATCCGGGGATATGAACAATGGAAACGCTACTCCACAGGGGGTTTTCGGGATTACTTACAAGACGATGAACGCGGTGCTCCGAGGCAGGGATTATGTGACGCCGGTCACTTACTGGATGCCCTTTCACGGCAATTACGGTCTGCATGATGCCACCTGGCGGGACGCATTCGGAGGAGATATTTATCTCACCAACGGTTCCCACGGATGTCTGAATCTGCCTTTGGATAAAGCCGGTGAGATATATCAGTATATGAAAGAAGGCTTTCCGATCATATGTTACTATTATCCTCCCGGCGTACTGCCGGAGCCTGTAGAGCAGGTGAAGGAGGATTATGATGATTCTGAAGACTGAGATACAACTTATAGAAAATGGGGGAAATAAATGAAAATTATCGGGAAGAATAAACGGAGACACAGGAATAGCGTGCGTGAAAAAAAGGCAGCGCTTCGGTGGCAGAAGAGCCTTGAACGGCACAGAGAATTACATTATAAGATCCGGGAAGCGGCCTCCGATATTTTAAATTCCGACAATTTCAGAGCCACCAAAGGGCATGTACAGCATGGCAGCATGACGGTGAACAATCATTGTATAGATGTGGCAAAGTACAGCCTGACGATCAGTGAGAAACTTCGTATTGCCTGCAATCAGCGCGAACTGATCAGAGGCGCGCTGCTGCATGACTATTTTTTATACGACTGGCATCAGAAGGAGCATGTGAAACCCTGGAAGCTGCATGGTTTTTTCCATCCCGGCATTGCCCTGGAAAACGCCATGAAGGAATATTCTTTGACAAACAGGGAGATAGACATTATCAGAAAACATATGTGGCCTCTGACGGTCATTCCACCCAGATGCAGGGAAGCGTGGATTGTCACCACTGCGGACAAATGGTGTTCTCTGATGGAGACTTTTCGCATTCACAAAGGGCATGGAGTCAGGATAGAGCATGGTACAGAAGGGATTGTTTGAGCGGCTTGCGCAATACCGGGAGACGGATTTTTATCCCTATCATATGCCGGGGCATAAGAGGAAACGGCTGGGTGCGCTGCCGGAGGAGTTGACAGGCATTGACATTACGGAGATCGACGGGTTTGACAATCTGCATCAGGCAAAAGGGATTCTTCTCGATCTGCAGAGAGAAGCCAGCCGGATGTATGGTGCGGATGAAACTTTTTATCTGATCAACGGGAGTACCGGTGGAATCCTGAGCGCTGTCAGTGCGGCAGTTCCTGAGGGAGGGCATCTGCTCATGGCAAGGGGATGCCACAGGTCGGCGTATCATGCAGCCTATCTGCGCAGACTGAAAACATCTTATCTCATACCGCCTCCGGTGGAGGGGTTTGAGTTTTATGAGGCAGTGAATGCGGAAGAGGTTGAGCAGGCGTTGAAAGCTGATCCGGACATTGGCGCGGTACTGATCGTCTCACCCACTTATGAGGGACGCATCGCCGATGTGAGAGCCATCGTGAAAACGGTGCACAGATACGGGATCCCGCTGATTGTGGACGAGGCACACGGCGCGCATTTGGGATTCGCGCCGAGATTTGCCGAGGGGAGCTGTACCTGCGGTGCGGATCTGGTGATACACAGTGTTCATAAAACTTTGCCGGCGCTGACGCAGACAGCGCTTTTGCATGTAAACGGCGATCTGATCGACAGGGATCGTCTGAGACGTTTTTTGCATATTTATCAGTCCAGCAGCCCATCCTATGTATTGATGGCAGGAATTGGAGATGCCCTGGATATTGTGGCGGACCGGGGACGGGAACGGTTCGAGAGATTCCGCATTCTGTATGACAGATTGATAAATCATCTAAAGGAATGTAAAAATCTGCGGTTTATACCTGTCCGGGATGTGGAGCAGGGAAGACAGGATGTGGGTAAACTTGTGATTGCCGCGAAGAATTTGAGTGTGCCCGGAAAGTGGATTTACGACACGCTGCGCGAAAAGTACCATCTTCAATGCGAGATGGCGGCGGGCGGTTATTGTCTTGCGATGTTTACGATCGCCGATGAGGAGGATGCCTACTGTCGTATGGAGCAGGCGCTTCTTGAGATGGACCGGGAACTCTCAAAGGAGCGTCCGGGGAAAGCTGCAGAGGTCTTTCTGCCGCCTCCCGTTGTCGTCTGTTCTCTGGCGGAAGCGTGGGATGGTGGATGGGAGATCGCGGAATTATCGTACGCAGTCGGTCATCCGTCGGCGGATTTCGTGAATCTCTATCCGCCCGGCTGTCCAATCCTTGCACCGGGAGAGCTGGTGACGGAAGAGATATGCCGGCTGCTCGGGGAGTATCACGCAAGGAAGTTAACTCTTCAGGGTGTGGTTTTGGAACAGGAGAAATTATATCTTAAAATACTGCGGGAAACATAATAAAATATGAAAGCAGTCATTGCAAGAAACGCATTAAAAATTTAAAATAAAAAAGAAATAACTACATGGGGGCGGATATATGAGAAAGACCAAAATAATATGTACCATTGGACCTGCAAGCGAGAGTGAGGAGGTATTAAGGGAGCTGATGCTGGCAGGTATGGATGTGGCGAGGTTTAATTTCTCCCATGGCACCAAGGAGGAGCAAAAGCAGAAGCTGGAGCGGGTTCTCAAAGTCCGCAGTCAGCTGGGGCGGCATGTTGCAACCTTATTGGACACGAGAGGACCGGAAATCCGTCTGCGGGATTTTGAAGGAGGCAGGGCGGAGCTTGTGGTCGGTCAGACTTTTACGCTGACTACAGAGGAAATTCTGGGAAATGCGCAGAAGGCTTCCATTTCTTATAAAAACTTAAAAAATGACATAAATGTTGGAACTACTATTTTGATAGATGACGGTCTTATAGAGATGCGCGTGGAGGCGATCCACGGCGAGGATATCGTATGTCGTGTCATCAACGGCGGCTTTGTCTCCAATCACAAGGGGGTCAATGTGCCCGGTGCCGTTCTTTCCATGCCTTATATCAGCGAGGTGGACAGAGAAGATATTATTTTTGGCGCAGAGATGGGATATGAGTTTCTGGCGGCTTCCTTCGCCCGATGCAGGGAAGACATTTTGGAAGTGCGCAGTCTTTTGAAGGAAAACGGCAGCGATATGAAAATCATCGCGAAGATTGAAAATATGCAGGGTATTCAGAATCTGGAAGAGATTTTGGAGGTATCTGACGGCATTATGGTGGCAAGAGGGGATATGGGTGTGGAAATACCCTTAGAAGAGGTGCCTGTATTGCAGAAAAAAATGATCAAGATGGCAAATGCCAAGGGCAAGCATGTGATCACAGCCACCCAGATGCTGGAGTCCATGATCAAGAATCCCCGCCCGACCCGGGCGGAGGCGACAGATATTGCCAATGCGATTTATGACGGTACCACCGCCATTATGCTTTCCGGTGAGAGTGCGGCGGGCCGGTATCCCGTGGAAGCGGTAAAGACCATGTCCCGCATTGCGGAGAGCGCAGAGAGAGATATTGATTATTCCGGGAGAATGACCAAGACGGAAAAAAGCATGAGTGCATCGGCGCGGGATAAGGGGAACATCACAACCGCCATCGCGCATGCCACCTGTCACACTGCCATGGATTTAGAGGCTGCGGCGATCATCACAGTCACGCTGTCCGGATTTACGGCGGAGGCGGTATCCCGGTTTAAGCCTTCCTGTCCCATTATCAGCTGTACCATGTCTGAGCGTGTGGCAAAGCAGTCCAATCTTTTGTGGGGTGTGACCCCGCTGCTTGTCAAAAAGGAGGAAACAACGGAGGAATTGTTTGCAGACGCGGTGGAAGAAGCGAAAAAAGCCGGGCTGATAAAGGAAGGTGACAGAGTTGTCATTACTGCCGGAGTGCCCATGGGCATCACCGGAAATACCAATATGATCAGAGTGGTGGAAGTCTGATGGGTAAAATTATCTATCTGATGGGAAAAAGTTCATCGGGTAAGGATACGATATTTAAGGAGCTTCAGGGAATCGACCGGGGGAAGACTTCGCCGGAATGCCGTGCCGCCGGAGCGGCTTTAGCGGCAAGGCTGCGCACGATCGTACCTTATACCACCCGGCCCATCCGTGCCGGGGAGAGAGACGGAGTGGAGTATTTCTTTCAAAGCGAGGAACAGTTTCGGGAGCTTATGGCATCGGGCAGGGTGATCGAGCAGAGAGAGTATCATACCTGCTGCGGAATCTGGCGGTATTTTACGGTGGATGACGGGCAGTTTGCCCTGGAGGGCAGACAGGACTATATCATGATCGGAACGCTGGAATCCTATCAAAGTATGCAGAAATATTTTGGCTCGGACAAGGTGCTCCCGGTGCTCATTGAACTGGATGACGGGATCCGTCTGCAGCGGGCTCTGAACAGGGAGCGCAAACAGAAACAGCCCAAGTATGAGGAAATGTGCAGGAGATTTCTGGCGGACAGCGAAGATTTTTCCGAGGAAAAGATCAGGGCGGCAGGTATCGTCCAAAGATTTCAAAATGAAAATTTAGAGGCATGTCTTGCAAAAATCCGTCAATACATAGAGGAAAACTGCCGATAAACAGATAGAGATATGACAGGATAAAAGGAATGGAGGTGGGCGGGTGGAAATTCGTGTAAATCAGATTCAGCAGCCGGTCCCTGTGGAACAGACCAAGGAAGCGGCTCCCACGGACGGCACGTTTAAGTTTATGCTCGCCAGCAACATTCAGGAAGCGGAGCTGCAAAGCAGGCTCAATACCCTTATGGAAGAGATCACCATGCAGGGAGAACGGCTCGCCAAAAAACGGGACGTGAAGGATATGAAACACTACCGTGGTCTGGTGAAAGATTTTCTCAATGAGGTTGTGACCCATTCCCATATGTTTTCCAGAGAAAATTTTCTGGACAGACGGGGGCGTCACAGGGTTTATGGGATCATACGTCTGATTGATGAGAATCTGGATCAGCTGGCACAGGAATTGATGAAAGATGAGAAGGATAATCTTGCGATTCTGGATAAGATCGGTGAGATCAGAGGGCTGCTTTTAGATATATTTACATAGATATCTTCACATAAGAAGGCAAGGTACAAAAGAGGTGTTGGGATGGCTGGATTTAAAGACATTATCGGACAGGAACAGATAAAGGAGCATTTGCAGAACGCGCTGTCTTCCGGAAAAATCTCCCATGCGTATATTATAAATGGGGAAAAATCTTCCGGAAAGGAATTTATCGCGAAAGTGTTTGCCATGGCGCTCCAGTGTGAGCAGGGAGGAACAGAGCCCTGTCAGAAGTGCCGCTCCTGCAGACAGGCATTGTCCGGCAGCCAGATCGACATCCTCCGCGTGAGTCACGAAAAGCCCAATACGATCAGTGTGGATGATATCCGTGAACAGATCAATAATAATGTGGCGATCAAACCCAACGGCAGCCCGTACAAGGTTTATATCGTGAATGAGGCGGAGAAGATGACCACTCAGGCGCAGAATGCGCTTCTTAAGACCTTGGAGGAGCCCCCTTCCTATGTGGTCATCCTTCTGCTCACCAGTAATCTTGATGCGCTTCTTCCCACAATTTTGAGCCGATGCGTGGTTCTCAACATGAAACCGGTGCCGGATGAAAAAGTGCGGAAATTCTTGATGGAGGAGCAGCAGGTGCCGGATTATAAGGCAGATGTGTGTGTGGCTTTTGCCAGAGGAAACATCGGCAAGGCAAAGGCGCTTGCGTCCAGTGAGGATTTTGAGAATGTAAAAAATGAGGCACTGTCCCTTTTAAAATATATCCGGGACATGGAATTGTACGAGATAGTGGCGGCAGTCAAAAAGATCACGGAATATAAGCTGGAGATCAACGATTATTTTGATATCATGGCAATCTGGTATCGGGATGTACTGCTCTTCAAGGCGACCAAAAATCCCAATTGTCTGATTTTCCGCGAGGAGCTGGGGGCGATCCGAAAATGTGCCCAGCGCAGCAGTTATGAGGGGATTGAGACCGTGATCCAGGCATTGGATAAGGCAAAGCACAGACTGGATGCCAATGTTAACTTTGATCTGGTGATGGAGCTGTTGTTTTTGACCGTTCAGGAAAATGGCTGACAGATCAGCGAGCCGTTGTCAGCGGCTCGCTGATCTTATGCGTCTAAAAGTTTTTCGTATTCGGAGATAGGCATTGGTTTATAGTACAAAAAGCCCTGTGCGTGGAGGCAGTTCTGTTCCAGCAGAAACTGTCGCTGTGCCTCGGTTTCCACACCTTCGACAATGATCTTCTTTCCCAGGGCTTTCAGCATGCCCACAACGCTTCGGATGATGATCTGTTCCTTTTCATCGCTGATATCGTCAATAAAGCCCTTATCAATCTTGATCTCATCTACCGGCTGGTTTTTCAGCATGGTCATCGTGGAATAGCCGGTGCCAAAATCGTCCATGGAGAGAGAAAATCCCTGATCTTTCAGATACTGCATACTCTGATACATGTCGTCCGTGTTTGTTAAAAAAGAGCTTTCCGTCAGCTCCAGCGCCACAAGGCGGGGCGGTACGGAATAGTGTTCGCTCAACTGCACGAGCCGTTCCTTAAAGATCGTATCGTAAGCGTGCATACGGGAAATATTGATGGAGATGGGAACGACTTTTTTTCCCTCCCGGATCCGTCTGCTGAGCCATTCAAAGATCTGCGTCCAGATGCAGATATCCACATCAATGATCAGCCCGTTTTTTTCCAGAACGGGAAGAAACTGCGAGGGAGGAATGACACCCTTTTCAGGGTGGATCCAGCGGACCAGCGCTTCGCCCCCGACAATCTCGCCGCTTGCCATATCCACTTTGGGCTGGATATAAGCCTGAAGCTGTTTGGTGGAGAGCGCTTCCACGATCTCATTTTCTATCTGTTTTTCCACCAGCATGCGCTGCCGCATACTTTCGTCAAAGAAAGCATATTTTGCATAAAATTTCCCCTTGATGGTCTGCAGGGCTATGGAAGCATAATCCCGCAGGATGCTGGGAGGCATGTCACTGTTATCTGCCACACAGATGCCGATGGAGGGTAAAATCTTATAGGGTATTTTGTAGGAATCTATATGGGCGACGATATCCAGAGCGGTATCAATGAGTTCCTGCTGATCGGTAAAGGGCATCAGCATAGCAAAGGTATCCGCCCGGAAATGGGAGACGATGGTCAGTTCGTTCTGATATCCGCGCAGCTTATCCGCGATCAGCATCAGCACCTTGTCCCCGGTATCTCTGCCGCAGAATTCGTTCAGGGATTTAAAGCTGGCGATGTCCAACAGAAGCAGGGCGAAAGATTTTTCACGATTTTGGCGCATGACTTCCCCTGCCTTATACTGAAACGCGCGCAGATTCAAAAGGTTGGTCATATAAGTAAGATTGGGATCCTGATTACTTGCTGCCATTTTTTTGAGGGAATAGAGATATAATTCCTCTTTCTGGGCATCCGAAACAGGGGGGAACTGCTTTCTGTCATCTGCCATCAGACATCACACTCCATACTCTTATATTGGTATTATATCCATTATACTATTTTCCCGTAGAAATTTCCATCCTTTTTCCGTTCTTTTCCTATAAAAATCCCGGGGCAGCCATGAACCCTTCCGAACATCCAAAAAAACCCTGCAATTAAACTGTGGTGTTTTTGCTTCCTCTATGATATAATGGGCGTGGACAGGCAGAAAAACCATAATCATCATAAAATTGTGAGGTAGATAGATAATGATAAAAGTGATCGGTGTAAGATTCCGCACGGCGGGTAAGATGTATTTTTTTGACCCCCTGCAGTTTGATATAAAGCGTGGCGACCATGTGATCGTGGAGACCGCCAGGGGTATTGAGTTTGGAACGGTGGTATCGGATATCCGTCAAGTGGAGGATGACAAGGTCGTCCAGCCGTTAAAACCGGTGATCCGGGTTGCCGGGGAGCGGGATGAGGAGCAGGAGAAGGCGAACCGTGTGAAGGAAAAGGAAGCCTTCAAAATCTGTCTGGAAAAAATCCAGAAACACGGTTTGGAAATGAAACTGATCGATGCGGAATATACCTTTGACAACAATAAGGTTTTATTTTATTTTACCGCGGATGGGAGAATCGATTTCCGTGAGCTGGTGAAAGATCTGGCAGGAGTATTTAAGACCAGGATCGAGCTGCGTCAGATTGGCGTAAGGGATGAGACAAAGATCATCGGGGGTATCGGTATCTGTGGCAGACCTCTCTGCTGTCACAGCTATCTGTCCGACTTCATTCCCGTTTCTATCAAGATGGCGAAAGAGCAGAACCTTTCCCTGAATCCTACTAAGATTTCCGGTGTGTGCGGACGTCTGATGTGCTGTCTGAAGAATGAGGAGGAAACCTATGAGGAACTCAACCGCAGGCTGCCAAGTATCGGCGATCTGGTCACTGCGGAGGACGGCAGCAAGGGTGAGGTGCAGAGTGTCAATGTGCTGCGCCAGTTGGTAAAGGTCGTGGTTGAGGAAGGCGATACCAAGGAAATACGGGAGTATGAGGTAGGGCAGCTTCACTTTAAGAGAAAACACACCAAGAAGGAACGCATGGAGCTTTCGGCGGAGGAACTGGCGGAGCTGGAGCGTCTGGAAAAGGTTGAACTGGAAGAGATTCAGGCGGAAGGCAAGGAGACGGAAGCGGTAGGCGGCTCTGCAGAGAAAAACGAGAGCAGGAACGAGCGCCGCGAGAACCGCAGGGACGGTCAGCGGGAAGGCCGCCGTGACAATCGCGAAAATCGAGACAATCGCGAAAATCGCGGAGACAACAGTGGGAACCGCCGTGAGAACCGCAGGGACGGTCAGCGGGAAGGCCGCCGCGACAATCGAGACAATCGCGAAAATCGAGACAATCGCGAAAATCGCGGAGACAATAATGGGAACCGCCGTGAGAACCGCAGGGACGGTCAGCGGGAAAACCGGGACAATCGTGAGAACCGGGGTGAAAACCGTCAGGGCGGCCGGGATGAGAACCGACTGGAAAACCGTCAGGGCAGCCGGGATGAGAACCGATCGGGAGAGCATCGTTACAGGAGAGACAGAAAGAAAAAGCAGAATGGAAATGAAAAAAATTCATCTGAAGGCGAATGAGAGAATAGATGAGCTGCAGCGCAATGGCTATCGGATCATTCAGGATGCCGACAAATTTTGTTTTGGTATGGATGCCGTGCTGTTGACGGGATTTGCCCATGCAAAGGAAAAGGATGTTCTGCTCGATCTGGGTACAGGAACCGGGATCATTCCGATTTTGATGGAGGCAAAATATGGCTGCGCCCATCTGGTGGGGCTGGAGATCCAGGAGGAAAGTGCGGACATGGCGCGCAGAAGCGTGGCTTTGAACCGGCTGTCGGATAAAATCGATATTGTTACGGGGGACATTAGGGAAGCAGACACGTTATTTTCGTCTGCTTCCTTTGACTGTATCACCTGTAATCCCCCTTACATGATCGGAAAACACGGGCTGACCAATCCGGAGGAACCCAAGGCGATAGCGCGGCATGAGATTTTGTGCACCCTGGAGGATGTGGTGCGTGTCACCGCAAAATTATTAAAACCGGGAGGGCATTTGTATCTGGTGCACCGCCCGTTCAGACTGACGGAGATCATAACAACTTTGTCATATTATAAACTGGAGCCCAAGCGGATGAGACTGGTTTATCCCTATGTGGACAAGGAGCCGAATATGGTGCTGGTGGAGGCGGTGAGAGGCGGCAGACCCAGAATGACAGTGGAGAAACCCCTGATCGTGTTTGCAGGACCGGGTGTTTATACGCCGGAAATTCGAGAAAAATATGGATTTTAGGAGGAAGAAGCGGTATGCCTGGGACACTTTATTTATGTGCCACGCCTATTGGCAATCTGGAAGATATGACGCCCCGTGTCGTGGAGACACTGCGCAGTGTGGATCTGATCGCGGCAGAGGATACGCGTAACAGCATCAAATTATTGAATCATTTTGACATCCATACTCCCATGACCAGCTATCACGAATACAATAAGGTGGAAAAGGGAAAACAGCTGGTGGAGCAGCTTTTGACCGGTCAGAATATTGCGCTGATCACTGATGCGGGGACGCCTGCCATCTCTGACCCGGGGGAGCTGCTGGTGGCGATGTGCAGGGAAAGCGGTGTGCCGGTGACTTCTCTTCCGGGAGCGTCGGCCTGCATCACGGCATTAACCTTGTCCGGGCTGTCCACCAGACGCTTTTGTTTTGAAGGGTTTCTGCCTTCCGACAGGAAAGAAAAGAAACGGATCCTGCAGGAGCTTGCGGAGGAGAGCCGCACCATGATACTCTATGAGGCTCCTCATCGTCTGCTGCACACATTGGAAGAATTGTATGGGGCTCTGGGACAGAGGCGGATCACTCTGTGCAGGGAGCTGACGAAAAAGTTTGAGACGGTCTTTCCTGCCACGTTGGAGGAAGCAGTTGCCTATTATAAGGAGGAAGAACCCAGAGGGGAATATGTGCTGGTGCTGGAGGGCAAGGATTTTGCCAGGAAGCGGCAGGAGGAGATCGCTTCCTGGGAAGGCATGAATATTGAGGAGCATATGGCATATTATGAAGGTCAGGGCTTAGACAGGAAACTGGCCATGAAACAGGTGGCAAAGGACAGAGGCGTAGGAAAGAGAGAAATTTATGCTTATCTGAACAGGGAAGAATAAAGAGAAGAAGAGAAAACAGCCGCTCCGGGATGTTTCCATCGCCGGAACGGCTGCTTTTTGTTGTTGGTTTATTTGTAGTATTTGATCTTGCCATCTTTAGATCTTACCAACAATATACTTTCGCTGACGGACTTGTTGCAGAAGGGAAGCTTCACAGTCACCTTCACTTTCACACCGTCTGAGGTAAGCGCAAAATATCCTAATTGAGCGGATGTCTTGTTGGTGGTCGGCTGGTCTATTATCAGTTTGAAACCGGATTCAGACTTATGCACACCTATATGTTTTCCGCCTGGAGCCGAAATGGTAGTTATATAGCCGGAACGCATATAATATTCACTATTGTCGCTCAGTTTGAATACCGGAGCAAAGCAGTCATTTTGACCGTCATACACCAGTCTGACCGAGGTGACCTTTTGGACGATGTTCAATGTAAGCTCATCTTTTACACCGCTGCCGTCGGCTGCCTCTGCAATTACCGTGGCGGTAGTGCTGATGCCGCTGGCTGTTCCGAGGGATAATGCTTTCACAACGCCGGAAGCATTGACGCTGATCTTTTTCTCATCTCCGGCTTTGACGCTCCATTTTACTTTGGTGTTTGCGGGAGTGCCGAAGCCATTGCCGCTCTGTGTTCCCAGCTTGATCGTGGAGCCCACGCTTACCATTCCGTCGTTGTCATCGGGAGTTACGATAGTAAGCCGCGACATGGGCACGGTGACCGTAACGGTACAGGTTGCCTTCTTGTTGCTGCCGTCGGTGGCGGCGCAGGTGATCACAGCCTTTCCGCAGGATACGGCGGCGATATTTCCTTTGTTATCCACGGTCGCGATATTGGGAGCGCTGCTGGTGTAAGTCACCGCTGCAGTATTTCCGCCTGTGATCACAGCATTCATCGATCCTCGCGTGGGCGCTTTGGAATTGCCCGCGGTGGCAAACAGCGTCAAGGTTTTTGATTTCACGGTGATGGATTTGATGGGATCCTTCACCACGGTGAGAGGGATACTGTAAGAACTGTTTCCCAGGGAAGCTTTTACGGTATAACTACCGGTTTCCGCATTCTTGGCAGCGGTGACCTTGCCGTTTTTCACGGTCACGCCCTTTGTGACCTCCGTCGTGCCGCGGAAGATCTTCCAGACCACCTTTTTGCTCTCGGACGCGGGAGTGACGGTGGCTTTCAGCGTCAGGCTCTTGCCCAGCGCAAGGGTCTGTGCCGCAGTGGGAACCGTCATGGTGACGGCAGGTTTCACAGTAAGTTTGCAGACCACCTTTTTGTTGCTTCCGTCATTGGTGGCAGCCGTAATATCAGCCTTGCCGGCAGCTTTAACGGTAATTACACCGGCGGCAGCCGTAGCCACATCCGGGTTGCTGCTGGACCAGACAAGTTTTCCGGTGAGATCGCTCTTGTTATCCGCATCCACAGGGGTAATTTTGAGTTTGGTCTTCAGATCGTATGTCTTGTCGGTGCCCAGAGTGAGAGTCAGATTTTTCTGGCTCAGGGCGACGGACTTGATGACCGGTGCCTGCAGACTGAAAGTATAAGTACCTTTCGGTGCATTGGCGAGAGCCTTGCCTTTGCTGTCCACAGCGGTAGCGGTGACCGTGTATTTTACAGCGGAGTTGATATCTTTTACACTCTTGGGTACACTCAGCTTACCTGAGGAGTTGACGGTAATGCCTTTTGCTTTGGCGGCATCATCCACCGTCCAGCTCACTTTGGTAGAAACCGCATAGGATGGTGTCACGTTTGCCTTGAGAGCAATGCTGTTTCCGGGGGAGAGCACGGTGACATTCCCGGGGGCAGTGACGCTTACCTTCGAGGGAGCTGGTGCAAACGTATAGGTCGCGGTAGCCGCCTTGCTGGATTTACCGGTGACGGTATTGACCGCGATCGCCTTTACGGTGACATTTTTTGCCCCGCCGATGGTGATGGCTTTGCTGTACAGAGTACCGTTGGTGACAGTGCCGTTTTTAAATGTGGGCGTCTTGCCGTTGGTGCTGTAGTAGATTGCCACATTTGCCATGGAGCCGCTCTGGCTGATCGTCAGAGTCGTAGTCTGCTGCGCGATGGTGGTCTTGTTGGCTATACTGAAAACAGGAGCCGCAGGGGTGTCTGTCTGTTTCTGGGTCGTTATCTTGAATACCTTAGACAGAGAGGTGCAGCCCTTCCCCGTACCGGAGGAGGATGCCTTTACGGCATTGGATTTCATAATACTAATGAGGGCATCCACCTTCTTCGTGCCTGTCTTGCCTTTCAGGGAAGCGAGATCGTCCGCTCCCGAGAGGATGACGGCGGCAACGCCGCTGGCAACGGGACAGGCCATGCTGGTGCCGCTCATGGACACATAGCTTCCAGTATTATTCTTGTAGGTGGAGTAAATGTCCGTTCCGGGAAATGCCAGGTCTACCGCATCATTATAATTGGTAAAGCTGGATTTTTTGTTGCCTTCCTGCAGGGAGGCAATGGAACATACATTTTTGTAGGAGGCGGGATATGCCTTGGCGTTGGTTGCCTCATTTCCTGCCGCCGCGAATACGGCAATACCTTTCTTGTATGCGTTTTGAACAGCCTCACTCTCCGCACCCGAATAGAGAGGACCGCCCAGACTCATATTGATGATATCCACGCCGTCGGCAATCGCCTGATTGATTGCCCGGATCTCTACGGCGACATCGATGCCGCCGTCGGAAGTGATCCCATAAACATAGAGAGATGCCTTGGGAGCGATCCCGGCGCCGCCCTTACTGTTGTTGGCATTGGCGGCAACGATGCCGGCCACATGGGTGCCGTGCCCCACGGGATCCGTGGTTGCATTGGCAGGGCTGCCGGACTTCGTTATGGATACCTGTTTGGCGATCCGCCCGGAAAATTCTTCGTGGCTCTTTAAAGTACCGGAGTCAATGATGCCGACTTTGACACCCTCACCCTGATAGCCTGCGTCCCACGCCCAGGAATCGTCCACATACGCGTGCTGCCACTGGTAAGAGGAATTTGTCTCCTTCAGGAAGGGGTCATTGTAGGTACCGTAAAGCTCTCTATAGTAATTGGGCCATACGGCAGGAAGAAGGACATCCTCGTCTGCAGCCGCCATGACTGCCTTTGCCACGGTAGCCTTTTCGGGCAGCCTGATGACCGCAACGCCGAGACCGTAACTTTCCAGTTCGCCGCCGAAGGCCTGGGCAACTGTCAGGGCATCTTCTTCACTGTCTGTCAGATAAATAACCTGCCCGGCTACATAAAACTCAGTGTTATCCTTTTCTTCATAGGGAGCAACATCCTCCGTATATTCGGAGAGGATCTGCTTGTCTTCCATCTGCTTATCGGAGAGCAGATAATCGGAAGGCAGCCCGGGGAACAGGGGAGATTCCATCGTGGATGGGATCTGGGAGATGATGTCCCCGTCAGAAACCGCTTCCGCAGAGTTTTCCGACACAGAGTTTTCTGACACAGAATTTTCTGAAACAGAGTTTTCCGACACAGAAGGAACGGTCTCTGAGGGCTCTTCCGCGGAGGATGCCTCCGGTTTCTGTTCCTCAGAACTCTCTTCTGTGCTCTCCCCGGTCTTTTCAGGGGGGGCATCAGGAATTTCGGACACGGTTTCATCCGTGGCCACAATGCTCACATCACCGGCAGATGTATCGGGAGTCTTAGCGTCTGCCGTTATAGCGGCGGACTGAAAGACGAGAGAAACCGACAAGAGCATTGCCAAAAGCTTTGATTTCTTGTGACTCATTTTTTTCCTCCTCATTAAAATAAATGTCGTTTGTGGTTTACCGACAGGGTCGGGTAACCGTTTCTTTTGCCAAACGCAATCAGATCAGACGGATCTTGATCTGTGATATAGACGGCAACACCGTCAGAAAAGGATTTTAAGGTTATCCGGTACAGACCGGCAATCTCTTCTGCCTCCTCCTTTGATGCAGTCAAAGCGAGCAGTTCTTTAGGCTCATCGGATTGAGTTTCCGGAACAATGTATAATTTTTTCAAGCAGCCGCTCCTCCATATGTATTCTATTGCGTTTATAGTTAAGTTTAGCACGATAGTGTCCACAGTGCAAATAGAAATTTACAACTATTTTATGCGATTTTATTGTGCCCTATGGAAAGTTGTGTTTCATGGAACAGGACAACAAGAGGAGGCACCCGTGGATGCCTCCTCTTGAATTCTTTTATGAAACAATTCTACACGATCGATCTGTTGGCTGTGGCTGCATTTACATGGTACTCTGTGAGAATAAATCTCTGACATGCGCCACTTCTTCATCGGTCGCCTTGGCGGCGGGCACATAGTAGGACTTGGCTCTTGCGATCTGATAGAGCTCTTCCTGAGACTGCTCGCAGGCATTGCGCATCTGCTTTAACGTGCTCTTCAATTCCTTATTTTCCGACTGGGCGATCATGCCGGCGTAGCGGGTCAGTTCTCCGTTGATACCTGCAAGGGTATCGGCAACCATAATTTTTTCCTGCATACAATTTCCACCTTTCTAAATTTAGATTTTCGTCAGTTTAAAAACTTCATAAGCTGCTGCTTGTTCTCCATGGCGGACTTGGCGCCTTTCTCGAAGAACTGTCTGATCTCGGTGTCCTGTGCCTCCTGGGCATAAGCCTGCATCTTGCAGTGGGTGGTGTCGAATCCTCCGATGAGATGACGGAGATTCTGTAAGTCAAGCTCTGAAATGTTGCTCATTGTGCTACCTCCTGAATTTTTTTTACAGGGATAGTTTGCACGGATCTGGAAAATTTATACGAAAGTTGCCGGCGGTTTGTAAATAGAGCCTGACAAGTCATGTTCCGGGAGAGGAATCTCATATAATGTTCTAAAAGCGCTGGGGTAGAATTTCCTTAAATACATTATGTATTAAGGAAACAAACAGAAAATGCTAAATTATATCTGGGCGGTCATGATCATGCTGGGGGTGTGTTACGGAGCGTTCACCGGGCGCATGGACGAGGTGACCAATGCGGCGCTGGACAGCGCCGGCGAGGCGATCTCACTTTGTATCACCATGGCGGGAGTGGTGGCATTGTGGATGGGATTGATGGAAATTGCCAAAGAAGCGGGGCTGATTCAAAAGATGACAAAAGGAATCGGGCCTTTTCTGGATTTTATGTTTCCCGGAATCCCCAAAAGGCATCCGGCAAGGGAATACATAGCTGCCAATATCATAGCGAATATTTTAGGTTTGGGCTGGGCATGTACTCCGGCGGGGCTGAAGGCGATGGAGGAGCTTGGAAAACTGGAGGAGGAGCGGAAAACACCGGGTTATGCCCGACCGGGCAGCCCGGACAAAAAAGAAGAGCGTGTGGCAAGCACGGAGATGTGTGATTTTCTGATCCTGAATATCTCATCTCTCCAGCTGATCCCTGTCAATATGATTGCCTACAGGAGTCAGTATGGCAGCGTAAATCCCGCGGTCATTATAGCCCCGGCGATTCTCGCCACCCTCATCAGCACAGTCACGGCCATCGTTTACTGTAAATGCAGGAGAGAGCTTTGCAGAAAAACTTAGCTCATCATCCCTGCCAGCACCACGCTTGCCACGGTTCCTGCCAGGGTCGCCAGCAGGGCTCCGGTAAGCGTATAACGGGTTTTTGTCACCTTCGCCGCCAGAAAATACACACTCATGGTGTAGAATACGGTCTCGGTGCAGCTTGTGAGGATGGAGGCGATCAGACCGGCGTAGGAGTCCGGGCCGTTGGTCTTGAAGATATCCAGCACAAGCCCGGTGGCAGCGGAGGAGGAGAACAGTTTGACGATGATCAGAGGAATGAGCTGGGCAGGCAGCCCGGCTTTTTCCGTGATGGGAGAGAGAAGTGCCCCCAACAGTTCAAAAAAACCGGAAGCGCGCAGTACGCCCACCGCTACCATGAGCCCGATCAGAGTGGGTACGATGTCCACCGCGATCTTAAGCCCATCCTTCGCTCCGTTCAAAAAGCTTTCGTAGACCTTTACTTTGGCGGCCATGCCGCAGCCGATCACCAGAAAAATGGTCAATGGTATGATGATTTCCGAGAGATGTATAAAGATGTTCATTGCAGCCTCAAACGTAACGAAATATATTACATTCTATGGCGCTTAGATCAGATTCATGCTTCGCAAAAGAAACAGCCACATGGTAAGAGTGAGAGAACTTAAAAAGGTGGTTGCCACTACTGCGCTGGAGGTCAGTGTCCCCTCATGATTCATATTTTTTGCCATGATGTAGCAGCTGACCGTAGTGGGAGATCCCAGCATGATCAGGATTGCCACCAGTTTTTCCTGGGTAAAGCCCATGGATACTGCCAGGGGTAAAAACAGTGCGGGAAGTACCAAAAGTTTCAGACAGGATATGATCGCAGTGGGAACAAGCTGTTTTACAGCCTTTTTGCCCTCAAATCCCGCGCCCAGCCCCAAAAGTGCCAGAGGAGTAGCCAGCACGGAAATGTTGTTGAGAGTCTTTGATGCGATGACGGGCAGCCTGATCTGTGACGCGGAGAACAGCATGCCCAGCGCGATGCCTATGATGATAGGGTTTGTCAGGATGCCCCGGAGGGATTTTTTGACGGAAGTCTTGTCCACCCCATGGGCAGAAGGATCCGTGAAAGAAAGCACCAGCACCGCCGCCACATTGTACAGCGGGACGGTGCCGATGATCATGAGCGGCGCCATGCCGGAAGTGCCATAGATATTCTGGATAAAAGCGACTCCCAGCACCGCGGCGCTGCTGCGGTAGGACGCCTGGATAAATTCCCCGAGCTGTGCTTTGTTCCGGTAGGTCATTCCTGCGATCAGCCAGATACATATAATGGAGGTGAGAGTCACAAAAAAGCAATAGAGGACATATTTGGTGTCCCACACACTATAAAAATCCGATTCCGCAATATCCTTGAACAGGAGCACGGGGAGAGTGATCTTATAATTAAACTGGTTCAGTGTCTTGACAAAAGGTTCATCCACCACCCGGCATTGTTTCAGGGCATAGCCTGCGACCATGACCAGAAATACCGGCACGGTGGCGTTTAAGCTGAAAAGCAATTGTTCCATAATGTTTCCTCGTCGTAGGTATCTAATACATCATAGTGCGAAATTATTGTTTTGTCAATTCCAGAGTCAGACCGGTCTGATCCTGCAGAGGAGGAATATCCTGATCCTGCAGCCGCTCGGAGAGAGAGGCAAAATCCGAGGGACCGGCATTGAGCACAAAACAATGGAAGGCATAGTCCGTGTAATTGTTCTGCCACAAGGTCTGGGCAGATTTTTTGAGTTCCAATATCTCCAGGTATCCCAGATAATATTTCAGATAATTGCAGGGTTCATCCGCTATGTAGCAATAGACCGCATTTACCGCGCTCTCACTGTAAATGCCGAAATCTTTTAAATATTCTGAAATCTCTTCCCTGGAGGCATTGTCATAGTGGATCATGATGTCCATGGAAGCATAGAGACATAAAAGCAGCCGTCGATTATGCTTTTCTAACTGTACGCAGAGAGCATCCGTGTGCCGTCCCTGTTCTTCCAGCAGGTCTGCCGCGTAATCGTAACCATAAAATTCTACATAAAGCGCCCAGCCCTCCAGATATCCTCCGTACCAGAAAAGCTGACGTACGCAGTTTTGATCACGGTTTATAAAATCGCGGTTATTGTATACGGTCTGATACATATGACCGGGATAACCCTCGTGGGCAAGGGTGGTGTAAAGATCCAGCCCGGTAGGTGCGTTCTTCTGGTTTATATATATGACATTGCTGTCGGTATCGTCCAGCGGGGCGGTGAGATAGAAGGCGGGTGCACAGTATTCCTGCAGACTGGGCGATACATTTTTGACGGTGACCCGGGGGTATGCCGTGAGAGGAAAAGGCGATGTCTCATCTTCCCCGGACGCTGCCTGGGGAAGCTTCGGGAAATTGGTCAGGGTTCTCTTCTGCAGGTCTGTCAGCATGGTTTGCGCGTCCTTCAGGGGGAGCTGCGTGTAGCTGTTGTTTTTGATCTGTTCCGCCAGTTCCGGATGTTGTGAGATCAGAGTGCGTATGGCACGGTATTCCTCCTGCATATTTGCCGCCAGCAGGGATTTTATTTCCTCCACCGGCCGGTAGGAACCTACTTCGGAGATCAGCAGATATTGATAATAGTCCTTTCCTTCGGGCAGGGAGGCGAGCCCGGAGGGGAGAGAGGGTACGCCCTCCGAGTCCTCCAGCAGGAACATGCCGTCCGCCAGGGATTCATAGGCGGGTTGGACGACGGTACTGAGCAGACGATTGTTCCGGGAGATATACTTTTCCTTTTCTTTAGCGGTGATATAACCGCCTTCTGTCAGAGCATCCAGACGTTCCTCGAAGGTGGTCTGCAAAAAATGGGTGCCCGCTTCCAGGGATTCTTTTGTGATGATAGTGTCACATTGATTTTTGACCTGGCGCAGAGAGTAGGTGGACATGGACAGCCCTGCGGAAGCCTTTTCCTGCTCATAGGTGAGAAGGGAGGCAAAATAATCGTCCGTCTGGTCCAAAAGAGTCAGGTAATCTTCCACATCCCGTCTGTTCCGGAAGGTGTATTCCGCCAGCAGGATCGGGAGTTGTGAGTGCATTCCTGACGAGGGGGAAAGGGGCATCCGGTACAACACATATTGGTTCATGATCTTTGAATTTTCAAGCTGTCTGAGCAGTAGTTTATAAGTGTAGGCTTCTTCCGGATCCAATTTGCCGGGGTTGATTTTTGACAAGTCTGTCAGTATTTCTTCCAGTGAGCCCTGTGTATTTTGATCATCTGTCACATGATACGCCGGAAGAACAGGATCATAGTCGTAAATACCGAAATCTTCGGGGTTTGCGAGATTATAGTGCATGTTCAATGTGTTGGAGACCATCTCTGTCACAAACAGATCATGTGTGAGGTTGGAAAATTGTTTTTCGTCCTGCCTGTGTCGGAACAGAAACAGGACCAGAGTGGTAAAAAGAATCAACAGCCCGGCGTAGAGAAGCAGTTGACGTGGTGAGAGTGAGGGACGTTTTTTCACAGTAGAATCACCTTGAGAGCGGTCAATATCATTTTAATTTATGTCCGGATACGAAAAATATGACAAAGGGGAATCCTTATCATGGAACGGAGCGTGTGAAATTAGTTGCAAATTTGACGAATTCGCCGTGGACGAAGCGTAAGATTCGTGGTATGATACCTACTGGATGTTGTTTAGTGGCGGGTTATGCCCCGGGCAGCCCGGAAACGGAGGAAAAGATGACGAATTTAGAGTTGAAAAAGCATGCCAATGACGTCCGCAAAGGCATTATTGAAGGCGTACACAGCGCGAAGGCAGGGCATCCAGGAGGCTCGCTGTCCGCGGCAGATGTGTTCACGTTCCTGTATTTTGAGGAGATGAATATCGATCCGGAGAATCCTCAGATGGAGGACAGGGACCGCTTTGTGCTGTCAAAGGGACATACTGCGCCGGGATTATATGCGGCGCTCGCAAACAGAGGCTTTTTCCCCGTGGAGGATCTGGTGACTTTAAGGAAGCTCGGCTCTTATCTTCAGGGGCATCCCAATCTGCATATTCCGGGAGTGGATATGGCTTCCGGCTCCCTGGGACAGGGTATCTCCGCGGCAGCGGGCATGGCTCTGGGAGCAAAGATGCAGAACAGGACGTATCGGGTATATACTTTGCTGGGCGATGGAGAGATCGAGGAAGGACAGGTGTGGGAGGCTGCCATGTTTGCGGGTTTCCGCAGGCTGGATAATCTCTGTGTCATCGTGGACAACAACAATCTTCAGATTGACGGTCCCATCGATCATGTATGTTCTCCCTATCCCATTGATAAAAAATTTGAGGCGTTCAATTTTCATGTGATCAATGTGGACGCCCATGATTTTGACGCGCTCCGCGCCGCTTTTTCGGAGGCGCGCCGCACGAAGGGCATGCCCACCTGTATCGTGGCCCACAGCTTAAAGGGCAAGGGGGTTTCCTATATGGAGAACAGTGTGGACTGGCACGGCAAGGCTCCCAATGATGAGGAGTTCGCAGTTGCCATGGCGGATCTGGACAGAACGGAGCGGGAGCTTGCAAAGGAGGTTGAGGGATAATGGCAGAGAACGGCATCAGAAAGATAGCGACCAGGGAAAGTTACGGCAATACGCTCAAGGAGCTCGCCGCGGAATATCCTCAGCTTGTGGTGCTGGATGCGGATCTGGCAGCAGCGACCAAGACCAGCATTTTTCGCAAGGCATATCCTGACAGACATATCGACTGCGGTATCGCGGAGGCAAATATGATGGGAGTGGCTGCGGGGCTGTCCCTCACGGGCATGATTCCCTTTGTCAGCTCTTTTGCCATGTTCGCGGCGGGACGTGCCTTTGAGCAGGTGCGCAATTCCATCGGTTATCCCCACCTGAATGTGAAGATCGGAGCTACCCACGCGGGCATTACCGTGGGTGAGGACGGCGCCAGCCATCAGTGTAACGAGGATATTGCCCTGATGCGCACCATCCCGGGCATGGTGGTGATGTGCCCCTCCGACGATGTGGAGGCGAGGGCGGCGGTCCGCGCGGCGGTGGAATATAACGGCCCCGTATACATTCGTTTTGGGCGCGCGGCGGTGCCCGTGATCAATGACAGGCCGGATTATCATTTTGAGATCGGAAAAGGGGCTGTGGTAAAGGAAGGCACGGATGTGACCATCGTCGCCACGGGTATCTGTGTGGATTCCGCCCTGGGCGCGGCAGAGCTTTTGGAGGCGGAAGGCATTCACGCGGAGGTCGTCAATATCTGTACGATCAAACCGCTGGATGAGGAGATTATCTTAAACAGTGTGAAAAAGACGGGAAAGGCAGTCACCGTGGAGGAGCATTCCGTCATCGGCGGACTGGGAAGCGCCGTCTGCGACTGTCTGTGCGCGAAATATCCCGCTCCCGTGAAAAAGCTGGGGATGCAGGATGTGTTCGGTGAATCCGGCTCCGCTGCGGAGCTGGTTCACAAATACGGGCTGGACGCGGAAGGGGTCTATAAATCGGTAAAGGAATTTCTCTGAAGAGGAAGAGAGGAAGAGGTTTGCCTTTTTCGACAGATTCTGATATGATTAAGCCGAAAGAGGAGAGCGTATTATGAATATTTTGTCACCGTCTATTTTGTCTGCGGACTTTTGGAACCTGAGTGAGAATATCGGTAAAGTGGAGCAGGGGGGAGTGCCCTGGCTGCACATCGACGTGATGGACGGCGTTTTTGTGCCGTCGATCTCCTACGGAATGCCTGTCATAAAATGTATCGACAGGCGCACGGATCTGTTTTTGGATGTTCATCTGATGATAGACCGGCCGGAGCGTTATGTGAAAGAATTTGCCGAGTGCGGCGCCGATCTGATCAATTTTCATCTGGAGTCCACACAGAAGGCGGAGGAAATCATACAGGCAGTCCGTGCATTGGGGAAAAAGGTGGGAATCACCATAAAACCCGGCACGCCTGTGTCGGCGGCAGAACCCTTTTTGGAACAGGTGGATATGGTGCTTGTGATGACGGTGGAGCCGGGCTTTGCCGGGCAGAAGCTGATTCCCGAGTGTCTGGAAAAGGTTCGCAGGCTTAGAAGCTTTGTCCGGTCACGGGGACTGGATCTGGACATTGAGGTGGATGGAGGAATTTATCTGGACAATGTGGAGCAGGCGCTGGAGGCAGGCGCAAATGTGATTGTGGCGGGCTCTTCCATCTTCCGGAACGATGTGAGCGGAAATATAAGTAAATTTATGGAATTGATGAATTGAGATATAGAAACGCAACTGGTTGAGGAGAAATGATCGAAGGCGGGGCATGGAGGCGATACCGGCAGGAGGATTTTCTATGTATGTTGGCGGAATCGGAAATTCAGGTCTGGACGGTCACAGCAGCGCGTCCCATCATGTGACCAATTTTCATCATGGCAGTCATGAGCCGGAGGGCAATATGCCTTTAAAGGCGGCTCCCGTCGCGGCAGGAGGTACGCAGCTGACGGCGGCGCCGGAAGAAAAACTTACTTTGATCGATGCCCTGAGAAGAACTCTTGCCCGGGGAAGAGGTTTTCTGGGACGATTGTGGGGAGCCGATAACGGCGGCACGCAGACGTCAGGGGTCAGGGATTCCGCGGACGGCGCACGGACCGCTGCGGCAGGGACAGACCCGGTGGTTACGCTGCGGGAGGATCCCGTCCGGGATATTTCCCACGATTCTCTTCACAACGCCCGGATCGCAGCGGCTTCCACGGCGGTCTGGCCGCCCCAGAGCCCGTCGGGTGCCAATCCTTACTTTACCACACATTCCGAGCCGGGGAAGGTGAAGGACAATGTCTTTCAGAGAATCCGCATTCGGTTCCGGGACGCGGCAGGGAAGCTTGCCGGACGTTTTGGAGGACGGTTTGGGGAGAGATTATCCGGACGTTTCTCCAAAAAGAGACATTACCATTCAGGGAGACAGAAGCCGAAGGAAGATCTGCGCAGACGCAGCCGTTATAAGGGGGACGATATTGAGCTGGATTGTGTGCTCATTGACGACAGTTATCTGTTGGACTCTTATGACAGGAAGGGCGAGTATAGTAAGCTGACCACGGAAAAGAAATGGTAGGGCAGCAAAGGGAGGTTAAAATGGAAAACAAAGGTAAATACTATCTGACGACGGCGATAGCCTATACTTCGGGGAAGCCCCATATCGGCAACAATTACGAGATCGTGCTGGCAGACAGCATCTGCCGGTTCAAGAGAAAAGAAGGATATGATGTGTTCTTCCAGACCGGGACGGACGAGCATGGTCAGAAGATCGAGCTCAAGGCGCAGGAGGCGGGAGTGACGCCCAAAGAGTTTGTGGACCGGGTGGCAGGCATCATCCGCAGTCTCTGCGACCTTTTAAATATTTCTTATGATAAATTTATCCGCACCACGGATCCGGACCATGAGAAGCAGGTACAGAAGATCTTCCGGAAACTGTATGAGCAGGGGGATATCTACAAGGGAGCCTATGAGGGGCTCTACTGTACGCCCTGCGAGTCTTTCTGGACGGAGTCCCAGCTTGTGGACGGGAAATGCCCCGACTGCGGCAGGGAGGTAAAACCTGCCAGGGAGGAGGCATATTTCTTCCGTATGAGCAAATATGCCGACAGGCTCATTAAGCATATCAACGAACACCCGGAGTTTATCCAGCCCGTCTCCCGCAAAAACGAGATGATGAATAATTTCCTTCTGCCCGGGCTGCAGGATCTGTGTGTGTCCCGCACCTCCTTCAAATGGGGTATTCCTGTGGATTTTGACGATAAGCATGTGGTCTATGTGTGGCTGGATGCGCTGACCAACTATATCACCGGCATCGGTTACGATGCGGACGGAAACAGCACGGAGCAGTACAGGAAGCTCTGGCCTGCGGATCTGCATCTGATCGGCAAGGATATCATCCGTTTCCACACGATCTACTGGCCGATTTTCCTTATGGCGCTGGGGGAGCCCCTGCCGAAGCAGGTGTTTGGTCATCCCTGGCTTATCACGAGCGGCGGCAAGATGAGTAAATCCCGGGGAAATGTGGTCTATGTGGACGATCTGGTGGATTTCTTCGGGGTGGATGCAGTGCGCTATTATGTGCTGCATGAGATGCCCTACGATAATGACGGTAATATCACATGGGAACTGATCGCGGAGCGCACCAACTCCGACCTCGCCAATACGCTGGGCAATCTGGTGAACCGCACGATCTCCATGAGCAATAAATATTTTGGCGGCGTGGTGACGGACAAGGGCGCGCAGCTTGTCCCGGAGGACAGCGTGGTGGATGAGGATATGAAAAAGACCGTCACCGGCGTCTACCGGAAAGTGACGGACAAAATGGAAACGTACCGCGTGGCGGATGCGCTCACGGAAATTTTCGGAATCTTTAAGCGCTGCAACAAGTATATTGACGAGACGGAGCCCTGGGTGCTGGCGAAGGATGAGGCGAAGGCTGACAGGCTTTCCACCGTACTCTACAATCTGGTGGAGGGCATTGTCATCGGCGCGTCCCTGTTGGAGCCCTTTATGCCGGAAACTGCGGAAAAGATCGCAAAGCAGCTCAACACTTCCCTGAGGGATTTCGACCGCCTGGAGGAGTTCGGGCTGTATGAGAGCGGCACGAAAGTGACAGATGCGCCGGAGATTCTCTTTGCCCGCCTGGACATGAAGGATGTGCTGGCAAGGGAGGAGGAGCTGGCTGCGGCGCAGCAGGCGGCAGCCGCACAGAGCGCATCGGATCAGGGAGAGAAGATCCCGGATGCAGAAAATGACGGAAGTGTCATTGATATAGAGACCAAGGCGGAGATTACTTATGACGACTTTGCAAAGCTCCAGTTCCAGGTGGGGGAGATCATCGCCTGCGAAGCGGTTCCCAAGTCCAAAAAGCTGCTCTGCAGCCAGGTAAAGATCGGCAGTCAGGTGAAACAGATCGTATCCGGCATCAAGGCGCACTACAGCCCCGAGGAGATGGTGGGCAAGAAGGTGATGGTGCTGGTGAACTTAAAGCCCGCAACGCTGGCAGGAGTCGTATCGGAGGGTATGCTTCTGTGCGCGGAGGATGGGGAGGGAAATCTCGCGCTGATGACGCCGGAGAAGAAGATGCCCGCCGGCGCGGAAATCTGCTGATAAAGCGGTAAAGTCTGTGCTGTGGGCCGGGTGATATAAGGGGATTTCAATGCGGAAAACGGAATTTACTTTTGATTCAAGGGACGGTGTGAGCAAGATTCACGCCGTCCGCTATGAGCCGGAGCCGGAGGCGCTTTCGGACTTAAGACCTGTGGGTGTCCTGCAGATCATTCACGGCATGGCAGAATATATGGAGCGGTATGAGGAGACGGCAAAGTTTTTTGTGGAGCGGGGTTTTGTGGTCACGGGCGACGATCACCTGGGACATGGACACACCGTGCCGGAGGGAGGAGTTTACGGATATTTCTGTAAGCGGGATCCCGCCACGGTGGTGGTGCGGGATGTGCACCGTCTCAAGAAACTGACCCAGGAGCTTTATCCCGGCGTTCCTTATTTTATTTTGGGACACAGCATGGGTTCCTTTATCCTGCGCAATTATATGTTCCGTTACGGCAGCGGCATTCAGGGAGCCATTGTGGCGGGGACGGGGGTGCAGCCTCCCGTGATCCTTGCGACGGCGAAGGCGGTCGCCGGGGTACAGAATCTCTTCTGCGGCGGAAAGCATGTCAGCAGGCTGCTCGACAGACTTGTCTTTGGCGCGTATAATAAACGGATTGAGAATGTTGAGACAAAGACGGACTGGCTGAGCCGCAATGAGGAAAATGTGGCGAAGTACAATGCCGATCCGCTCTGTGGTTTTCCTTTCACCGTAAACGGTTTTCAGACGATATTTGAGCTGATCGCCAGAGCGCAGGACGCGGAGAACCTGAAGAAGATTCCCAAGGACCTTCCGGTGCTGTTTGTTGCCGGGGAGGAGGACCCGGTGGGCGATTACGGGGAAGGTGTGAAGCGGGCGTTTTGTTTTTTGGATGAGGCGGGACTGGAGCATCTGAGTATGAAACTGTACCCGGGAGGCAGACATGAGATTCTGAACGAGAGGGAGGCAAAGGCGGTCAGGCAGGACATTTATAACTGGATTTTGCCAAAGCTTGCCGGAGAAAAGTCATGATGCAGAATTTAAAAAAAGCCGCACGATCCGGCGGCAGATACACGGAAATCTTTCCCTATGATATCCGATGGGCGAAAGTCGAGGAGTGGGAGCCGGTCATGAAAATGATCTGGCGTACATTTCTGAGATTTGATGCGTCGGACTACTCTGAGGAAGGAATTCAGAATTTCCTGAATTTTATAACAGATGAAAAGCTGTTTCACTCTTTTCTCACGGGAAATTATCAGATGATGGTGGCCCTGGACAAAGATGCGGTGGTTGGCGCGGCATCGGTGAGAAACCGTAATCACCTCTCCCTTTTGTTTGTGGACGAAGCCTATCACAGGCAGGGAATCGGGAAACAGCTCCTGGACTGCTTTTGCCGGTATTTAAAGACCGAGGCGGGGGAGAATCATATGTCGCTCAATGCGGCGCCCTATGCGGTGGAGTTCTACCGGAGGATTGGTTTTGAGGCGGTCCGCCCTGAGGAGGAGATGGGAGGCATCCGTTTCACATCTATGGAAAAATATTTTTAAAGAGGGATGAACAGAAATGAAATTTTTGGATATTGACGGACCATTGATACAATTCCTAAGCAAGATGGCAGACATCATGTGGCTCAACATTCTGACGATCGTCTGCTGCATACCCGTCATCACGGCGGGAGCTTCCCTGACGGCGCTGCACTATATGGTGCTGAAGATCGTGCGCGACGAGGACGGGTATATCACCAGAGGATATTTCAAGGCGTTTAAGGAGAACTTTAAACAATCCACAGCGATCTGGCTGATCTTTCTGGTGGTGGGCAGCGTGCTGGCGGTGGATTACCGCATTTTCACCGCATCGGAGGTGGAGCTCAATAATGTAGTAAAGACACTGATCTTTATATTCGGCATGATGGTGGTATTTACCTTCGTGTTTGTATTTCCCGTGCAGGCAAAATTTGCCAATCCTGTCAGAAGAACCATCTGGAATTCCTTTGTGTTCAGCGTGGTACAGTTTCCCAGGACGATCCTGATGATCGTACTTTATATCCTGCCCTATGTGATCGGATATTTTTTCCCCCGGATCCTGCCCGTGGTCATGGTGTTTTGCATCTCTCTTCCGGCGCTTTTGTCCGCAAAGCTTTACAATAAATTTTTCCTGCGTCTGGAGGACCAGATCCTGGCCCGGGATCAGACCGGGGACAATGAGGAAACTTCGGAAGGCGGCGGAGAGACAGAGGAGGACGAAAGGATTTTCAAGGATGAATTGGATGAGAGCATACAACTTAGTCAAAATGACTAGGAAAAGCCCAAACCTTTGTACATGTTGACCAGGTTGTGTAAAAAATATAAATTTAATAAGCAATTCTCACAATCAGAATTAAAATATTTGTGAAAAACTTGTATGGAATTTGCACTTTATATTCGCTATAATCAACTAAGACAGTAAAAATATCATGTACAATGATATTTACACATGAAAGGAGTTTACACCAATGGCAAGTTTATCTTTAAAGAATGTTTGTAAGGTATATCCTAACGGCTTTGAGGCAGTTAAAGATTTCAACCTTGAGATCGCAGACCAGGAGTTCATCATCTTTGTAGGTCCCTCCGGTTGTGGTAAGTCTACCACCCTCCGTATGATCGCAGGTCTGGAGGACATCTCTTCCGGTGAGCTCAAGATTGGTGACCGCGTTGTGAACGATGTAGAGCCTAAGGACAGGGATATCGCAATGGTATTCCAGAACTACGCTCTGTACCCTCATATGTCCGTATATGACAACATGGCATTCGGACTGAAACTGAGAAAGGTTCCCAGGGAGCAGATCGATAAGATGGTAAAAGAGGCAGCAAAGATCCTCGACCTGACACCCCTCCTTGACCGTAAGCCCAAGGCTTTGTCCGGTGGTCAGAGACAGCGTGTGGCTATGGGTCGTGCAATCGTGCGCAGCCCTAAGGTGTTCCTGATGGATGAGCCTCTGTCCAACCTGGATGCTAAGCTGCGTGTGCAGATGAGAATTGAGATCGCTAAGCTTCATCAGAGACTTGGCACCACGATCATCTACGTTACCCATGACCAGACCGAGGCTATGACCCTGGGTACCAGAATCGTTGTTATGAAGGACGGCGTTATCCAGCAGGTGGATACTCCTCAGAATCTTTACGACAAGCCCCAGAACCTGTTTGTAGCAGGATTCATGGGATCTCCTCAGATGAACTTCCTGGATGCTACCGTGAGAGTGGATGGCGATGTGGCAAGCTTAGAGATCGCCGGCAAGGCAATTCCTCTTCCTCCCGCAAAGTCCAAGAAGCTGATTGACGGCGGCTATGCAGGCAGAGTGGTAACCTTCGGTATCCGTCCCGAGGATGTGTATGATTCCGAGATGTTTATCGAGTCTTCTCCTTCAAGCGTATTTGAATCTACTATTAAGGTTTATGAGCTGCTTGGCGCAGAGGTATATCTGTACTTTGATCTGGATGAGTTCCCGATGACCGCAAGAGTAGATTCCCGTACCACTTCAAGACCCGGCGATGTGGTTAAGTTCGCTTTGGACGTTGATAAGATTCATGTATTCGACAAGGAAACCGAGCAGATCATTACCAATTAGTTTTAACGAATCTGAGGGTGCTGGAGACGGCACCCTCTTTTTATGGGAGGAAATATGATTTCCAGTCAGGTGATACAGACCAGCATTGATGAATTGAGAGCGATTACAAAGGTGGAACTGAGCGTATATGAGCCTTCCGGAGTTGGGATTGCACATACTTCAAAGAGCAGCGCGATCCCGGAAGCCCTGATCATTGGGTTTGCGGCTTCACCGGCAGACAGCCAGGTGATAGGCAATCACCATTTGATGAAGATTCACGATGACGGAGAAATTCTGTATATTGTGGTGGCGACGGGAATGGATGACGAAGCCTACATGGTAGCCCGGATTGCGGTCAGTCAGCTCCAGAATCTGGCGATCGCTTATAGGGAGCGCTATGACAGAAATAATTTTTTCCAGAATCTCCTATTGGATAATCTTCTTTTAGTAGATATCCACAATCGCGCCAGGAAATTGCATTTGGAGACCAATGTTCCCAGGGCGGTATTTTTGGTAGAGACGAAAAAGGAGAAGGATGGGATCGCCATGGAGCTGCTCAGGGAGATTTTCACAATGCAGGCGGGCGACTATATTACATCCGTGGATGAGGAAAATGTTATTCTGATAAAAAACCTGGCGGATAACAGTACGCCGGATGCGCTGGAAGATGTGGCAAATACCATTGTGGATATGATGAACACAGAGGCGATGACCAATGTCCGTGTGGCATACGGTACGGTCGTGCAGGAATTGAAAGATGTGTCCAAATCCTATAAAGAGGCAAAGATGGCGCTGGATGTGGGCAAAATCTTTTATGCCGAGAAGGATGTGGCGGCATACAGTTCTCTGGGGATAGGAAGACTGATCTATCAGCTTCCCGTAAATCTTTGCAAGCTTTTCATCGAAGAGATTTTTGGAGAGAATGTGCCCGCGGATCTGGATGAGGAGACGCTGAATACCCTGAATAAATTTTTTGAGAACAATCTCAACGTATCCGAGACCTCAAGGCAGCTCTTTGTCCACAGAAATACATTGGTGTACCGCATTGAGAAGATCCAGAAGGTTACGGGGCTGGACCTGCGCAGCTTTGATGATGCCCTTACCTTTAAAATTGCGCTGATGGTCGTAAATTACATGAAGTATCTGGACAATCATTCCAAAACATAACCAAAAATATCCGGCATAATCAGACATACCCCCGCATATATATTAGTAAATGTATGCGGGGGTGTTTCTATGTATTTCGGACAGGCTGAAATGTATGACAGAAAAATCAGATATCTGGACTTTATGGAAAATGGAGTGCGCAGCCGGGGCGCAGGGTTTGTCAAGCTGGAGCGGAGGGACAACCGTTGTAATATCAGTCTGCAGGTGAGCGGTCTGTACCGCAAAGATCATTTCACAAGACCTTTGCTTTTCCTGACCCGGGGCGTGGAGAAGGAATTCTGCAAACTCCAGCTGGCAGACGGAGGGATCAAGACTTATCTGGAAGGGCTGGACTGTCAAAGTATGGATGGACAAGGTCTGACCTATGACAGCCTGGTGGGGCTTCGCATTCCCATCTCTGAGGGAAAGGAAATCCGGTGCATATGGGAGGAAGAGAAGGAGATGGAAGAGAAGGAGATGGAACAGAGTAAACATCCGCAGGATATCCCTGTCCCGGATCTGCAGACGCCGGATGTGGAAGTTCCCGGTAATGTGCAGGATATTGAGGAGCTGATACAGCAGGAAAATAGGGAAAGAGAGTTAAAAAAGGCGGTTCAGGAGATACAGATTCCGGACATCCGCACTCCGGAGTCCCGCCGCCAGCCCACACACCGCCGCCAGGAAGCTGCGGCGGCATTCAAAGAGGATAAGTGGGAGCAGATCTGGGCGATCTATCCCCATATTCACCCTTTTGGAGATGAAAGGGAATATCTTTCCTTTGGGCTCAGCGACTTAGTCGTGCTTCCGGAACAGTATTATCGTCTGGTAAGTAACAGTTTTCTCTTGCACGGGTATTACAATTTTCATCATCTTATCTTGACGAAAGTCAACTTTAGGGGCATTCCGCGGTATTTTATCGGAGTGCCGGGCAATCTGTATCAGACAGAAAAAGATACGGCCATCATGTTCGGATTTGAGAATTTTGAGTGTGACAAAGAGCCTGCAGGGCGCGGGGATTTTGGGTATTATCTGATTCGTGTGGATCTGTAGCGTCAGTCCGGCGGACAAAATGAATTTTACAAGGGCGATAGCGGATCGGGTCATGTCTCTGGAGGGCAGGGAAGTAGTGGGAGAGAGCAGTGAGCCCGGGCTGTTTTTTGATCGGTCTAAGACACAGCGGGCACGGCAGTTTCCGCATACCTTTCCTTATGATGAAAGCCCTTCCCCGTCAAATTCCGGTATGAAGCTTTCCTCGGCTGTGCCGCCTTCCTGTTCGTAGCCGTTCTGGATACCGATGCGGCGGGCAAAGAGCAGGACCCGTTCGTATTCTTCCTCTGAGACACGGCGGTTTAACTCAGGAATGGAGGCAACAGGGGAAAGAGGTGTGTACTGATTCATGATACTGACATATATGTCATCTCCATAGGTGTCGTGGAGATAGCGCAGGATTTTTTTGGAATCCCTCGTCTGTCCCGGAAGTATGAGATGGCGCACGATCATCCCCCGCTTCATCAAAGACCCTGTAAACACCGGTGGCCCCACCTGTTTGTACATCTCGGCAATGGCGGAGGATGCCTTTTCAAAATAGTCCGGCGCGTGGGAATATTTGGCGCTAAGCTCCGGGGAATGATATTTCAGATCCGGAAGATAGATGTCTATGAGACCGTCCATACGTTTCAGAGAATCCGTCTCCTCATAGCCGCTGCTGTTATATACGATGGGGATGACCAAGCCGCGGTCTTTTGCGTTTTCCAACGCGGCAGCCGCCTGGGGAATAAAATGTGTGGGAGTCACAAGATTGATATTGTGGGCTCCCTTTTCCTGTAATTCCAGAAAAATATCTGCAAGTCTTTGGAGGGAAATATTCTGCCCTGCCTTTCCCATGGAAATATTGTGGTTCTGGCAAAAGATACAGCGCAGGCTGCAGCCGGAGAAGAAGACGGTCCCGGAGCCTTGTGTTCCGGAGATACAGGGTTCCTCCCAAAAGTGCAGCGCCGCCCTTGCTGCTTTTATTTCGGCGCCCTGCCCACAGTACCCTGTCTGACCGGCAAGACGGTTTGCGTGGCAGCGGCGGGGACAGAGAGTGCAGTCTTCCAAAAGCGCAGAGGGAAAGGTTTCGCTATGGGTGGTTATGGTTTTTGCAGGGAATCTTTCTGTGGACATGGGAACTGCTCCGTGAAAAGCGTGTCTGTTCATTGGATCTGTCTCAAAAACCGCATACACGGATTCTGCCTTTGGCTCCACCCGGTTGCCTCACGGCACATGAGAGGTTCCACTTAGTGCTGCTTTGTTCCCAACCTGACACGGTTCATGGATTCCCATTGCGTGAGACCGAATTTCATCACCAAAAACAGATGCTCCGCGTATACGGCTTTTTCAGTTTAGCGTTTTTGCTCTGTTTTGTCAAGATTTATAATGCAATCCCATCCGGAATCGTGTATAATAGCTATAGCGGCTGCATTGTGCGGCAGTTTTTGGAATGTATCCGTCAGGGGGTCATCTGTCATAAAAATAGTGATGGTATGGAGGGGATTATGGAGCTGAGACGCGGGATCAATTTTGGAGGTTATCTGTCACAGTGTGAACACTCTTTGGAGCATTACCGCACGTTTATCACAGAAAAGGATGTGAAAAAAGCGGCAGACTGGGGATTTGACCATATCAGACTGCCTGTGGACTGCGAGGTGTTTGAACGGGAAGACGGCTCCGTGCATGAGGAGGCAAGTGCTTTTGTGGACAGATTCGTGGACTGGTGCCAGGCTGCCGGGCTGGATGTGGTGCTGGATCTGCACAAGGCGTACGGGTATGACTTTAACGATGCCGGCAGCGTGGATAAAAATAATCTCTTTACGGATGAGGGGCTCAGACAGCGGTTTGTCAATCTGTGGGGGAGACTCGCAGAGCACTACGGCAGGAGAACGCATGTCGCTTTTGAACTGTTGAACGAGGTGGTGGAGGAAGAAAATGCCGGGCTTTGGAATGAGCTGATCACCGTGACCATGAAAGAGATCAGGAAACATACGCATGACACACCTGTCATTTACGGCGGCATACAGTGGAACAGCGCCAGAACCTTAAAGCTTCTCGACCCTCCCAGGGATGAGAATGTCATTTATACATTTCATATGTATGAGCCATTGATTTTTACCCATCAGAAGGCGTACTGGGTGCCGAATATGCCGGCGGACAAAGATATTTTTTATCCGGCGGACATGGACTATTACCGGGAGGTGTCGGCGCTGATCGGCGGCAAGGGAAAGGATGTGATGGTGTCCCCATGCCGGGAGATGGGACCCGCATTTCTCAGGGAGATGGTGCAGGAGGCGGTGGATGCCGCCAGGGCAGCAGGCGTGCGGCTTTACTGTGGAGAGTTCGGCGTGATCGACAGGGCTCCTGTGGAAGATACGCTCAGATGGTTTCAGGATATCATGGCTGTATACGCAGAATATGATATTCACTGCGCCCTTTGGACTTACAAGGAGATGGATTTTGGTCTGACAGAGACACATTATGACGCCATCAGGGATTCCCTTGTCAAAATGCTGACCGAGAAGTAAACAGGGAAACGGACAAAGAGAGGGACGGACAAACAGAGGAACGGACAAAGAGGGAAACGGACAAAGAGGGAAACAGACAAAGAGGGAAACAAGGAAATCAAAGAAGGATAGTATAAACCAAAATATAAGGGAAACGACAAACAGGAGGGAACGGAAATGAATAAGAATGCTTTCAGAAACATGTCCTACGGTGTGTATGTGGTGACGACCTGGGATAACGGCAGAGCCACCGGCTGCACGGCCAACAGTGCCATGCAGATCACTTCGGACCCGGCAACCATCGCCGTGAGCATCAACCACGACAATTACACCAACAAATGTATTGCCGAGTCCGGCAGATTTGCCCTTTCCATTCTGGGTGAAAATTCCGATCCGGGCATTATCGGTGCGTTTGGATTTTTCAGCGGCAAGGATAAGGACAAGTTTGAAGGAATCGGCCAGACCATCAAGGGATGTATGCCGGTGGTGGCTGACGCATGCGCCTATGTGGTGTGTGAGGTCATCGATAAGATGGAGACTTCCTCTCACACGGTATTTTTGGGGAAGGTGGTGGACGCGGATGTGCTGCAGCCCGACACGCCCATGACTTACGCTTATTATCACAATGTAATCAAGGGCAAGAGCCCCAAGAACGCACCCACCTATCTTGCGGAGGAATGATACAGGCAGTTTGTGTCTGTAAAGATCAGCTGTTGAGGATTCTGTGGCCGCAGGGAGATGATCGTATGGCTGCAGCTCCTGCTCAGACCCGCATCGATTCTGTTATGGATGCCTGCATCTTCAGCTTGGGGGATATCTGTCATCTGCCGCTGTCCGGCGCAGCAGTTTTTCTGCCCGGTTGCGTTCCCGAAGCTCCACGAAAAAATCTTTGAGAATCCGGCTGCACTCTTCTTCCAGCACGCCCCGGGTGACATTCACCTGATGGTTGAACTGGGGCGTTTGGAGCAGATTGAGAATGGAGCCTGCACAGCCCGCCTTGGGGTTCATGCAGCCCATGACCACCTGTGGTATGCGCGCCTGTACGATGGCACCCGCGCACATCTGGCAGGGTTCTAAAGTCACATACAGGGTACAGCCCTCCAGTCTCCAGTCACCGACCGCTTTGCTGGCTTTGTTGATAGCGGTGATCTCGGCGTGGGCAAGCGTGTTTTTGTCCGTGTTCCGGCGGTTATATCCCCTGCCGATGATCTTTCCTTCCCGGACGATGACGCAGCCGATGGGCACCTCGCCCAGTGCGGCAGCTTTTCTGGCCTGCCGCAGGGCCTCTTTCATATATTTTTCCGTGACGCTTGTCAGGATGGTTGTGTTGACAGTCATTTTCTTATCCATGATCCTATCATACAGTGTTTTCTCATGAGTTGCAAAGGATTTGTCAGGAGGAATACGGTCCGGATTTCTGTTCGCTGATATTGCGCTGTAACAGATCGGTATCAGCGCGAAATTAAGCATTGATTGGAGGAGCCCTGCGGCTGTCAGGCGTATATATACCGCTGAAAGAATCTTCCACAAAAAGCTCTGTTATGCGCATACCGGTCAAGTTTTTCCCTCATAACGGCTTCTCTTCATTTTTGAAATCCCGATATATCATACCATTTTTTCAATAGTTGCATAGCCCATATATAGGTGCTGATTACTTATCAATTATATTGCGGTCTTTACTTTATATTTATGTCTTAAGGGTTTCAGTGTCCAATCGTCAAAATCCACTTTTTTATCATTCTGTAATCTTCCTAATACAATACCCGGATCCCGGTCTATTTTATTGGCAAAGTCTTTTATGGATCGCAGATCAAAACGGGCGCGGGCAATAAATTCCTGATATTTTTCATAGGGAATCAAACTGTTTTCTGCGAATTTATCAGCGGCATCTTCCCTATCGCCTCTCTCCCCTTCAAATGATATCCCCAGATCACCGTTCATAATGTGTCCAATCTCGTGAAACAGAGTAAACCAGAAAGAATCCGCGTTAAGCCTCCGGTCATTGACCATCAGCATGATATGATCGCCGACTTTTTTGGTGGCCCCATTGGTCTTTGAACCGGAAATGTTTGGCAGTATGATAAATATCACCCCTGCATCTAGAAACGCTTTTCTTATTAAAGGATAAAAGTCTCTATGATTTCTGGTCAGAGTCAATGCGTATTCCACAGCAGCTTCAAAACTCTTTTTGTTGAACCGCGGAGCCTTGGTCTTTAGCGCCATATTGGCCGCGATCTGAACCATTGCATTTGCTTTTATGGTATTTGCCTCTGTCAGCCCGCTTGCCGAGTTTCGAAAGCTGACGGACATATCTTTTTTGCTCAGCACCGTTAGAGTGGCAACATTTAGGAAACTTCTCAATGCTTTTATCTGTTCATCCTTTTGTCTCGGAAAATCCGGCAAAGCATAATTTTCTCTGAAAAATTTGTAATCGAAATTCTCAAAGATGATTCGTTCTCTCACAAGTTCTTTTTCTGATTTAAATTCAGCGATCAGGGAATCATATGCGTTTTGAAGATTAAGCCAATAGTTTACACTTGTTCCTATCATTCTTGAAAGCTTCACTGCAATATCAATGGATAAATTCTGTTCGCCCCTTACCAGAAGGCTTAAGTTTTTGGGCGTCGTATCAAGTCTTTTGGCGAAATCTTCCTGTGTCAGACCGCTTTCATCGACAATTTCTTTTATATAGTAACCAGGGTGAAATGCAATCGTATCATTGTATTCTATATAATTACTCATAATGGCTGCTCACCTCCGTAATCTCCACTATTCTCACATTATCTGCTATTTCGTCTATATTACATGGGTCAAAAGGCAGTCTATTTTCATTCAACGGCTGTAGTATGATTCTCCATTTATCTGGTCGGGACTTTACATCTATTGCAAAATATCCTTCAAGATTCCGCCCCTTTTTATTAGTTAACTTATGAAAATGAAAGGTCGGCTGTACTATAATATCTTTAATAGTATCAGCCTGCATCAATGCGTTTATTCTGGCCATAAGGCTGTTGGTCAGTAGTGCGCTGCCATCAAAAAGCTTTTTGGCGGTTTTAACGCTTGTACATTGTGCTTTAACTTTTTCTGTAGCATAAATCAGTTCCAACTCTGTCCTCCGTTCTATTAGATTACCCATTGGGTAATTTGATTATATATTGTATAGTATATCCGTGTCAATAAAAATGTTTCTTTTGGAAGTGATCAGGCGCAGAACCGATTCTTTTCAAGTATGGACCGTAACACCGGGAGCTTGTGGCGGATGTATACGGGCGGAAAACGGAGAGGCATTTTATCTTGCAAACAACAGAGGTATGTGCTATGATGAGGAGGTTAAAATAGGAGGTATTTCAATGAGTCTGGAACAACAGTTAAATACGATCACAGGAAGAATCTACGGTAAAAATATCAGCGCGTGTACCCATGTGCAGCTTTATGCAGGTATCTTACAGCTGGTGAAAGAACGCATGGCACAGGCGAGAGCCATTACCGGCGATAAAAAGGTATACTATATCTCCATGGAGTTTCTGATCGGAAAACTTCTCTCCAACAATCTCATCAATCTGGGAATTTATGATGAGCTGGAGCGTATTCTTGCGGAGAACGGTAAAAGTCTGGCGGAGATTGAGGAGATTGAGCCGGAACCTTCTTTGGGCAACGGCGGTCTGGGACGGCTTGCGGCCTGTTTTCTGGATTCCATTGCCACGCTGGGGCTGCCCGGGGACGGCATCGGGATCAATTATCACTTCGGGCTTTTCAAGCAGGTATTCCGGGATCATCTGCAGCAGGCGGAGAGAAACGAATGGATTGAGAAGGCGTCCTGGCTGGAGAAAACAGGGACAAAATTTGAGGTGGCTTTCGGCGACAAAAAGGTGACATCTGTGCTTTATGACATTGATGTCATTGGCTATGAGAATGGTGTGAACAAGCTGCATCTGTTTGACCTGGAGTCCGTGGATGAGAGTCTGGTCAGGGATGGGATCACTTTTGACAAGACTGAGGTGGAGAAGAATCTGACCTTGTTTTTGTATCCCGATGATTCCGATGAGGCGGGAAATCTTCTGCGCATCTATCAGGAGTATTTTATGGTCTGCAACGGCGCCCAGCTGATCATCCGGGAGATGAAGGAAAAGCATCAGGATCTCCACAAAATGAATGAATATGTGGCGATCCAGATCAATGACACTCATCCCACGCTGGTGATCCCGGAGCTCATCCGTATCCTCACCTGGGAGGAGGATTTCACCATGGACGATGCCATTGATGTGGTGAGCAAAACCTGCGCGTACACCAATCACACTATTCTGGCGGAGGCGCTGGAGAAGTGGCCGTTGTCCTATCTGGAGCAGGTAGTGCCCCAGCTTGTGCCCATCATCAAGGAACTGAATGCGCGTATAAAGAAAAAATACGATGATGAAAAGGTACAGATCATCGACAGGGATAAACGTGTCCACATGGCCCATATCGATATACATTACGGCTACAGCGTAAACGGCGTGGCGGCGATCCATACGGAGATCTTAAAGAACACGGAGCTGAATCATTTCTATAAACTCTATCCGCAGAAGTTTAACAACAAGACCAACGGGATCACCTTCCGCAGATGGCTGCTTTCCTGTAACAGGGAGCTTGCATCCTTCCTCACCGACACCATCGGCGAAGGATACAAGAAAAACGCGGATGAGCTGGAGAAGCTGTTGGAAATGATCGACGACCAGACTGTGCTGGACAGACTGGCTGAGATCAAGCGGGGCAAAAAGGCGGAGCTGGCGGCATACATCCGAGAGAAGGAGGGCGTGGAGCTGGATGTCAATTCCATTTTTGATATTCAGATCAAGCGTCTCCATGAGTACAAGCGTCAGCAGATGAACGCGCTCTATATCATTCATAAATATCTGGAGATCAAGGGGGGCAAAAAGCCTTCCACTCCCATCACGTTCCTGTTCGGCGCAAAGGCGGCTCCCGCCTATGTGATCGCCCAGGATATCATCCACCTGCTTTTGGTGCTGTCCGAGATCGTGAACAATGACCCGGAGGTGAGCCCCTATATGAAGGTGGTGATGGTGGAGAACTACAATGTGAGCTATGCGGAGAAGCTGATCCCCGCCTGCGATATCTCCGAGCAGATCTCCCTCGCCTCCAAGGAGGCGTCCGGCACCGGCAACATGAAGTTCATGTTGAACGGCGCGGTGACTCTGGGGACCAGCGACGGCGCGAATGTGGAGATCCATGAGCTGGTGGGCGACGACAATATCTATATCTTCGGTAAAGACAGCGACACGGTGATCGGACACTATGTCAAAGCGGATTATGTGTCCAGGGATTACTATGAGAACAGCCCCGTCATCAAGGAAGCCGTGGACTTCATTGTGGGCGAACAGACCATGAAGATCGGGCATAAGGAGAATCTGGAGCGTCTTTATAAAGAACTCCTGAACAAGGACTGGTTCATGACGCTTTTGGATCTGGAGGATTATATTGCAGCCAAAGAGCGTGCTTTTGCGGATTACGAAGATCAGCAGAAGTGGAAGAAGATGATGCTTGTCAATATTGCCAAGGCAGGATTTTTCTCCTCCGACCGCACCATCGCGGAGTACAACAGAGATATCTGGAAGCTGTAGGAGGGCGTGGGTTTATTGTGAAGATTTACGGATTTCAAAAGACAACCTTACTGGATTATCCCGAGCATGTTGCAGCCACCATTTTTACTGGTGGCTGTAATTTTCGCTGTCCTTTCTGTCAGAATGCCGGGCTGGTGAGACCCGGACAGGAGCAGGGCGCTTCCGGTATGGCAGCGGACCGGGAGACCATACCCGTGGAGGAAGTGCTGCGACACTTGAAGAAGCGGCAGGGGATTCTGGACGGGTTGTGTATTTCCGGGGGAGAGCCCACCCTGCAGCCGGATCTGGAGGATTTTATCCGAAAGGTGCGGGATCTGGGCTATAAGGTGAAGCTGGACACCAACGGCTGCCGCCCCGGGGTGCTTCAGAGCCTGTTAGAACAGGGGCTTTTGGACTATGTGGCCATGGATGTGAAGGCATCTCGGGAAAATTATGCCCGCGCAGCGGGGCTTTGGGGGGATTTGGCGGAAGCGTTTCATCTGGAAAACATCGAGGAGAGCATCCGGCTGTTAAATGACTGCGGTATTCCCTATGAGTTCCGCACCACGGCGGTGAAGGGGCTGCATACCGTGGAGGAGTTTGGGGAGATCGGCAGGTGGCTTGCGGGCAGCAGGGCGTATTACATCCAGAGCTACCGGGCGGAGGGAGATATCCTGGCAGGGGAAGGGCTGGAAAGCTTTACCCCGGAGGAACTTGACCGGATGCGGGCGCTCGCCGGACAGTATATTCAAAATACGAGGCTGCGGGGCGTGGAATAAATGACAGATATGTCATTATGGGAGGAAAATGTCCGGGAAACCGGTGATACAAAAATGAGGAGCGGGATATGAGCCCTTTTAAGAAATTATTCGGAGACAGAGCATTTTATAAGACGGCGCTGGGTGTGGCAGTGCCGATCATGATACAGAACGGCATCACTAATTTTGTGGGGCTTTTGGACAATATCATGGTGGGGCGTGTGGGAACGGAGCAGATGTCCGGCATCGCCATTGTCAACCAGCTTCTTTTGGTGTTCAATCTCGCCGTTTTTGGCGCGGTGTCGGGAGCGGGAATCTTCGGCGCGCAGTTTTACGGCTGCGGCGACACGAAGGGAGTGCGCCATACCTTCCGGTTCAAGGTCTATATCAGCGCTGCGATCGTGGCGGCAGGAATAGGGATCTTTCTTGTGGCCGGAGGGGATCTGATCCTGCTGTACCTTCACGGGGAGGGAAACGAGGAGGCTTTGGCAGCCGCGCTGCACTATGGGCGGCAGTATCTTGCGGTGATGCTCTTTGGGCTTTTGCCCTTCGCGGTGGAGTCGGTGTACAGCAGCACCCTCAGGGAGTGCGGTGAGACCATGGTGCCCATGACGGCAGGTGTGGTCGCGGTGTTCGTCAATCTGTTTCTGAATTACCTCTTGATCTTTGGGAAATTCGGCTGTCCCAGACTGGGGGTGGTGGGCGCAGCGATTGCGACAGTAGTGTCACGTTATGCGCAGACAGCCATCGTGATGATATGGACGCACACCCACAGCGGCAGAATGCCCTTTATCGAAGGGGTGTACAAGAGCTTTGCCGTGCCCGGTGATCTGACGGTCAAGATCATCACAAAGGGCACTCCGCTGATGATAAACGAGATCCTTTGGTCCGCGGGGATGGCAGCGCTGATGCAGTGCTATTCGGTCCGGGGGCTGGACACGGTGGCGGCGCTCAACATCTCCACCACCATCTCCAATCTGTTCAATGTGGTATTCATCGCCATGGGAAGCGCTATCTCCATCATCGTCGGTCAGCTTCTGGGGGCAGGGAAAATGGAGGAGGCGAAGGACACCAACACCAAGCTGACGGCGTTCTCCGTCCTGTCCTGTGTGGTCATGGGAGGCACACTGGCGCTCATAGCGCCGCTGTTTCCCATGCTCTACAATACCAGCGAAGGGGTGAAAGCCCTGGCGGCGTGGTTTCTGAGGATCGCGGCGTTGTGTATGCCCATTGCTGCATTCATGCACGCCACCTATTTCACCCTGCGCTCCGGCGGCAAAACAATCATAACTTTTCTCTTTGACAGTGTGTTCCTCTGGTGTGTCAGCACGCCCGCGGCGATTGTGCTCAGCAGATACACGGACATGCCTGTCCTGCCGCTGTATCTGAGCATCCAGCTTCTGGATCTGATCAAGTGCGCGCTGGGATTTATCCTGGTAAAGAAGGGCGTGTGGCTGAACAATATTGTAGCGGGGGAATCCAAGCCCTGATCTGTCGGTCAGTGGACTTCGTTGTTGTTTTCCCTTCCCTGGTCAAAGTCAATGGCGTTCTGCAGGGTGGTCTCCGCGATGGCCATCAGCGCTTCCCGGGTGAAGAAGCCCTGATGGGATGTGATCATCACATGGGGAAAAGAGAGGAGGCGGGCGGTGGTGGAATGCTCCAGGATCTCGTCGGAGCGGTCTTCAAACACATTGTTGGTCTCCTCCTCATACACGTCCAGTCCCACACCGCCGAATTTCCTAAGCCGGATGCCTTCGATCAGGTCGTTGGTGTCCACCAGCGCTCCCCGGGAAGTGTTGACCAGGATCACGCCGTCCTTCATGCGCCGGATGGTCTCCAGATTGATCATATGATAGGTGGAGTCCGTGAGAGGGCAGTGGAGGGAGAGCAGATCGCTTTGGGAAAGCACCTCCTCTAAGGGTCTGTAGTTCACGAAATCTTTTAAATCCGGATTTTCATATACGTCATAGGCGATAACCTTCATGCCGAAACCCCGGCAGATGCGGCACATGGCGGCGCCGATCTTGCCGGTGCCGATGATTCCGGCAGTTTTTTCATAGAAATTAAAACCCATCAGACCGCTTAAACTGAAATCGTTTTCCCGGACTTTGTTGTATGCCTTGTGAAGTCTGCGGTTGGCGGCGAGGGCAAGCGCCATGGCATGCTCCGCCACCGCCTCGGGGGAGTAGCCGGGGACGCGCATGACGCGGATGCCCAGCCTGCCGGCGGTGTCCAGATCCACATTGTTGTAGCCCGCGCAGCGCAGCAGGACCAGTTTCACTCCCTTGTCATGGAGAATGTGCAGCGTCTCGGCGCCGGCGTCGGAGCTGACAAAGGCGCACACCGCGTCGAACCCTTCCGCTAAAGCCGCGGTGCGGGGCTCAAGGTCAGGTTTAATGTACTCGATCTCCAAAGCAGTATCTGAATTAGTGACAAATCTGTCGTTTTCCAGCGCCTCGTCAAAGGACTTGCTATCGTAGCTTTTGGTATCATAAAATAAAATTCTCATGGCTGCCTCCTCATGCTTTTATAGTGTATATTATCTGATGTCATCATCAAAATATACGAAAGAGCGCAATCTGCAGACAACAGACAACAGACAACAAAAAACAGACAACAAAAAACAAAAAACAAAAAACGGAGGCATTCCCCTCTGATACAGGGAGAGCCTCCGTTTTCCGATGTTTTGTTGTTCTCAGGATATTATCCCATGGTGACTACAACCTCATAGTTTTCTTTGCCCTTTTCATAGGGGATCACGCATCCCTCCACGGCTGCGCCGTCCACGGTCAGGGAAACCACGCCCTTCTCCACATTGTCCGGATTCTTCACGGTGATGTGATAGGTACCTTCGCGGAATTTCCTGGTCAGGGTGAAATCGCCGAAGCCCTTCGGCACGCAGGGATTGACGGACAGTCCTTTGTGGGTCGGGTATACGCCCAGGATGTACTGGGAGATATTGACAAAGGTCCATGCGGCGGTACCCGTGAGCCAGCTGTTTTTTGCCTCGCCGTGGAATTTGGCGTCGCGCCCGGCGATCATCTGCGCGTAGACATAGGGCTCGGTGCGGTGGATCTCGCTGATCTCCTCGGTGTAGGCGGGGCAGGTCTTCTGGTAGATCTCAAAGGCCCTGTCGCCGCGTCCCAGGACGGTCTCCGCGATGGAGACCCAGGGATTGTTGTGACAGAAGATCCCGGCGTTTTCCTTGTATCCGGGGGGATAGGAGGAAACCTCGCCCAGTTCCAGATGATATTCGGTGTAGGCGGGCTGCAGGATCATGACGCCGTATTTCGTGTCCAGGCGTTCCTTCACGGAGTCCAGGGCTTTTTGAGCCAGCCCTTCCTTCACGCCCACGCCTGCAAGTACGCAGAAGCCCTGGGGTTCGATATAGATCTGCCCCTCTTTGCATTCTTTGGAGCCGACTTTATTGCTGTGGGCGTCATAGGCGCGGACGAACCATTCGCCGTCCCAGCCGTTCTTCAGGATCGCGTCATACATTTCCTGTACTTCCCCGCGGGCGCGCGCCGCCTCTGCCCCGTCGCCCATCAGCTCACAGAGCTGGGCGTATTCTTCGCCGTATTTCACAAACATTCCCGCGATGAACACGGACTCCGCAACGGGTCCCTCGCTGGGACCGAAGGTCTGGAAGGATTCTCCGGGATGCTCGGAGAAGCAGTTTAAATTCAGACAGTCATTCCAGTCCGCGCGGCCGATCAGGGGAAGCTTGTGAGGTCCCTTGTGGGTTACGGTGTAGTCAAAGGAGCGTTTCAGGTGATCCATCAGCGGTGTGGCCACGCTCATATCGTTGTCAAAGGGAACCATTTCTTCCAGAATGGAGGTGTCCCCGGTCTCACGCACATAGGCGCTGGTGCCCGCGATGAGCCACAGAGGGTCATCGTTGAAGCCGCTGCCGATGTCGGAATTGCCCTTTTTGGTGAGGGGCTGGTACTGGTGGTACGCGCTTCCGTCCTCAAACTGGGTGGAGGCAATGTCGATGATGCGCTCCCTCGCCCTGTCGGGGATCAGATGCACGAAGCCCAGAAGATCCTGGCAGGAATCCCGGAATCCCATGCCGCGTCCGATGCCGGACTCATAATAGGAGGCGGACCGGGACATGTTGAAGGTCACCATGCACTGATACTGGTTCCAGATGTTGACCATGCGGTTGACCTTGTCGTTGGCGGTCTGTACGGTGTATTTGGAGAGCAGCGCCTTCCAGTAGGTCCGCAGCTCCTCAAAGGCTTTGTCCACGCTTTCCGTGGTGCTGTATTTTGCCAGCATCTCCAGGGCGCGCTTCTTGTTGATGACGCCGTGGGACTCCCATTTTTCCTCCTGGGGATTCTCGATGTAGCCCAGCACGAACACAAAGGTTTTGCTCTCGCCCGCATCCAGCGTCACATTTAACTGGTGGGAAGCGATGGGGGACCAGCCGCTGGCTATGGAATTGGTGCAGGCGCCTTTCTCCACCGCCTCGGGATCGTCCGCCCCCCGGTAGGCTCCCAGAAAGGCGTCCCTGCTGGTGTCAAAGCCTGCCACTTCGGCATTTACGGAATAGATCGCATAATGATTGCGCCGCTCCCGGTACTCGGTCTTGTGGTAGATGACAGAACCCTCCACCTCCACCTCCCCGGTGCTTAAATTCCTCTGGAAGTTCTTCATATCGTCGTCCGCGTTCCACAGACACCACTCCACATAGGAAAATACGGAGAAGGTCTTGGCGGCGCCGGATGTATTGGTCAGGGTCAGCCTGCTGATCTCGCAGTTGTCCTTTGTGGGCACGAAGATCAGAAGATCCGCCTGTAACTGATTTTTTGAGGAAGTAAAACGGCTGTAGCCGATGCCGTGGCGGCACTCATAGGAGTCCAGATCGGTCTTTACCGGCTGCCATCCGGGATTCCACACGGTATTTCCTTCCTTAATATAGAAATACTTACCGTTTACATCTCCGGGGACATCGTTGTAGCGGTAACGGGTCAGACGGAGCAGTTTGGCATCCTTATAAAAGGTATAGCCGCCGCAGGTGTTGGACAGAAGGGTAAAAAATTCGCCGGAGCCGAGATAATTGATCCAGGGCAGGGGCGTCTTGGGGGTTGTGATGACATATTCCTGATCCGCGTCATCAAAGTAACCGAATTTCATAGTTTTGCTTCCTCCGTTTTCCATGATTTTTAGATGAAAGATCTGCGAATAGAACACTGACGAAAGTAAACGATTAAGTTAAGCACAATTATACAGAACAGAAGGGAAAAAATCAATAAAAAATATGGAAAAAGAATACAAAATGGATCCGGCGATTTTTCGGTATTCTCCAAAAAAACAAAAATTTACAGTTTTTTAGTTATAATCTACAAAAAAATATGTCAAAAACTGTATGCTATGGATAAAGTGATGACAAAAACAAAATAAAGGCTTGCAAATTACGGGCAGATGGGGTATATTAAATTTACGAAAACGATTAAGTGTGCGATTTCATGTCGCAGGCACCTGTAGCAGTTGAGGAGTGGCTTATGACATCCATGAAGGATATCTCCAAAGTGTGTGGGGTATCTGTTGCAACCGTCAGCAAGGCTCTGAACAACCACAAAGATATTGGAGAGGAAACAAAACGACATATCAGGAAGGTTGCCAGAGAGATGGGTTATTCTCCTAACTTTGCGGCGAGGGCGCTCAAGACGAACAGGACCCACAGCCTGGGAGTGCTGTTTGTGGATGACGCGAGAAGCGGGCTGACTCATGACTATTTTGCCAGTGTTTTGGACAGTTTCAAGAGGATGGCAGAAAAGTGCGGCTATGACATCACCTTTATCAACAGCAGCAAGAACCGGGTGGACAGCATGTCCTATCTGGAACACAGCAGATACCGGGGATTTGACGGCGTGGCGATCGCCTGTATCGACTTTACGGATCCCGAAGTGCTGGAGCTGGTACAGAGCGACATCCCTCTTGTGACCATCGATTATGTGTTCAACGATCATATCGCGGTGATGTCCGACAATGCGGCGGGCATGAAGGAACTGACCGGATATATCTGCAGTCTCGGGCACAGAAAGATCGCTTATATCCACGGCGCGGTCACAGGCGCCAGTTCCACGGTGACGGCCAACCGGATTTCCGGCTTCTACCGCACAGCGGAATATTACGGGATCGAAGTGCCCGATGAGTATATCAGAGAGGCGGCATTCCGTGATACGGAGGGGGCGTTTCGTCTCACCAATGAGCTGCTGGAGCTTCCCGATCCGCCTACCTGTATCATTTATCCCGATGACTTCTCCGCCTTCGGCGGGATCAACGCCATCCGGAAACGGGGGCTCCGGATCCCGGAGGATATCTCCGTCGCGGGTTATGACGGGATCCAGGCGGCCAGACATATTGAACCGCAGCTCACCACACTGCAGCAGGATACGGAACAGCTCGGGTTCGCGGCGGCGAGGGCGCTGATCAGCCTGATCGAGAGACCGAAATCTACCATTATCGAGCAGATCACGGTGCCGGGAACCCTGATCGAGGGGAAATCCGTGGCGCCTCTGTCATAAGACCGGGATGTATCATATCCCGATAGTTTCTTAAAAATCAGTCAAGGCATTTGTATTACAGTGAAAGCTGTGATATGATATAAATGCAACAAACAAAATTTGATGGGAGGATTTAAAAATGAAGAAAAAAGTACTTAGTGCTTTGCTTTCCGCTACTCTCATTGTCAGCATGCTGGCAGGCTGTGGCGGTAACAATGCCGGACAGCAGAGTTCCGCTCCCGCAGAGAGCAGCTCCGCAGCAAGCGCAAGCAGCGAAGTTTCACAGGCTCCTGCTGATGGAAATGGGGGGGCAATTGAGGCGCCTTCTACAGACGGATGGGATGACTCCAAGAAGATCTATGCTTATTCCTGGGACGATGATTTCGGCAAGAAGCTGAATGTTGTTCTGGATAAGTATCCTGAGTACAAGGATTATGTGGAGTATGTCAACCTTGGTATGAGCGGTACGGATGGCAAATATCAGGACGCTGTTGACACTGCTTTTACGAGTGGTGACAAGTATCCCTCTCTGATCCCCGCAGATAATGACGTTGCTCTTTGGTGGGCGGAGGATGATGACAAGACTCTTGATCTTGGAACGATCGGGCTTACCGCTGACATGATGGGTGACGCTTATCAGTTCTCTCTTGACTACGGCACCTGCAACGGAAAGCTCAAGGCTGTTACCTGGCAGGGAACTCCCGGTTCCTTTACCTACAGAAGAGACATCGCCCAGGAAGTGTTCGGCGTGTCCGAGCCGGAAGATGTTCAGGAGCTGGTAAAGGATTGGGATACTTTCTTTGATACCGCAGCAAAGCTGAAAGAGAAAGGTTACTACATTGTTTCCGGTCCCGATGATATCAAGTATCCTGTATTTGACGGTCAGACTTCTCCCTGGGTTACCGTGAAAGACGGCGTGGAGTATCTGACTCTGGACGACAGCGTAAACAAATATTTGGAGTATTCCCAGAAGCTTTCCAGCGAGGGTCTTACCAACAACACAACTGCCTGGAGCGGTGAGTGGTACGCAAACATGCAGGGCAGCGGAAAGGTATTCGGTTACTTTGGCACCACATGGTTCATGTCTCAGATTTATGGTCAGTCCCATGAAGGAGATACTCCTTCCTTTGGTCAGTGGGGCGCTGTGACAGGTCCCTGCGCATATCACTGGGGCGGCACCTATGTGATGGTCGGCAAGGATACGCCGAACCCTGAACTCTGCGCATTCCTGCTCTATGAGATGACATGTGACGCAGAGACCATGTATGACATCACTGTCAACACTGGCGACTTTGTAAATAACAAGGCTGCAAACGACAAGCTGATTGCAGACGGTGACAGCGTGTCTCTTTACATGGAGGACAATAACGGAAACAAGGACACCATCACTGATTTCCTGGGCGGACAGAATCCTATTCAGGCATGGGCGGAAGCTGCTCCCAGCATCAGTCTGAAGAACCTGACCTATCAGGACGCAAAGATCAAGACAGTAATTGACAAGGCTGCACAGTCTCTTTGGAGCGGTGAGTACAAGACGGTCGACGAGGCCATTGACTTCATCAAGACTGAGGTAAGCACTCAGACCGGTCTTGTTGTAGAATAAAATAGGTGTTCATTCACGCGCATCAGTTGGCCGATTGCCGGCTGATGCGCATTTTAAAATCAGTCCAGATTGTTGGGGGTATGTGAAGTGAAAAAAAAGACGGTAGAATATGGCCGGTACGGTATCATTTTTCTGGTTCCTTTTTTCCTGACTTTTGCGGTTTTCCAATTTTATCCCTTGTTGTATACTATAGTGGATTCCTTTGTCTATACAGCGAAGAACGGTCGTCAGACAGTGGAAGCTGTGGGTTTGGGAAACTATGCCAATTACATATTTGGTGCGGCGGGCAACGGTGAGATCTGGCAGGCGCTGTTGATCACGATCGCAATGTGGTTATTGAACTTTATTCCTCAGATTGTTTTGTCTCTGATCCTTGCCGCATGGTTTACGGACAGACAGAGAAAGTTAAAGGCATCCGGCGCATACAAAGCGATTATGTATCTGCCGAATATCATTACAGCGGCGACCATAGCGGTATTGTACTTTAACATGTTTGATACCCATGGTCCGATCAGTTCACTCTTATATAAATTGAATATTATTGAGTCAGAAGACTTATTATACAGCGGTTGGTTTTCTTTGGGTCTGATCGCGTTTATCCAATTCTGGATGTGGTATGGCAATACCATGGTGGTGTTGACGGCAGGCATTTTGGGTATCAATCCCTCTTTGTATGAAGCGGCCTGCGTGGACGGAGCGACCTCCAGACAGCAGTTTTTCAAGATCACATTACCGCTGTTGAAACCTATTTTGCAGTACACATTGGTGACATCCGCGATCGGCGGACTGCAGATGTATGATATCCCTCAGCTGTTGAATGAGGGCGGTCCCGTGATCAGATTTGGAGAAGGTTCTGTCTACTCCACCAGGACGGTGGTCATGCTGATCAAACAATATGTTGCCAATGGCGCTTCTCAGAACTTTGGCCGTGCGTCTGCATACTCTGTGATATTGTTTATAGTGACATTGGCGATCAGTATGATTTTCTATATTGCCACTTCTGAGAAAAAGAGTAAAAGGGGGTAAGCATGGGATGAAGACTAAGGAAAATATTATCGGAGTGAAAATTTTTCGTACCGTCATCTGCGTGTTGCTTTGTTTTCTCTCCCTGTTCCCGTTTTGGATCCTGCTGGTGAATTCTACACTGCCTTCCAACCAAATCGTCACCGGTATGAAGGTGATTCCCGGTTCGATACAGCAGTTTATCAACAACTATAGAGGATTGATGGCCGGTTCGGAGAAGACCAGCGGGGTTTCTCTGATACAGGCGATGGAAAACTCCCTGATCATTACAATTCCTACAGTGATCTTACAGGTTTACTTTGGTTCCCTCACGGCATATGCGGTAACCGTGTATCGCTTCAAGGGAAGGGATTTTGTGTGGGGCTTCATCTATGCGATCATGATGATCCCTACCCAGGTTTCCATCGTCGGATTTATCAAAGTCTGCAACCTGACGCATTTATATGGCACATTCTTCCCTCTGATCCTGCCTGCGATTGCGGCGCCCACGACGGTTTACTTTATGAAACAGTACATGGAAGGGGCATTGTCCGTCAGTCTGGTTGAAGCGGCGCGTATTGACGGCGCCGGGGAGTTCAAGACCTTTAACAAGATCGTGCTTCCGCTGCTCACTCCCGCGATGGCGACACAGGCGATCTTTGCGTTCGTCGCATCCTGGAACAACCTGTATACACCTTCGCTGATCCTGGCAACAGAGAGACAGAAGGCGACCATGCCTATGTTTGTGGAGGCTTTGAAGGCAAACGACAAGACCAGAGATTACGGGCAGATTTATACGGGTCTGTTTATTACCGTTATTCCGATCATCATCATGTATGTATTCCTTGCAAGATACATTATTGGCGGAGTTGCTCTTGGCGGCGTCAAAGAATAACGGGACATAAGCGATGGAAGAAAAATCAGAATCAAAACTGCAGCAGGCTTTGGAGACGTTCGGGAATATTTTTCTGGTGAATATATTGTTTATCCTGTTCAGTATTCCCATCGTGACCATCGGAGCCTCGCTGACAGCGATGTATACCGTGATGCTTCGCATTGTCCGCAAGGAGGACAGTGCGACGGGCAGAGGCTTTGTGAATGCGTTCCGGGAGAATTTCAAAAAAGCGACTGTCCTATGGCTGATGGTGATAGCGGTCTGTGTCGTGATTTATGGCGAATTGGTTTATGTGGCTAATTTTAGCGGAATCGTTGTGCAGTTCTATAGTATTTTGGTGATGGTGGAGGCGGTATTGCTGGCTGTTACGTTACCGTTTCTGTTTCCGCTGGTCGCGCGGTATGACAATACCGTGTGGAACACAATCAAAAATGCCTTTTTGCTGTCGGTCAGCAATCTTGGGGCATGGCTGAAGATCGCGCTCGCGTGGTTTGCTCCGATTGCGCTTTCCGCATATTATCCGGTCCTGTTTTTCAGCACATGGTATTTGTGGATCATCATTGGATTCGGGCTGATCGGGTTTGGCACTTCCCACACGATCAACCGTGTATTCAAACGGGTGATGGAACAACAGGAAAAAAATCATTCCCAACAATGAAAAGAGGTGTCGTCACGCTAAAGTTTCTTTAGTGAGACGACACCTTTATTGATGGTGAAAATGAACACGCTCCCGGGTGCCGGTAAAACAGCAGTCTCCCTGCCAGCTGTCCCGGCTGTAAAGACGAAGCACGATCTCCAGCATCCGCGGATTCAGACGGTGATATACCGGGCGAGAAGGAGGGGCTGCCTCCCAGAGCAGCCCTTCCACATATTCCCGCTGGTCTGTATCCAGCATCCCAAGCAGAGCTTGACAGGCTTCAGGATCCCTCCCGGCAAACGGTCCGAAAGGACAGGCAGCATAGGAGTTGTCCTCTCCGTTTTCACCGATCAATTTTACAAGGAAACTGCGGAGCCGGGACAGAGCGTCCGGATCCGGTCTGCTGGGACAGAGGATGTTGTGTTCCTGCCAGTTTACGACCGTCGGCGCGGCGGACGATCTTGCCACCCGGCGGAAGCTTGCCCTGCCGTATCTGTCATACTCCCGTACATAGTCGGCGGTTTCGCGGCGGATGCTGCCCGGTTCTTCGGTGAGTATGACTCCGGTCTCCAGCAGCCGTTCCCACACCTGGCTCTGTATCCGTTCCATAGGGGTGGGGAAATCCAGCCGTTCATAAATCTGTTTTACGGTGTATCCTAAGTCTGTCAGATGGCGGATCGCGCCTCCGCTTGCCACTTCAACTGTAAAATTTCCAAGAGCATTGTGAAAAAAAGATTGTTCCGACATAATTATTCGTGCATCTGATAATCCCTGTCTTCCTCTATCATTTCGATCATGCAGTCGGCAATGACAGGGTCAAACTGTGTGCCCTTTCCCTTTTCAATCTCTGTTTTTACCACCGACTGGGGAAGCATATCCCGGTAGCTTCTGCGGGAGGTCATGGCATCGTATGCGTCCGCGACGCTGATGATGCGCGCTATCTCGGAAATTTCTTCGCCCCTCAGACCGTCAGGGTATCCCTTTCCGTCATAGCGTTCGTGGTGCCATCTGGCTCCGATAGAGATATCGGGCATTTCGGATATGTTTTTCAGGATTTCCGAACCGATGGCAGGGTGGGATCGGATGATGGCAAATTCTTCCTCCGTCAGCTTGCCTGGCTTGGTGATGATCTCATTGGGGATACCGATCTTTCCGATATCATGCATGAGACCGATGTAATAAATATTGTTCACTTCTTCCGGGGATTTGTTCATGCGCCTTGCCAATTCGCGGGAATAGGAGGCCACGCGCAGGGAATGACCGTTGGTATACTTGTCCTTTGCGTCGATCGCGCTGGCAAGGGCCATCATGGTCTGGGTGGACAGATTCGTGATCCTGCGGTTGCTCTCCACAAGTTCAGCCGTCTTTTTGTCCACCTCCTGCTGAAGGGACTGCTGATAATGGTACAGCTCCAGGATGCGCCCCACTCTGTGCAGCACAACCTCAGCCGTGAAGGGTTTCTGGATATAATCCATCGCTCCGGCCCGGAAGATCTCGACTTCCGTCTGCTTCTGGGTGTCGGCAGTCAGAAAGATAACGGGAATGCTTTTAAGTCTGTCTATGGTCTGGAGTTTTTCCAGCACCTCCAGCCCGCTCATTCCCGGCATATGGAGATCCAGAAGGATCATGCTGGGCGTGTCTTCCCTGAGGTATTCCAGCGCTTCCTCGCCGGATAACACACAGGTAACGTCATACTGGGATTCCAGAAGATCCCTGGCGATGACAAGATTCATCCTGTCGTCGTCAACCACCAGTATGCGGTCCCTCTCCGGGGCGGGCAATACCTTTCGGACTCTCTCCAGAAGTTCTGTGGGGATGAAAGGTTTGCTTATAAAATCGAGAGCACCGAGCTTTATGAGCTCCATGGAGCGTGTTTTTGTATTCTGGGCTGTCAGGATCACCACCTTCACGTCGGCGACGGCGGCGTCCGACCGTATCCGCTCCAATACTTCCAGCCCGCTCATATGAGGCATATCCAGATCGAGCAGCACAAGATCCGGCTCTGACTGCTGCAGAAGCTTAAGCCCCTCTGCTCCGGATTTTGCGCAGATGACGTCATAGTTGTTTTTTAAGATATGTTCCGCCATTTTCAGGTTCAGGGTTTCATCGTCTATTACTAATATTTTTTTCGCCATATCCGCCCCTCCTGTTGGGATTATTCACCGTCCCCCGTCTCGACCACCTGGTTTTTGCCGGAATGTTTTCCATGGTAAAGGCGTTTGTCGGCAAGACTGATCCAGTCGTCCACGGTCTGCCCGTCACGGTAACGTGCCATACCGATCGTCACAGTGAGGTTTATGGTAGTTTTGTCGTCATAGACAAAGTCTTTAACGGCTATATTTCTCCGGATCTCTTCCAGGATGTAACTGTCGGCCCTGTGACCCTTTTCGTCTTCCCCATCGTCGGATCCCACGATGACAAATTCCTCGCCGCCCCATCGGCAGACCGTGCGGCTGCCGCATACACCTTTGATCATCTCCGCTATGGACTTCAGCACGAAATCCCCGCAGAGATGTCCGTATTTGTCGTTAATGCTCTTAAAATTGTCGATATCAAGAATGGCCAGCCAGTAGCTGGACATATCTCCGCCGGAATAAATGCGCTCCAGGTCGTCCATCAGATAATGACGGTTTACCATTCCCGTCAGTTCATCATGAGTCGCTTTCTTTGCCAGAACTTCCTCATAGTACAGGGCGATGTGGGTCAGCATACTGAAAAATATGGTGATAAACGCAAAGATCACGGCAGAATTGGCGATCATGGCTGCGAACGCCAGACTGTCGCTTGTCTCATATATGCAGCCTGCGAACCGCGTGACCAGCATACTTGCCAGGTAGAGCAGACCGCTGACCGCGCTGAACCCGATGCCGCTGATGTGGTGATTGCCCAGCCGGACGGAGAAATAATCCGCGTAAAATACCGCCGCCAGATATCCGATGAAATACAGCTGAAAGCCAAAGTCCCAGCCCACACTGACCACGGCGAGGAACATATGCGCCATGATCTCGATAAAGGTGGCAAAAACATAAAAAGTGATCTTCTCGTATCTCAAAAGCAGAATACTGATCACATAGAAAAGGACGCTGCCGACATTCACCCAGGCCATCAGTCTGATGTGGGCTAAGCCAAAGAAGATCAAAAGGCAGGTATGTACGGCCAGCAGAAAAATATTTATACCAAACAGGGAGCGCAGAGCTGTTTTTTTATTCACATATGAATCCATTGTAACGCAGCCGCTCCTTTCAAGCGGAGATGGAGGGATTTGAACCCTCGCGCCGGTTGCCCGACCTACCGCATTTCGAGTGCGGACCCTTCAGCCACTTGGGTACATCTCCGAATGCTTCTATTTTATCTGAATTTCAGAGCATTGGCAAGCCCTTCCTGAAAAATTATGTGGTGATATCCGGAATCGTTTTCCGGAAATTAACAAAAATTGTCTCCTACGGTTGTCTCACGGATAAATTTAAGCTATAATAAGATAGAATCGGTCTGTTATGGAAAAACTTCATATAGACATCTTTTGTATGCGAAAAGGAGGAACATCTATGAAAAGAATCGGTATGTTGACCAGCGGCGGGGACTGTCAGGCGTTGAACGCGGCCATGAGAGGTGTGGTAAAAACGCTTACAAACAGTAAGGAAGAGGTAGAGATTTATGGATTCCTGGACGGCTATAAGGGATTGATCTACAGTAATTTCCAGATGCTGACGGGCAAGGACTTCTCCGGCATCCTCACCAAAGGCGGCACGATTCTGGGTACCTCCCGCACTCCCTTTAAGACCATACAGGAGCCGGATGAGAATGGTCTGAATAAAGTGGAGGCGATGAAGCAGAATTATTATAAACTGAAACTGGACTGCCTTGTCATCCTTGGGGGCAACGGCACGCACAAGACGGCAAATCTGCTGCGCGAGGAAGGGCTGAACGTGGTGACTCTTCCCAAGACGATCGACAATGACCTCTGGGGCACCGACATGACCTTCGGTTTTCAGAGCGCCGTGAATATCGCCACGGATGCCATTGACTGTATCCACACCACAGCCGCATCCCACGGGCGCGTGTTCATTGTCGAGGTCATGGGACATAAGGTGGGATGGCTTACTCTGAATGCGGGTATGGCGAGCGGCGCGGACATCATTTTGGTGCCGGAGATTCCCTACGATATAGACAAGGTGATCGAGAAAATCGAGGAGCGTGACAAAAACGGCAGCCGTTTCACCATCATCGCGGTGGCGGAGGGCGCCATCTCCAAGGAAGACGCAAAGCTTTCCAAGAAAGAAATGAAAAAGAAACTGGAAAACATGACCCATCCTTCCGTCTCTTATGAAATCGCGGAGCAGATCCAGAAAAAAACCGGAAGGGAAGTGCGCGTGACTGTCCCGGGACATACTCAGCGCGGCGGCAGCCCCTGTCCCTACGACCGTGTGTTTGCAAGCCGTCTGGGAGCAGAGGCGGGCAAGCTGATCCTGGAAGGGCAGTACGGATTTATGGTGGGTTATAAAAACCGTGAGATCGTGCGTGTACCCCTGGAAGATGTGGCAGGGAAGCTGAAGTATCTGTCTCCCGATGCTTCCATTGTGCAGGAGGCTAAGCTTTTGGGCATTTGCTTCGGCGACTGACGCTGAGGATAGGAAGGATTTGAATTATGTCATACACTGCGCTTTACCGTAAGTTCCGTCCGGATACCTTTGCGGATGTGAAGGGGCAGGAGCATATTGTGACTACACTGAAGAACCAGATCCGGGCGAACCGTATCGGTCATGCGTATCTGTTTACCGGGACGAGGGGTACGGGTAAGACAACCGTCGCCAAAATTCTCGCAAAGACGGTGAACTGTGAGAATCCTACGGAGGATGGTCCCTGTGGGGAATGCCGCATCTGCAGGGCGATCGCCTCAGGCGCCAGCATGAATGTGATCGAGATCGACGCGGCATCCAACAACGGTGTGGACAGTATCCGCGAGATCGTGGAGGAAGTTTCCTATTCACCGGCGGAAGGAAAATATAAGGTTTATATCATCGACGAGGTGCATATGCTCTCCATAGGCGCATTCAACGCGCTGTTAAAAACTTTGGAAGAGCCGCCCTCCTATGTGATTTTTATTCTGGCTACCACGGAGGTACATAAGCTTCCGATCACTATTTTGTCGAGATGCCAGAGATATGATTTCAAGAGGATATCCATCGCCACCATTGCTGAGCGCATGCGGGAGCTTGTGGATGCGGAAAATGTGAAGGTGGAGGAGAAAGCGCTCCGCTATATCGCCAAGACCGCGGACGGCTCCATGCGGGATGCGCTGAGCCTCTTAGACCAGTGCATCGCCTTCCATCTGGGTCAGGAACTGACCTATGACAAGGCGCTGGATGTGCTGGGAGCCGTGGACACGGAGGTGTTCAGCCGGCTGTTGCGCTTCGTTTTGGACAGGGATGTGACAGGCTGTATCACTCTCTTAGAAGAGATTGTCATGCAGGGGCGGGAACTGACTCAGTTCGTGACGGATTTTACCTGGTATCTGCGCAATCTGATGCTGGTACAATCCTCGGACAATCTGGAGGACGTTATCGATATGTCTACGGATAATCTGGCACGTCTGAAGGAAGAAGCGCAGATGCTGGAGATGGACAGGATCGTGCGCTATATCCGCATCTTTTCGGAGCTGTCGGGACAGATCCGATATGCCGCTCAGAAACGTATTCTAGTGGAAATTGCGCTGATCAAGCTTTGCAGACCGGATATGGAGATGACCACAGATTCCCTGATCGACCGTATCCGTCAGGTGGAGGATAAGGTGGAAAACGGCGTCGTACCGGCGGCAGGGGAGATACCGTATCATGGGCAGCCAGGGAGTATGCCCCAGAGCAAAGCCGCGCCGGTACAGAGACCGCAGCTTCCCAAGGCGATCCCGGAGGATGTCAGGATGATCGTGACAAAGTGGTCCTCCATCGTGGGGAACGCGGACAATCCCATGCGGCAGTATCTGAAAAATGCCCGCCTGAGTCTGGGTGGGGACAATGTATTGCAGGTGGTGCTCGAGGACGGCCCGGGCTCCGATTATTTCAGCCAGCATCCCGGCAACAGGGAACAGCTGGAGACGATCCTCGCGGACTTTGCGGGAAAGGAAATAGCCGTAAGCATACAGACAGTAAACGGCGACAGAGATTTTGAGGATCATTATGTAGACCTCTCTCAGGTCATCCATATGGAGATCGAAGAGGAAGATTAAATTCATAAATCAGGGAGGAATAAGAGAAATGGCAAAGCGTGGAGGATTTCCCGGAGGCGGAATGCCCGGCAATATGACCAATCTGATGAAGCAGGCACAGAGAATGCAGCGTCAGATGGAGGAAGGGCAGAAGGAACTGGAGACCAAAGAATTCACTGCCAGCGCCGGCGGCGGAGCGGTGGAAGTGACCGTGAGCGGAAAGAAGGAGATTGTGAGCATTAAGCTTGCGGAGGAGATTGTTGATCCCGAGGATATCGAGACACTGCAGGATGCGGTTGTGGCTGCGGCAAACGAGGCGCTGCGCAAGGCGGATGAGGAGAGCGCCGCGCTCATGGGCAGGATGACCGGAGGGCTGGGAGGCTTTCCGTTCTGATGGATCTCTACAGCGGGCATATCAATAAATTGATAGAGGAACTTGCCGCGCTGCCCGGAATCGGCAGAAAGTCGGCACAGAGGCTGGCTTTTCATCTGATCAACATGCCGCAGGACAAGGTGAACCGTCTGGCAAATGTGATGATGGAGGCAAAGGCGAACGTGCGCTATTGCAGGGAGTGCTATACGCTGACGGACAGGGAGATATGCCCTGTGTGCGCCAATGCAAAGCGCAATCATGGGCTGATCATGGTGGTGGAGAATACCAGAGATCTTGCGGCTTATGAAAAGACCGGCAAGTATGAGGGCGTTTATCATGTGCTGCACGGAGCCATTTCCCCTATGCTGGGCATCGGACCCGGAGATATCAAGCTCAAGGAACTGATGGAGCGGCTTCAGGGGGAGGTGGAGGAGGTCATCATCGCCACCAACTCCAGCCTGGAGGGAGAGACCACAGCCATGTATATCGGCAAACTTATAAAACCTACAGGAATCCGGGTGACGAGGATTGCCAGCGGAGTTCCCGTGGGAGGAGATCTGGAATATATAGACGAAGTAACGCTGCTGCGCGCGCTGGAGGGGCGCACAGAGCTGTAAGATTTTTGGCGGAAAGGGGAACAATATGGGAATTACAGTTACATCTTCTTCTTTTGGGAAGAGCAGGGACGGAAAAGAGATCAGGCGATATACCATGAGTAATGCAAAGGGAATGTCCGCTTCCGTGATAAATCTCGGCGCCATTTTGACGGAGCTTAAAGTGCCCGATGCGGACGGCAATATAAAAGATGTGGTGCTGGGATTTGACAACGGGGAAAAATATTACAAAAATCCCAGTTTTTTTGGCGCTGTGATCGGTCCGAACGCGAACCGTATCGGGGGTGCGGTCTATACGATTGACGGCGTGGAGTACCGGCTCGCGGTGAACGATAATGACAATAATCTTCACAGCGATTTTGAAAAGGGTTATCATGTGCAGCTTTGGGACGCAGAAGTGCATGCCGATGGCGTGACTTTTTCCCTGGAGGACAGCGACGGCAATATGGGATTCCCCGGCAATAAAAAGCTGCAGATCACCTATACGCTGGATGAGGAGAATGGTCTGACGCTGCATTATCACGGCAGCAGTGATAAAAAGACGATTTTAAATCCCACCAACCACAGTTATTTTAATCTGGCGGGACATGACGCGGGCAGCATAGAGGGGCATGCCCTGTGGCTGAAGTCCGGCAGTTATACTCCCGTGGCGGCAGGGGCGATTCCCACTGGGGAGATTGCTCCGGTGCAGGGAACCCCCATGGATTTTACGGAAAAGAAAGTGGTGGGAAAAGAGATTGATGCCGACACGGAGCAGTTGAAGCTGACCGGCGGATACGACCATAACTGGGTGATAGAGGGTGCGGACGGCAGCCTGCAGCATATTGCTACCGTATGGTCACCTGACGGCAGACGGGTGATGAAGGTTTATACTACCCTGCCCGGGGTGCAGTTCTATGCGGGAAACTTCATTGATGAGCAGACGGGAAAGGAAGGCGTGGTCTACAACAAACGCCATGGCTTGTGCCTGGAGACGCAATACTATCCCGACACCATTCATCATGATAATTTTCCGTCCTGTGTATTTGGAGAAGGGAAAGAGTACGATTCTGTGACAGTATACCGATTCGAGTAGAAGATTGCACGGATTATTTTGTCGAATACTTTTTTGGATATGCCGACAAAGAATGATAAAATACCTCGCATGCCGATGCTATGATGAAGCAAAAGCAGCTGAAAAGGCAAGGCGTGGGAGGTGTTTTGTATGGAATTACCAAAAAATATCACACAGATCGGAGAAGTGGGCAGAGATTGCAAAATCTATGTCGAGGACTATGTTGTTTCATATATGAAGCAGTTGAACCGTGCCGCCCGGGACAAGGATATGGCAGTGGCTCTGTTCGGCAGACACCGGGAGGAAAACGGCATCGACTACTACTTTGTGTACGGGGCGAGCAAGCTGGATTTCCTTCAAAGGGAAGTGCGGCATCTGTCTCAGGCGCAGCGCCAGGAGATCGAGCGTTTCCGCCGAAAATATTTTGCGGAGCTTGCTTTTGTGGGATACCGCCTGCTGGACGGCGAAATGATTGAAGGCTTCCATATCTGTGAGCAGGATATCTGCAGATACATATCAGGTTATGCCCAATTCTATGAGAAAAACGACGCAATGCTGGCGTATATGCTGGATGTACGGGAGGAGGCACAGCCGGAGAGGGTTGATCAGGAAAAATATGAGGAAGTGAAAAAAAGGCAGGAGGAGCGCCGGATGGCCGCAGAGAAAGGCGGGAGGGGCGCCCAGGTGTCGGAAATGTCCGCAAGGGATGCCATCGGTGCGCGCAGTATTTCCGATGCGCGGAATGCGGCGCAGACCAGATCCCAGCCTCCTTCCATCAATCTGCAGAAAATGCGGTTGACGGCGGTGGGAGTATTCGCCCTGTTGTGCCTGCTTGGCATTGCGACGTTCAGGGATGCAGAGAAAAATAAGGGTCTGCAGCCGGTGCAGAGCAGCAATACCGATATGGTGGATGCAGTGGCGGCTTCGGGCAGTGTGCAGAAGGATACGCTGGTGATGGAGGACAAGCTGGAACAGGCGCTTCTTCAGGAAAACAGTCCCGCGGGGGTGAAAACGGAGAAACCGTCTGAGGAATCCTCGCAGGAACAGTCCCTGCCGGAGGAATCCCCGGAGTCATCTCAGGATCCCGGGGCAGAGGCTTTGGGGACAGAGACATCCCTGACGCAGATTTCCGGGACACAGACTTCCGGCTCTGAGAGCGGACAAGCCAAAACGGATACTGCAGAGCAGGGTGACGGCATGGAAACAAGTCAGACATCCCAGAAGAAAGAAACTTCTCAGGAAGTGTCATCCGGAGCAGTCGCCTATGTGATCCAGCCCGGGGATACATTGATAGCCATCAGCAGGCGTCAGTACGGCACAGATATTCGGGTGGCTGATATTTGTAATCTCAATAAAATATCAAATCCGGATGACATAAAAGAGGGACAGGTGATCATGCTGCCCCGATAATTTACGAGGTATTTCATGGCAGATATTAGAAGCTACCGCAAAGAAAAAGCGAAAAGAGAACAGAACCGCAGTAATTATAAAGAAAAGATCATACGGCACAAGCTGCAGAACATTTACCGCGTTTTGCTGGTGGCAGTGGTACTGATTGCGATTGCAGTGCTGGTCTTGATCCAATACAAGAGACATGTATACAGCGGATATGATATTGTGTCGACAGTGCTTCTGGAAGGAACTGCCGGCGCGGAGGATGCGCGGCTGCAAGACTGTGTGCTGACCTACAGCAAAGACGGAGCGCACTGCACCAATGCAAAGGGTGAGGTGAAGTGGAATCAGACTTATGAGATACAGGATATTAAACTGGACATCTGCCGGAATGTGACTGCCATCGCAGATTATAATGGAAGGGAAATCTATGTCCAGGATTCGGAAAAGCAGCTGGGCACTGTCACAACCAATATGCCGATCCGGGATATTGCGGTGTCTGCCACCGGAAATGTGACGGCAGTGTTGTCGGATACGGATGTCACATGGATCAATACCTATAACCCGGCAGGGGAAATGTTATTTAGCGGGCAGGCACATATGGATGCGGCAGGTTACCCTGTGGCGATCAGCCTTTCGCCAAATGGTGTATTGCTGGCGGTGAGCTATGTGTATCTTGATACGGGATCATTAAAAACCAATATCGTGTTTTATAACTTCGGACCGGTGGGCGAGAACATGAGCGACCATATTGTCAGTGCTTATTCCTATTCGGGGATGCTCATACCGGAGATTCATTTTGTGGACGATGAGACAGCCTTTGCGGTGGGAGACAACAGACTGACGATCTTCAAAGGCGGTCAGACTCCTACGGAATTGGCGGGGCATCTCTATGACAAGGAAATCCAATCTGTTTTTTACGGCAACAAATATGTCGGTCTTGTGTTTGTGGCGGATGATATGGAGCACAGCTATATGATGGATGTGTTCAACATGGATGGAAAAAAGGTCAATACCTATTATTTTGATCTGGAGTACGAGGATATCTTTTTTGAGGAAGAGGATTTTGTCATATATAACAGCACGGAATGTCTGATCATGACTTACGGGGGAACAGAGAAATTTAACGGCTATTTTGCCAAGGCGGCGGATTTACTGTTTCCGGCAAACGGGGCATATAAATATATCATGGTGACGGAGACATCGATCGACACGATCCAATTAAAGTAGGAGTACAAGTGAAAAATGGAAATCAATATTCTGGTGGTCATCGTTCTGGTGTTTATGATCTTTAAGATCTGGGACGGATATAACAAGGGTATGGTGAAAGAGATCATAGCGTTTGTGTCATTGATCTTCCTGTGCCTGTTTGCGTCACTGATCGGAAACGGGCTGAGCAGTTACTATCAGGGAAAAATTCTCAATGTGATCGTGACGGTATTATTGTTCGTACTTCTGGGAGTTGCCTATCACATCATCAATTTTGTGGTGATACCTGCAAAGATCGCAGCCAAACTGCCCGTGGTGAAAAGTGTAGACAAGGTGCTGGGGGTTGCGGTTGGAATTTTAGAGACCGTTTTGATTTTGTGGACCATCGATACCTTTACTATGATGATGGATCTGGGATCGATAGGGGACTATATTCTGCAGTGCACCTCGGAAAATGAGATACTGACATGGTTTTATAAAAATAATCAGCTGGCGGAATGGATCCGGATTCTGGGCGCCGAACTGAATGAAAAACTACATATGGGGCTTTAACCGGGACTGGCAATAAAAAATTTGCAAAACCCGTTGACAAAGGGAAAGGGCTGTGGTATTATGATTCAGTTGCCGCTGGGGACAGC
>CANPWA010000017.1 GCA_947581865.1 uncultured Acetatifactor sp. | reverse complement strand
CAGATAACTTTTTATTATCCATTCTTTATTATATAAAATCAATCACATTTTATTGTTTTATTGCACTGTCATCTTTATAAATTCTACCACCACGCGCATAACTTGTCAATTACTGTCAATCTTACTCACCTTACACCCACCCTCAAAAATACCTTTTCTCCTGTTTCATATCAGAAGGGCTGCCCGCCGATACATACCAGGCACATACGGGGAAATGCCCGTTTTACTATTAAACATGCTCTTCGCAGTCTGTTTCTCAGCCCGTAGTTCCCATGAATCTGTAATAAATTTTTTGTATACTCCCACATCCTGATAGATCCGCGATCTCCGCACATTCCAATAAAAACCACGCAAAACAATTCTTTATTTATTCGTAACTTTGATCACCAATGCGACAAAAATATCAACTATGATCAATATCCATATACCGTTCCGAAAAAAGTTGCTGTTATGATAATATAGGGACAATACCGATCTGCCACTCTTAGTTACGCCTATGACTTCATTGGTCCTTATATTAAAAAATACATTTCTTTTTATCGGACCGCCATCTTTTATCAAATCCTTGATCTCATCTTCGCCGGCTCTTCCAAACACAACAGCAGCCGGCATCCAAAACGACTTTTGCGCGTTATCTTTATACTGTAAATTTACATAGCGTTCCGGTACATGTACAAATTTACTATTGATATGTATTGTCGACTGGCTGTATCCTATTTCAACAGGAACCAGATCCACATCCTTATCAACCCTGATATGTACTCCGAATTGTGCCAGCAAAGTAAAAGCTATCACGCCCAAAATAATAAAGTTCGCCGCAAAGATCTCATAATGGTTTTTACAAAATCTTAGAATCTCTTTCAGCATATACCTCATCCCCTCCCGGGGTTTCTCAGGCGAAGTATCTGTTATCGGACCTGACTAAGCGGCGGGAAGCTGTGATCTGACATTTTTAAAGGTCATTGTATTTTTCTTATTTGCCCGCTTTTAAAGGATCCTCCTCACCGCCAGTATCTCCCTGTACTGGGCGTTTCCTATTTTGATACCGGTCTTCTGGGTGCTGGCGTGGACAATCTTTCCTCCGCCGATATAGAGTGCCACATGTCCGCTGTAACAGATTAAATCCCCCGGCTGTGCCTCACTGTAGCTTACACCCTTTCCGGCGCTTCTCTGCTCCGTGGAGGTGCGGGGCAGGCTGTAGCCAAAGTCGCTGTAGACCCGGTAGGTAAAGCCGGAACAGTCCGCTCCGTTGGTGAGGCTGGTCCCTCCCGGCACATAGGGATTGCCCACAAACTGGCAGGCATATTTTGCAATTTGTTTCCCCAGTTCACTTCCCTCCGCACCGTCGATGATGGAATTGTAGTCGGTATTGTAGGTTCCGTTTGCGGCAGTGCTGTTTCCCTGTCCGTTCTTCTGCAGTCTCGCAAGCTCCTGTCTCTCCTGCTGGAGCTGTTTCTTGGCTACGTTTGCCTCCTGCCTTGCCTTTTTGATATCGGCTTCATAATTCTTGGACTGTTTTTTCTTTTTGGAGAGCAGCCCGTCCAGTTCATCCTTTTGGGTCTTAAGGTTTTCCTTATCTGATTCCAGGGTCTCTTTGGCTGTCTCCAGATCCAGTTTCTCTGTCTCCAACTGGTTCCAAAGCTCCAGCACCTGCTCCCGCGTCTCCTCATAGAGGTCCAGCGCATTCCGGTCATATTCATATACGGACTCTACAAAATCCATACGGTTGAGCATTTCCCCCAGCCCGGATCCCTCCAAAAGGAGTAACAGGCTTCCCTCTTCCCCCTTCTCATACATCCTGCGGACGCGCAGCACCATGTCATCATACTGCTGTTCCGCCTGGGCTTTGGCATTTTCGTATTCCTCTTCCGCAGTTTCTATCTCTGACTGTTTGTCCTCAATCTGGGTCTTTTTCTCGGCAATCTCATCCTCTTTCAGACCGATACTGGTCAGGGTGTTGATGATTTCCGAATTGAGATCTTCCATCTCTTCTTCGAGAATCGCCTGCTTATCCTCCCAGTCGCTGATATTCTGGTCCAGCTGCCCGATCTTATTTTCCAGATTGTCAATGTTGTCCTTGACCTGATCAATGGGAGCCGCCTGTACCGGAACGGCTCTGTCACAGGCATATTTCACTATGGAAAACATCAATGCCAGAACCAATATACAGCTTACGATTTTCTCAAGCTTTCTCTTCATGTAATCATCCTCAGTCGAATTCCGTTACACACGGTTGCCATTCCCCCGGAATTTTTCCCGGGAATCCGCTTACAGTTCACAGTTGTTGACCGTTCTGGGGAAGGGGATCACATCCCGGATATTGCCCATTCCGGTCAGGTACATCACACATCTCTCAAAGCCCAGCCCAAAGCCCGCATGGCGCGCAGAGCCATATCTGCGCAGATCCAGATAAAAGTCGTAATCCTCCTGCTTCAGCCCCAGCTCCTTCATACGCGCCTCCAGCACCTCAAGCTTGTCCTCACGCTGGCTGCCGCCGATAATCTCTCCGATTCCGGGTACCAGACAGTCCATGGCGGCAACCGTTTTGCCGTCCTCGTTCAGTTTCATATAAAATGCCTTGATCTCCTTGGGGTAATCGGTAACAAATACGGGACGTTTGAATTCCTTCTCTGTCAGGTATCTCTCGTGTTCCGTCTGCAGGTCACATCCCCAGGACACTTTATAATCAAACTCATCGTTATGCTTCTTAAGAATTTCAATCGCCTCCGTGTAGGTGACATGGGCAAAATCGGAATTCATGACATGGTTGAGTCTCTCGATCAGCCCCTTGTCCACAAACTGGTTAAAGAAATTCATCTCCTCCGGCGCGTTTTCCAGGACATAGCGGATAATATATTTCAGCATATTCTCTGCCAGCAGCATATCATCCTGCAGATCCGCAAATGCCATTTCCGGCTCGATCATCCAAAATTCAGCCGCATGGCGGGTGGTATTGGAGTTCTCGGCACGGAAAGTGGGACCAAAGGTATAAATGTTTTTAAACGCCATCGCGTAGGTCTCGCCGTTTAATTGTCCGCTGACGGTCAGATTGGCAGGCTTTCCGAAGAAATCCCGGGTATAATCAATACTGCCGTCCGGGTTCCTGGGCACATCGTTCAGATCCATGGTCGTCACTTGGAACATCTCCCCTGCGCCCTCACAGTCACTTCCCGTAATCAGAGGTGTGTGCACATACACAAAGCCTCTCTCCATAAAAAAGGTATGAATCGCATACGCGATCAGTGAGCGCACCCGGAATACCGCCTGAAAGGTATTGGTTCTGGGACGCAGATGAGAAATGGTGCGCAGATATTCAAAGCTGTGGCGCTTCTTCTGCAGGGGATAATCCGCAGTGGAGACTCCCTCCACAGTGATCTCGGCCGCCTGCATCTCAAAGGGCTGTTTGGCATCCGGAGTGGCAACGATCATACCTCTCACGATCACGGCGGTTCCCACATTCAGTTTGCAGATTGTGTCAAAATTATCCAGCCCGTCTCCATACACTACCTGCAGCGGCTCAAAGAAGGTCCCGTCATTGACCACCAGGAAACCGAAATTTTTGGAATCACGGTTATTTCTCACCCAGCCGCCCACGGTCACTTCCTTTCCTGCAAATTCTTCTTTGTCGCGATACAGATCTCTAATATTCGTCAGATTCACGATTTCCCTCTTTCCCGTGCCTCCTCATCCGGCACATGATATATTTTCCCTTTATGCGCTGCGACGCATTTATCACATATTTCCCTATATCTGTCCGATCCGGCTTAATCCTCTGCTCCTGCCTCTCCTCCGGTAGCCTGTTGTGCAAGAAAGGTCACCACGTCCTCATAGAGAAAGCTCTCTTTGTAATCTTCCAGCGTCAGATCACCTACCATCAGCTCATCCACGGCGACTCCCTTATCCCTGGCAAACTCCTCGAGTCTTGCCTCCAGCGCCTCATCGGAAATATTCAGCCCCTCTTTATCGGCAATCGCGTGTACCACCAGAATCTCTTTGGTGTACTCCTCAGCATACTGATCCAATGTACTCTCGTAATCCATGCCATACATCTTCAGATAATCCTCGGCTGTCATACCGTACTCGGATGCCACATCCTCCAGCCAGTCCAGATAGGTCTGCCGGTTCTCCTCAAGCAGCTCTTTGGGCAGTTCTTCAAATTGGGCATCTGCTATGATCTGTGTCATGATCTCACTTCCCAGGGCATCCAGATATGCGCTCCGCGCCTGATCCTCCAGCCTCTCCCTGACATAAGTGCGCAGCTCATCCACGGTATCCACACCTTCCACATTAAGCTCGCTCACATGTTCATCCTCCATCTCGGGAATAAAATTCACCGTGACGGTAAATACCACTTGCTGCCCGGCAAGTTCTTCGTTCTGATACCCGTCAGGAAATGTCAGGTTCAGATCCACTGTCTCTCCGGGCATCACGCCGATCAGCCCCTCCTCAAATCCGTCAATAAAGGAATCGGAACCGATGAGCAGCGTCGCACCCTGGGCAGTGCCGCCCTCAAAGGCCACACCGTCCTTCTTGCCCTCGTAATCGATATTGGTCATGTCCAGATTCTGCACGGGGCGGTCTTTCACACCGTCCTGTGCCTGCACATAATAAAAATACATCTGCTTTGTCTGGATTTCTATGTCCTCATCCGTGAATTCCGTCTGCTGTGCCGTAACGGAAAGATTCTTATAGTCTCCCAGAGTCACATAGTTCCCGTAATCGGTCTTACTGTCTTTTTTTCCGCAACTGCATAACAGCGCGGCGCCAAGTGCCAGCACGGGCACCATCATCCATCTTTTTTTCATGATATCCTCCTGCTCTAAATAAAGTCATTATAACATGATACCTATTTATTTGAAAGCCTTTTTCCTACAGAAGAGGAGAAAGCAGACGGCACATCTGCTCGCGCACCCTCAGCCCGAGCCCTCTGCCCGCATACATATCCTTCGTGATCCGGGTACAATATTTCAGATCTTCACGGAACAGTTTTTCCATCTGATACGCCTTCTCATGGTTATAGACGACCGCATTGACCTCAAAGTTCAGAGAAAAACTGCGAATATCCATATTTGCCGTCCCGTAGCAGAATACTTCACAGTCCACGATCATTCCCTTGCTGTGCAGAAAACCATTGTTGTACGTATAGCATTTGGCACCCGCCATCACCATATCTCCCACATAGGAATAGGTCGCCCAGTATACAAAAGGATGATCCGGTTTGCAGGGAATCATAATATTCACCTCAATACCGGATCCCACCGCGATCTTCAGGGCATTGAAGATGGATTCGTCCGGAATAAAATACGGGGTCTGAATATAGATGCTCTTCCTGGCCTTGGTGATCAGCCGCAGATAATTGTCACGGATCTGTTCCAGGGAGTTATCCGGTCCGCTGCTGATGATCTGCATCTCACAATTATCCCTCTCTCCCGGCTGCAGCCCCTCAAAAAGCATGGGATTCTGGAGAATATTCTCGTGGGCGGCATAATTCCAATCCAGTATAAAACGGATCTGCAGACCGAGAATACCCGTTCCACGGATGCGCAGGTGGGTATCCCGCCAATTTCCGAACTTCTCATCCAGACCGATGTATTCCTTACCGATGTTGAAACCACCCACATATGCCGTCTTATTGTCGATAACCACTATCTTGCGGTGGTTGCGGTAATTGATACGAAGCTGAAACCTGCGCAGGACCGCGGGGAAGAATTCCGCTGTCTGGATGCCCATCTCATTGAGCCTGCGCCAATAACTGTGCCGCACGGAACCGCACCCCATGGCGTCAAAAAGTATCCTCACGTCCACGCCCTCTGCTGCCTTCTGCGCCAACACTTCCACAATACGATGAAACAACACATCATTTCTGATGATATAATATTGGATGTGTATGAAATGCTGCGCCTGCTTCAGATCTTCGATCAACGTATCAAATTTTGCATTTCCGTCCACAAAAATATCTATGTCATTGTCATTGGTGAGCACAGCCCCGGATTTCTCGAGATTGTACATCACCAGATCCGTATACCCTTCTATCTCCGAATCCTGGGTCGAAAACTTCATCATCTTGATCTGGGATTCCTGCTGACGGATCGCCTCGCTTAAGTGATCCTCCACCTCCTTGAGACGAAACATCTTCCTTTTCCGCATATTCTGTCCCAGAAACAGGTAGAAGATAAAACCCAGTATCGGTATAAAAAAAAGCAGCATGAGCCATGCCCAGACGCTTTTGGGATCCCTTCGCTCAAAAAAAACGATAATGATCGCAAACAACAGATTCCATATCCAGATATACTGCCATATAAATCCTATGACTTCTTTGGTAATCTGTAAAACACTGTCCATCAAAATCTCCTTAGCAGTCATTTTCCGCATGAATAAGATTAGTATATCATATATTGTACATTTTTAAAATGTTTTGTTGCGGTTTCAACGGTTTGTGTGTTATAGTTATCAATAGACATTAAATCGAGGAGGTTCCGGAAAATGAAGACAGGAACGATCATCTTTCTGGTGGTATTAGCGATAATTGCCGTCGCTTTGGTGGCTCTGTATTTTCTGGGTAAAAAAGCACAGAAAAAGCAGGATGAACAAAAAGAACTGATGGAGGCGAACAAACAGACTGTCTCCATGCTGGTCATTGACAAAAAACGAATAAAACTTAAGGATTCCGGGCTGCCACAGATCGTGATAAATGAAGCTCCCAAACTGATGCGCGGCACCAAACTTCCCATTGTGAAGGCTAAGGTCGGTCCCCAGATCCTCTCCCTGATAAGCGATGAAAAAATATTTGATTCCATCCCCGTAAAAAAGGAAGTCAAGGCGGTGGTGAGCGGCATATACATTTTGGACGTAAAGGGGCTGCACGGGAAGGCGGAAAAAGCTCCCGGGAAAAAACCGGGATTCTTCAAACGGCTGTCCGCTGCCATCCAGGAAAAGGGCGGCGCAAAACCTGTCAAATAGACCCCGGATGATTGTCATATACCCGGAATAAGATATATTTCATCATAGACAAAGCACTGGCAGATCCCGAAGATCCTGCCGGTGCTTTTACATTTTTTCGATAGACAACTCATATTCCCCCAGGGCTTCTCCCTGATTGCTGAGCCTGTACCTGATTTTCACATCCTGCCAGCTTTCCCTTTCCTCCAAAGATTCCGCAGTCAACAGCTCCACCGAATGCGTCTCAATATCCAAGGGCAGTGAACCGAACGGCGTGGCATAATCCGTGCGGTAACTTTTTCCCGGCTCAAACACCATGCGGCTGCCCATCTCCCCCTGTCTGTGGATTTCCATAAGGCGCTCCCTGCGTTTGATCCTGACCTTGAGGGGCTGTTCCTGCCCTTCCGGCTGTTCCTCATAGAAAATATAATACGCCCCTGCCTTGTAATAACAGGTCGCTTTGACCTCCTGCACCGTCACCACAGGCTCCGATGCCTCCTGCACACTTCTCCCTGCACCGTCTGCCGCGGTCCCCTGCGCCTGTGTGTCTGATCCTGCCGTTCCCCGCGGCGGATACCACTCGCCCCGGATCCTCAGCCATACCTCCTCCGATGCCATGTCAATACTCCTCTATATTGATGGTTTTGGCGGAGAGTATACCGTATTTGATAATGGAATTGGCAAAACTTTTGAACTTCTCCGCGCCATCGCTCACAAAAAACTGATATTGATTGGCTCCCAATCCGGGATGCTCCTGATTCAGAATTCCTTTTTCCTCGAGCATCTCCTTTAACTCCCGTGCGGTCTCATAGGCGGGATTGACCAAAGTTACGCTGTCTCCCATGATCCTGCCGAGAGTGGAGCGGATCAGCGGATAGTGCGTACAACCCAGAATCAATGTGTCAATATCAATATCGATCAGCTCGCTCAGATATCTCCTGGCAATCTCATCCGTTACCGGGTCCTGCCAAAGCCCTTCTTCAATGAGCGGGCAGAACAGCGGGCATGCCTTGCCATAAATCGTCACATCTTTATTCAATTCTTTTATGTATTTTGTGTAAATCTGACTGCCAATGGTCGCCTCTGTGGCGATCACCCCGATGCGCCCGTTCGTTGTCACCTCCGAGGCGGTCTTTGCTCCCGGCTTCACCACGCCGATGATCGGGATATCGATCTCCCGCTCCAGTTCATCCAGCGCGTAGGCGCTCGCCGTGTTACATGCGACCACGATCGTCTTGACCTCAAAGGTCTGCAGAAACCGCACGATCTGTTTGGAGAAACGGGTGATCGTATCCCGGGATTTACTGCCATACGGCACCCTGGCGGTATCTCCGAAATAAATGATCTTCTCGTTGGGAATCTGCCGCATGATTTCTCTTGCGACCGTCAGTCCCCCCACACCGGAATCAAACACACCGATTGGTGCGTCACTATGCAATTTGCTGTCATTCTGCTGACTCATGCTTTCCCTCTCCCTGTAAAGCATTCCACTCCATAAGCAGACGGCTCTTGAACCGGATATGGCTGCTGTCCGCATCCAATATCCCCCAGTAAAGCCTTCCGCTGTCAACCCCGGATCCTTCCACACTCGTCCCCTGCGGCAGGTCCGAATCCTCATAAACGATGTCGTAGGTTCCTCTCAGCAGCGTAAACTGCGGATAAAGCACTCCCCACCAACCCAGAAGCGCACAGAGTGTCAGTGCTATGGATAATCCTTTTTTTACGGAAATTGTTTTTTTCAGTGCAAGAATGTGATTTTTTATTTCCACTAATGTGATCATGGTATTCTCCTTTTCGCCGAGAGCTGCGCTGCTCTCCCTGAAAGGAGGATTGCCAAATTTATCCGGAATTATACTTTGTGCTTCTCCCGGTCCAGACGGATCTGCCGGATGATCGCCTTTTTCTGATTGTCAATATGGATCCTGGCAGCCTCCGCTGCCTGCTCCTTGTTTCGGCTCACCAGACTCTCATAAATGATTTTATGCTCCTGCAGCAGTCTTTCATGCTGACTGAAATCCTTGATGTACTCAAACCGATATCTATACATCTGCTCCGACAGATTGTTCACCAGCTGAATCAGCCGGCTGTTGCCCGTTGCCTGGAGTATGATGTCATGCAGCTCCACATCCGCCTGGGCGATTTTTTTGACATCCCCGGTGGAAATGCTCTGCTCAAATTTGTCGCATGCCTCTTTGAGCCTTTCCAGTTCCTCACTGCTGATGCGCTCGCAGGCAAGCTCGGCACAGAGTGCGTCCATGGCGCGTCTGACCTCCAGCACATCGCTCATGCTCTTTTCCGTAATCTGGGCAACCTCTGCCCCCCGGCGCGGAATCATTGTCACCAATCCTTCCAGCTCCAGCTTGCGGATAGCCTCCCGAATCGGAGTGCGGCTCACTCCCAGCCTGTTGGCGAGATGGATCTCCATCAGTCGTTCTCCGGGTTTTAATTCCCCCGTTAAAATTGCCTGCCGGAGCGTGTTGAACACCACATCCCTCAAAGGCAGAAATTCATCCATTTTTACCTGCAAATTATCCTGCATCTTCCCTACCTCATTCCGTAAAGCCCTGGACAAAACCTGTGACAAAGCTCTGTTTCACCATCAGTTCCCCCGTCGCACAAATCTCCCTCTCCGCCTGCTGTGCCTTTTTAACATTGTCAAAGATACCAAACACCGTAGGGCCGCTCCCGCTCATCAGACTCCCCAGCGCTCCATGCCTTCTCATGCAGCCCTGAATCTTGCCAATCGCCGGACAGATTCCCATAGTCACCGACTCCAGCACATTGCCCAGCCGCATTGTGATCCCTTCTAAGTCCCCCGCGCCGATGGACGAGATCATGCCGTCGATATCGGGATGTTCATAACCTTTAAGCGCATCCAGCCTGGTGTAGACTTCCTTTGTGGAGACATTCAGATCCGGTTTGACCACCAACAGGACACACTGCGGCGCATTGGGCAGCCTTGTCAGTTTTTCGCCGATACCCTCCGCCAACGCCGTGCCGCCCATGATACAGTAGGGCACATCCGCACCAATGCGCACGCCCAGTTCTCTGAGCCTCTCCCCGGATGCGCCCAGCCCGTACAGTTCATTGAATCCTTTCATGGCGGCAGCGGCGTCTGTACTTCCGCCCGCCATCCCTGCCGCAATAGGGATCCTCTTTTGAAGACAGACCTTTACGCCGCCGGAGACGCAAAATTCCTCCTGCATCAATTTTATCGCTTTATAAATCAGATTATTCTCATCTGTGGGAAGCTCACCGGAATCCTCTGTGATGACGATCCCTGACTCTGTCTTTGCAAAGGTCAGCTCATCCCAGATGTCCACGGTCTGCATGATCATACGCACCTGATGGTAACCGTTGGGCATGACAGCCAGCACGTCCAGCGCAAGGTTGATCTTGGCATATGCCTTTTTCTGAAGCCCGCTCATACGCGTCCTCCCATTGTATAATGTATTCTGTATACATAGATTGTATTTTATTATATACAATTTCCGTGATCCCGTCAATAACGGCACAATAAGAGGCTGGAAATATTTTTAAAAATTTTATAAAAAAATCATTTACTTCTATAAACTTTTTTGCCGCCCTGCCGATAAAGAATGTGAAGTCACGGATGACGCCCTTTTGCGCCCAATGCAAAGGGCAATCAAATAGACGTAAAACGCGTCGGAAAGAAGGTATGTTATGAGTGTAAACGGAGTTACATCAAATCAGGCTACCACAGCATATGCTTATACTTCCACTTCGGCAGCCAAAGAAAACACATCTGCCGGGGAGAAAGCTGCTTCTTCTGCTGCGGAAGACAAAGGCGTTGTGTATGAGCCCTCCAAAAATGCGACAAGCGCTAAAAAGACTTACAAACCCGACACCAAGCTGATCAATCAGCTGAAGGCAGATGCCGATGCCAGAACTTCCCAGCTTCGCAGCCTTGTGGAACAGCTGATGGGCAAACAGGCTACGGTTTACGGCAAAGCCAACAATATGTGGCAGTTCTTAAAGACCGGCAACTACACTGTTGACGCGGCAACCCGGGCACAGGCCCAGGCAGATATCTCCGAGGACGGATACTGGGGCGTCAACCAGACCTCCGACAGGATCATCTCCTTTGCTACCGCATTGACCGGCGGCGATCCCGACAAGATCGAGGAGATGCGCGCCGCATTCCAGAAGGGTTATGACAAAGCCCAGAAGACCTGGGGCGGACAGCTTCCTTCCATCTGCCAGCAGACCTATGATTCCGTAATGAAGAAATTTGACGATCTGGCTGCACAGGCAAACGGAACAGCGACAGTGGAAGAATAAGTTCCACGCGGTCGAAAACGACATAAAAAAGATATCTCCGGCGTATCACAGACCGGAGATATCTTTTTTATGCCAATATTTAATGTTTAAAATTTTTTCGCGGCAATGACAAAGGAAGCCTTTTTCTCGCCACAATATTTTCCGATACCTTTTATCGTAACTTTCGCAGTCCCTTTTTTGACATTTTTACTGTACTGGGTGATGACATAATCAACGCCATAGACCAGCTCTTTGGAGCCAACCCGCACGGACAGGTCATTCTTTTCCAATGTCACGGCTTTCCCTGTATAATTTTTTTCTTTTATAATGATATTGGCATTATTGATACTTTCGTCCACTATATTATAAACCCCTGTCAGTTTCGCGCCCTCGTAATTTTTAATCCCGTATGCGGTCACATATACAGAAGTTCCTACAGGAAGTGTCTCAGACCCGGTCAGTATCTGTTCACCATCTTTATCCAGGGAATATATCAGTTTTTTGTTGTAATCCGTTCCCGCGGACAGCTTTTTCCCGTTCCCGTCATAAATACTTACCTTGCTCTGTTTCCATCCTCCGGGTTTTGAAGATACGATCTTGTTATCCACATCCATGAGGGCATCATCGAATGTACCTGTATCTATGAAAAATTTCAATGTGACGCTTCCGGTAAATTTCCCCTTAAATTTTGCTTTTACAGTAGCGGCTTTAGCAGAGTTTACCGTCACGGATTTATTGTTGGTATAACTTAATGAATAATCCGTACCATATTTCAGCTTCACATTTCCAAAATAAAATTCAGGGATTGGTCTTGCGCCGCCCTTTTCATATTTCACTATATCCTGAAAATTATCCCCTAACAGGATCGTATCCTTCGCATCCGCCCTTTTGATCTTAAATTTTTTCGTAATGCTGCCGCTATAGCCTCCTTTCCCTTTCAGCGTCACGGACGCTGTCCCCGCATTCATATTGTTGGAATAAACGACCGTATAGTCTTTTCCCTCCACTAATTCGATCCTGGAGCTGTTTTTGTTTTTCTGGTATGTGACAAACAAATCACTCTGCTTTTTCGGCGTTCCGTCATAGACTTGATCGGTAATTCCCTCTACCTTGACCTTGCTCATGGATATCCCGGTAATTTTAAAAGGAACCATCCGGATACCGCCATAATTTCCCATACCCTGTATGGTGACATATGCCGTTCCGATCTCGGTATTATTGCTGTAACCGAGGATCTGATAGTCTGTTCCCTCCCTCAGCAGCGCATTGCCTTTTTTGACGGTCACAACGGGTTTTACGGGAGCGCCTGTGTACATTGCCGACGCTGTTTTAACCGTAAGCCTGGACATCATGATTTTGTCTTTGCTCACAATACTGTACGGCACATCAAACCCGCCCGAAAAATCTGAACCGTTTTTCGCCTCCACATGAATCACATATTCTCCGGCTTTCTGATAAGCTCCCGCATCCGTGGACGGATACGTCACCGTATAATCCAGATTAGCTCTCAATGCTTTCCCGTTCCATTTTACCGTGGGCAACGGCTTCTGCACTCTGCCGGATTCCACCGCGCATATCGGAGACACGGTCACGGACGGATCGTTGAGGCTTTGTGGCAGAATGGTAAAATTCACCGTTTTACTGCCCTGGTAATTTCCTTTTCCGTAAATGACCGCCGAGGCGGTTCCGGCTTTGATATTATCCGTATAGGATACCGTATAATCCCTTCCGGATACCAGCCGGACGGTTCCGTCATACACGGTAAGCGTCGGCTTGACCGCCTTCCCGGTATATTTTTGGGCCGGAACCGGAAGCACGCGGAATTGTATCAATACTTCCTCCGTATAACTTGCGCCGCACACTGTACAGGTATACCGGACTGTTCCCGCCTGTTCCAAAGTTGCCTCTTTGAGGATCTCCTGCTCTCCCCATGTATGCCCCAAGGCATTGGTATAGTCAGAAACATAACTGTCATTACACCGGGTACAGGTATAAGTCGTATATCCCTGCTCCGTACAGCTTGGCGGAGTTACCGATTTATTGTAATTGTGCGGCTGGCATAAAACATTGATTTCAACAGGCTCGGAGCTGACCTCTCCCTGACTGTCTTTCACCCTGGCAACGACCATATATTTTCCTGGCTTATCCGGCTTCCAGCTCACGCTTGCCGCTTCGGAGTAGTCGCTGATGATGCGCTCCGGATCTTCTCCATACACATAGGCGAACTGATATTGATAATTTCCGGATCCTCCGTCCGCCGAAACACAAAACACAATGTCCGCGCCGAAATTGTAACTCGTCTTTTTATCCACCGTGGAAAATTCGGTGATCTTCAGTGGGGTTACCACTGCTGTTATGCCGCCTGTGGAAACATTTCCTGCAGCGTCATACGCATAAATATGAGTAGTATATAATCCGGTCTCATTGTTGTGATCTGCTATATTAACCCGATAGACATAGGTGTTCCCTGAGGAGGGCTCGTGTACTGCACATAACTCAGACCATGTATCCGGCAGATCATCCTGTCCGTTCGCCTCCGTCCATGTAGGGAACGCTACTTTAGTCACACCGATATCATCTGTCACATCGCACTGCACGGTATAACCTGTTCTGTCTAAATCGGTGACCTTTACGTTTGTGATCAGAGGAGCCTGCGTATCCGCAATGGTTGTAAACGAACCTATCTGGGATTCACACACCGTTCCGTTTGACAATACCATGTACATTTTATAGTAATAGGTTGTCCCCGGCGTCAATGCTCCCGTCCATTTCCCGGTTCCTAACTGATAAGTATCCGTAACAAGATGCCCGGAATAATTCTCTACCACTTTGGTCATGTTATCTGGTGCCGTGCCATAATAAAAGCCTACTTCATTTACCGTTGCCGTCGGCGAAATCGTAAAATTGATCCTCGCGGAGGTTTGGGTAATCTCCGTAACCCCGGTATCGGTTATGGTATAACCTGCTGTCGATCCTCCACCATTTGTATATTCTAACGTGCTAGGATCAACAATGGTGCCTGACCAATAGCTAGAACCACCAACACTTACTCCAAAATGTAAATGTGGTCCTGTTGCCATACCAGATTGTCCAATTTGACCAATGACTTGACCTTCTATAACTCTTTGCCCCGGAGTCACAGTAATTGAGCCTTTAATCATATGAGCATATATCGAATATGTGCCATCATCATGCGTTATATACACCTGATTTCCACCATCTGTATATGAATATCCATTAACCCAATGAACACATTGACCTCTGCCTACGTTAAGATGATCACAATCATTTATGACTAACCTTATTGTTCCAGCTTTTGCAGCACAAACAGAAACCCCTTGTGGAGCAGCAATATCAATTGCTTTATGTGAATTGGAAAATCCCTGTGAACAATTTGTATGCCCCGGAACTGGCCAATACCATGTTCCCAAACCTGTACTTAATAGACGTATCCCCCCTTCCGTTTCCTGACTCATTTCATACATTGTGGTGTCCGCATTTTCCGCCTGGACATACTCCACATTGCCTGCCAGCAGCGCCAGCGTCAATATCCATGTCAACAGCTTCTTCCACGTTTTGTTCATCCTTTTTCCTCCTCACCTGTATAAAAATATCTGATTATTCTTTCACTTATCTGCCATACTTTCACTATTGCACAACTTTTTGTTGTTGTCAATAACAACTAATAAGTTTTATAAACATAATCTTTTTCCATATAAAATAACCTTAAGTTGTCATATGATTTGGAGGAATCTGTACGTGTTAAATTTAAAAAAACTAAGAATGGAAAAGGGATTGAGTCAACAGGCTCTGGCAGAGGAATTTAATCTCAGTCAACAATCGATTTATAAATATGAACATTTTCTTGCCGAACCGGACATTAAGACTCTGAAAAAAATGGCTGCGTATTTTAACGTGTCCGTAGATTATCTCATCGGCTATTCCGATTCACGCGCCGTCCCCCCCGCGGAGACATTGAATCCCTCCGAAGAAGAACTGCGTCTATTACACAGATTACGGCAATTAACACCTTCCGTCCGCTCCTCAGTCACAACCCTCATAGATCATTTACAGCCATAGCGGCCGCCGTCGGCATCCGATTCGTCGGCATCCGATTCGTCGGCATAAAAGAAAGCCGTGACATGTATCTTCCCGTCCATGCCACGGCTTGCGACCCGGATCCGTCAGCTTCCCTTCACGATCAGAAGCTTCTGTCCCACCTGAAGTTCATCCCCGCTCAGATGATTCAATTCCTTGATCTTCTCCACAGGGACATAATATTTTCTCCCGATGTTCCACAGATTATCTCCGCTCTTTACAACATAGATGATCATTCCGGGGAGAGCGCTCATCACTGCGCTGTCCGCGTCTGCCACCTCAATCTCACTGATCAGCTCCACGGGAATTTGCTCAAACACCATGGTGGAGAAACACAGCACGGCTTTTACATCCATCTCTTCGCCGTCCAGCATGGTCACCTGAAGCTGTTCCACATTCCCATGGATCTTGCCCATGTCTCCCGGCAGGATCCCCGGCACTTCCAAAGTATAGCTGTATGGGATCTGAGCAGTGACACAGGCATAAGGGTTTTCGTCATCCCCCGTGACATACATCACCTTCACCTCCATGCCTCCCTTCAGCAGGATGCCGTTTTCCACGGTGGACTGCTGCTCCTGGCTGACAGACGCTTCACTGTGCAGGATCTGAAGGATCGCAGCGCTGCCGCCGGGAATCCGGATGTGATCCGTGACCTTTGTCTTTCCGGTAACACAGGAGCGCACCCTGTTTAAATCCGTCTTATGGGTCTGTACCTTTACCTCTTTGGTCACACCATAGATATCGGAGAGGATTTCCACGGTCTCCTCTTCATAGATTCGTATATCAATGTCAAGGGCAAGCTCCAGTCCCACACAGCGCTCCTCCCCGTCCAGGTCAGGGCGTACCGCCAGCTCCTGCTGCCCTTTTGCATACCGGATATCGGGCAGCATTCCTTCCCTGCATCCGTGGCACTCCAGCACGCCGGAGAAAGGCATCGCCGTCTCAAAAGAGCGGATGGGATGTTCCTCACCCTCGCCCTCATAGAGCAAAAACAACTGTACATCTCCCTGAATACTCAGTTTTTCCTCCATCACCTTAAATTCCACATCCGCCAGCTGCACATTGCTCCAAAGAATCCGGAAGACATTGGGATAGTTTGCCGGCAGATTGACCTCATCCCGGATGCGGAAAATATCATTTTTGCAGATGGCGATCTGAGCGATCTCAAGAGGCATCCTGCGATATTCCAGGCAGTCGGCCTTACCGCTCTCCCCGTGAATCCCAATGGGCGCCTCCTCGTCATACAGCTCCTCAACCGATGCGGACAAAGTCACAAGGGAACGGATACTCAGCTTGCGGGAGTTGATGATCCCCACACTGAAATCTTCCACCTCCCCCATCGCATGTACAGTGTCCGCCGCCATAACCCCTTTCATGATCAGCTTTTCCTCAAAGGGAATCTCCCCGGAAAAAGGCACCAGGCTGCTTCCGGGCTCCATGGTATGGTAGAGGATGGAAAACTGTAAATGCCCCTTGAGATTGACGGTATCCGTACCCGGTTTGATCTCCTCAATGATAACCTCCGCCTTCTCCAGATTGATGCTGCTGACATCAGGCTTGTTGTCGGGAATGTTTCTGTCGTCCTCCAGGGTAATCTGTGTGACTGCTTCGCAACGAACGCGGTCCATATGTATATTCTTTTTTAACAAGTCCACAAAAAATACCTCCACATAGATACTGATATAAATATCTATATGCAGGTATTAAAAGATTTATGCTTTTGACTGTCCTAGGCTTCCACCGCCCCGATCAGCTCCGTCAGATTCTCCACATGATATTGTTCCATATAATCTTCGATTCCCTTTATGACTTCCAGCGTCGTGCAGGGATTGACAAAATTCATGGCGCCGATGCTCACCGCACTGGCCCCTGCCAGAATAAATTCCATGGCGTCCTCTGCCGAGGCAATTCCTCCCATTCCAATGATAGGAATCTTCACCGCCTGGGCTGCCTGATACACCATGCGCACTGCCACGGGCTTAATCGCGGGACCGCTCAGCCCTCCGGTCTTATTTGCCAGGGCAAATTTACGGCGGTGAATATCTATCTTCATGCCGGTGAGCGTGTTGATGAGAGACAAAGCGTCTGCCCCTGCTGCCTCTGCCGCCCGAGCCATTTCCCCGATGTCCGTTACATTGGGACTCAGCTTCATAATGACAGGCTGTCTGGCATGTCTCTTAATCTCCTGCGTGATATGGGAAAGGGCATCCGCCTTCTGTCCGAAAGCGATGGCGCCTTCCTTCACATTGGGGCAGGAGACATTGATCTCCAGCATGGATACCGCGGGCTCGTCCCCCAGTCTCTCCACCACCTCCACATAATCCTCCACGGTTTTCCCGCAGACGTTCACAATCACCTTGGTGTCAAACTGCTTCAGGAAAGGAATATCCCGCTCCATAAAGACATCTATCCCCGGATTCTGCAGACCGATGGCATTTAGCATTCCCCCGTATACTTCTGCCACCCTGGGAGTGGGGTTTCCCTGCCAGGGAACGCTTGCCACACCCTTGGTCACCACGGCACCCAGCCGGTTCAAGTCCACAAATTCCGAGTATTCCATTCCGGAGCCAAAGGTTCCGGACGCGGTCATAACCGGATTTTTAAAGGTCACACCTGCAATCGTTGTCTGCGTATTCATATCTCCACTTCCTCCGCCTCAAAAACTGGTCCGTCCGTACAGATACGGGCATTATGCACATGGGAGTGAGAATCCACTTTCTTTGTCTTCACCACACATCCCAGGCAGGCGCCCACACCGCATGCCATATGTTCCTCCAGGGAAATGTAGGCTTTGATGCCTTTTTCCTCACTGTAGCGTTTGATGGCGCGCAGCATGGGCATGGGACCGCAGGCATAGATCAATTCGGTGTCCAGCCCATTGTCTTCAACAGCGTTCATCACATTCCCTTTGCTTCCCACGCTGCCGTCCTCTGTGGCGATATAAAGATGCCCGTACCGTTCCAGATCTTCCTTCAGGAATGTCTGTGCATCCCGGTAACCCACAACAATGCGGATATTGTCTTGGTCTGTCACGCCTCCCAGGGTCTTGGCAAGCTGCAGCAAGGGTGGAATGCCGATGCCTCCGCCCATGAGAAGAACCTTCTTTCCGCGGGCGGCATCCACCGGGAAGCCATTGCCGAGACTGCCGAGGATCTGTATCCCGTCCCCGGGCATATAGCCGGAAAACTCTGCCGTTCCCTGACCGGCAATGCGGTAGACGATACGCAGCGCCTTCCCATCCTCTCTCACTTCGCAGATACTGATGGGACGGGGCAGAAGTGTACTTTTATCCCGCGGGTAAATGCAGAGAAACTGCCCCGGACGGGCCTGTTCTGCCAGATCCGTCTCGATCCACATATCATAAATGCGGGATGCCGCCTCCCTTTGCGATACCACCACGGCTGTCTGCTTCTTTTTCATAAAAATCTCCTTCTATTTTGCCTGGTAAACGATTTTTCCGCCGCACACCGTCGCACATACCCTGCCGGTGAGTTTCCGTCCCGTGAAAGGGCTGTTGCAGGATCTGGATACATAATCCCCTGCCACTGTCACGGCTGCCGTATCAATTAACACCAGATCCGCCGGTCCGCCCTCCGCGATATAGCCTGCATCCAGATGGTACATTGCCGCAGGATTCGTACTCATCGCCCTAAGGAGCTGTCTCATCGTCAGATACCCCTTCTGCACCAGCTCTGTCACTCCCAGCCCCAGCGCAGTCTCCAGCCCGATAATACCGCTGGGCGCCTCCGTGAGTTCCTTTGCCTTTTCCTCCGCACTGTGGGGCGCGTGATCCGTGGCGATGATATCGATGGTGCCATCCGCCAGCCCCCGGATGATCGCCTGTCTGTCCGCCTCTGTGCGAAGGGGCGGATTCATCTTCGCCAAAGAACCATACTCCATCACAGCCTCCTCCGTCAGGGTAAAGTGATGGGGAGTCGCCTCCGCGTGGATATTGTGCCCTTTTTTCTTCGCCTGCCGCACCATTTCCACACCCTCCGCCGTGCTGATGTGCTGGACATCAATACATGCCCCCGTCTCCAGGGCGAGCTTTAAATCCCTCCCGATCAGGACAATTTCCGCCTCTCTGGGAGAACCGTCGATACCGAAATATTCGCTTGCCCTGCCCCGGTTGATTCCATTCTGGGCAATGAGGGAAGGCGACTCCTCATGGAAACTGACAGGCACATCCAGCTTTACAGCGCGCTGCATCGCCTCCCGCACCAGGGTCTCATCCACCAGCGCAACCCCGTCGTCGGTAAAACCCACCGCACCCTGCCCGGCAAGTTCCTCCATGTGAGTGAGCTGTTTTCCTTTCATGCCCACCGTCACATTGGCACAGGTCATGACATGGATATCCGTCTGTCTCCCCCGCTCCAGAACATAGGCGAGCGTATCCTTGTTATCCACCGCGGGTTTGGTGTTTGCCATGAGCACCACCGTTGTGAAGCCCCCTTTTGCGGCCGCCTTCGCTCCGGTGAATATATCCTCCTTATAGGTAAAACCGGGATCGCGGAAATGCACATGCACATCCACCAGCCCCGGAGCCACCACCAGCCCCTCCGCATTCAGGGTTTTACAGTGGACCGGCTTTTCAAAATCCACACCCAGTCTCCCTATTCTGACCACTTTCCCCTTGTCCGCCAGTATGTCAAAATTGCCTTCCCTGCCGGATTTCGGATCGATCAGATAACCATTTTGAATCAGTAACATAAACGCCTCCCAACGAGCCAAACCCTCTGTTTGTCATATTTTTATTATACATAAATTCCCCGGATTGACAAGCAAAAGCAAGGGGCTTGTACTTCCCTCTTCTATATTTTTTTAAAAATATTTTATTGTACTTAAAATAACGTCTTTGAATCGCACTATTTTTATGTACTTCCTAGAATCTTATTACAAACATCGTGGAATAATATAAAATGTATTTTATTACTTGTTAACCATTTTTACGAAGGAGTATCTCATGGAATTCGGAAAAATCATCTCTGAACTTCGGGCTGAAAAAGGCATTTATCAAAAAGAGCTTGCAGACTATCTCAAGGTTTCCATCGGAACCATCTCAAACTACGAACAGGGGATTCACAGCCCTGACTTTGAAACTCTCTGCAAACTGGCAGACTATTATGACGTGTCCATCGACTATATGATGGGACGCACAGAAATCCGCGCATGCGCGAAAGACCTCGAGCGCCCCCTGACGGACAATTATACGGTTGCCGATCTGTTAAATACCACCCTGCAGCTGGATTCCGGAAGCGCGCATTCTCTTGTGGAATATGTATCTCTCCTGCGTCTGAAACAGGAAAAAAACCAATAAATAAAATGTACTTTGTATGGAATCTATCGGGGTTACAGAGATACTTCAAGTAATTTGTTTTTTTCTTATAAAATAAAATTATTTTTTTGTTTTACCACACTGCATGCCAATCATAGGCATAATACTTTTCCGGAAAAAAGCGCCACCCTGAGGATGACGCTCTTCTCATAACTGCCAGTCTATTCAAATACTACCGGTTTCTCCATATAGTCCATCTTCAGTACAATGTACGGACAGGAGGGCACCCTGCTCACCTGATCTTCTTCCGGTCCCAAAAGTGTAGTGTTGACATAGATGGCTTCCTCTGTCAGATACAATTCATTGACGGCGATACTATAGCCTCCGCTCGCCTGCTGCCCATAGCCGATCACTATGTAGAGAAAGTTATCCGCGCTGTAAGTCAGTTGAAAGGGATTGGACTTCTTTTCATCTATGATGGTTTTTAATTCCGCCGGTATTTTTTCTTCGCTGACCACCGTAAACCCCAGATCCTGTAATTTGACCCGTTCTTCGGTGAGCATAGAACAGCCTGCCAGCACAAAGAATGATGCTGCAAGCAAGAGGATAACTGCTTTTTTGATTCCCCGCATATGTATGTTCCGCCTAATGTTTTGGTCTATTCTATGTACAATCTGACCAAAGTATGCTATGATAACTTAAATTTCATCAAAGAGAGGTTGTTATGTTACGTTGTATTTTAGTCTTTTTCATCGGAATCGCATATTTAATCTTAGGCAGCCCGCTGCTTGTCATGGAATGGGTCATCGGAAAGTTTGATCCCGAGCTGAAAAGCCGCAGCAGCCTTGCCCTTGTAAAATGGGCGTTCGGCATGATCGCCCACGCCGCGGGCGCCAATGTCATCGCCATCGGCGAAGACCGCATTCCCACGGATACCGCCGTTCTCTATGTGGGAAACCACCGCAGTAATTACGACGTGATCCTGACCTATCTGCGCGTGCCCCGGCTCACCGGGTATGTGGCAAAAAAAGAGATAGAAAAGGTGCCGCTCCTTCGGAACTGGATGCGCAATCTGCACTGCCTCTTTTTGGACAGAACGGATATCAAACAGGGGGGCAAAACGGTGTTAAAAGCCATTGAGCTGGTAAAAAAGGGAATCTCTGTGACAATCTTTCCGGAGGGCACCCGCAGCAAGGAGCCGGATGGGATGCTGCCCTTTCATGCCGGCAGTTTTAAGATTGCCGAACGGGGAGAAGTTCCCATCGTTCCCATGTGCATCGTAAATTCCGCCGCTCTCTGGGAAGACCAGTTCCCCAGGATGAAGAAGGCGACCGTGATCATCGAATACTGCGAACCGATCTATATGAAGGATCTTTCCAGGGAAGAAAAGAAAAATATCTCCAACCGTGTACACGACATCATTCAGGAGAGATATATGGAAAACAAAAAGCTTCTCGAAAGCGGAGGCAGGCAGACGCCCTAAAGCGTTATGCCTGCCTTAAATATCCGATCACTTCGGAAAACTGCATTCCGTGAGACGCCTTGACCAAAATCGAACATCCCCCGGGCAGCAATTCCTCCCTCCGGACACTCAGCTGCTCAAGGAGATGTTTTTTGTCGGGAAAATACAAAATGCTCTGACCGGGCTGACCGGATGCCTCCAATGCCCCCTCATACATATGGCGGGAATTTTCTCCCACACAGATAATACGATCCGCGCCGGATATGGCGGCATAAGCACCCACCTGCGTATGCAGCCTGTCAGAATCCTCTCCCAGCTCAAACATGTCACCCAGAATCGCCACACGAAAACCCTCAGAGAGAGCAAGCAGATCAAGGGCGCTTCTCATGGACACCGGATTGGCATTGTAACAGTCATCGATGATGACATAATCTTTTGTCTGCAGCAGATTGTTCCGCCCGTCCACAGGCCGCACTTTTTTGATCCCCTCCGCAATCTGCTGCGCACTCAGCCCCAGCAATCTTGCCACACAGGCGGCGGCTGCGGCATTGATCACCATATGCCTGCCCGGCTGCGGCACTTCCACCGACACAGCCTCATTGGGAAAATACATTGTCGCCAGGCTGCCCAACAATCCCCTGCTCACAATATCTGCGGCGTATACCTCCTCACAGGGATCTCCTCCCAGACCGAAGAAATGCGGTTTTCTCCCCCGCACATCGGTTATCCTGCGAAGCATATCATCCTCGCCGTTTAAACACACCTGCCCGTCCTCGGACATATAATCAAAAATCTCGGACTTTGCCTTCAGGATACCCTCCCGGGATTTCAGGTTCTCCAGATGACATTGCCCGATATTTGTAATGACACAAATGTCAGGTTTTGCCATTCTGCTGAGACGGTGCATCTCGCCAAAATCGCTGATGCCCATCTCTATCACCGCCGCCTCATGCTCTTCGCGTATCCGAAGAAGCGTCAGGGGGACTCCCAGTTCATTGTTGTAATTTCCGTCCGTCTTTAACACACAATATTTTTCGGAGAGCACTCCGGCAACAAATTCTTTGGTGCTGGTCTTGCCCACACTGCCCGTGATCCCCACCACGGGAATGGACAGCTTGCTGCGGTAAAAGGCTCCTATCTCTTTCAATGCCTGCAGGGAATTTTCCACCAGCACATAACTTCCCCACAGATCTGCCGGCACGCCCCACTCTGTTTCCACCTGTTTGGGCGTCTTTTCCGTCACCACCAGCGCCGCGCCGGCAGAAAACACCTGGGCAATGAATTCGTGCCCGTCCCTGCGCTCACCCACACTCGCAACAAACACACCGCCTGTGGTCACCTTGCGGGAATCCAGAGTCACACTGTCCACCCCGGTCCCGTCCGTGACATGATTCCCGGCGCTTAACACCAGTTTTCCTCCGCAGGCTTCTGCAATCTCTCCAACCGTCAGATTCATATCTCCTCACATTCTTCCGCCTATGGCAGAATGACAATTTCTTAGTTATCTGTCCAGCGCATAACTTAATATTTTTTCACACAGCTCTTCAAAACTGATACCCACGGCTGCTGCCTCCTGCGGCAGAAGAGAAGTGGGGGTCATTCCCGGAAGCGTATTCGCCTCCAGACAGTAGACATCCCCGCCGGCACTCATCATAAAATCCATGCGGGCATAATTTTTCATGCGCAGGGCGGCAAAAACGCGCTCTGCAATCTGCTGTATTTCTTCTGTCTTTGCGGCATCCAACAGAGCCGGGCAGGTCTCCACCGTGCTTCCCGCCTGGTATTTATTTTTATAATCATAAAAGCCTTCTTTGGGAGCGATCTCAATGACGGGCAGCGCTTTTCCATCCATGACGCCCACGGAGAATTCTCTTCCCTCTATGTACTGTTCCACCACGACTTCCCCGTCATAGCAAAAAGCTTCCTCCAGCGCCCTGTCATATTCCTCGCTGTTGCGGGCGATACACACTCCCACACTGGATCCCCCGCAGCACGCCTTCACGATACAGGGGAAGACAGGGAGGGCTTTTTCTTCGCCTCTCTTTAAGCGAAATCCTGCCGGCGTGGGAATCCCATATGCCGCAAAGATATCCTTTGTGATGCCTTTATCCATCGCCATGGCGGAACTGACAAAATCCGTCCCGGTATAGGGAATGCCCATCAGTTCAAAGCATGCCTGAATCTTGCCATCCTCTCCGTTTGCACCGTGGAGCGCCATAAACACGGCATCCGCCTGGCGGCATAAGTCCAGTACATGGGGGCCGAAGAAATTCTTCGCGCCGTCGGGACGCATCGCCCTGATCTTCTCCAGATCCGGATTCTTCTTTGCGATCGCCTGTATGTCCTTCGCCCAGTCCACGTCTCTGTCAAAGATGCCCTCCGTACCGCAGTCAAGCCCCAGATAGATATCTGCCAGCACTACCCTGTGCCCGTTCTTCTTCAGAGCCTTATAAATCATGCTTCCGGATATGAGGGATACGTCCCTCTCGGAACTGGTGCCTCCGGCTAATACCACAACATCCATATTGTTTCCTCCCGTCTGCTTTACAAATCCATAAATATGTGACACCGATCTTTTTTATTTCAGATTTTCCTGGACTGTCACCAACTGTGCAAGCATGATCAGATACTCTGACCTCACCCCGGTATCCGTCGCATAAAAATCCACCGAGAGCGCATTCCGCCCCCTGAGATAATGTAAAAATTCCTCCATGATGCGGTTGTACTGATGGTTATTCATGATATAATTGGCGCAGGCTAACTCCATGGCGTGCCCCAGCAGATCCTGCGCTCCGTTATTATGCGCCGTCACAGGGTGGATCATCTCTTCATACGCGCCGCTGACGGTTTCCCCCTGTTCCATCAAAGCATTCATAAAAATCGTGCAAAGTTCCACGTCCACCTTCTGCCGGGTGTTGAGATACGTCATCGCCCCGTACAGATAGCCGTTTACGTCAGTAAAGTCCGGATGACTCTGAAAATAAGTCTTGTATCCCTCTATCTGCTTCCGATATGTATATAGCCCTGTGGCACGGTACAGCTCCGTCAATGCCTGAAAATTTTCCGCATCCTGGTTTAATCTGCTCTGACTCTGGTCAAACACCACAGAGGCACGCTTTAAGCAGTCCGTGGCAAAATTCCTGTCATATTTCTGGTAAAGATAACTGAATTTGGCTAACACCGCCGCATAAGCCGCCGTATTGTCTTCGGGGACATCCATCTCATCCGTCGCCACGATCCAGTCTGCCACTTCTTCCAAGATATCTGCCGTGCCATTGGCATCGTCATCCTCAAAAGCTTCCGCATACCATTCATATGCCAGAAGCATTCGGTTCAGATCGGAAAACTGAACCGTCTGATCCCTGCATGCCGCCTCAAGCTCCTGACAGACCTCGCCGAACAATCGGTCGTAAAGCCCCTGTTCCAGCAAAAAAGTGTAAGAGCGTCCCACATATCCGCATTCCAGATAGTAACTTCCCTCCTGCTCCCACTCATAAAAATCGGCATAGGCGGAATAGATGCCCTGTTCCGTATTGTAACGCACATCTTCCAACTGCCCTGTGAACACCGTCTCTTTCGTGACGGCATCCACCAGCCGGAAATTGTCGGGAAGCCGTTTCCCCTTTACCGCCGCCCGTTTGCTTCCCTCCGCCCGGTAACCGGCGCTGTCCACCAAAATGTTGGGATACATCTTCGGCACAGCATAATCCACAACAGGAGTGGTCTCCATGGAGGTTATTTTCGGGACATTACGGCTCTCTGCCTCCTGCCCGGAGCCCTGTCTGCCTTGACAGCCGGCACAGAGAAATGCCGCCAGACATATCACCGGCAGCACTGTATTTCTGATAAATATATTATGAAATTGCCTCACAGATCGTAACCGCTTTTTTGTACCCATAAGCATATTGTAACACGATTTCTCTATAAAGCAATCTTTTTATACACCGCTTTTGCGTGCATCCGCCGCTTTGTCGTACACAATATTGCCATCAATGACGGTATATAACGTCTCCGTAAAAACTTCCATGGGATTTCCGCTAAAGACGGCGACATCCCCGTCCTTTCCCACCTCCAGACTGCCCAGCCTGTCTGCCACGCCGCAGATGGTTGCCGGATAGATGGTAATGCTTTTCAGACCCTCCTCCATGGGCAGCCCTGCCTTTACTGCCATGCCCGCGCAGATGGGCAGCGACTGGATCAGGGATACCGGATGGTCCGTGGTGACGGCAGTCATGACACCCGCCCGGTTGAGTACCCCCGCCGTCTTGAACGCCACATTCTGCACCTCAATCTTGCTCCGGCTTGCCAGATCGGGACCCACGATGGCAGGGTATCCCGCCTCTGCCAGCTCCCGGGCGATCAGATGCCCCTCCGAACAATGGTCGAGCGTCATGGAAAGCCCGAACTCCTCCGCAATCCGAATGGCGGTAAAAATATCGTCCACGCGATGCACATGGGCTTTCAGAGGGATTTCTCCTCTCAGTACCGGTATCCAGCATTCTTTTGTGAAATCCTCCTCGAAGGATTCACCTTCTTCCCGGGCGCGTTCTTTCTTTTGCAGATACTGTTTCGCCTCAAAGATCTCCCGGCGGAGCATCGCCGCAGTTGCCATGCGGGTAGAGGGGCTCATCCCCTGATTGGAATAGTTGACCTTGGGATTTTCTCCGAAAGCGACCTTCATCGCGGCAGGCGCCTTTACGATCAGATCGTCGATACGCCTTCCAAAGGTTTTGATGACCGCAAACTGTCCGCCCACCACATTGGAGCTGCCCGGTCCCACCATGGCAGCCGTGATGCCTGCTCTCACCGCATCCCCAAAAGCCGCGTCCATACTGTTGATGGCATCTATGGCACGAAGATAAGGGGTTACAGGGTCAACCGTCTCATTACAGTCATCCCCCTCCATCCCCTTTTTCTCCTCCGTAATACCCATATGGCAATGCGCCTCCATCAATCCGGGCATGACCCATGCTCCGTCCGCCTGCAGTACCGTCTCACCCTCCCGGGGTTCAACGGGGTATTGACACATATCACCCACCAAAACAATTTTTCCATCCAGGATTCGGAGCACGCCCTTGTCGTACTCCTCCCCTGCCATGGTTAAGATTCTGCCGCCAACAATATACATGCTGCGCTACTCCTTAAAAAAGATTTTCAGCGTTGACGGGTTTTCCGTCCTTCTCCAGTTTAAAATAGAGATTCGTTCCCTCCAGGCTGTAATATTTGCTGGGGGCAGCCACAGTGCCGATCTTGTCTCCCGGCTTTACACGGCTGTCTTTCTCCACCTCAATATTGGCGAGCTGCCCATAAGTTGCCACATAACCGTCACCCAGTTCAATGCTCAAAGCATGTCCCAGCTCCGCGTCCTCAAAAACCCTTGTCACCCTGCCCTCCGCACAGGATACCACATCCGCTCCCTCCTGGGCTGCAAACATGGTGGCAGGATTGTATTTATACTGATCCAGCGTGGCAAAATAAATACCGCCGTCCATACTGTAAGGCATGAGGATGTCGCCGTCCACGGGCCGGGTCAGCCCCTGCTCTTCATTATAATGAAGTTCAGCGGCCGTCTGCCGGGAGTCTTCCTCAGGCGATTCTGCGGGCTTCTCCTCAGGTGCCTCTTCCTGCTGTCCGCTCTCCGGTTTTTTGGCTTCCTTTTCCACTCCATCGGTCAGCCCGGGAATCTCTACCAGATGGGACCCTGCCTCCTCGGAGAGATTCTCCTCCAGGGGCATATAGTCCAGGTCATTGTCAGTGGAAAGCTCCGTGTTCCCTCCCACGGCAGTGTTTTTTGCCTGCTGCTGTTCAATTTCCTGCAGCTTGTCATCCCCATTGTTCTCCAAAGCGGCAAAATCCAGGGTATAGCCGTCATCCTGCTGCTTTGCCTCCTGTCCTCTCATATACAGCCCTGTCATGGTCAAAGCTGCGAGTACAAAAGCGGAGGAGGCCACCATGATGATACGTTCTTTTCTGATACTGTCTCGTCTATTTTTTCTCATAATCCTTTTCCTTTCCCTTCCATATTTCCGTTTACAGATTTTCCTATGTCTCATCTTTACTTTCATTTCTATTTTTGCCGAAAGGGAAAGTTTTATACAAAAAGACTGCGGACGTTTCACATACATTGTCCACAGTCTTTTGAATCGGATTTTATTTTGTATTGTTTTTAGAAACCAGATTTACATCCTTGGAAAGATACTCACAGAATTTTCAACAAATCGTCTGCTCACGCTCCCTGTTCATACTTTGCCACATCCACATGCTGCAGGGTTCCCACATTACCGTCTTCATAGAGGAATACCCCTGTGCTGCGGATGGCGCCGTTGGTCTGTCCGGCAGCGCCCTTTAACGTGAAGTCCGTAGACGCTTTCCCCAGATAGATCGCTCCCACATTTTTGTCCGCCAGACGGTAAAGCACATCATTGCCGTTCTCGTCCCTGCACCAGATCTTCAATTTCGACCAGATCTCATCATTTTCGTCAATCCAGCCGTTTCCGTCCTCGTCATATTCTGCCAGATCGGCAAATCCGTCACCGCTGGCGGTGCCAAACAGCTCGCTTCCGTCATTGATGGTGCCGTCACCGTTCTTATCCAGGGCAAGATAACCGCTCTTCGCGCCAAGCTGGGATATCTCGTCGAGCTCGCCGTCCGCATCAATGTCAAAATAAAACTTCTGATCGGAGAGTTCTGCCACATCCGTGTCCAGATTGATGACCAGAGGGTCACACATATTGTATGACATTGCCGCCAGATCTTCTTTAAACGTCTCCTGGAACTGTCTGCTCATACCGATATCCACATTGAAACTGATCTCCCGTCCGTCCGAAGTACGCACGGTCCCCTGAGTGGAAAAGCTGGTATCTTCCTGTTCAAAGGAAAATGTCTCCTGTGTATAGGTCATCACACGGGTAGTACCAAAATCCAAAATCTGCATATTGCCATTTTGATTGGCACCGGCAGAGCTGCTGCCGGAAATACCCTGATTTCCCGTCCACTGATTTCCCCTGCTGTATCTGCCTGCAAACAGCAGATCAAAAATGTAGCGCAAAGTGGCTGAACGCATATCGTTCATAAAATTCGCTCTTCCGGAACGGCTTATGTTCATGCGGGCACTCCTCACGGAGAGACTGTTCTGCCAGTCTGCCAATGTGTACAGTTTTTTTTCAGAAGCTTCGCTGCTCTCGCTCTCCTTGTTCTCCTGTACCTGCCCGTTCTCACTCTGCCCGCCTGTTACGGCAGCGTTCAATCCATTGCCATTGTAAGTAAGTGACCCCGCCCGATAATCCATTATCGAAAAGCGTCTGTAAGTCGTTTTTGCAGAATAATAATTTCTCGCGGATTCCATTCCTACGGTACTGGAATCAATTCTCAATCCTTTCTTCGCTCCTTTTAGAGCACCACCTTTCAAAGCTCCACGGCTCCCGTTCCTCCGTGAACAGTCTCCGTTTCCTCCAAAAATTCTTTATGGTCAGCCTTAATCTGCGACTTCCTGTCCCTCATAAAAAAGGATGGCATCCCTGCGGAGGAATCCGTTACTCCGCAAAAATACCATCCGTGGTGTCGTATTTACTTGAGCATCGGGTGGCCGTCCCTTGGCTCTGTACCTTTTATATCGACACATTTTTATGAAACTTTAGAGTTTATTTACACGCGGTTATAATTGATGAGGCATCCCTTTAATATGATCTGGCGTTCCTCGTCGGTCAGCTCACCCAGCTTCATCGTAAACTCTCTCAGGGCGCCTGCCTCCCTGTCCACCACATAGGCTCTGATCACCTCGTCTTTATCCTCCACAGCCTTGCGGATGCCGGGGAAAAAGAGGTAATCCAGATTTTTGAAGGGAAGCTCGCCCTCCGGGATCAGGAAGGGAAGCATTCCCCAGTTGATCAGGTTGGAGCGGTAACGCTTGGTGGCGTACTCGTTGGCGATATTCGCCCATCCCCCAAGCACCTTCTGGCAGGATGCCGCCTGCTCCCGGGCAGAACCGTCACCGGGCTTCACCGCAAAGATCGTGGAGCCGAACCCGGTATTTTCATGGTTCGCGTCCGCGAAGGTCTGCTTGACGATCTGCATGACGGGTTTTACGTCCGGGTGCGCCTGGCAGGGATGTTCCCCCGCCATTCTCGCCTTCTCTGCCCTCTGGATGTCCTTTGCCCGCCCCACATACTCGGGATCCTTTCGGGAGAGCGCAAATTCCGCCAGCCCCAGGGGATTGGAGCGGTAGGAGGAAGTCTCCCCGGAGGGGATCAGCTCGTCGGTGGTGGTGACGGGATCGTGGATCTCGCTCACCACCCGAAGGACCAGATTCTCGGGCAGCTCACCCATCTCGGGCCAGTCCTTGATATTGGGGCCGAACTGGATCTCCACATCCGGGTCCGCAACCCCTTTGGAATCAAACACACGGTTCGCATAGATATTCGCGTCAAAATGATATTTATATTTCCCGATTTCCCCGTCAAATTCCGTGGCGGGAGTGAGCACTCCCTTGTTTGCCGCGGTGGCCGCGATGGAACGGGCGTCCATCAGCGCAACGGAGGAAATCTGACCGTTCTGCAGCTTGCTTCCCTCACGGTTGGGGAAATTTCTGGTGGAGTGGCGGATGCTGAAGGCATTGTTGGCCGGGGTGTCTCCCGCGCCGAAGCAGGGACCGCAGAACGCTGTCTTCATGACCGCGCCCGTCTCCATCAGCGCCGCGCAGCAGCCGTTTTTCACCAGCTCCATATAGATGGGCATGGAAGCCGGATATACGCTTAAGGTAAATCCGTCGGAACCGATATAACGGCCTCTCAGGATATCCGCGGCGGCACAGATATTCTCAAAACCGCCGCCCGCGCAGCCGGCAATGATCCCCTGATCCACCATGAATTTACCGTTCTTCACCTTGTCCTTGAGGGAATATTCCACGGCGCCGTCCAGGCTCACCTGTGCCCGCTTCTCGGTCTCGTCCAGAATATCCATGAGATTTTCGTTGAGTTCCTCGATGGTATAGGTATTGCTGGGATGGAAGGGCATGGCGATCATGGGACGCACCTTGTCCAGATCCACCTCGATCACGCCGTCATAGTAAGCCGCCTCGCCGGGAGCAAGCTGTGCGTAGTCCTCCGCCCGGCCGTGAATCTCGTAAAACTCCCTGATGGTATCGTCGGTCGTCCAGATGGAGGAGAGACAGGTCGTCTCCGTGGTCATCACATCAATACCGATCCTGAAATCGGCAGAAAGGGACGCCACGCCGGGTCCCACGAACTCCATCACCTTATTTTTCACATAACCGTTCTTAAACACCGCGCCGATGATGGCCAGCGCCACATCCTGGGGACCTACCCCTTTCACGGGAGCGCCCTTCAGATAGACGGCGACCACGCCGGGCATATTGATGTCATAGGTCTGGTTGAGAAGCTGCTTTACCAGCTCGGGGCCGCCCTCGCCCATGGCCATGGTTCCCAGCGCGCCGTAACGGGTGTGGGAGTCGGATCCCAGGATCATTTTGCCGCCCCCAGCCAGCATCTCCCGGGCAAACTGATGAATGACCGCCTGATGAGGGGGCACATACACGCCGCCGTATTTCTTGGCACAGGTGAGCCCGAACATGTGGTCATCCTCGTTGATGGTGCCGCCCACCGCGCACAGAGAGTTGTGGCAGTTGGTGAGCACATAGGGCATGGGAAATTTCTGCAGCCCGGAAGCTCTCGCCGTCTGAATGATGCCCACGAAAGTGATGTCATGGCTGGTCAGCTTGTCGAAGCGGATCTTCAGCTTCTCCATATTTCCGGAAGTGTTGTGGCTCTTCAAAATACCGTATGCCATGGTATTCTGTGCCGCCTCCTCCCTGGTGATATCTTTTCCTGTCTTTGCCCTGACGGCGGCGCCAGCCTCCGCTCCGTCATAGATCAGCTCCGTCCCGTTTACCAGATAAGCTCCGCCCTGTGATAACTGAACCATAGTCGTCCTCCTCTTATGCTTTCTGCCTCTGATCGTTCCACTGTGGAAAATCATTGTAAATCCCTGACAAAACACTTGAAACATTCATACTGTATTATAAAGTATGGATAACCAATATGCAAGGCATAAATTAGCGCTCACTCCCCGCCCAGGACATGGAGGAGTATTCCGCTGCCGTGAAATCCGGCGTCCCCCACAAGCTGGAGAACCTTCTTGTCTCCCACGATAAAGTCTTTGTCATAATAATGTACATGCCCTGCCAGCACCAGCTCCACGGGGCTGTCCGCGGCTGTAGTGAGCTCAATAAATTCCTCGGATACCTTGTCGGGATAGATCCCCCCGTAGTTGCCACCGCCCAATACCACGGCAGTGGACCAGGTCTCCTTCGCCTTCTCCAGCACGGACTGTGTAAGAAAAGGCACATGCACCAATAGGATCACTGTTTTTTGCGTCTCCAGCAATTTCCGGTATTCATTCAGGACCCCGCTGTTGATCCGTCCCGGGCTGTCGTCCACTGCGATCACAAGCAGATTTTCATTCTCCCATGTGTGCAGAGCGGTATTCCCCTCCATATAGGGCTGAAGCAGAGGGAGATATTCCTCCGTCCCTCTCTCGGTCATATACTCCCAGGGATAAGTCCAGTCGTGGTTTCCCGGCGTGTAGAGATAGGGCATCTCCAGCCGGCGCAGTTGTCTGTCGAGATAGCCCAGGTTTCCCTGGGAAGGGCAGTCGATAATGTCTCCGCCCAGCAATACGGCATCTACTTTCCGCGCATTGGCAAAACTGATCCAGTTTTCGAGACATTCTTCAGCCCCTGCTTCCTCTTTTTCAAAAAACTGCTCCCGCCGGATTCTGTGGTATTCCCGAACCTGATCACTGTCCGCCGCATCCTCCGACATCGCATGGGTGTCCGTGACAAACAAAAGATCATACTCCTCTTCCATACCGGGGATGATCAGTTCCTCCTCGATCAGGCTTAATCCCCACTCTTCCGGGGAGACTTCCCTCTCCGCGGATTCCGCCGCGCCATTTGCACACTCCGCTATATTCAGCATTTGCGCCGCCGCGTCCAGCTCGGCCATGGTGATCTGCCGCACCGGGGCATGCGCCGCACGCTGCCCGGTGCATCCGGCCAGTGCCAGACACCCTGCCGTAATAAAAAGTATGATAGAACCCTTTGCTCTGTCTGTTTTCATTTCCATCCCCATCCCTGCAAATTTCCGGTCTTTTAAACGATCGAAACCATGAAGAAAAGAGAACCCCGCGCGATCCGGCGGAGCCCTCTTTCGTCTTTTACAGAATATGTGCAGGACCAGAAAAATAGTATTTCCAAAATATTATTTTTTGATAACTACTTTATCCAGATGCCAGATCTCATCCACATATTCCTGAATGGTCCTGTCAGAGGTAAACTTTCCGGAACAGGCTACATTCAAGATAGCACTCCTTGCCCAGCGGTCCTCGTCCTTGTATGCCTCCTCCACTCTCTTCTGCGCCTCGGCGTAGGAGCGGAAGTCCTTGAGGATAAAATAAGTGTCCGCCTTGGAAGTGCTCTGGGTGTTCAGCAGGGAATTATACAGCGGCCGGAACAACTCGGTGTCCTGGGAATACGTTCCGTTGATAAACTGCATCAGCACCTTGCGGATATCCGCATCGTTGTTGAAGATCTCCATGGGATTGTAGCCGCCGTGCTGCTCGTAATTGATCACCTCATCGGAGGAGAGCCCGAAGATAAATGCGTTGTCTTCTCCAACCTCCTCCACGATCTCCACATTCGCGCCGTCCATCGTGCCCAGAGTGAGCGCGCCGTTTAACATGAACTTCATGTTGCCGGTGCCGGACGCCTCCTTGCTGGCGGTGGAAATCTGTTCGGATACATCCGCTGCCGCGAAGATGATCTCCGCGTTGGACACATTGTAGTTCTCAATGAACACCACTTTGATCTTGCCGTTGATGCTCTGGTCATTGTTGATCACATCCGCCACGGAGTTGATCAGCTTGATGGTGAGCTTCGCGTTGCGGTAACCCGCCGCCGCCTTCGCGCCGAAGATAAAGGTTCTGGGATAGAACTCCATATCCGGATGCTCTTTCAGCTCATTGTAAAGGTACATCACATGGATGATATTCAGCATCTGTCTCTTGTATTCGTGGAGACGCTTTACCTGTACGTCAAAGATGGAGCGGGGATCCACCTCAATACCGTTGTGTTCCAGGATATACTGGGCGAGACGCACCTTGTTCTGATACTTGATGTTCATGAACTCCTGCTGCGCCTTCTTGTCATCCGCATAGACTTTCAGCCGTCCGATCTGGGGAAGATCCGTGATCCACTCCTTACCCACATGCGCGGTCACCCAGTCGGCTAACAGAGGATTGCCGTGGAGCAGGAATCTTCTCTGGGTGATGCCGTTGGTCTTGTTGTTGAAACGCTCCGGGAACATCTCGTAAAAATCCCTCAGCTCCTGCTTTTTCAAAATCTCCGTGTGCAGTCTCGCCACGCCGTTGACAGAGTACCCTGCAACGATCGCCATATGTGCCATCTTGACCTGCCCGTCATAGATGATCGCCATCCTGCGGATCTTGTCCTGTACATTCACGTCGGGCACATTGTTGTATCTGTTCTCAATCTCAATGATAAAGCGTCGGTTGATCTCCTCCACGATCTGATACACACGGGGGAGCAGTCTGGAGAACAGCTCGATCGGCCATTTCTCCAATGCCTCAGCCATGATGGTATGGTTGGTGTACGCACAGGTTTTGGTGGTGACTTCCCACGCCTCATCCCAGGTGAGATAATAGTCATCCATCAGCACGCGCATCAGTTCCGCAATCGCCACCGTGGGATGGGTATCGTTCAGCTGGAAGGTTACCTTCTCGTGGAATTTGCGGATATCATCATGTTTTCTCATATACTTCTCCACTGCCTCCTGCACGGACGCGGAGATGAAGAAATACTGCTGCTTTAAGCGCAGCTCCTTGCCTGCATAGTGGTTGTCATTGGGATAGAGCACCTCGCAGATATTTCTGGCAAGGTTTGCCTGTTCCACTGCCTTCTGGTAATCTCCCTTGTCAAAGGAATCCAGCTGGAAGCACTCCACAGGCTCCGCATCCCAGATACGCAGCGTATTTACAATACCGTTTCCATACCCCACAATGGGAAGGTCAAAGGGAACCGCGCGCACGGACTGGTAGCCCTCCTGGGTGAAGATATTGCGTCCGTTCTCATCGGTATGAACGGAGACATAGCCGCCAAATTTGACGATCTTGGCGTACTCCGGTCTGCGCAGCTCAAAGGGATTGCCGTCCTTGAGCCAGTTGTCGGGCACTTCCACCTGATAACCGTCCTGAATCTCCTGCTTGAACATTCCGTAGCGATAGCGGATGCCGCAGCCGTATGCGGGATATCCCAATGTTGCGAGGGAATCCAGAAAGCAGGCTGCCAGACGACCCAGACCGCCGTTTCCCAGCGCTGCGTCAGGTTCCTGATCCTCCACCACGTTCAGATCCAGCCCAAGCTCTTCGAGAGCTTCCTTTGCGGGCTTATATGCCTGCATATTGATCATATTGTTGCCCAGGGCACGACCCATGAGAAATTCCATGGACATATAGTAGACCATCTTGGGGTCTTCCTTCTCATACGCCTTCTGGGTCTCCATCCAGTTGTCCACGATCTGATCCTTCATGGCCAGGGCAACTGCCTGGAAAATCTGCTGGGAATCCGCCTCCTCCAGATTTTTCCGGTATAAGGTTTTTACATTGTAAATGACGCTTCTTTTAAACAGTTCCTTGTCAAAATTTACTGCAGCTTTCTTTTTGGTAGCACTCGAAGTTGTACCTGTAGTCATAGATTTCAAGTTGATATCTCCTTTCGCCTGCTTGTCATGCCTGTTCTCATGCCAGTGTTACACTTTTTCATTATAACAGGAAAAGCAATTTTTTCCAACTCTTTTTTGCTTCCGGGCGCATTCCGGGTGCATTTGATCAGTCTTCTGACCATACTCTCCACGCCGCAGCTCAGACGCGTTCCATGGACACGGTCACTTTCTCACCGTTTACATCCCATTCCCTGGAGATCGCATACTCTTTCCCGGCGGTAAGTTCCTCCGCAAGGACCTTGCCGCTGATGGCTCCGGCATTTTTCTGCGCGATGGAAAAAAGCTTCTCATTGCCGTTTAAGGAGACACGGATATGATCCATGACCTCAAAGTCAGCGTCCTTGCGCATGGTCTGGATCTTGCTGATCAGCTCGTAGACAAAACCCTCCTCGATCAGCTCCTCCGTGAGTCTGATATCCAGCACGACCGTCATATGGCTGTCCTCCTGGGACACAAAGCCGTCCTTCTGGGTCATCTCGATCAAAAGATCATCCTTTGTCAGTTCCACCGGTACGCCGTCCGCCTCAAACTTTAATACCCCCCGGGCGTTGAGCTCATCCATGGCGGCATTTCCGTCCAGCCCGGCAAGGATTTTCTGGATGCTGCCCAGCTGCTTCCCGTATCGGGGCCCTACCGTGCGAAGCTGGGGCTTGAAGGTATAGGAGGTAAACTCCCGCACATCCTCCGCAAAGGCAACCTCCTTTACGTTCAGCTCGTCCTCGATGATGGAGGTAAAGAAGCCGTCCCGCAGAGAAGCTTCCCCTGAAGCCGCTCCGATGTCTGTCTTGATATACATTCTCTGAAGGGGCTGACGGTTCTTCACTGCCGCCTCGTTTCTGCAGGCGCGTCCCAGCGCCACCGCCTCCAGCACATCTTCCATATTTTTCTCCAGCGCCCTGTCGATCATCGCGCTGTCCGCAGCGGGGAAATCGCAGAGATGGATGCTCTCGGGAGCATTTTTGTCATTGCTCCTCACCAGATTCTGATAAATATCTTCCGTCATGAACGGGATCATGGGAGCCGCCGCCTTGCAGAGCGTCACCAGCGTGGTGTAAAGCGTCATATAAGCGTTGATCTTGTCCTGCTCCATGCCCTTTGCCCAAAAACGCTCACGGCAGCATCTCACATACCAGTTGCTCAGCTCATCCACAAAATCCTGCATCGCCTTTGCCGCCTCCGGAATGCGGTAGGCGTCCAGATGGGAGTCCACCGTCCCCACCATGGTATTGAGCCGGGACAGGATCCATTTGTCCAGCACGGCAAGCTTTTCATATTCCAGTGTATACTTGGTCGCGTCAAATCCGTCGATATTGGCATACAGCACAAAGAAAGCGTAGGTGTTCCAAAGGGTGCCCATAAATTTTCTCTGCCCTTCCTGCACCGCCTTGCCGGAGAAACGCTTGGGAAGCCAGGGCGCAGAACTGGTGTAGAAATACCAGCGGATGGCGTCCGCGCCGTAGGTCTCCAGCGCGTCGAAGGGATCCACCGCGTTCCCCTTGCTCTTGCTCATCTTCTGACCGTTCTCATCCTGCACATGCCCCATGACGATGACATTCTCATAGGGCGCCTTGTTGAACAAAAGCGTGGACTCCGCAAGCAGGGAGTAAAACCATCCTCTGGTCTGATCCACCGCCTCGGAAATGAACTGCGCAGGGAACTGCGCCTCAAACAATTCTTTGTTTTCAAACGGATAATGATGCTGCGCGAAGGGCATGGCGCCGGAGTCAAACCAGCAGTCGATCACCTCCGGCACACGCTTCATCTGTCCGCCGCACTCGGGGCATTTGATGGTGATCGCGTCAATGTAGGGTCTGTGAAGCTCTACGGTCTTTGCCTCCTCATTGCCGCTCATACGGTACAGCTCCTCTCTGCTGCCCACGGCATGCTGGCATCCGCACTCACACTCCCAGATATTTAAGGGTGTGCCCCAGTAGCGGTTCCGGGACAGACCCCAGTCCTGAATATTCTCCAGCCAGTTGCCGAAACGTCCCTCTCCGATGGACTGGGGGATCCAGTTGATCGTGTTATTGTTCCGCACCAGATCGTCCTTCACCGCCGTCATTTTGATGAACCAGGACTCCCTCGCATAGTAGAGCAGCGGTGTGTCGCACCGCCAGCAGAAAGGATAATCATGTTCAAACTTCGGAGCGCCGAACAGTTTGCCCTCCTTATCCAGATCCTTTAAGATCTCGGGATCCGCATCCTTTACAAACATTCCGGCATAGGGAGTCTCCTGTGTCAGATTTCCCTTGCCGTCCACAAACTGCACCAGGGGAATATCATAATTTCTTCCGATGCGGGCATCGTCCTCACCAAAGGCGGGGGCAATGTGTACGATTCCGGTACCGTCGGACATAGTGACATAAGTGTCACAAGTTACATAATGCGCCTTTTTCTTCATCTTTGCTGCGGCTTCTCCGGCACAGGCAAAGAGCGGCTCGTACTCCCGGTACTCCAGATCCTTTCCGGTATAAGTCTCCAGCACCTCATAGGCGGGGCTTCCCTCCTGCGCCAAAGATCCCAGCACCTGATCCAGCAGCGCCTGCGCCATGTAATAGGTTCTGCCGTCCGCAGCCTTTACCTTGCAATAGGTCTCGTCCGGATTCACGCACAGCGCCACATTGGAGGGCAGCGTCCAGGGCGTGGTGGTCCAGGCAAGGAACCAGGCGTCCTCCCCCACCGCCTTGAAACGGACGATCGCGGAGCGCTCCTTTACGGATTTATAGCCCTGCGCCACCTCATGGCTCGACAGGGGCGTCCCGCAGCGGGGACAGTAGGGCACGATCTTAAAGCCCTTATACAAAAGTTTCCTGTCCCAGATGGTCTTGAGCGCCCACCACTCGGACTCGATAAAATTATCGTCATAGGTAACATAGGGGTTGTCCATGTCTGCCCAGAATCCCACCGTGCGGGAGAAATCCTCCCACATTCCCTTATATTTCCACACACTCTCCTTGCACTTGTCGATGAAAGGAGCCAGCCCGTACTCCTCGATCTGTTCCTTGCCGTCCAGCCCCAGAAGCTTTTCCACTTCCAGCTCCACGGGCAGCCCGTGGGTGTCCCAGCCCGCCTTTCTGGGCACCATATAACCTTTCATGGTGCGGTAACGGGGGATCATATCCTTGATGGTCCGGGTCTCCACATGACCGATGTGAGGTTTGCCGTTCGCGGTGGGCGGCCCGTCATAGAAAGTATAGGTGGGTCCCTCTTTCCGGTTGTCCATGCTCTTTTGGAAGATATCATTGTCAGCCCAGAATTTCTCCACCGCCTTCTCCCGCTCTACAAAATTCAGATTCTTGTCTACCTGCTTATACATTGGTAACTCCTTTCCTATAAATGACTTATTAGATAATGAAACAGGCTCCGTCCCGCAACAGGACGAAGCCCAGACACTTCGCAAACCACCTCTTACAACATACTTCCCACAAGGGAGTGATATGATTCCGATAACGGCGGATTACCGTTCAGCGCTACTGAATTTTCGCACAGACTGCTCAGAAGTGATTTTCACTGTCCCTTACTCGCACCGGTCTCCCACCGTCACCGGCTCGCTTTGCCTTTCCACAGACAGCTACTTTCTCCGTCATAGCATTTGATCATTTCCTTATTAAATTATCTGTTTACATGTCAGAACCCTTCACTTTGCCCTCAGAGAGAATCTTTTGAGCAACACTTATCGCATCCTCCTTCGTACCGTTGACCTGTGCGGCAACCACCTGATAAATATATCTGTTATCAGACATCATCCAACGGTGCTGCTCATAAGAAATGTCGCCCACCGATATCGTGTAGGTCAACTCGACCGCCTCGCCCAAAACAGTCATGCCATAATTGGAGACGGTAATATCCTCAGCATCCAGATCGGCAGCTTCTGCCATGGCATCCTTCAAAGCCTGAAGATTTTTCTCATCTTCGACCAGGGCTGAAATATCTATCTTGTTGCTGTAATCCTGGAATTCCCTGCCAACAGTGATATAACAGGCGTTTCCATAGCCGTCGCCATCCGGAGCGTACATATCGCTCATATAATCGCTGTTGTTTTTCCAGTCCTCAGACCATCCCTTGGGAAGCTCAAAGATCATCCATCCGTTAGAAACCTGAAGGACATCCCCGTTGTTGCTGCTCAGAAATGCCTCCTTCTTCTGCTCCATGGCATCCGCATCCCACTGGAGGTCCATATTGTAAAAATCATTGATCTCTTTCAAAAGCTCCGGTGTCTTTCCCGTAGTCTCTTCTCCGTTGACAGAGACGGACACCATAACCGGTTTTTCATACCCCAGATCATAAAGCTGCCATACTTCCTGAACTACACTGTAATCATCATCATATTTATTATATCTGATATACTCAACGGAAGCAGAAGCCATACTCTCGTCGCCCTCGGCATCCGTGATCGAGAGATCTTTATAATCCACGGAAATGAACGCATCATACTGGCGGCTCAAAAAGTCGTCAAGATTCTCCCTCAGGGTGTAGTCTTCATATTTGTACTGCAGGAAGGGATCCATGGTCACATACACTTCAACGCCCAGTTTTGAACCGCGTCCATAATCACGGTTGACCGTGTTATAATCTCCCTGAGGCAGCGCGATGCTGAGATTTGCACTCTCCATCTTTCCGGTCTCGGGATTTTCCTTGGAGTCGCTCATCAGGGTCTCAGCGTAAAGATACTGATAATCCATCTCATCCGCATCAAACCCACTGCCAAAATGCAGACCGGAACTTACAAACACATTGGTTTCCTCCGAACTCTCCTCACTGGTACCCTCCTCGGAAACCTCCGCAGCCACATCTACGGATTCCTCCAAAGACGATTCTTTTTGTTTTCCATCTGCCAGCCTTTCCATCAACATCTGGGGTACACATGCCGACATGGAAATCGAAGATGCCAATGCGACAATTACAATAGCGAATCTTTTTATCAAAAACCAATCCTCCCTCTTTTGTCAGATAAAATGTTACAAATATAAATATAATCTAGCAGTTTACCCATATTATGTCAAGAAATATTTTAGGATTTCTTGCATTTCTCTGCCATTTGCGTATAATAAAAAAGTATATGGAGGGGATTTGCGATGCGTTCAAAAAACAAAGGCAAAATTGAGCAGGTACTCCTGATCATCAATGTCATACCTCTTTTAATCTTCGGAGGCATCACCCTGCTGCTGAGCTATCAATGGTTTTCAAGCACAATGTACAATGAGGTGAAGCAGGAACTAAGATATGTGGCATACAACATGAGAACCCTGATAGATGTTGCATATCCGGGCGATTATGAACTTGTGGGAGATACCGCACTGAGACTGTACAAGGGAGATACGGACATTACCGGCGACTACCATCTGATCGATATGGTACAAAGGGACACGGAACTGGAAATTACCCTGTTCTATGCCGATACTAGAATCTGGACCACGATCCGCAATAAGGACGGCGAAAGGATCGTCGGTACCGGCGCATCCCAACAAGTCATCACTGACGTCCTGCAGGATCAGAAAGAAACCTTTTACAAAAATATCCTGATCAACGGTTCCGGCTATTTTTCCTATTATATACCCTTGCACAATTCCGACGGAACGGTTGTGGGAATGCTGTTTGTGGGGAAACCTGTCGCCGACGTGGACGACGCGGTGCAGAAATCGCTGTACCCGCTGATCGTTACCACCCTTATCACCATGGTGATCATTTCACTGTTTCTGTTTTTTTATGCGAAACGTCTGGGCGGGGATCTGCATTATATACGGGCTTTCCTGTCGGATGTGGCAACCGGCAATCTGACCGCAGAACTCAATCCTGCGGTGACAAAGCGCAACGACGAATTTGGTGATATCGGACGCTCTGCCGTCTCCATGCAGAATTCCCTGAGGATTCTCGTAGAGCAGGACGCACTGACCGAATTGTTCAACCGACGCTCCGCCGATCGCAAACTCAAACAGATCATACAAAAACACAAGACCAAGAACACTCCCTTCTGCCTGGCGATCAGTGATATCGATTTCTTTAAAAGGGTCAATGATTCTTATGGACATGCCTGTGGAGACCTGATCCTGAAAAATGTCGCCGCAAAGCTGAAGGAATACATGCTCCCCAACGGATTTGCAGCACGGTGGGGAGGCGAAGAATTTCTGTTGGTGTTTGACCATGCGGACATAGCGGAAGCATACGACATATTAAAAAAACTTGCGGATGATATCCGTTCCATGGAAAATCAATACGATGACCACACGATAAAGATCACCATGACTTTCGGTCTCACTGCCGGCACTACCACCGACATCACCACTCTTCTCCGGGATGCGGACAATAAACTTTACCGGGGAAAACAATGCGGCAGAGACTGCATTGTCTGGGAAGAGCCCAAGGAATAATTTATGACAGCTTATCCCCCTGCGGGAAGCGGAAATGAGGAGACTATGGACAGACAAAATCTTACTTTGCTGACCGATCTGTATGAACTGACTATGATGCAGGGATATTTCAAGAACAAAGACAGGAACGAAACCGTAATTTTCGATGCCTTCTACCGGAACAACCCCAGTGACGGCGGGTATGCCATCTGCGCGGGGCTGGAACAAGTCATACAATACATTAAGGGGCTTCGCTTTGAGGAAGAGGACATCCGCTATCTTGCCTCCCTGGGTATCTTTGACAAAGATTTTCTGGACTATCTGAAGAGCTTCCGATTCTCCGGAGACATCTACGCGATCCCGGAGGGTACGGTAATGTTTCCCAGGGAGCCCATGATCAAAGTCATCGCCCCCATCATGGAGGCGCAGCTTGTGGAAACCGCCATCCTGAATATCATAAACCACCAGAGCCTGATCGCCACCAAGGCTTCCCGGGTATGCTTCGCCGCCCGCGGGGACGGCATCATGGAATTTGGTCTGCGCCGTGCGCAGGGACCCGACGCGGGCACCTATGGCGCGAGAGCCGCAATGATCGGCGGCTGCATCGGCACCAGCAATGTGCTCGCCGGCCAGCTCTTCGATGTACCCGTCAAGGGCACCCATGCCCACAGCTGGATCATGAGTTTCCCGGACGAATACACGGCTTTCAAAACCTACGCGGACATGTACCCCGGCGCCTGTATTCTTCTGGTGGACACCTATGACACCTTAAAGTCCGGCGTTCCCAACGCCATCAGAGTCTTTACCGAGATGCGCGAGGCGGGGATTCCCCTGACCTTCTACGGAATCCGCTTAGACAGCGGCGACCTGGCGTACCTTTCCAAAAAAGCGCGTAAAATGCTGGACGAAGCGGGCTTTACCGACGCGGTGATCTCTGCCTCCAACGATCTGGATGAATTTCTGATCGACAGCCTGAAGGTGCAGGGCGCCACCATCACTTCCTGGGGCGTGGGCACCAACCTGATCACCTCCAAGGACAATCCTTCCTTCGGCGGGGTGTACAAGCTCGCCGCCATCCAGGATGAAAACGGAGTGTTCATTCCCAAGATCAAGCTCTCCGAAAACAGCGAAAAGGTCACCAATCCCGGCAATAAAATGATCTACCGAATCTATGAAAAAGAATCCGGCAAGGTCAAAGCAGATCTGATCTGCCTGGTGGACGAGGTTTATAAGGAGGAGGATGACCTTCTGCTCTTTGATCCTCAGGAACCCTGGAAAAAAACAAAATTAAAGGGCGGCACCTACCGGATGCGCCCGATCATGGAGCATATTTTTGAAAAGGGCGAGTGCATTTACACTTCCCCGAAAGTCATGGATATCCGCGCCTACTGCCAGAAAGAATTAAACACCCTGTGGGATGAGACAAGACGTCTGGTCAATCCCCACAAGGTGTATGTGGATCTGTCCGCAAAGCTGTACGATGTCAAGCTTGCCCTGCTGGATCAGATGGGAGAAAGATAGGGCAGATTTTATCCCCGCATAAACTCCTCAACATTTTCAAACAGGAGTTCAAGCCGGTCTATTTTCTTCGTCGTATGATAATGACCACAATACCATTTTCGATAAGTCAGCCGATCTTCTATCCGGTTCAGCCAGATTTCGGTTGACTTATCTACTTTACTCTGATCCACGCCTTCCAAAAAGACCTCCACAGGTTCATACTTCAACGGGACCGTATGGCTGAGGACGACATCGGTCTCCCAGCCAGCTGCTGCCAGCTGTCGCTCTACATACTCTTTGATCTCATCGGAGGGCTGCTCATCCTCCCACCATCCGTATCCATAGGCAATCCTGAATTCCTTGTCAATACTATAGGCTCCGCCTATCACAATGGTGCGCAGACCATTGAGATCAAATATTTCACCGTCCCTGGCAAACAGAATGTGCGGAAATTCCTCCTCATAATAAACCACACCGTTCTTCCACATCTTCTCCTTGTAAGAGTCAATGGTATAAGGTCTCTGCTCATGGTTCCCATGAATGGCAAATATGGTGACAGGAAGGCTTTCCAAAAACTTTTTTCTCAGTCTGTCATACCGGGGACCGCTATAATTGATTCCCGCATCGCCGAGTATGATCAGGATATCGTCGCGTTTTGTCTGCACTCTGCTGCAGAATGCTTCTATGCGCCTGAAATCTCCATGGGTGTCGCCTGTTATATATATCACCTTACCGCCGCCTTTCCTGTGCCGGACATAATGGGCATTGCTGTTATGGATCGTCTCTATTGTAGCACAGATCGCTCAATTTTACCAATTTTAAAACAAAAGGGAGAGCTAAGCTCCCCCTACTGTTCCATCTGTCTTCCGAGAAATCCTGCCGCGGACAGGATCAGTTTCTGTTCCACTTCTCCCATCCTGCTGCGGTTGTCATTGTCAAGCAGCACCACGCTCCCGATGATATCTCCTTCACAGATGATGGGCGCCACGGCCTGATGCTGATAATCGTTTTCCCCGTCCTCACAGACCGGGATAAAATTTCTGTCTCCCCTTGCCGCAAGAAAGGTCTCTCGATTGTTGATCTTCTCCTCCAGCTGTTTGCTCACCGCCTTGTTGACCAGCTGTTTGTATCCCCCCGCGGCCGCGATGAACTGGTCCCTGTCCGCGATCACGGCAGCATGCCCGGAAACCTGTGCCAGGCTTTCCGCATACTGTCTCGCAAAGGTGGTCATCTCGCCGATGGGAGAATATTTTTTTAAAATGATCTGACCCTCCCTGTCCGTGTAAATCTCCAGCGGGTCCGATTCCCGGATATGCAGGGTACGGCGGATCTCCTTCGGAATTACGATCCGTCCCAGATCATCTATACGTCTTACAATCCCTGTTGCTTTCACCATTGTTCCCTCCATAAAGATATTTTTCAGATTTGCATTTCCAAATCTTAAGTGTGGAGTTAGTATGTGGAAAAAGATACGGATTATGCGTATCACTCTCTCATGTTTTTGGGTTATGAAGCCGATATATAAAATATTAACGGCTTTGTCCACATTCTTTTGAGACAGGATCAGGAGTATCGCGATGCTATCCGTTCAACATAATATTCTGGCATGGAATGCCGACAGACAATTCAATATTAACCGGAAAAAAAACGAAAAACAGACCGAAAAACTGTCCTCAGGCTACCGGATCAACCGGGCCGCAGACGACGCGGCAGGGCTTGCCATCTCGGAAAAAATGCGCCGGCAGATCCGGGGACTCCATCAGGCGGCCGAAAATATCCAGGAAGGTGTAGGTTATGTACAGACTGCAGAAGGAGCGCTGAACGAAGTTGACGACATCCTTCAGCGCATAAACGAACTGGCAGTCAAAGCCGCAAACGGCACCTGCAGCGATGAGGACAGAGAATACATTGACAGTGAGGTCCAGGAACTCAAAAGTGAACTGGACCGTGTTTTTGACACTACTTCCTTTAATGAAAGACTGATCTGGGAGCCCACAGTCAAGGTACAGATCGGCACCCGCAAAGAACAGGCCGTCACCTTTGTCGGAAGCTCCTCCAGCCGCAACGATGTCACCAACGCCAACTGCGGCGTGCTGGCTTACGGCAGCTATACCATAAACGCCGACGCGGGCGGCGTCTCTGTATCGTGGACCGGATATGACGGCAAACTCTATCAGACCGAACCCGTTGACTGGGACACCCTGAAGGCAAATAACTACAGCTTTGAGATGAGCGATTACTTCGGATCCCCGGATGCGGGCAACCCGTTGTATGACAAAAACGGCAATCCCGTGTTCCACAACAAGGTTTCCTTCCAGCCCCAGGAGACCGCGACTGTCGACGACATCATCCAGGCCGTCAACGGCGTACATATGTCCGCTTCCACCTCCGCATCCATGAGCGGCAGATTTGAGGACAACGCCGGGAAATCCAAGAGCTACTCCGGCGTGTATGTGGAATCCGTGTCTCTCAGCTACGGCGCGGCCTATGCCTCCCAGCGCGACGGCGCTTCAGGACATGATTTTGACGCCGCCGACGATGTCTTTCTGGAGGCATCCGATAAAAACGGGAATTTAAGCAGTCTTCCCTCCGCCTCCACGGTGGCAGACGCGCAGAACAGCAGCGACGGATGGGAATTTTCTTTTGATATGGAAGGGATCGGACGGGTGAAGGCTTCCTCCAGATCCGTGAGCTATTATGCGCCCTCCGATACGGCGGATGACGACGAGGGTCACTGGTGGCGCTGGGATAAATGGACAGACTCCAAAGGGGTACAGCACCGGCAAAAGAGTTACATCACGCATTCCAGCAGCGAGCACGGATCCGGGACTCTCGGCTCCGTTATGGCTGCCCTGACCGGGGATAAGGGCACTTCCACGCCCGGGCTGCTCACCAAGACCAACGGAGGCGACTGCGACAACGGCGGGTATATTGAGCTGTCTTTCAATCTGACCGCCGACAACAGCTTCAATTACGCCAATACGTCCTCCAAAAACGTGGGAAGTTTTACCCTGAGGATCCGGGTGGATTCCGGCGACACCGAGGAGACGGTTTTGAAAAAGATCAATGACGCATTGAGTCCCAATACCGTCCTTGACTTTTATACCACTTCCTCGGGGAATGACAGCAATTACACTTATCGGGCATCCGCGAATAACTACAGCATTGATGTACCTGTCTACGGCGGTACCTGCACCATTGATATCCAGGCAGGTTCCGAAGCAGGACAGCATATTCCCATTATTTATGACAGTCTGAGCACCCTGGAACTCGGAATATCCGGCACAAACACCCGGACCCCGCAGTCCGCGCTTAACGCTATCGATACCATAAAGGGTGCCATGAAAATCGTCAACGGACAGCGCGCTGATTTCGGCGCCTACCAGAATCGGCTGGAACACGCATACAATACGGATAAGAACACGGAAGAAAACACCCAGGCTGCCGAGTCTGCCATCCGGGATACGGATATGGCCGGCGCTATGGTCTCCTATTCCAATTATCAGATCCTGCTCCAGGCGGGAACCGCCATGATGGCACAGGCCAACCAACAGCCCGCGTCGGTTCTGGCGCTCTTACAGTGACGGCTTTTTGGGCTGGCGGGAGAAATGCAGCTCCCTCAGCCCTTCTACTTCGTCGCAGACAGGCTTCAGCCTGCAGGCGGCGCAGTCCATGATCAGATTCTGAAAGATTTCATTCATGGACTCCGTAATGGAGCCCATTTTTTTGATCTCTTCCCCAAAGACATCGAAGGGGAAATTTTTTTCCGTGATAAAATAAATGCGCGCGCCGAGGACCTCCGGATGCTCATGGTATGCGGCGATCAGAAGCTTTCCCACTTTTTCAAAGTCAAGCCCCTCATCCAGCTGGGCTCTGCCCACACGCACCGGCTCCCGGTGCGCCGAGGCGGAAATGCGCATCATGAACCCCCGGGGACGGACATGGTATCTGGTGTGTTCCAGACGGCTCATCACCCGGTACGCCTGCCCGTTATCCGCCCAGGAGGCATCGTCCACCCGAAGGACCGTCAGCCTGGCGTAGGGGCTGTCCTCTCTCAGCGCGGGCAGATCCGGGCCGCAGACGATGACCTCATCCTTCACCGTCTCATCCGAGGTAAACGCCACGCCGCTCACAGCCGATAAGCCGCCTCCTCCCAGCTCATAGACCATATCTTTCCGAAAAAGGATGCGTTCCTCCGTTTCCTGTTCCCACAGAGGCTCCCCTTCCCTGACCGGATAACGGACCGTGGGGAAATCGCCGATCATGGACGCGCATCGGGCAATGGCCCGGTCATACAGATTCATACCGCTTTCGACCCGTCCTTTTTGTCATTTTCTGTTTTCCGGTCCGTGTCCTTTTCCATTTTCTTTTCTGCTTTCTGTTCCTCTTTCTGTTCCGTTTTCTGTTCTGCTTGCTGTCCCGTTTTCTGTTCTGCTTGCTGTTCCCGCTCTTTCCGGACCCTGGTCTTTCGGTCCCGCTTCGCCTTCCCTCGGTCATAAATCTTATTCATGACGGGGGTCATTGCCGCCGCCAGCTTCATGTCCAGATTGAAGAAATAGACGACCAGGCTCAGGAGGAACAAACCTGCCAGCACCGCCAATGCGATCAACAATATCTTCCACATCATCCGTTCATCCCCTTCTGTCTCGCGTATTCGGCGGCGCCCAGCGCGCCCATGAGCTGAGGATCCGTGCCCAGCTCGATCACCCGGATCTTTAACACCTTCTCTATGGCGTCCTTCAAGCCCTCGTTCTTGGCGCAGCCCCCGGTGAGAGCCACGCTGTCCACAGCTCCGGCTTTCTTTGCCATGACAAAACATCTCTTTGCCACCGACATCTCGATGCCCGCCGCGATCTCCTCCATGGGCTTTCCCTCTCCCACCAGGGAGATGACCTCGCTCTCCGCAAACACCGTGCATTGGGCCGTGATGGGGATCACGTTCTTCGCCTTCAGGGACAGTCTGGAGAACTCCGGAAGGGACATCTCAAAGGCATTCGCCATGGTCTCAAAGAATCTTCCCGTCCCGGCGGCGCATTTGTCATTCATGGCAAAATCCCGCACGGTCCCGTCCGTGTCCACGGCGATTCCCTTCACATCCTGACCTCCGATATCAATGATCGCCCTGACCTGAGGGTTGGTCACATGCACCCCCATGGCGTGGCAGCTGATCTCCGAGATATTCTCATCCGCAAAGGGCACCTTGTTGCGCCCGTAGCCCGTGCCCACCAGATAGGCGAGCTCCTCCGCGCTCTCCAGATCCGGCACCTGTGCCACCGCCTCGTCCAGCGCCGCCCGGGCGCTGAGTACGGGGTTGATGCGGCTTTTCCCGGTCACCTGCGCCGCGATCTTTCCCGTCTCGTCCAGTATCACACATTTTGTATAGGTACTTCCGGCGTCGCAGCCTCCAAAATATTTCATTCCTGTTCTCCTTTCACGGACAGCCCTCCCGGTCTGCCGTTCCCTTTCCCGTTCTTGTGTCCTGTGTTCCCGCATTTTGCACCTGTGTGCCCTGCATCTCCGTGCCCTTCATTCGTGCGCCCTGGGTCTCCGCGCCCTGGGTCCGTGCGCCCCGCATCTGTGTGCCCTGGGTCTCCGCGCTCCGGCTCCTACCACGCCAGCTCGTCGTCAAAATCCTCCAGGCTGGGATCCAGCGGTTCCTCCCGCAGCACCGTGCGCATATAGCGGTTGACCTCCGTGCGCATATCCTTGCGGGAAGCTCCCCTGGCATCCATCAGACCGTGGGTCGCCCATACCAGATGGATACCGTGGGCTCTCGCCTCCTCCTCAAACAGCCCGTGGTAGCCGGACATGGATTTGCAGCCCATGTGGGCATACATGATGACCATATCCACATGAAAGCTCTCGCAGAAACGCCACAGATCTGCCACGCCCACCTCATATCCGCCGTTGGAGCGGCTGCGCATGATCATCTTCTCATACAGATATGCCAGGTCATAGACCGCCTTGTCCTTATCCTCGGTATTGATCATCCTGGTGGAACAGAGGGTCAGCATATCCACCAAAGGGACGATCCCCCAGCAGTTCTGCAGCCAGATGCCGAAGGCCGTGTAATACGCCGACTGCACACCCCATGTGATCGCCCGGTGGCGCACTTCCTTCGCCATCAGCTCCTTTTTTTCATAGCCCTTCATTGCCAGACGGGTGAGTTTTTCGTCCGTCGTGAGGAAATCCTTCACCCGCCCTCCGGCTGCCATATACACCGCATAGCGGTAGAGGGACAGGCTGTTGCCCGTCACCTGGGGATAGGGTGTCCGGGAGATGTCGTACCACTCAAGAAGGTACTCCGTCTCTTTGTTGAAGCGTTTCATCGTCTCAAAGAAGGCGTTCCAGTCAAAGGCCTCTCCGGTCTGCTTTTCGATAAAAGCGATGGCGTTTAAAATCTCCTCCGCGGCATACTGCTGTACGCTCTCCTCCCCGTGGCGGATAGGCACCGCAAGCTGAAAGGTGGGAAGGTTCATCCGGGACGCCATGACGCTGTTGCCCATGATGCTGCCGTCACAGGTGGTATTGCACTGCACCGCACATTTGCCGATCTTCGGGAAATCCCCCTCCAGCGCCACGCCCAGCTCCGCCGCGGGCATGGGACACACGTCGCTTGGGATCCCGTACTCCTGCGCCTTGTCCAGATAATAGAGCACGCCGTCCTGGGCCATCATGGCACAGGTATAGACGGAAGGGACCTCCACGCACACCCATTTCAGATTGGGAAATCCGTTCATGATCTGACTCATCATATTCTCGTCGAAGACCACCAGTTTTTCGTTGAGTTTTTTGTCGTTTCCCAGCTCCGGATCCGCGCGGAACATGATGGCCATGCTCTTGCACATATCCCGCACCACCAGCTCCAGGGCAACCCTCGCCACCCGAAGCTGGGTCCCCCGCATCCCCTCCGTGTGCCGGTCAAAAAAATCCGGCACCGCCAGATAATGCACCATCCAGCGGTAGCGGAAAAAAGCCTTCAGATTGCTGGGATGCAGCATGAACGCGATCAGCGTCCCCCAGATGCCCAGCCAGTGTACATAATCGTACCAGGTATCCCGCAGTCCCCGCCATTCCCTGCGTTTCTTTGCCTTTTTTCCGCCATACAGCTTTCCCAGCGGCTCGCTTCCCATGGATTTTCCCATAATCACTTATCCTTCCTGTTCAGCTTCTTGATCTCGATGCTCTCCACAAACGCCTGCACCCGGGTGCGGAGCTGGCCGGAGCCGCCCGCCACATACGGTCTGTCCACGGACAGCACGGGATACCCGTACTGCTCCCGCATGACCTCCCCGGCATAAGCTCTCTCGTATCCCCAGTAGTCACAGAATTTGATCTGCTGGTAAATGATGCCGTCCGCATGGAACTCTCTCGCAAGCGCATCCACATACTCATGCCGTTCCCGGATCTTCTCCGTGTTCATAAAGCGGGGACACTGCCCCTTCTCCATATAATGTCGGCAGATCCCGGTCAATACATCCTCCCCGTCCGCAAGCTGAATCTCCAGCCGTTCCGGGAAGGAACCCAGGCAGTAACAGTCCGCCGCCACCAAAGCCCCCGCCTCCTCGGTCAGCCGGATCAGATCCGGATCGTCGATCTCCGAACCCACCATGACCACTCTGGCGCGGCAGGGATTCTTTTTGTCCGGCTCCCGTCGTTTCAGCTCATCCAGAGTCTCCTCCAGGATGGGAAGGATATACTCCTTGGGACAGACAAAGGTGGACAGGCACAGCACGGCAAACTCATAACCGGTGATGCGGGGATTCGCCTCCTTGCGGTATTCCCCGATCTCCATGACCAGGCGGTTCACCTGATTCTGCTTTTCCACCGCCCGGCGCAGCGCCTCATCGGACACATCGACGCCCAGATTGCGGTTTAACGGTTCCAGCACATATTGTCTCATCTGGCGCACATAATGTCTGAGCGCCGTCTCGTCGGACTTCATGGGGACATCCGAATAGGTCACAAAAAAATTCTCCTTATCGATCAGCCCCAGCTTGTCAATATTTTCCACACAGCGGTTCATCTGGGCGCAGGCATCCGGCGCGATGATACAGTCCAGATAGCCGTAGCCTCCCTCGATGGCGCGCTCCAAAAGGGCTCTCGCGCACTCGCACATGATACTGGTCATATAATAGGTTCCCATCTCCATGGAGCCCGTCCTGGGCGCGCGCAGCCGCACGGAAAAACAGTTGTCCAGATTTAAGAGCGGCTCCGGGATCATGGCACACACGCTTCCGATGGCGTACTGCCCCTGCGCCTTTGCCTGCCGCACCGCATCGTTGCAGGAGTCCTGCAGCAGCTTTTCCAGTTCGTAAATATGTACTAAATCCTTCAATCCGTCCCCTCCTCCAGTCTCTCAAGGGCTTCTCTGACACCCTGCACCATGGCGGATCCCTCGGGCAGATAAAAAACATTCTGCCCGGTGATGTCAAACGTCGAAAGCTGACTGTCCGCGCCGATGCAGGAGAGCACCTCCAGCCCTCCCAGATCCATGTACTGTCTGACGGACTCGTCGGGAATGCGGTTTAGGATCACTCCCACCCTCTCATACATCACCAGCTCGTCCGCCACTTTTTTGATGGTCTGAACCACCTGGGTCCCCTTGCGGCTGGCGTCCGTCACCAGCACCAGATGGGTCACCTTTTCCATGACGCGGCGGTTGATCTGCTCGATCCCCGCCTCCCCGTCGATCACGATATAATCAAAATTTTCAGCCATCAGGGCGATCACTTCTTTGAGATAGGCATTGATCTTGCAGTAGCACCCCGCGCTCTCCGGTCTTCCCACAGCGATAAAGGAGAACCCTTCCGCTTCCACCATGGCGTCAAAAATATGGTATTTTGCCTCCCCAAGAAGCTCCATGGCGCTCCTGGTGTCGCCGTCCTCCACGGATGCCACCACTTTCCTGCGGATGTCGTCGATGGTCATGCCGACCTCGATGCCCAGCGCCGTGGAGAGCCCCACCGCAGGATCCGCATCTATGGCAAGGATCTTTTTGCCGGGATACTTGTCCGCAAGCACTTTCACCATCACCGCCGCGATGGAAGTCTTGCCCACGCCTCCTTTGCCCGCAACTGCCAGAATCTTTGTCCCCTTCATACCTTCCGCCCCTTTCCCGTCTACTCCAGACGCTGTTTTTTGCGCTCTACCTTACACCGGTACATTTCATCATCCGCAATATGAATATAATCCGCCAGCGATCCCTCCGATTCCGGAGGTGCCGCCGCATATCCAAAACTCACACCGAGTTCATAGGGCAGCCCGCTCTCCTTTGCTGTCTGCCGCAGCTTATCCTGTATCGCATTATGTATATCCCGCAGCCCTTCCTCGCTCATGCCGGAACAGATCACCAGAAATTCGTCTCCTCCCAGCCGGAACAAAAGACTTTCCCGGGGGAAAATTTCTTTCATGGCATTCGCCGCCGCTTTGATGGCAAAATCCCCCTGATCGTGGCCGAACCTGTCATTGATCTGCTTCAATCCGTCCAGATCCAGATACGCCACATATACTGTCTCTTTTTTTTCACGGTGCGCGCGCAGATACCGATTGCCCAGTTTCTCCAGTTCCAGTCTGTTGTATAGCATCGTCATGGAATCATGGTTGTAAAGCGCCGTCAATATCTGATTCATATTCTTCAGCCGCTCTTTGGAGTACAGATTTTCCAACGCCGTGGTGAGCGCATTGATGATGTCAAACAAAAACTGTTTCTCCATGAGATACACAGCGTTGCGGATAGCAAAATAACCAATACATTTATTTGTGAAATGCAATGGCAGAAACAGAAAATCAACACCGGAATCCTCAATGTCAAACATAGGAAAAATATCATTTCCCACGTTTTTTTCCGTGTCGCTCTCTCCACCGGAGTTTTTCGTATAGGAAATAGCAAAACGCATATCCTCCGGATAGCCTTTCAGCACAAAAGGATCTTCTGCTAAAAGCAGACTCATTTGTTCCTCGAAGGGTAAATCCTCCAGGGTCCGATACAGTCTTCTGTCCGTAACCAGATAAAGTTCATCGCACCGCAGGGAAGGAATACACCGGGCGATACATTTAAGCATCTCCTGTACACTGTCACATTGCGTCAGCGTATATTTTAATTTTAAGAGCTGCTTTTCAAAATTCTCTGTCTCTATGCCGTATAAAATACTGTCTTTTAAATGTTTTTTCAGATCGATCTGAAGATCCGAACTGCAGCCGCAGCTGTCCCAGAAAATCGTTCTGATATCCGTGTAGCGGATCTCCTCCACGGTATTGCCATTCCACAACTGTTCTAACATTTCCATGGCAGTATAGCCGAGTTCTTCACGAACATAGCTCACTGTGGAAATTTTGGGATCATAATATCTGGATTTATCCAGATCGTCAAAACCTGTCAGCAGAAAATCGTCCGGCGCGGAAAATCCTCTCTTCTCCGCCGCATTCAAAACTCCCACTGCGATATTGTCATTGGCGCATACGATGGCATCCGGAAGGGCGCTATGGGCGTACAACTCATCAAATCCGAGGTTTCCGCATTCACATCCAAAATCACCATAATAAAAACGATACCGTATATCGCTGTGCTGCGTCAGATATTCCTCAATAGCGTCCACCCTTCTCTGATTCTCATAATTCTCCCGGGGACCCATGATAAACCAAAAAGTCTTACAGCCATGCTTTTCGTATAAATGGGTCATCACCTCCTGCATTGCCTTGACATTGTTGATCTCCACGGAGCGCAGCCCCTCAAAATGGTTTCCGATCACAATGGCAGGTACACCGGATCTGCGCACTCTTTCCGTCAGTTCATCCCGCACCCTGAGGTCAATGATATTGTTGACATCCAGCACAATGCCGTCAAATTCCTGCAGATCCGGAAGATTGAATATATTGTACTCCCCCTGATTATACAGTTTGTCGTCGCTCCAATTTCCGGAGCTGTTGAAAATATATAAATTGGCGTCAATATTTGATTCTTTAATCTTCTGCAATATACCGGAGGGCCAGGCATAGGTAAAATACCGCATCCAGCTCTCCATGATCAATGCAATCTTTTTCATCAATGTCACCTCACAGACAGGAAACCCTATCACAGAAATTACACGAAATCTCTGATAGCTTTCAACGCAGGCAGCGCATTGCCGTCATAATCAAACAATGCCTGGTTCGCCCACTCATTGCCGCCCGGTCCTTTCTCTCCGGTATACAGCAGCCCTGCTTCATTGGCCCAGCCGCACCCGGGCACCGGGATCCATGCGGGCTCCCAATAATAAAAACCCGCGCCTCCCGGTATCGCTTTGATCCGCGCCATGATATCCAGCATAAAATCCCTTTGTCCCTGTTTACTCATGGGATACTCCAGTTTCTCCACAAGCTCCGGTCTGGTCGCCATGCCCTTGAGCTCATCCTTCGCAAGCTTTTCCCTGTCGCGGTAATCTTCCATGGTAAATCCCATGGACACCTCCGCGACAATAAGCTCTTTTCCATAACGCCGCGCCATATCCCGCATATTAAACTCCAGCTGGTCCATAGTTCCGTGCCAGAACGGATAGTAGGAGAGACCGATGATCTCAAAGGGTTCTCCCCTCTCCATAAAATGTTCAAACCAATCCACATACATTTCGTTCAGCCCGCCGTTATCTAAGTGTATCATAACCGGAATCCCTGCGTCAACTGCGCGCACACCCCTGATCCCCGCATTGACATATCTGGCGATGTTATCGTATGCAGGTTTTTTACCTGTCGGCCAGAGCAGACCGTTGGTCAGTTCATTTCCCACCTGCACCAGATCCGGCAGCAGATCCTCCCGTTTCAGCCTTTCCAGGGCTTCCACGGTATAATCATAGACTGCCCTTTCCAATCCGGCCTCGTCCAGACCTCTCCAGGCTTTGGGTACGATCTGTTTTCCCGGATCTGCCCAGAAATCGCTGTAGTGGAAATCAAGGAGCCAGGTCATATGATGGGTCTTTGCACGCCTGGCCAACAGGATCGTCTTCTCCAGGTCATTGGTGCCTGCCCCATAGGGTCTGCCGTCCTCGTCATAGGGATCGTTCCAGAGTCTCAGGCGCACAGAATTCACTCCATGCCGCTGTAACAGATCAAACAGATCCATCTCCACGCCATTGTCATAGTACCGGGCTCCACAGGCTTCCTCTTCCAAAAGGCTGGATACATCCATTCCCTTGATAAACATATCATTCCTCCCTCTCTGTGGCGATGACCGCCGCTCCCATACTCTCAAGAACCAAAGTGCCTTCCACTGTCTTTTCTGTCAGCAGATCCTGCCCTGTCACCCCATGGACGGCAGCGGTCTCTGTACCCATATTGAAATAAAATTCATATCTGTGCCCGTCGCAGGCGCGCACATGGAACTCCACATCCGGGGGCAGATCTTTCCTCTCCACACCGGCGTTGTCCAGCATCCCTGCCAATAGCTCTTTCGTATGCGCCATATCCATTCTGCATCCAAGATACCAGGCATGCCCCCGCCCCTTTTGTCTCACGGTGACCGCAGGCTCCCCGGCGTAGAAATCCCGGGTATAGACGCCCAGCACCCGGGCATCCTTCACCCTCAGACGCTCCGCATAGTCTCTGACTTCTCCCTCCGTCCCGTCATCGGAAAAGGACACACCGTTTCTGTCCGTGGGATAAAGAGTGTCGATCTCCTCGCTGACAATTCCGAAAAGATCGTTCAGACCGTCCCCGGGAAAACCATTGAGATAACAGAGTGTGTCGGCATCCACATATCCCGTCAGATAGGTTGCAAGCAGTTCCCCTCCCCTCTCCACAAAATCCGACATCCTCTCAGCCACGCCTTCTTTGAGCAGATAGAGCATGGGCGCCGCTATGACACGATAGTCGTCGAATGGGTCCGTCTGGCTGATGACATCCACATCCACCCCCAGCCTCACGAACGCCCTGTAAATCTCCTCACAGGTTTCGGCATATCTCTTGGTCTCATCGGACAGCCCTCTCATATCCTCCACAGCCCACATCACATCCCAGTCAAGGATCAGCGCCGCCTTCGCTTTCACCAGGCTCCCTGAAATGGCTTTTAATTTTTTCAATTCCTCCCCAAGCTTCTCCACTTCCCTGAAAACTCTCGTGTCATCCGTCCCCAGGTGATCCACCACTGCCCCATGAAATTGTTCATAGGATCCCCTGCTTTTTCTCCACTGAAAATACTGCACCGTGTCCGAGCCGCAGCCCAGCGCATGAAGGGAGAACAATCGATGGATTCCGGGACGTTTCAGTTTGTTAAATCTGTGCCAGTTGACCAGCCCGGGGGCGCTTTCCATAAGCATAAAGGGACGGTCTTTTTTCATGGAACGCATCACGGCGTGGTCAAAGGCATTGTGTGCCATGGTGTCTGCCAGAGACTCATAATCGTTGTGGAAGGCCGGATAGGAATCCCAGGAGATCATATCCAGCGACTGCGCCATTACACGATAATCCAATCCGTTGTACAGCTGCATAAAATTGGTCGTCACAGGTCTTCCGGGCGTCAGTTTCCTCAGGATATCGATCTCAAAATTCATATAATCCGTCATATTCCATGTGGTGAATCTGCGCCACTCCAGCTTCAGCCCCATAATACTGTACTCGCCGTTCTGATAAGGCGGCTCGATCTGTTCAAAATCACTGTACTGATGACTCCAAAAGGGAGTCCACCATGCGTGGTTCAATTTTTCAATATCTCCGTCAAACTTTTCCTTCAGATAACTCCGAAATCTTTTGACACAAAGGGGGCAATAGCACTCCCCGCCAAATTCATTGGAGATATGCCACTGGATGATTCCCGGATGATCCCCCGCCGCCCCGTGGAGCCTTGTGATGATATTTTGCACCTTCTCCCTGAACACCGGGGAGGACATGCAATGGTTTTCCCGCACTCCGTGATGATACCGCACGCCATAGGAATCCACCCGCATGGCTTCCGGATACTTCTGATCCAGCCACGCCGGTCTTGCCCCGCTGGGAGTCGCCAGGATCGTGTAAATGCCGTTTTGATACAGGCGCTCAATGCAGTCCGTGAGCCACTCAAAATGATACTCTCCCTCCGAAGGCTCATACGCCGCCCAGGAAAAAACCCCCAGCGTCGCGGAATTGATCCCGGCCTTCTTCATCATCCGCACATCTTCCTCCAGAATGTCCGGTCTGTCCAGCCATTGTTCCGGATTGTAATCTCCTCCGTGGAGCAGCCCGTCCACCTGTGGAAAAAGTATCTTTCTCTCCATACTCCAGATCTCCTTTTTGCCAAACATACAAAATTCCGGCGTCTGCATCTACGCCAGCAGACACCGGAATACAATCAGTCAAAATCCGTGATGCGCTCCATCATCCTGCGATAGCGAAAACGTACCATCTCATTTTTGGCCAGCACGTCCTCCTCCGTTCCGGTATACTGACAGCGCATACAGTAATACTCTTTCTTGTCCTTGTCATAAAACATATCGATATCCAGATCTCTCATAAAGCAGGAGGGACATCTGAAGTTTAATTTGCCTTTTCCAGATTGAGCCATGTCACTACAACCTCCTTGTCATGCAGTTTTTTCTGAAATCCCAGCGTAAACATGGGCGAGAACGCATATCCTTCCCGGATGTAGGCTTCGCCGTCCCCGGTCTTTGCGGTGAGAGAGACCTTTGTCTCTATGGCGGGAATGACCGCTGCCGCCGCTCTGCCGCCGGGCATGACCGCCTCCCTGCACTTGTACTCATACGCGATTTCCTGCGCCTTTGCGCCGTCGGACACGCTCAGGGTGATCCCCGTCATATCCTCGGGGTACTCCGTGGTTCCATAGCATCCCACCATATACTCATTGATGGTCACATCCGCAGCGGGATCGCTCATCTCCAGAATATGACGCTCCATGCGGATATTGGAGGCGCCCTCCTCGAAGCACACCCTGGTCTGAATCTTGACGGTCAGATCCTCAAACTCGATATCCACCGGATCCAATGTCAGCACACGGGTGCTTCCCTCCTGGGAAAAGACGGCATGGGTTCTGCACAGGCACAGATCCACCTCCTCGCCGGCGTGGCAGATCTTCGCGCTGCGCACGGTGCCCTCCCCCGCATAGTGGGTAAAGTAGCCTGCCCGGTACTTCTCCTGGATCAGGAAAGGATAGGAGGCGTCCTGCACATGCTTTGTTCCGATTCCCACCTCCCATTTGAGCTTCGCCGCATAGGGGCGCAGATCCACGATGGCGCCGCCCTGATCCATGTTCACACAGGCTCTCATATAGGGGTCCACATACCAGAAAAGCTGCTTATTGGAGCCGTAGAGAATATCCTTCCACAGCGCGCACTCCGGTTCGGTGTAGGTTTTGTTGGCGCGGTAGAAATCGGCGAACTCCGCCATGGTCATATCCACAAGCTGCCCTTCCTTTTTGAGTTGTCCGTAATATGCCATGCCGTCCTCATAGGATTTCTTTAAAAGCTCATAGGGCTGTTCCCATCTTCCCATCTTGTTCAGCCAGCCGGGACCCACAAACATCATATTGTAGGAGTAACCGTTGTTGTACTTGGCCAGATGTCTGTACTGATCGATGAGATTGTACAGATACGGATACTCCCAGGTCTTGGTGTCATAGATCATGCCTCTGAGCACGTTCTGCGGATGGGTTCCGAAATTGGAGCCGTTTCCGTCATAGCATGCCAGCAGATCCCGGGAGAGATGAGGGATGGCCACGATCCCGCTGTCCTCCGCCTCATTGGCCGCCGGCGCGTGGGTGTTCTGCCTGGAGGGGATCCAGGGATTCCAGGGACCGCCGTCAAACAGGGTGTACCAGGAATTGTTGCAGGTGTGATAGGCTTTAGGGCCCTCCTCCCAGCAGGTGGCAACGGCACATTTTACCATGGGATATTTTTCTTTGATATAATTGGTCAGCTCCGCATCCATGTAATAGGAGCCCGTGGACTCGGGATAGAACCCGAACCGCTCATGAAACTTGCCGAACACATCGTCCACAATGTTCTTTTTGTCTTCCATGGAAAACATCCAGATGCAGAAATCCTTGGTCTTGTATTTCTCCCGGAATTCCTTGCAGGGAAGCCCCAGAAGGGATAGGGCGATCTCATCCCCATAAGTGTCATGATGCTCCTTGGCGATCTGGACCGCCTCGTCATTGAACAGACTGGCATAGGTCATCTGAATGGTGACCTTCAGACCGTTTTTGTGCGCGGTGTCCTGCTGGAACCGGAAAATATCCAGAGACTCCGTCAGGAGCGCCTTTCTTCCAATGTCCTCCGCCTTTCCCTGTCCCGTGACTTTCTCAGCGTATTCGGGAACCATCTCCGGACGATGAATGATATTTACCACAAATGTTTTGTTCATTTTCCCTGTCTCCTTCTGTCTTATTTTCTGCCCCACGGCGATCTTTTTTCGTCAGATCAGCCCTATCCCTTCACGGCTCCGCTGGTCACACCGGAGACATAACATCTCTGCATGATGACAAAGAGGATCGAGATGGGGATGGATACCAGCAGCCCGCCGGCGCAGAACACTGCAAAATACTTGTTGATCAGGGATTTCTCCAGCATATTATACAGTCCGATCGCAATGGTGAAATCGGAGGAGATTCCCGAATTTAACATCAGCTTTGCCAGGACGAAATCGCCCCAGGGGATCAGGAAAGAGCTGATGATCTGATATACGATGATGGGCTTGCAGAGAGGGATCACCACCTTCAGAAAGATCGCCGCCTCGGAAGCTCCCTCGATCTTTGCCGCCTCCCGCAGAGAGGTGGGTATGGTATCCATAAATCCCTTCACGATCAGAAAGCCCAGCCCGGAGCCCGCAGAGTATACGATGATCATGCCCACATGACTGTTGGTCAGCCCGATCATCTTCATGACAAAATAGACCGCGATCATGAGAAGAGGTCCCGGGAACATATTCAGGATCAGGGAGAAGCTCATCAGGCTCTTCCTGCCGTTAAAACGCATACAGCTCATGGCATAGCTGACCATCACCACAAAGATGGTGGAAATGATACAGGTGAAGATGGCTATGATCAGTGTATTCTTAAACCAGGCGCCGTACTGCACCACCGAATCCGGCTCAAAGAGCAACTGTCGGAAATTATCCAATGACCAGCTCTGCGGGAAAAAGTGCGCGATGTTGATTCCCTTATAGCCGCTGAACGCCGTGGCCACCAGCCACACGATGGGTATCAGCCAGATGACCGCCAGGATCGCCAGAAGCACATGCTGTAAAACCGTCCCTATCATCTTTTTCGTTTTCATCACCTATAGTCCTCCTCTCTGCTGCCTGCGATCATCCTGGAGAACGAGAGCAGGGTGAATGCGGCACAAATGATAAACACGATGATCCCGATGGCGGACGCCATTTTATAGTTGTAATACTCGTTGGTCAGCCTGAACAGCCAGGTTACCAGCAGATCCACTTCCTTCGCATTGGAGTTTGCGAGAAGCTGGTCGGAAGTGATATACACATCCTGTGTCAGAAGATATATCACATTAAAGTTGTTGATATTTTTCACAAAGTCCGTGATCAGCGCAGGGCCCTGAATAAAGAGTACATAGGGCATGGTGATCTTGCAGAAGATCTGGAAGCTGCTGGCTCCGTCCAGTCTGGCGCTCTCGATCTGATCCGTGGGAATATTCATCAGAACGCCCGTGGCGATCAGCATCTGATAGGGCACGCCCACCCAGATATTGATGAGCACGATCATCACCTTTGCCCAGTTGGGATTGGTCAGAAACGGAATGTAAGTCAGATGGCTGCCCACCAGCCCGACGCTCTTTAAAAAATCCGTCAGCCCGATGTTGGAGCAGACGGTGTTGACGATTCCGGAATCCGCAAAAAAGTTCCGCACCAACAGCAATGTCACAAACTGGGGAACCGCGATGGAGACGACAAAGAGCGTTCTCCAGAAGGCCGGCCATTTGGTAGTGGCGCTGTTGATCAGCTTTGCCAGAAGGATCCCGCCGATGAAAGTGGTGAGGGTGGCAAGCACTGCCCACAGAAGCGTCCAGCCCAAAATCTTCCTAAACGCATAGCCAAAGCTCACCGTGATGCTGTTGGTAAACAGATTTGCAAAGTTGCCAAACCCGATCCAGGTAAACAGCGCGTTGGGCGGCATATGCTGCTGGTCATAGTTGGTGAACGCCACCGCGATCAGCACCAAAATGGGGATGATGTTCATCAGGATCACCCCGATGGCCGGAAGCGTCAGCAGCGTAATGTGAAATTTATGATTGAAGAGCGAACGGACATCCTCCGCAAAGGTATTGATATGTCCGCCCTCCGCCTTCTTTAACTGCAGACGGTAGACCGTCTTAAGATTCTGGAACCAGAAAATGACAAAGAGAACGATCACAAACAGGGTGATGACCGAACACAGCAGGATCAGGAAAGAATTGTCATAGTCATTCATCGTTGTCTGCAAGGTCACCGGATCAAAGATCTGCTGCGCCTGAACGGTTCCCAGCGTTCCAAACTTCGCCAGGTTCGGCACGCCGAAATATGCCAGAAACACAATAAAGACCGCCTCCACGAGCATCATCAGAATGCCGTTCATCACCTGACCGCATCCAAAATAACCCGCGCCCATGAAGAGCAAAGAGAGCTTTACCCAAAGACTCCCCTTTGTCAGAGCAGTACCCCACTCTTTAAAATATTTCGCTATTGATTTTCCCATTGTTTTCACACCATCCCTCTCTTCCCGCATTGATTCCCCCAGGCAATGAGTCAGGTCCGCCCGGTTGACTTTGTGCCGTGCCTGCGCAGGCATAAAGTCATGTATCATGCCCCGGCATGTATCGTGACCCGGCAGATGCCGCAAAGTCAGAAAACGCCTCACTGCTACCTCCCCTGCAGTGAGGCGTTCCACCTAAATCTAAGCAAAACATATGCCGGAACCAAGTTTCATAATCCATTTACTGAACAGGAGCACAGATTCCCTCCACGGCAGTGTCCAAAAGCGTCTGAAGATCCGTGCCGTCGGGATTGCCGGATGCCAGGATCTGACCGAGCGTCTGGGCGGGAGACCAGTAGTTGCCGCCTACGCGCTGAGGTGTGGCAAACTCCGCCTGAGCTGCCAAAGCCGAGATCGCGGGATCGCTCTGTACCGCATCGGATGCCGCTGCCGCAAGGTTTGCGGGTCCAAGACCTCTCGCCTCATAGCGGGCAACCTGGGAGTCATAGTTGGTCAGAAACTCTGCAAGGATCATGGACCAGCCCACATAGTCGGAATAAGGATTTACACCGATAAGCTTATATCCGGAGAAGGAAGACATCTGAACCTGCTTGCCTGCCACCGTAAAGGTGGGAAGTTTGGTCGCCGCATAGTTCTCTCCCCATGCTTCCTGGGCGGTCTCTGCTCTCCAGGTACCGTTTACACATGCACAAATGGTTCCTTCCGTGATGGCCGTCGCCTGTGCGCCATCGTTCATATCCACGACCACGCCTGTCTTGTAGAGATCCAGGATCGCCTGTGCCACATCCGTTCCGCCCTCGCCGTTCCAGTTGCAGGAATTGCTCTGGTCATCGTTTAAGGTCAGCTCCAGACCGGCTCCCTTAAAGAAAGTATAGAGATACCAGGCATCGGATGCATTGATGGCGATCTTGCGGTCGGCTGCCTTTGCCTTCTCGATCATGGTGTCCAAAGACTTCATGTCCTCCTCGGAAAACACGGAGGAATCATAAAACATAAAGTAACCATTGTCCGCTGTCATGGGATAAGCATAGAGCTGTCCGCCCACCGTTGCAGCCTCAACGGAACCTGCCACGTTCTCACTTGCCACATCATAGGTATAGGTTGCGGCAACGGGCTGAAGCGCGCCTGCAGCCACCAGCTCATTGATCTGATCGTCCGCAAATGCAAATACGTCGGGGGCTGCCTCGATATCTACCAGAATATCGTCCTTTGTCTTAGACTCGGATTCCGCTCCCAGCGTGATGTCAAAGGTCACCTCCGGATACTGCGCCTTAAAGTCTTCCAGACGCCCCTGGGTAAACTCCTGATCTTCCTCGGATGCCCACACGGTAAGCTGAACCGTCCCCGTGGTAGCCGCGATCAGATTGGCAATGGGATCGCTGTCCGCCACGCTCTCCGTGCTGGAAGCGGATGCCGCGGAATTATCCGCGCTCTGAGATGCTCCCCCGGAATTACTGTTTCCTCCGCAGCCGCTCAGAACGCCTGCGATCATCGTGCCTGCAAGCACGAGTGATAATAATTTTTTCCCCATAATGATCCTCCTTCAATTTTTTGATGTTACGTCGCATGCAATCAACCGCTGCGATTTGCGCAATCGGTTGTTCTGTATTTATCATAACATTGCTTCCAAAAACTGTCAACCGGATTTTAATTATTTTCCCGGGTATAAAAAATGTTACTTTTCACACAGTAGCCAGTCATAACATTAGCGCCGTCAGCTTAATCGCTGGCGGCGTCTGGCTCATCACT
>CANPWA010000016.1 GCA_947581865.1 uncultured Acetatifactor sp. | reverse complement strand
AGTGATGAGCCAGACGCCGCCAGCGATTAAGCTGACGGCGCTAATGTTATGACTGGCTACTGTGTGAAAAGTAACAGCGGACACCTGTCCGCCGTAGTACACTCCCTGGGGATTCGTCACGATGGCGATGGCGATCACCTGGGGATCATCCGCCGGCGCGAAACCGATAAAGGAAGCTATGTAGCGTCCTGTTCCTCTGGGGAGCGTCTGGCTTGTCGCCGTCTTGCCGCCGATGCGGTACCCCTCCACCTGTCCGTTTTTGCCTCCTCCTTCGCTGACTACCATCTCCAGCATTTCCCGCATGGTGGCACTGGTCTCTTCGGACACGATGCCCTCCGTCACGGGATACGAAAAAGTCTTCACCACATTTCCCTCGCTGTCAAGGGTTTCCATCCCAAGATGGGGGGTGATGCGCCTTCCTCCGTTTATGATCGAGGAGGCGGTGGTGAGAAGCTGGATGGGAGTAACCTGAAAGGACTGACCGAACGCCACAGTGGCAAGCTCCACATTTCCCATGTCTTCCATTTTGTGCATAATGGTGTTTGCCTCTCCGGGCAGATCCACACCTGTTTTCTTCTTGAGCCCGAAGGACTCAAAATACTGGTAATACTGCTCCACGCCCATGCGCAGCCCAACAGTGATGAACACCGGGTTACAGGAATTCATGGTGGCGTGGACAAAATCCTCGCTTCCGTGTCCGCCTACCTTGTGGCACCGGATCTTCCTGTCATCCACCACAATATAACCGGGGCACGAAAAAGTGCTCTGAGGTGTCACCACCCCGGATTCCAGACCAGCTGCCGCAGTGACGATCTTGAACGTGGAACCCGGCTCATAGGTGTCATTGATACAGCCGTTTCTCCAGATATTGTTCAGTATATCCTGCTGTTCTTCCTGTGACAGCCCCGGATCCGTGCCCTCCGGAAGCTCATAGGGGTCATTGAGATCAAATTCCGGCACGTTCACCATGGCATAGATCTCGCCGTTCTGGGGATTCATCACCAGGATGCTGACGTTTTCCGCCTCCTTGGTCTGCATCGCCTGACAGGCAAGCTGGGTGGCATAAGTCTGGATATTTCTGTCCAGGCTCACCCGAAGGTCATTGCCGGGCACGGGCTCTATCCGCCTCTCCCCGAGACGCTCCACCTCAATGCCCGAGGCGTCCGTCACCGTGAGAATGGTGCCGGGTTCTCCCTGAAGATACTCATCATAGACCACCTCCAGCCCCACGATTCCCTGATTGTCCCCGCCGGTAAAGCCCAGCACTTTGCTGGCCAGATCCCCATAGGGATAATAGCGCTTGTAATCCTCGTCTACCTTCACACCGGGCAGATCATATTCCCGGATACGGTCCCCCACCGCTTTGTCCACATTGCTTTTCACACGCTCCATGGAGGAATATTTCTCCACCTTTTTGCGCACGGCGTCCTCCGACATTTCCAGTTCTTCGGAGAGCACCGCAATGACCTTCTCCGGATCCTCTATCTGATTATAGATAACGGATATGGTGCAGACGGTCTTATTGTCCGCAAGTACGGTGCCGTTTCTGTCCAAAATCCTGCCTCTTGCCGCCTTGATGCTGCGTTCCCGCTCATGAAGCTCTGTCGCCAGCCCGGCATAGTGATCCGCGCGCCACACCATCAGATACACCAGCCTTCCGAACAAAAACACAAACGCCGCTGTCAGAAGGAAGAAGAGGATCATGATCTTCCTGCGGTGGAAAATACGGTTATATTCCATACAAAACCTCATAAAACAGTGTTTCTATACTGTATTCCCTGTTTTATAAGGTTATGACTGACATCCTTACGGGGTATCTGACGAGGGTTCCTGTACCTGATCGTCCCCCGACAGATTCGGATTGTCCGGGACATCCCCCAGAACCTCTCCCTCTCCCGGCTCATCCCCGATATTGGGCGAAAGCCCTTCATCCCGGGCGGCCATCTCATCTTTAGCCTGTTCCAGGGCCTCCCGTTTTTCCTCCTCGATCTGGGCGGCATACATGGTGGTCACTGCAAGCTGCTTTTCCTCCAGCTCCTTTAACTCATCATCAGACAGTTCCTCCGTCATGAAAATATTCAGATAGGGAAGCGCCTCCGTCAGAATATTGCGCACGATGCCGGTGGCATACTTGGCATCGTCCTGTACCGCCACATTCGGTCTGTCCACCACCACATAAATAGCGATCTGCGGATCATCTGCAGGGGCATAACCCATGAAAGACACCACATACTGATTGTTTTTGCGGGGAAGCGTCTCCGCCGTTCCCGTCTTGCCGCCGATGGCATAACCTGCGGGGCGCGCAGTCTTGCCGGTTCTCCGGGAACCGCCCTCCTCCATCACCACCGCGCGGCAGTATTGGCGGATCAGCTCCGAAGTGGAGGCGGAAACCGTCTGCTTGAGCACCCTCGGCTCGATGTTCTGCACCACCGCTCCGCTGGAATTGGTGATCTGATCCACCAGATGGGGCTCATAATAATAGCCTCCGTTGATCAGGGAACAGAAGCCCGTGATCATCTGTATCATCGTCACATTAAAGTTCTGACCGAAACTGTTGGTGGCAAGATCTGCCGGTTTCATCTCCTCGAGCGGGAACAAGAGATTGGCAGTCCTGGATTCTCCGGCGAGATCGATATTGGTCTTTAACCCAAAATTAAAAATACTCTGAAACTCAGCGAACTCCTCTTTCCCCAGCTTGGCGCCTATCTTCATCAGCGCCACGTTGCAGGACCATGCCACGGAATCCTGAACCGTCACCAGCCCCTCACCGCCGCTCTTATAGCTATGGCACTTAATGGTATGCCCGCCCACTTCCAAAGAGCCGTAGCACTCGAAGGTATCCGTGGGAAGGATGGCGCCCGTCTCCAGCGCCGCCGCCACCGTAAAAGGCTTTGCGGTGGAACCGGGCTCATAAGTGTTGGAAATGCAGAAATTCTTCCACAGATTGTTCAGGTTCAACATCACATCCTCATCGGACAATCCGTCCAGGACCTCCTGGGTGATGGGGGTGTGGGTGTTGCGATAGATCGTATAGCCATTCTCATTGACATACTGCTCTATAAGAACGCTTCCCAACAGGGCGCTGGTATCCCTCGTTTCATTCAGGTCATAGGTGGGATAATTTGCCATGGCGAGGATTTCCCCCGTATTGATCTCCATCATGATGCAGCCCACATTCTCCGCGCCGTTTCCGTCATGCGCCTCATTGGTGTGGGCGTCATTGAACTCCTTTAAATATTTCTCCACAATGCTCTGAAGATTGCTGTCAATGGTGGAATGTAAGGTATTTCCGTTGATGGCCGCCTTTACGGTGCGCTCCACCTCACCCATCTCGTTTAAATAGCCATACTCTCTGCCGGGCGTACCGTTCAACGTGTCATTATAATATTCCTCCAGACCATACTGCCCCTCGTTGTCGGAGCGGGTAAAACCGATGACATCCGCCGCCAGGGAACCGCCGGGATACACCCTCTTGTATTCCTCCTCAAAATAAACCCCCTGGATATTGCCGTTTTCCTGCTGTGCCTGTTGAAACCCGCTGATCTCCTCAAAGGTAAGCTGACGCAGCGCGATATAATAACGCGATTCGGGATGAGTCACCACATACTGACGGATCTCACCTATGTCAAGCTGGGGAAAATTTGACGCAAGCGCCTGCAGGGTAGGCTCCAGATACCCTTCCCTCTCCTGCATGATGTAGGCGTCGATCTGCAGATTATAGACCTTTTCACTGGTCGCCAGCGTGGTGCCTTTTGCATCCACAATATCTCCCCGCCGGAAAGGGATTGTTTTGGAATCGCTGACCTGTTGGGACAACACCTGCTTCTGATAAGTTGTCTCATTATCGCGCACCAGATAAAATAACCGGACGCACAATCCGGCAAAAGCCAGCAGCACACAAAAGAACAGTACCACCAGCTTTTTCTGCATTTTTGATGTAAATTTTTTGTTTTTCTGCTCTCTCATCGGTTCATCCGCCTCTCTACTCGTTCACCCGGCGCATATAATCACTTCCCACATTTTCGTAAGTGATGATCTGACCCTCCTGCGCGTAAGTCATACCAAGCTCCCCGATAGCGATCTTACGGATTTCCTCCAGATCGATATTGCTGATAATGCGGTTATAATCCTCCTCATTGGAAAGCTGCATCGTATTCAGCTGGCTCTCCAGACGGGAGATATGCTTGACCCTGGTGGTGATATCCGACTGAAGCTGCAGATAATTGATCAAAACCAGTGCGCAGATACACAGCGCTCCCATCAGGAAAAGCACATAACCCAAATTCATGTGAAGCGCTTTGTCGCGGTTCTTTCTGGTCTCATGGCTGAGCTGCTTTTTGGGTGCCTCCTCCAGCTGTCTGCGCACCTCGAGGGCGCGGGCAGTGCTGTCGTACATATAAATATTGCCGCCCAGACCTGTCCTTGTTCTGTTTGCCGTTCTGCGGGGAGCCGTTCCCCTTCCTGTCGTCCGTGCCATTGTCTTAACTCCTGTTACTTAAATTGTCATCAAAGCAATAAATTGCTCATATTTTGTCGATGATCAGGGCAAAATTTTTTCAAACACGCGAAGCTTCGCGCTCTTTGAACGATTATTTTCCGCAAGTTCCCGCCCCGAGGGAACGATCGGTTTCTTCGTAACACATCTTCCCAAAGACTTCTTCCCGCACACGCACACCGGAAACTCCGGGGGGCAGGTGCAAGGGTTTTCCGCCCGGCGGAATGCGCTTTTGACAATTCTGTCCTCCAGCGAATGAAAAGTGATGATACAGAGTCTTCCTCCCGGATTCAGAAGATCGATAAACTCCTCCAGGGAGTTTTTTAAAACCTCCAGCTCCCGGTTGCACTCAATGCGGAATGCCTGAAAGGTCTGTTTGGAGGGATGCCCCTTCTTCCGCATCCGGGCGGGGATCGCCGCCCGGATGATCTCGTTTAACTCGAAGGTCGTCTCGATGGGCTTGTCTGCCCTCGCCTGCACAATGTGTTTTGCTATGTTCCCGGCAAATTGTTCTTCGCCGTAGTCTCTTATCACATGAAAGAGCCGGGATTCGGAGTAGCTGTTTACGATCTCTTTCGCCGTGAGGCTCTGCCTTTGATCCATACGCATGTCCAACGGCGCGTCGATCCGGTAGGAAAAACCTCTCTCTCCGGTGTCGAACTGATAGGAGGAAACGCCCAAATCCAACACGATCCCGTCCACGCCGACCACTCCAAGCTCCGCAAGTCTTGTCCCGGCGTTGCAATAGTTGTCACGCAGGATGGTGACATGCTCTTCAAAGGGAGCCAGCCGTTCCGATGCCGCCGCGATCGCCGCGTCATCCTGATCAAATCCGTATAAATGCCCGCTGGTCAGCCTTCTGCATACTTCCGAGGCATGCCCTCCCCCGCCCAGCGTCCCGTCCAGATAGACACCGTCCGGTCTGATATGCAGTTCCTCTATCGTCTCCGCGAGAAGAACGGAGTAATGATGAAATTCCATAGCTTCTCCTCCATTCCACTGCGGGGCATTTCTTTTGCCAGGGAGCTTAAATCGTCAGCCCCAGACTTTCCATGGATGCCGCAATGTTGTCCATATCCAGATCTCCGCCTTCGGACTCATACCGGTCTTTGTTCCATATCTCGATGCGGCTGCCGACACCCACCAGCACCACATCCTTATCCAATCCCGCAAACTCTCTGAGAGAGGCGGGCAAAAGTATTCTTCCCTGTTTGTCCACTTCCACCTGGGCGGCGCCCGCCAGGAAGAATCTGGCAAACTGTCTCGCCTCTTTGTTGATCAGCGGCAGCGATGTAAGCCTCTGTTCAAAAGCGTTCCAGTCATCATTGGCATAGACAAACAGACAGCCGTCCATTCCCTTGGAAACTACAAATTCTTCTCCCAGAACCTCCCGGAATTTCGAGGGAATGATCAACCTGCCTTTCGCGTCTATCGTATGATTGTATTCGCTCATGAACATCACAATCACCACCTTAAAGCCGGGTCTGCCACGAAAACAGTACCGTGTCCCGCTGCGGGTCTGCCACAATGTTAATACTCCACTTTGTGACACTTTGTACCACTTCCACCCACTTTTAAATTGATTCTAATATATAATTTAAGATTTTGCAAGCAAATTCAGGCAGCTTTTTTTGACCAAAAGGCGCAAAAAAGCCCTTTGGAAGCGGCTTCCAAAGGGCTTTTACATCAAAAACCACAATATATAGTTGAGTGGGGGATTGTCCCATACCATATTTGCAAACAAAAAAATTTAAAAATTTTTAATTTTTTTTTAAAGATTTTTTTGAATTTTGTAGATTTCGGGGTGATTTTTTGAAACGTCAGGGGCATCCGCCAATCCGCACGCCCCATCAGACATTGAACCTAAACAGGATGACATCCCCGTCCTGCACCACATAATCCTTTCCCTCCATCCCCACAAGCCCCTTCTCCCGGGCAGCGGCAAGAGAGCCCTGCTCCAGCAGATCCTTGTAGTTGACCACCTCGGCCTTGATAAATCCCCTCTCAAAATCGGAGTGGATCTTGCCCGCCGCCTGGGGAGCCTTGGTGCCGATCTTGATCGTCCAGGCCCTGGTCTCATCCTCTCCCGCGGTGAGGAAGCTCATCAGCCCGAGCAGCTTATAGCTGGCCGCGATCAGCTTGTCCAGCCCGGATTGGGAGATCCCCAGATCCTCCAGAAACATTGCCTTCTCATCGTCTTCTAACTCCGCGATCTCCTGCTCGATCTGGGCGCAGATGACGAACACCTCGCTGTTCTCCCCCGCGGCGAATCTGCGCACATCCTCCACCATGGGATTGCCCGCGCCGTCGTCCGCCAGATCGTCTTCCGCCACGTTCGCGGCATAGATCACCGGCTTGTAGGTGAGCAGATTGTAGGAGCGCAGAAGCTCCAGTTCATCCTCGTCCTCCACTTCCAGGCTTTTCGCCATCCTGCCGCTCTCCAGATGTTCCTTGATGCGGGCGAGCAGCGCATCCTCCTTCGCCAGCGTCTTGTCCATGCGCGCCGCCTTCGTCACCTTGGAGATCCTTCTCTCTAAGATCTCCAGGTCGGAGAAGATCAGCTCCAGATTGATGGTCTCAATGTCCCGCAGAGGGTTGACGCTGCCGTCCACATGCACCACATTGGGATCGTCAAAGCATCTCACCACATGCACAATGGCATCCACCTCCCGGATATTGCTCAAAAACTGGTTGCCCAGCCCCTCGCCCTTGGACGCGCCCTTCACCAGCCCGGCGATGTCCACGAACTCGATCACGGCGGGGGTTACCTTTTTGGAATGATACATGTCGCCCAGAAGCTTTAACCGCTCGTCAGGCACTGCCACCACGCCCACATTGGGATCAATGGTGCAGAAAGGGTAGTTGGCAGACTCCGCGCCCGCCTTGGTCAGCGAATTAAAAAGAGTACTTTTTCCCACGTTGGGAAGACCGACGATGCCTAGTTTCATTTTATTGTAATCTCCTTTGGGGTTTTATAGGGTTTTCGCCTTTCAGGGTTTGGGTTATATACAGGATTATACGCCGATTCTCTAAACCACCTTGAGAGACGCTGCTGTTTTGTTGTGTGAACATACACCAGACTCCTTTTCCAAAGCAGCCTTAACACCCAATGCTCAGCCTGCTGAGCATTGACAGTATACCACATCAAGGCTCAAAAGTAAATTGCAGAATTATGATATATGCAGGGGCAAGAAAGGGCTGTCCCCTCTCAGCCTTCGCCTGCTTCTTACCATCCCTTCACGATCTCGCAGGGTATCCCCTGCTCCTGCGCATATGATATGATACAGGAGTTCTTCGTCGTACAGATGGTTACATTCTCCGACTGATTTACTATAGACCATATCCAATTCTCCTGATCTTCTGTCCCTAAAAAGCGGTTCGGTATATAAATCCGGATATCCTTGCATTGTGAGATTGCCCCCTCCCGGATCGTTGTCGCGCCGGAGGACACATAGATCTCCAATCCCTCCTCTCTGTAGAAACATCCCGTGGTCAGGGACTTCACCTCTTTCGGTATGACCACCTTCTTATCCGTTCCCGTGTAGGCGATAAGATCCCCGTTCCCGTATATGAGGAATCCGCTGTCCTGGTCCCGCAGCCACGGGGTTTCCGCAAATGCTTCACCGCTGGTCCTCACATCCCGGTTAAACTCAAACTCTTCCAGCCCGGACTTAAAAAAGGCATGCGTGTCGATGTATTTCAGATTCTCCTGCGCCGGCAGACTTCTTAATTTCCTGCATTTAAAAAACGCACTTTTACCGATCACTCTCAGCCGGTCTCCCACCTCTGCCTTTTCCAGACCGGTGCATTTATAAAATGCAAAGTCATCGATGTACTGTACATTTTTTCCGCCCGTTACCTCTTTCAGATTACTGCAGCAAATAAACGCATTTTTACCGATCACTTTTATCTTATCGTGGAGAGTGACCCGGGTAAGCTGCCCGGCATCTTCAAAACACCAGTCCCCGATCTTTGTCACCGGTCTGCCCTTAATCCTCTCCGGTACTGTCACCTCCGCCTCCCCTCCGGTATATTTCTCCAGGACCACATGCTCGATATACAGAGTATAATCAAACGGCACACTGTCCGTAGCCTTGATCAGTTTCCCATCGCGGAGGGAATCCACATATCTCAAAACGCCTGCCACTGCCACTGCCAGAAGACATAGCAACACCCCAGCGGTCACGATCACAAACACTTTCCACTTTTTCTTCATCCTTATAATCCGCCTTTCTGCGCTGCTCTCTGTGCATATCAGGTTTGTGGCGGCAGCGCGGACACAAACCTGTGGGGGAACCATCAAACCGGGCTGTCCCCGCTCAGTCTTCGCCTGCTTCCAGCCAGTCCTCCACGATCTCATAGTCCAGCCTGTGATCCCTCGCATACTGTTCCGCACAGGAGCCCTCCGTCGTGCAGATGGTTACATTCTCCAGCTCGTCTATTATAGTCCATGCTGGCATCTCCGGATCTCCCAGCCGGACTGCACTGTCCGGTATATAGACCCGGATATTCTTGCAATTTCCAATCGCCGACTCCTGGATCGTTGTCACGGTGGCAGGCACATAGATCTCCGATCCTTCCACTTCGCGGAAGCATCCTGTGGTCAGGGTCTTCACCCTTTCCGGTATGAACACCTTCTTCCCCGTCCCCGTGTAAGCAATTAGATCCCCGTCTCCGCATATGAGAAAGCCGCTGCCCTGATTCCGCAGCCACGGGGTTTCCAGAAATGCTTCACCGCAGGTCCTCACATCCCGGTTAAACTCAAACTCCTCCAGCCCGGACTTATAAAAGGCAAAGTCGTTGATGTATTTCAGGTTCTCCTGCGCCGGCAGACTTCTCAGCTTTTTACATCTATCAAATGCACCGTCATCTATCACTTCCAGCCGGTCTCCCACCTCTGCCTTTTCCAGATTGGTGCAGTCAACAAAAGAATATGCACCGATGAACCGTACATTTTTGCCGCCCATCACTTCTTTCAGATTACTGCAGGCTCCGAACGCAAACTCCCCGATCACTTCTATCTTATCATGGAGGACGACCCGGGTAAGCTGCTCTGCCCTTTCAAAACACTCCCGTCCGATCTCCGTCACCGGTCTGTCTTCCAGCATCTCCGGCACCGTCACCTCCGCCTCCCCTCCGGTATATTTCTCCAGGACCACATGGTCTTTGTACAGAGTGTGATCATAGGGCACGCTGTCCGTAGCCTTGATCAGTTTCCCATTGCGGAGGTAATCCACATATCCCCAAACGCCTGCCCCTGCCGCCGCCAGGAGGCATACCAGCGCCGCCACAGCGGTCACGATCACAGACACTTTCCACTTTTTCTTCATCGTTCCTTCCTCCATGTCATTGGTCTGGGCTTTCTTATATCTTCTCCGGCAAAACCATCAAACCGGGCTGTCCCCGCTCAGTCTTCGACTGCTTCCAGCCAGTCCTCCACGATCTCGCAGGGTATCCCCTGTTCCTTCGCATACGCCTCCGCCGTGGTGCCGCTGGTGGTGACAATGGTCAGGGTGCCGTCATCATGCATCAGCCCAAAATGATCCATATCAATGGCTGAGACGGATGCCGGTATATATACCCTGGTATCCTTACAATACCCGAATGCTTTTGATGATATCTCCTCCACCGTATCCGGCAGATAGATCTCCTTCGGATTTTCCATTTCCGGCTTTTCACAGAAGGCTTCGTAATCTATCCGCTTGATCCCCTCCGGGACTTCAACCCTCTCACTGTCGCCGCGGTAGCTGACCAGTACGCCCTTCGCCAGAACGATATATTCCCCCGTCTGACGTTCTAACCATTTTGGCGCAGCAAATGCCGCTATCCCCAGGGATGTATCTTCCGGCACTGAAAAATCGAAAAGGCTGCCGACTTCCGAAAATGCAAAGTCTCCTATCGTTTCCAATTCCGGCTGCGCTCCGATGGATTCCAGCGCCATGCAGCCGTCAAATGCGGAAGTCCCTATGACTCTGATATGGTTTCCCATGCTCACGGTCTTGAGCTTTTCGCAACGTAAAAACGCACCCTTCTGAATGCTCTCCACCTCCGCCTCCCCCGATACGTTCTCCAGATTCGAGCAGTGCGCAAATGAACACACACCAAGCTGCCGGATCCCCGGGCTGAGATGGACGGAAGTGATATCCTTCCTCCTCATGAAACATTCCTCACCTATGACCGTCACCGGCTTTCCCATCAGGGTCTCTGGCAGATCTATCTCCGCCGCCTCTCCCTGGTACTCCAGAAGTTCCACATGATCCCTGTATACAGCATAGGAGAATCCGGTTGCCTCATCTTTTTTGACGATCAGACAGTGATTCTCAAGATCCAGCCTGTAATACTCTCTGAGCAGGGTTACTGCCACACCGGAGACTGTGGCTAAAAGGATCAATACGGTTACGGATAGGATCAACCATCTTTTTTTCACTCTTTACCTCATTTCTGCGCTGCTCTCTGTGCATATCTGGTTTGTGGCGGCAGCGCGGACACAAACCTGTGGGCAAAACCATCAAACCGGGCTGTCCCCGCTCAGCCTTCGCCTGCTTCCAGCCAGTCCTCTACGATCTCATAGTCCAGCCCGTGATCCCTCGCATACTGTTCCGCACAGGAGCCCTCCGTCGTGCAGATGGTTTCATTCTCCGATCTCCCTAATATTATAGACCCTGCCGGTCTTTCCGGATCTCCCAGCCGGACTGCACTGTCCGGTATATAGACCCGGATATCCTTGCAATCCGCAAACGTCAACTCCTGGATCGTTGTCACAGTGACAGGTACATAGATCTCCGATCCTTCCGCTTTGTAGAAGCACCCTGGAGTCAGGGTCTTCACCCCTTCCGGTATGAACACTTTCTTACCCGTTCCCGTGTAGGCGATTAGATCCCCGTCTCCGCATATGAGAAAGCCGCTGCCCTGATTCCGCAGCCACGGGGTTTCCAAAAATGCTTCACCGCAGGTCCTCACATCCCGGTTAAACTCAAACTCCTCCAGCCCGGACTCAAAAAAGGCAAAGTCGTTGATGTATTTCAGGTTCTCCTGCGCCGGCAGACTTCTCAGCTTCTTACATCTTTCAAACGCACCGCCATCTATCACTTCCAGCCGGGCTCCCACCTCTGCCTTTTCCAGATTGGTGCAGTCAACAAAAGAATGTCCACCGATGAACCGTACATTTTTGCCGCCCGTCACCTCTTTCAGATTACTGCAGGCTCTGAACGCATTCTTCCCGATCACTTCTATCTTATCATGGAGGACGACCCGGGTAAGCTGCTCTGCCCTTTCAAAACACCAGCCCCCAATCTCTGTCACCGGTCTGTCTTCCAGCATCTCCGGCACCGTCACCTCCGCCTCCCCTCCGGTATATTTTTCCAGGACCACATGGTCTTTGTACAGAGTGTGATCATAGGGCACGCTGCCCGTAGCCTTGATCAGTTTCCCATTGCGGAGGTAATCCACATATCCCCAAACGCCTGCCCCTGCCGCCGCCAGGAGGCATACCAGCGCCGCCACAGCGGTCACGATCACAGACACTTTCCACTTTTTCTTCACTTCTGCTCCTCCCCTCTGAGCCACGCCCCGAAATCATAGACCGGTTCCATTTGGTTGAGCTGACTCTGGATTTCACTTATATACCCCTCCAGATCATCCGCCGAAATGTCCGTTAAATTAGCGCCGCCTTTTACTATCTTCTTTTCTGTATCATTTGGTTGTTTTAAATTATCCATAAGAACATCTACATAGCCTTTCGCTGCTGCTTCTTCGTATCCCATATCCTCAAAGAATGCAATCATCCCATCCTCCTCTAACTTTCTGATGTTTGCATAGACCTGTGGCATCAGCAGATCCTTCCCGCATAGATATTCTGCGATTACTTCGTTTTCGTATTTCACCTTGATATCGATCCCCTGACGGAACAGTATCGTGTTTATTTTTTTCTTTTTTTCACTGATCTCCTCACCTATGTCCCCCCATTCTGTTATTTCCGGAATAATGATGCTCACAATCTTACTTCCCACTTTAAGACACTTGTTAATAGCGCTGTTCTCAATATCCTCTTGCCATGGGAACTCTTTTAACTCATTGCCATAGGAATCTATTTTGTTTACATCTTCTTCTCTCATCACTGTACGAAAAAGATTATAAATTATTTTTATTCCCGTAACTTTCGTATTAACTATATCTGCAACTACTCCGCTTGCTGTATTCCGGGCTGCATTGTCTCTTTCTTCTTTTAATTTTTCTATTTCTTCACTCATCATTGCGGTTGCCAGTTCCGCTCCGGTTAGCTTGCTTAAAATGACCGAAAACTCTAATCCACTGACAAACTCTCCCTGTCCCTCTGTACCGGGCTCATTGATCAACAGTCCGAAATCAAATTGATAATATGCCTCATCTCCTTCCCCGGCGTACAATCCGTTAATCTGCGCGCTCAAGAGCCCCTCTACGCCGCATTGATGTGCCAGCTCCAGCTGGTTATCCTTATCATATAGATAATAATAGATCTCTTTTATCACACTCCATAAGGCATATTGTTTATAATAATTTTCCGCACGCTTTTCTATTTCCCTTTCCCTTTCCCTCTCCCTTTCCCTCTCCGCCGCATCTGTACTCCCAGCTTCCACCTGGCTTATATTTTCCACTTCATCCGTAATACCGTCTAACATAAAATCCTGCAGCATTTTTATATACTGACCGCTGGTATCATTGATCATGGAATTATTATGCGGGTCTATCATAAGTACTCCATTGATCAAAGCGTTTAATTCCGTACTCTGCGGTTTTGCAAGTTCCGCCTCTGCGATCTGTAAAACATACACGGCTAGACAGCCCGGTAACCTTGGTCCGATCCCCTGGGGATGGACGTCAAACGCCTGCGCATACTCCCCCTTTGTCAGGTGGTCCAGAAATTCTATGTCCGCGTCCGTCACCGCATCACACCTCATGGTTTCGATCTGTTCTTCCGTGAACCCAAATTTGCCTTCCAAATGCCGCTCTTCCTGTACACTGATGACATCCTTCATGTCATATACAGTCAGGCTGGTTTCCCGATAACCTCCCCCCAGGATGCCTCCCTCCCAAGACAGCTTCATCGTGATCCGTACCGGACCGTCCTCCTTCGTCACCTCCACGTCACAGGTATAATCTGCCCCCGCATCCCTGCACATTTCAGACTGTATGTATTTGATCCTGTTCAGCGTGTAATATGCACCGCCCTGCGATCCCGGTTCCAGACATTCCATGAGCTTCTGTATCCTGTCTGTATCATCCTCCGCAAACAGCCTCTCCGTATACAGCCGGATGATGCCGGTCTTTTCATTTTGGATGGCATTGTCCCAGGTGCGCGCCAGAAAGTCCGCCTCCTCCTGACTCCATTCGCCTGCATCCTTTGACAGGATCTGCTCTGCGATCCCCTCCAGGAGCACCACATTGTCATAATCCCGGAACTCTCCCGCTGCCAGCGCCGCCTCTTTAGCGGTCACTTCCAGCTTGGTCCCTTTCCACTCGTTCCCCGCTATCTCCCTCAGCTTCAGCCTCATTTCCAGATCCAGCACCTGCACTCCCGATGCGTATGTGTAGAAGGAGTCTTTATAGTTCCCGATCCTGTTTAACCTGTTTTCCGCCTCCGTCAGGGAGTTCCGGTCCTCCTCCGTCCCCTCCAGCAGATAGCCGCACTCATCGAGCACCCCGGTCAGTTCCTCCGTCAGCACACGGGTCTGTTCCAGAATGGAATCACAGGTTCCCGTGATCTTCTCCACATAGTCATAGGACAGTGACAGGATCCCCCCGTTCCTCTCCATGTTGTCCCCGTCCTCCGGTCTGACCGGTTCCACTGCCGTGTCCGACTCCAGCTGGTCTATAAATCCCTCACATCTTGCCAGCAGGGCATTGATGTCGGGAAGCGACTCCTCCAGACAGGCGCGCATCTTTTGCAGGGTCTCCAGCTCGCCATCCGTTATGAAATTCCCGGATACCTTCCACAGCACATCCGATGCTGCCCCTTCCCCTTCCGTCAGAGATGCGGCACCGGATATGTCCTCTTTCCGGCTCTGTATCCATTCCTCCATTTTTTTATACGCCTCCACCAGGCTGCGGCAGTCCGGCTGGCTGATTCGGAAATCAAAACTCTTTTCGTCCATGGTTCCCTCATTTCTGCGCTGCTCTCTGTGCATATCAGGTTTGTGGCGGCAGCGCGGACACAAACCTGTGGGCAAAACCATCAAACCGGGCTGTCCCCGCTCAGTCTTCGCCTGCTTCCAGCCAGTCCTCCACGATCTCGCAGGGTATCCCCTGTTCCTTTGCATATGCCTCCGCCGTGGTGCCGCTGGTGGTGACAATGGTCAGGGTGCCGTCATCATACATCAGCCCAAAATGATACCGATCAATGACTGAGACGGAAGCCGGTATATATACCCTGGCATCCTTACAATACCCGAATGCTATTGATGATATCTCCTCCACCGTATCCGGCAGATAGATCTCCTTCGGATTTTCCTTTTCCGGCTCCCCGCAGAAGGCTTCGTAATCTATCCGCTTGATCCCCTCCGGGACTTCAACCCTCTCACTGTCGCCGCGGTAGCTGACAAGTACGCCCTTCGCCAGAACGATATATTCCCCTGTCTTATTTTCTAACCATTCTGACGCTGTAAATGACGCTATCCCCAGGGATGTATCTTCCGGCACTGAAAAATCCGAAAGGCTGCCGACTCCTCCAAACGCAAAGTCTCCTATCGTTTCCAATTCCGGCTGCGCTCCGATGGATTCCAGCGCCACGCATTCGTCAAATGCGGAAACCTCTATGACTCTGATATGGTTTCCCATGCTCACGGTTTTAAGGTTGCCGCAGTTTAAAAACGCAGCAAGCTGAATGCTCTCCACCTCCGCCTCCCCCGATACATTCTCCAGATTCGAGCAGTGCGCAAATGAATACGCACCAATCTGACGGATCCCCGGGCTGAGATGGACGGAAGTGATATCCTTCCTCCTCATGAAACATTCCTCACCTATGACCGTCACCGGCTTTCCCATCAGGGTCTCTGGCAGATCTATCTCCGCCGCCTCTCCCTGGTACTCCAGAAGTTCCACATGATCCCTGTATACAGCATAGGAGAATCCGGTTGCCTCATCTTTTTTGACGATCAGACAGTGATTCTCAAGATCCAGCCTGTAATACTCTCTGAGCAGGGTTACTGCCACACCGGAGACTGTGGCTAAAAGGATCAATACGGTTACGGATAGGATCAACCATCTTTTTTTCACTCTTTCCCTCATTTCTGCGCTGCTCTCTGTGCATATCAGGTTTGTGGCGGCAGCGCGGACACAAACCTGTGGGGGAAACTTAGATTTTCCTGACAGCGTTTTGGGACGCCCTGAAAAATCTTTTCACACTCTCCACCTCAGAATATTTTTTCTTTCCTTCCTCATTTCAGCCAGTCGCTCAGCCCGAGGATATCCTCGTTCAGTTGTGTAATGCCATCCTCTATTATGCGGATGGTCTCCACCGGTCTTTCAGATAACGCTTCTTCTAATCCATCCTCTAAGAAGCTATAATCTTTCGTTATTCTTCTAATAATATCATATATATATTTCTCTTTCGTTATATCTTCAGGAACCATTTCTTCTGAAATCACCTCTTTCAGATAATACTCCAGCCCGTATTTTTTCAGCATACAGATACGATATGCCGCCTTAGCGGACACTAGCTGGCACCCGATATACTGCCACTGCATCTCACTTGACATATCCTGACCGTTTTCCATATACCGGACTGTCATACAGGTATATTGACCAAAGTTATTGATCTGATATTCTTTCTTCTTTTCCTTTATTTCCTGTTCAATCTGTTTATATAGACATTGACATTCTATCGTATTCCCTGCCCCTAACAAGCTAAACTGCAGACTTGCGGATACCAGCGCATCCAGATCAAACCATTGATCATATGACACCTCCCCCAAAGTGCTTAATATGCTTTGCCCTTTTCCTGTAATCAGTGAATGAATCGGTTTGAGTATCCATCCCATTTTATAATAAGCATCTAAAAAATCTTCGGCATTATTGAACATCAGGTCTATGGGCAGCATCTTCATCTGCTTGTATAGATCAGCGATCTCTTCTTCCGTTTTATCATTTAATATGTCCAGTGGATCCGGCATGGATAAGTTGATCTTTATATATCCATCCTCATATGCGCACTGATTCTGTTCGTCCATGATATCCACATTAAACGAATATGCCCCGCTCCCGTTTTTATTCTCTGTTTGTCCTATGCCGCCGTTCAGATCTTTGATCTGCATGTGGACATACCCGTCCCTGTGCGCATTTGCCCACAGTTCTTCCTGCAGTGATTCCAAATCCAGATTATACAAATGCCGGACCGGATCTCATATTTGTTTTGTATAATCGTACCTGTTACAATCAACTTCTGTTCCTCTCGTATTTCACAATCTCTTCAGGTATATCGCAGATATGTTGTCTGTCTCTCTTTCCGCTGTTTATTCATATCCACCAGATCAACCAATGCACTCTTTATCTCTTCATCTTTGTATAACCGATCCGGTTTTAAATATCTGAAAAGTTACTCTTGAGAAATTTCATGGCGAAAGCCATCAGAACAAAGCAATATCGCATGCCCCGGCAATAGATTCCCGGACAAAAATTGCGGCTCTACAGATTGATTTACACCGATATACTGCATCAAAATATTACACACGCTGTCTGTAAGCGCCTGTTCTTCGGTAATATTCCCACACCTGATCTCCCGGTCATAAGGATATGAGCTTCCCTCAGCAGGATACTGTCCTAAATTATCAGTTTTTTACCAATATCCGTATGGTATGCCTTTAGAAAATTCTTTATGATCTCTTTATCCTCTTTGGCTTTTAATCGCATATTATATACAATAATAGCATTATTTAATAATATTTTCAATCTTTTTATGTTTGCGGACCGCTCCTCCTGTACAGACTGCCCCTGCCCCGAAACAGACCAAAAAAAGAAGCGGTCTGTTTCCGCTTCTTTTTTAATATTTTCCTGCCGCCCTGAGCTCTTCGTACAGCAGTCTGTAATTTTCGTACCGCATCCGGGAGATCTCCCCCTTCTCCACCGCATCCCTGATGCCGCAGACGGGCTCGTTCACATGTGCGCAGCCGGAGAATCTACAGTATTTTTCAAACTGCCCAAACTCCGGATAATATTCTGCCAGGCTGTTCTTGTCTAAGTCAAACAGCCCCAGGGAGCTGAATCCCGGCGTGTCGAGAATATAGGTATCCTCCCCCACCACGATAAACTCTGAATGTCGGGTGGTATGTCTTCCCCTGTCGATCTTTTCGCTGATGCTCCCCGTCTGCATGACAACATTGTCCTGAAAACAGTTGATCAGCGAGGATTTTCCCACACCGCTTGGTCCGGCCACCGTTGTCGTTTTTCCCTTAAGCAGTTCCTTTAATTCCTCCACGCCCTGCCCCTGCCCGGCGCTCACCAGGAGCGTTTGGTAACCGCATTTCTCATAGATCTCCCTGTACGTTTCTCCCTGCCTTTTAGCATCGATATCCAGCTTGTTAAAACAGATGATGCAGGGCAGCCCCCGCTGCCCCATCATGATCAGGAACCGATCCAGCAGATTAAAGTTGGGCTGTGGCTTTACGATGGCAAAGATCACCAGCGCCTGATCCACATTCGCCACCGCCGGGCGGATGAGGACACTGCGTCTGGGCAGGATCGAGATGATGTTTCCCAGCGCTTTCTCCGGATCCAGCACCTCCATCTCCACATCGTCCCCCACCAGGGGTTTTTCGTGATTTTTGCGGAAAACTCCCTTTGCCCTGCACTCATACACCTTTCCGCGTCCGTCCGCATCCCTGGCATACACATAATAAAATCCGGCGATTCCCTTGACTATCTTTCCCTGCATAAACTGATTATTCCTGTATAAATTCGATCGTTCTGGTAAAGCTTTTCTCCTCCGTGGAGCCGGGTACAGTCACCGTCTCTCCCGTCTCGGGGTTCGTCGAAGTGCTTCCCGCTACCGTGGCTTTATAGGTCATTGTAACCGTGCCCGAGGAAGAAGTAAGCCCATAATATTTTGCCGTCAGAGGGAAAGCGGAAGTCTTCGTCTCCAACAGAACCGTGCCGTCGTCTGCCACCAGCTTCACTTTCACCTCCGTGCCGGCGACGTAATCCGGCGCCTCGGCGGCGGTGGGCGCCGCGATACTGGTATCACACCGGTAGGTCAGCGCTTCGGTTCCCTGGCTCACCTTGATATCCAACGCGGTTCCCTCATCCACATAGGTGCCGTGGGAATAACTCTGGTAACAGATCAACCCTTCCGCGACCTCGGAACTGTACACATACGTCACACTGCCGATCTGCAGCCCCATCTCAATCGCCTCAAAGGTGCCGTCTTCCTCCGGAAGCCCTATCAGATTGGGCACACGGACTTTCTTCTCTTCCTTGCCAAGACTCACGGTCACCGTAATGACACTGCCCTTGGGCGCCTTCGTCCCGCCCACAGGGGATTGGGAGATGACCACTCCCTCCTCTATCGTATCAGAATAGGCTTCTGCCCTGCTTACCAAAAATCCAAGACTTGTCAGCTTGTTCTGCGCTTCCTCCAGCGTATAGCCTGTCACCTCACTGACCTCTATGCCCTGGGTGCCCGCACTGACCGTCAGCGTCACTATGCTTCCCTGTTCCACCGGTTCGCCTGCGTTCACACTGGCAGTGATCACAACCCCCTCATCAATGGTGTCCGACTCCTGATACTCCACCTCCACAAGAATGCCCAGACTAAGCAAAGTGTTCTGTGCATCCTCAAAGTTCATACCTGTCACATTCGGCATATCCACGGATACCCCTGACTCCGATTCCTCATCGGAGATGATCGGTCCCTCGTCCCTGCCCGAAGGGCTGCCTCCCAGAAGCTTTACCGCCAGTATGATCAGAATGATGACAATGATGATTCCCGCCACAACCGCAAGGATCGTGGTGATCCTCTCCATCCGGGAATCGTCATCATAGTCGTAATCTTCTTCCCCGTAACCGTCCTCTCCCTCATACATAGATTCCGTATCGGAACGGAGGCGCATGGAGTCCTCCCGGGACACATACTCCCCGCCATCATAATTCATACGGCTCTGATTCTTGATTCTTGCCATATCCCCTTCGCTGATGGTACGGGTGCCGCCTTCCACATCCGGATCGGCAAACACTACAAAACTCTCGTCGGGGCTCATAAGGGATCGTTTTAAATCTGCGATCAGCTCGCCCATGTTCTGATAACGCCTGTCCGGGGATTTCTGGCAGCATTTTATTACGATATCTTCCACACTGTTGGGAATTTCGGGCACATACTCCTTAGGGGAGGGAAGCTCTTCCTGAATATGTTTGATCGCGATGGCCACCGTGGTCTCCCCGTTGAAAGGGACACGCCCCGTGAGCATCTCAAACATGGTCACGCCAAGAGAGTAGATATCACTCTTTTCGTCGCTGTAACCGCCCCTGGCCTGTTCAGGCGAGGTATAGTGGACGGAGCCCATCACATTCGAGGTGATCGTGTTGCTGGTGGCTGCCTTGGCGATGCCAAAATCCGTCACCTTCACCTTGCCGTCTTTGGAAATGATGATATTCTGGGGCTTGATGTCCCGGTGAATGATATGATTATTGTGCGCCGCCTCAATACCCATGCTCACCTGGATGGCGATGCTCACCGCCTCCTTGTAGGACAGGCGCGCTTTTTTCTCAATATATTTCTTGAGCGTGATTCCCTCCACCAGTTCCATGACAATATAATGGATCCCATTCTCTTCCCCCACATCATACACATTCACGATATTGGGGTGCGCCAGCCCTGCTGCCGCCTGGGCCTCCGTCTGGAATTTCGAGACAAAATTCGCGTTCTCGGAAAACTCCTGCTTCAGCACTTTCACCGCCACAAAACGGTTGAGTTTATGACACTTCGCCTTATATACGTCGGACATGCCGCCGGTGCCGATCTTTTCCAGGATCTCATATCGGTCACCAATCATCATACCTATTTTTATCATATCCATTTCCTTTTCTCAGACTTAGACTCACTTATCTTCCAGCTCGATCAGCACCACGGAAATATTATCCTTCCCGCCGTTGGCATTTGCCGCATCCACCAGCGACTGTGCCTTTTCCACAATATCTCTCGCACCGCTCATGATCATGCGGATCTCCTCATCCTCCAACATATTCGTCAGCCCGTCGGTACACATGAGCACCACATCGCCCTCTTCCAGATCCACGGCAAAATAATCCGCTTCCACGGTCTCTCCGGCTCCCACAGCCCTTGTGATGATATTTTTGTCCGGATGAATGCGCGCCTCCGCCTGGGAGATGCTCCCGATGCGCACCATCTCCTCCACCAGAGAGTGGTCACGGGTGATCTGGCGGATCTGTCTTCCCACGACATAGAGTCTGCTGTCCCCAACATTTGCTACCTGGAGATGCCTGCCCATGCAGGTGGCCGCTACCACCGTGGTTCCCATTCCCTCCATGCCCGGCTCCCCGGCAGCCTTTCTGCGGATCACTTCGTTCGCTGCAGAGATCGCCTTTTCAAAAATTCTCGTCGGCTGCTGCTCAAAGGAGTTTTCTATCTGAGAGACCATGGTCTCCACCGTCAGCTTGGACGCGTAGTCTCCCGCATTGTGTCCCCCCATGCCGTCCGCCACAATGAACAGATTGGGCAGGTGCCCCACCGCGTTCTCGGAGGTATATATATAGTCCTGATTTATTTTTCTCTTTCTACCGATATCGGTAATGGAAAAGGTCTTTAACACGTTTTATTCCTCCCAAACAGGCGCGCCCGCAGCCACCGCCTCCAGCTCCCTTCGTCTGAGCTGCCCGCAGGCGCCGTCAATATCTCGTCCCATTTCCCTTCTTATAGTAACATTTATTTTATTTTTTTCAAGGATATTTTTGAAAGCCCGGATTCTGGCACCTTCCGACTGCACATAATCCCGCTCTTTTATGGGATTGACGGGAATCAGATTCACATGACAGCAAAGAGGCGCCGCCAGCGCAGCAAGTTTCGCCGCATCTTCATCCGTGTCGTTCTCCCCGCCCACAAGGGAATACTCAAATGTGATCCGCCTCCCTGTACTGTCAAAATAGTACCGGCATGCCTCCATCAGCTCCCCGATGCTGTACCTGCGGGCTATGGGCATCAGTTTTTTGCGCTTCTCGTCCGTGGCGGCATGAAGGGACAACGCCAGGGTGATCTGAAGCTTTTCCCCGGCAAGGCGGCGCATACAGGGCACGATGCCGCAGGTGGACACTGTGATATTTCTCTGGCTGATGTTGAGACCGTTCCCGTCCGTAAGCATCCGGATGAACTTTAAGAGATTGTCGTAATTGTCCATGGGTTCGCCGATCCCCATGACTACCACATTGGAAACTCTCTCTTTCGTAAGCCGGGTGATGGCATATACCTGTTCGAGCATCTCCGAGGGAAGCAGATTCCTTTCCAATCCGTCCAGCGTGGAGGCACAGAATCTGCATCCCATGCGGCATCCCACCTGGGAGGAGATACACACGGAGTTTCCGTGTTTATAGCGCATCCACACGCTCTCCACCACATTTTGATCCGGCAGTGCGAACAGAAATTTCTTCGTTCCGTCCAGCTTAGATTCCTGAACCCGCAGCGGTCTTAACACGGTGTAGTCATATTCCTCCTTAAGCCGCTCTCTGAGCTCTCTGGGGAGGTTTGTCATCTCGTCAAAATCCTCCGCCAGCTTCGCATGAATCCACTGGTATATCTGTTTTGCCCGAAAGGATTTCTCCCCCCGTCTGTCCATCTCCCCGACAAGCTCCTGCAGCGTCAGGGATTTTATGTCTGTTCTATTCACTTGTCCCTCTGTGCGGACTTCACTCATCTTCCCTGTTATCCCTCATTACCCTTTTTGCAATATGTTTTTCACGGTCTTCCCACTCCGCTTTCCCGTCCTTTGGAGCAATCCTGCGCAGCCTTGCATAATAGAAGCCGTCCATCTCATCCTCCCCGGGGAAAAACTGTCTCTCCTCCTCCAGCACGAAGGGAAAGCTCTGCGCGATCCAGCGCGCCATCATCTCATTTTCTTTGGGGTTAACGGTACAGGTGCTGTAGAGCAGCACCCCGCCCGGTTTTACATATCCCTGGCAGACTTCGAGGATCTTTTGCTGCAGCCGCTCCAGTTCCTCCAGCCTTTCTCTGGTCACACGGTATTTGATATCCCGCTTCTTGCCCATAACCCCCAGCCCGGAGCAGGGGACATCCGCCAGCACCACATCCGCCCTCTCCAGCCACTCTTCATCCGGGCAGACCGCATCATGTACTTCCACGGTGATATTTCCGGTCATCATTCGGCGGACATTCTCCTCCATCAGCGCACATTTTTGCACGGATATATCCCGGGCGCAGACCCATCCGCTCTCTCCCGTCTTTTCCGCCGCCAGAATACTCTTGCCGCCGGGGGCGGCACAGATGTCCAGCACCACATCCCCGGGGCGGATACCCGCCGCCTCCACCGCCAGCGCACAGCCCGCGTCCTGTACCGCGAATTTTCCTTCGGCATATCCCGGCAGCTCCATGATATTTTCCGTATCTTCTGCAGTGTACAGATAGGGGAGCCGCCCGGAGTTTTCCAGCTTTACACCGGTTTTTTTCATCTCCTCTGCCAGTTCATCCCTCTCCTTCGGGCTCAGATCAGAGCGAAACCGTATTGACACCGGATGAATCTCCAAAAGCCCCTCGAGCATTGTCTCCGTGCGCTCCAATCCGTAATGCTCCGCCCAAAATTCCACGATCCACACCGGCATGGAATATTTCACGGACAGATACTCCATGGGGCGGTTCTCCCGGGACGGCAGGGGAAGCTCCTTTTTGTGTCTCGCTATATTGCGGAGCACTCCGTTCACAAAACCTTTTAAACTGCCGAACCTGCGCTTCTGCGCCAGTTTGCACGCCTCGTTGCACACGGCGCTGTCGGGTACGTTGTCCATGTAGAGAAGCTGATAGACGCTCATGCGCATCAGACAGCGGATCAAAGGCTTCATCCTGTCCACCGGAGTATCGGAGAAATGATCCAGATAATGATCCAGTTCTATCCGCCTCTCAATGGTGCCCTCCGTAAGCCGTTTGATGAACGCTTTCTCTCTCTCCTCTAAATAATCATATTTATCCAGTACCGCCTTGACCAGCCGGTGGGAAAATTCATTTCCCCGCTCCAGCGTCAGCAAGGTGTCCAGTACGATCTCTCTGGTATTCTCCGCCACTTTCCGCGCCCTTTCCTTCGGTCTGTTTTCGCACCCGCTTCCATTCTTCTGCCAAAATCTGCCGTTCAGTCTTTTCTTCTGTTGAACAGCAACAGCAGGCGCAGCAGCTGTAAAATGGATGCCGCCGCAGCCGCCACATAGGTGAACGCCGCCGCTGTCAGCACTTTTCTGCCGCCCTGTGTCTCCCGCTCGGACATCAGCCCGTACTGACCGATTTTAGCCAATGCCCGGGAAGAAGCGTTGAACTCCACCGGAAGGGTGACCAGCTGGAACAATACAGCCAGGGCAAACGCCCAGATGCCAATCTGGATCAAGATCTGGTTCCAGCTGAGAAGGATGCCCAGAAGAATGATGGGCCAGCTTAAGGTGCTGGCAAGATTGACCGCCGGGACCAGGGAAGACCGGATGGTCAGAGGAGCATAGCTGTGGGCATGCTGGATGGCATGACCGCACTCATGCGCCGCCACCGCCACTGCCGTCACAGACGTACCGTTGTAAACCTCATAGGATAGCCGCACCGTCTGGGTCCGGGGGTCGTAATGGTCTCCTCCCGAGTCCTGCAGACACTCGATCCGCACATTCCCGATGCCCTCGTTCTGCAAAATTCTCTGCGCCGCCTGGGCTCCCGTCATCCCCGTGGAATTCTGCACTTGTTTGTACTTGTTCATCACACTGTTCACCCGGGCGCTGGCAATCAGACAGATGACCGCTCCCAGGATCACCAAAAGATAAGTGGCGTCATAATAAAGCCCGTAGAATCCGTAATATCCGAACATGTTTCCTCCTTTACATTCCCAGGATCTCTCCTGCCTGAAGCTTTACGCCCAGCAGAAAGTCCCGGGTATCCATACGTTTTTTCCCCTCCGACTGCACTTCGAGGATGCGAAGCGCGCCCTCACCGCACAATACCGTGAAACTGTCCTTATCCACCCGCAGCACCGCTCCCGGCGTCATGTCCGAGAGCCGGGCATCCTCCAGGGCGCAGCAGGCTGCAAGTTCCTCCGCGCTCACCAAAGCGGTTTTCCAGATTTTTAACTGTTTCCCGCGAAGGCTTGTATATGCGCTCGGCCAGGGCGTTACCCCGCGGATGAGGCGTTCCAGTTCCGCCGCATTCCGCGTAAAATCCAGATGTCCCATGCGCTTTTCTATCAGGGGCGCATAACAGCTCGCGGCGTCATCCTGTTTTACAGGAGTGAGGCGTCCCGCCTCCAGAAGAGGCAGCGCCTCCACAATGGCTTCCCCGCCCAGCACGGCCAGCTTGTCATGGAGTGTCTCATAATCGTCATCCGCTTCCACCGCGATCCTCTTTTTATACAGCATATCGCCTGTATCCAGCCCCGCATCCATCTGCATGATCGTGACGCCGGTCTGGCTCTCACCGTCTATGATCACATGCTGAATGGGCGACGCTCCCCGGTACCTTGGGAGAAGGGAAGCATGGATATTCAGGCAGCCGTACCTGGGTATCTCCAGGATCTCCTGAGATAAAATCTGTCCGAATGCCGCCACAATATACACATCCGCCGCATACTTTTTCAGTTCTGCCACCGCCTCCGGGTTCTTGATGCGCGCCGGCTGCATCACCGGGATTTCATGGCGCATCGCGCATTGCTTCACAGGCGGCGCCTGAAGCTGCCCGCTGCGCCCCTTCGCCCTGTCCGGCTGAGTCACCACCGCCGTGATCTCATGCCCTGCGGCAATCAGCGCCTCCAGGGCGCCCACGGCAAAATCCGGTGTTCCCATGAAAAGAATTTTCATCGTTCCTCGTCCTCCTCATAGGTCACATTCTGCAGCTCCCCTTCCACTTTCTCCACATACAGGTGCCCATCCAGATGATCCAGCTCGTGACAGACCGCCCTCGCCAGAAGCTCCGTCGCCTCCAGTTCAAAGGGCTTCATGTCGGCATCCAGCGCCACCACCTTCACATAATTGGGTCTGGTGACGATTCCGCACTTGCCGGGGACGCTCAGACATCCCTCCTGCCCGGTCTGCTCGCCGCTGCTTTCCACAATACGGGGATTGACCAGCACATAGGGATCCTGTCCCGTGGTGTCGATGACCACGATCCGCTTTAAGATGCCCACCTGGGGCGCTGCCAGCCCGATGCCGTTTGCCTCGTACATCGTCTCCAGCATATCCCCGATCAGCTCTCTGGTCCGGGGCGTCATCTCCGTCACTTCCTTGCTCTTTTTCGTCAGTACCTCTTCTCCATATTCGCGTATGTTTCTGATCGCCATGTCCCTTTCCTTCCGCCTTTCTTCTTTCTCTGCGTTTCTTCTTTCTCTGCGTTGTTTCTATGGTAATTTTCCGTAACCGGATCAGCGAAAAAACGCCGTCACATACAGTTTACGGGGTCAAAATCAAACTGCACCTGGGCACCCGCAAAGGGCGCTTCCTCAAGAGTTTCCTCCAGCCTGTCTTTATATTGTATCAGTTTTTTGCGGTCATCATTCTTGACATAAAAGACAAAACGATAAACATCGTTGATCTTTCCGATGGAAGCCGCAGCCGGTCCGAGTACCGCCGCCCCGTCCCCTCTCACGATATCCGCGAGTCTGCGTGCCAGCGCATCTCCCGCGCTCTCCTCTTTCGCAAAAATCTGTACGGCGAGCAGATGGGACGCAGGAGGGTAGCCGCCCAGTTCCCGGTAAAGGATCTCCTCCTGGTAAAAATCCTCATAATCCTGACGCGCCGCCTGCACCACGGCGTAATGCTGTGGCTGATAGGTCTGGATCACCGCCTCTCCGGGTTCTGTCCCTCTGCCTGCCCTGCCCACTGCCTGGGTCAAAAGCTGGAAGGTTCTCTCCCCCGCCCGATAGTCCGCAGCGCTTAAAGACAAATCCGCCGCGAGGATTCCCACCAGCGTCACCTTGGGGAAATCATGCCCCTTGACGATCATCTGGGTGCCTATGAGCACATCCGCCTCCTCATTGGCAAAGGCGGCAAGGATTTTTCCATAACTGTCCTTTGTCCTGGTGGTATCCCCGTCCATGCGAAGCGCCCGCACCCCCGGGAACAGCTCCTTAAGCTTCTCCTCTATCTGCTGTGTGCCTGCTTTAAACCCCAGAATATATTTGGAGCCGCATTGGGGACAAAGCTTTGGCCTGGGCTCGCTGTGGCCGCAGTAATGGCACATCAGCAGCCCGTTTCCGTGCTCCGACAGCGACACATCGCAGTGCGGGCATTTCATCACCGCGCCGCACGCCCGGCAGGACACAAATCCCGCATATCCCCGCCGGTTTAAAAACAGCATGCTCTGCTGTCCCCTTTCCAGTCTGTCCGCCAGGAGCTCCTGCAGTTTTTCACTGAAAATAGAACGGTTTCCCCGCTTTAATTCTTCCCGCAGATCCACCGTATAAACCGTCGGAAGAACGCCGCCCGTCAGACGCTCTTTCAGGGTAAAAAGCCTGTACTCACCCTTTTTTGCCCGATAGTACGCCTCCAGCGAGGGGGTTGCCGAACCCAGCACCACACCTGCCCCGTGCAGCTCTGCCACCTTCAGCGCCGTCTCCCGGGCGTGATATTTCGGTGTGCTCTCACTCTTATAACTTCCCTCGTGCTCTTCATCCATGACGATGAGCCCGATGTTGGGAAACGGGGTGAACAGGGCGGAACGGGGACCGATGATGACATCGATCTCTCCCGCCTTGGCCCGCTCGCACTGATCGTATTTTTCCCCGGGAGAAAGGGCAGAGTTCAAAACACTCACCCGCTCCCCAAACCGCCTGTAGAACCGAAGCAGGGTCTGATAGGTCAGCGCGATCTCCGGGATCAGCACGATCGCCTGCCTGCCCCGCGCCACCACGCCGGCTATCAGCTCCATATAGACTTCCGTTTTGCCGCTTCCCGTGATGCCATGTATCAGATAGGTGCCGGGGGTTCCCCGGTCAAGATCCCTCATCACCTCATCCACGATCTTCTGCTGGTCCCGGCTCAGCGCCTTTCTGTCATCCCCCGCCCTACGGTCCGCCTCCCCGCCGCATTTCACAGGGTTGCGAAACCGCTCTGTGGAAACGACGCGGAGCGCCTCCGCCTTCGCCAGACTGTTGACGGTGGCGGCGGACACATTCAGCTTGGAGGTGATCCACTCATAGGGAATCGTTTTCTGCTCCAAAAGCGCCGCCAGCAGCCTCGCTTTGGCAGGCTGCTTTTTCCTCATGCTCTCGCCCAGCAGAGAAGTCAGCTCCTCCCTGTCTGCCAGCGCCTCCACAAAACGCCGCTCCAGCTTCTTCACGGAGCGCTTTGCGGGGAGCACCGTCTTTAGAGCCTGGATCATGGTGCCGCCATAGTTTTTGCGCATCCAGGCTGCCAGTTCCATCATTTTGTCCGTGACATCCGTATCCCGCCCGGCAATTCCGGCGATCTCTTTTGTGCGGGCGGGATCAAATTTACATTTCTCTCCCAGTTCCATCACATAACCCTTGATGAGCCGGTTCCCGTTCCCAAAGGGAATCTGTACGCACATGCCCGGTTCCAGACGCCCCCTTAAACTCTCCGGCACCCGGTACTGAAAGGTTTTATCCAGTTTTTCGTGAGCAATATCCACGATGATATCCGCATATTGTTCCCCCAATGTTCCTCCGCCTACCTGTTCTCCAGTATATCCCGGATCAGATCCCTCTCATCCATGGGATATTTCACACCTTTTATCTCCTGATAGTCCTCATGCCCTTTTCCTGCCAGCACCACGATATCCCCGGGCGCGCCGTGTTCAATGGCATAGCGGATCGCCTCCCTGCGGTCACAGATCTCCACATACTTTCCATCCGTCTTCGCAATGCCGCTCTTAATGTCCTCAATGATATCCTGGGGCTCCTCAAACCGGGGATTGTCGGAAGTGATAATGGTCAGATCCGCCAGTCTGCCGCTGACCTCTCCCATCTCGTACCGACGGGATCTTGCCCGGTTCCCGCCGCAGCCGAAGAGACAGATCAGCCTGTGGGGCTCGTATTCCCTCAGAGTGGTCAAAAGGCTCTCCAGCGCCATGGCATTGTGGGCATAATCGATCAGGAGGGTAAAATCCTCCGATACCTTCACCATCTCGATGCGCCCCTTCACATGGGCAGACAGGAGCGCTTTTTGAATATTTTCCGTATCCACCTTAAAATGCCTGCATATCGCAATGGCCGTCAGCGCGTTATAGACGCTGAAACGTCCCGGTGTGGGGACTTCCACATCAAAGCCCCCGGGATTTTGTCCCGTTTCTTCCGAAAAGTCCACATGAAATCTCACACCCAGCTCCCCGGGGGTATGTACCAGTTCCAGCCCCCTTGCCCTGATGGAGCAATTCTCCCCCATTCCGAAACTTTCCAGGGTACAGGTATGCCCCTCCATCACCTTCTCAAAGTGGCTGTCATCCCCATTGCCGATTCCCACCCTGCACTGTCGGAACAAAAGAGACTTACAGTGAAGATAATCCTCAAAATCCCTGTGCTCGTTTGGTCCGATATGATCCGCCTCCAGATTGGTGAAAATTCCATAGTCGAACACAAATCCCTGAGAGCGGTGCATCATCAGAGCCTGGGAGGAAACTTCCATCACCACCGCATCCAGCCCCGCCTCTGCCATCCGGGCAAGATATTCCTGCAGAAGATAGGACTCCGGCGTTGTGTTTTCCGCATGAATATGTTCCTCCCCGATGATGATCTCAATGGTTCCGATGAGACCCACTTTATATCCCGCCGCCTCCAGGATGGATTTTACGAGATAAGTGGAGGTGGTCTTTCCCTTTGTGCCGGTGATGCCTATGGTCTTTAACTTTCCCGCCGGATGATCAAACCACGCCGCAGAGAGATATGCCAGCGCATACCGGGTATCCTGCACCCGGATAACGGTGACATCCCGGTCTTTCACGGACTTCACGTCCTCCGATACCACCAGCACGCGGGCGCCTCCTGCCACTGCCCCGTCGGCAAAGCTGTGCCCGTCGAAATTGGCTCCCTTCAGACAGACAAAAAGGCAGCCCGGACGCACCTTTCTCGAATCATAGACCACTGCGGACACTTCCCTGTCCAGCGTTCCCTGGGTACACTCATATTCCAGTTCTTCCAGCAGTTTCGTCAAATGTCTCTTTCCTGACTCCATGCCACAAATCCTTTCCTGCACATAAAAAACCTATTTTATATTTTAATAATTCCATTTTACTCCTTTTTGACAGTTTCTACCACACTTTTTTCTTCCGCCGCGGCAAATGTTTTGCCAAAAACAGAAAGATCCCGGCAGAACCGGGATCTTTCCGTTTTCTTATGAGGGGGGAGATAGTGATTTTCTCAACTATCCGAGATTTATTGTAAAAGATAAATGTGTCTAAAATGTGTCTAAAGTATAATCAAAATCTAAAATAATTTTTTAGCGGAAATTTTGGATAATAAGCTGCTTCTCCATCCTGCCGCGATACACATTAAAGCCCAGCCGGTACACCACGGACATCTCATAATCGCCCTCCCCGGCGTACAGCCGTTCCACGCTTTCCTCCCCGTATTTCTCCTCCAGGGCTTTCTCAAATTCCTCCAGCTTGGAAAACAGCACAAGCGATTCTGTGCTTCCCACGGGTGTCTTCACCCGGAACCGGGCACAGTTTCCTGCCGCCCCCATCCGGGAGGCGGCGAGAAAACGCAGATTTTTCTGGGCAAACAGCGGTCTGGGATTCCCCATTCCGAAGGGCTCCAGGCGTTCCAGTTCCCGCGCCAGCCCCTCATCCGCATACTGCAGAGGCAGAGGCACGTCTATGTGGACTATGGGGATGAAATCATCCTCCTGCAAAGAACAGTTTTCATTCAGCCTGCGGCGCAGACACTCCACATTTTCCTCCGCCATGGACAGCCCTGCCGCCAGCTTATGCCCGCCGTACCTGGTAAACAGCTCCTTCACCTGCGTCAGCGCTTCGTACATATGGTAATTCTCCACGGAACGCCCGGAGCCCTTGACTCCCTCCTCCCCCCGGGTAAGCACAAAAGTCGGGCGGTTGTACCGCTCCCGCACACGTCCCGCAATGATCCCCGCAAGACTTTCGTGTACTTCGGGAAGATAGATGACCAGCACCTTCTCCTGTTCCATATGATGCTCCGCAATATATTGCTCTGCCTGCTCCACACCCTGGCGCGTGAAATTTTTACGGCTGTCGTTGAGCTCCTTTAGTTCCCTCGCCGCACTCATCGCCTCCGTCTTTCCTTTGCTCTGCAGAAGTTCCAGCGCGCGCTTTGCCGTATCCAGTCTCCCCGTTGCGTTGAGACAGGGACCAAGTACAAATCCCAAATGATGGACGGAGAGTTTCTCCGGCTCTAAGGAATTCACCTCCATCAGCGCCCTAAGCCCTATATTCCGGCTGTTTTTCAGACGTTTCATCCCTTCTTTCACAAAGATCCGGTTCTCATCCACGAGCTCCATCACATCACAGACAGTGGCAAGGGCGGTCAATTCCAGAAATTCTTCCATCAGGGCTTCCCGGGAATTTGTTTTATCTTCCCCTGCACCGCTTTTTTCCTCAGAGCGTCCCGCCCCGTCCAACAGCGCTTCCATCAGCTTATATGCCACCACACCTCCGCAGATCCCCTTAAAAGGATAACCACAGTCTCCCCTCTTGGGATCCACCACCGCCAGCGCCGGCGGAAGGATCTCCCGTCTGGTTTCCCCCTCCGTCACAAAGGGCACTTCATGATGGTCCGTGACCACCACGCCAATGCCAAGGGAATCTGCCAGCGCAATCTGCTGCGCCGCAGCAATTCCGTTGTCACAGGTGACGATCAGCCCGATACCGTCCCGCGCCGCCAGCTCGATGAGATGCTCATTAAGCCCGTACCCGTCGTGAATGCGGTGAGGAATTGCCGTATCCGTATCCGCCCCCAGAAAACATAAGCCTTTGGTCAATATGTAGGCGGAACAGATGCCGTCCACATCATAATCCCCGATCACCCGGATTTTCTGTCTTTTTTCTATGGCAAGGCGGATTGCGGCAACCGCCCTGTCCATATCCCGCAGTTCCCAGGGAGAATAACAATCCTTCAATGTCCCCTGCAGAAACTTTTGTATCTGGCTTTCCTCCGTCAGGTTCCGGTTGCGCAGAATGCGGGCGAGCACGGGGCTGATCTGAAACTCCCGCGCCCATTTTTCAAAATCCGCCTTTTTGGCGGCGACCATCCATTTTTCCATCTTTTCTCCTCATCGGTCTGCGGCGCCTTCCCGGTCCCGCAGACCCCAAAGCAAGTGTCACAAAAAGCCCGCCGGCATGACCGGCAGGCTTTCCCATAGCTGTCTGTGGATTTACTTTATCTTTTTCGGTGCAAATCTGGTTCTGAGCACATACCACAGCCCGCCTGCAATACATACGGAGGAGTAGGCACCGCAGACGATACCTACCATCAGAGGCAGGGCAAATTCCCGGATACTGGTCACGCCGAGCACATACAGACATGCCACCATGACAAAGGTGGTCAGGGACGTGAAAATACTTCTGCTCAAAGTCTGGGTGATACTTCTGTTCACCACATTCTTCAGCTCATCCTTATTTCCCATCGCCGCCATATTCTCGCGGATGCGGTCGAAGATCACGATGGTCGCATTCACGGAATAACCCACGATGGTCAGCATACATGCGATGAAGGTGTTGCCCACGGAAACCCTTGCCGCCGCATAGAACGCCAGCACCACTAGGACATCATGCACCAGAGCCACAATACTGCTGATGCCGAAACGGATATCCTTGAAACGGATGCGGATATAGATCAGCATAAAGAGGATCGCCACTACCACCGCGATCACCGTGTCCCGTTTCATCTCGCTGCTGATGGTGGAACTGATGGTCTCGGAGGTGATCATGGACTCCTCCACCCCGAAGTTCTCCATAAGGGATGCGTTCAGCGCCTCTCTCTGTTCCACAGTGAGGGAATTGGTCTTGAAGATGATCTCATTGGACTCCTGGACGTTCTGTACCTGTACGGCGCTTCCCGTCACTTCCTCGATCAGAGGAACCACTTTGTCCGTAGCCTCCTCCAGGGTCATGCTCTCGTTAAAGGTTACCGTGGTGGCGGTACCGCCCTTAAACTCCAGGCTGTAGTTGAGCATATCGCCGGTATTGACCTGATAGACGCCCATTACCACAAAACCTGCGACGATCACTGCGATGGAAATGCCGAAAAAGATTCCCTTTCTGGTGAGGAAGTCGATGGGTTTTCTCTCCTTCGCCACACCGTACCACCTGACATCCCTGACTCCCAGCGCATAGAAAGCATTCATGATCCACCGGGTCACCACCAGAGCGGTGAACATGGACAGCACAATACCCAGAGCCAGAGTCTGTGCAAATCCTCTGATCGTACCGGGCGCCAGGAAGAACAGCACACCTGCCGCGATCAGGGTGGTGATATTGCCGTCCACGATAGCGGACAGCGCCTTGTCAAATCCGATCTTTATCGCACTCTGCACGCCTTTTCCGGCGGCAAGCTCCTCCCGGATGCGGGCGAAGATGATCACGTTCGCGTCTACCGCCATACCGATGGAGAGGATGATACCGGCAACCCCGGAGAGGGTCAGCGTCATGTCAAAGCCATTTAACAAAAGAACGATCAGCGCCACATACACACCCAGTCCCAGCGCCGAGGCAAGCCCCGCGATCAGATAGACCGCAATCATAAACACGATCACGATCCCCAGACCGATCGCACCTGCCTTCAGGCTGGTGTCGATGGCTTCCACGCCAAGCTGGGCGCCCACTACTTTGGAATGCAGCTCCTCCAGCTCCACCTTCAGACCGCCGATGCGGATAGTGGATGCCAGAGACTCTGCCTTCTCCGCACTCTCCATGGGACTGATCTGCGCATTACCGTTCGTGATCACGGCATTTACACTGGGAACACTGACAAAGGCACCGTCATAATATATGGCGATGGATTCGCCATTCTCATAAGCCTTTCTCGTGGCATCCGCAAATTTTTGGGTTCCCTCATCCGTCATGGTCAGATCCACGGCAAAGGTGGAATTTTCCATTGCATCACGGGTAGAGACTGCCCGGGCATCCTTGACATCCGTACCCTCCAGGACGATAGAACCGTCCTCTGTCAGCTCCTCGATCGACTTGTTCAGCACATAGGTGTAACCGCCGTTTCCGTTTGCGTCCGTCACATACTGCTGGGAGTAGTTCGTATTACCGTCGGCATCTGTCTCAGCGATAAAATACAGCGCCCCGGGTCTTCCCAGCTCCTGCAGGATCGCATTCGCATCACTGACTCCGGGGATCTCAATATTGATCCTGTCGGCGCCCTCCTGATACACCAGCGCCTCCGTGCTGTAGGTCTCCACACGCTTCTGCAGCTTATTGATGGTATCCTGCATATCCGTAGCGCTGGGGGTTCCCTCCCCCACCGCCTGGTAAGTGATGCTGACGCCGCCCGCCAGATCCAGACCCAGCTTAATGTCGGAAGCGCTTCCCGTTCTGTCTGCGTCCACGCCCATGAAATCCACATAAGTAACTCCGGCGAGAAGCGCGATCACACAGACCAGAATGATGATTGCTTTACTCTTTTTCATTTTCTCTTGTCCTTTCTTTTTGTGCTCTCTGCACTTGATTCCATTGATGGTGCTGTCTCTGCGCCGCACCAGCCCCGGATTTATTCTCCGTCCGTCTCCGCCTCGGCAGCCTTGAGCATGATGGCGCATTCGATCCGCTTCCTCTGCAGCTCGCATCCCACGTCATAAGCATCGTTGATATTGCCGTGAAAATTGTAGGAATTCGCCGCGCAGCCGCCGCTGCAGTAGAATTTGGCAAAACACTTTTTACACTTGTCCTTCGCGTAGACATTACAGCACTTGAATTCGTCCCGGATGTCCTCGCGCACAATGCCCGTGTCCACATTTCCCATGAGGAATTTCTCATTCCCGACGAACTGATGACACGGATAGAGATCCCCCCAGGGCGTCACGGCCAGATATTCCGTACCGGATCCACAGCCCGACAGCCGCTTTGCCACACAGGGTCCACCCTGCAAGTCTATCATAAAATGAAAGAAATGAAAAGCCCGTCCTTCTTTTTTTCTTCGGATCATCTCCGCAGCAAGACGATCATACTCTGCAAGGAGTCTGGGGATATCGTCTTCTGTGATGGCATAATCATCTTCCGGCTGCGCCACCACGGGCTCCACAGAGATCTGCCGGAACCCCAGATCCGCCAGATGCAGCACATCTTCCGCAAAATCAAGATTGTAATGGGTAATGGTGCCTCTCACATAATAATTCATCTGCCCGCGGCTCTCAGCCGCCTTCTGAAACATTGGGACGATCCTGTCATAACTGCCCTGACCGCCCCGGAAAGGGCGCATTCTGTCATGAACCTCTTTTCGTCCGTCTATGCTGAGCACAAGATTTGCCATCTCCCTATTGGCAAACTGCAGGATCTCATCATTGAGCAGCACACCGTTGGTCGTCAGCGTAAACCGGAATTTCTTATTGCGGGGTCCCTCGATGCTCCTGCCATACTCCACCAGCCGCCTGACCACATCCCAGTTCATCAAGGGTTCGCCTCCAAAGAAATCCACCTCCAGATTCACGCGGTTTCCGGAATTTTCCACCAAAAAATCCAGCGCTTTCTTCCCCACCTCAAAACTCATCAATGCCCGTCTGCCATGGTATTCTCCCTCACCGGCGAAACAGTATCTGCAGGCCAGATTGCAATCATGGGCAATATGCAGGCACAATGCCTTCACCACGGTCTTCCGGTTCTTAAAATCAAAGATATAATCCTCATAAATATCCGGCGCAAAAAGCTGTCCTCCGCGCTCCAGTGCAAGGACCTCGTCCACAGCCTCCCCGATCTCTTCCTCCGGATAGGGAAGATGTGCCAGATGCAGCACCGCCGCACGGATCGTGTCCGCGTCACGGATTCCTTCGTTTACCAGCGGCTCCACCAGCGGGATCATATCGTACACAATGTCGTCCACCACATGTACGGAACCGCTGTTGACATCCATCACGATGTTATAACCGTTACTTTTGTATTGATGTATCATGGTCTCCCTTTCACACAACGAAAGCAGCGAATAAAGATCGCTGCTTTCCGCTAGTCTCGATTTAATTGCCGTCCGATTATTTATGCTTTAACCTTTTCACAGCTCTGATTGCCCACTGTGCAGGAGGTCTTGCATGCGGACTGACAGGAAGTCTGGCACTCGCCGCAGCCGCCCTTCTTCATGGATTCCTTCAGATCTCTGGTGGTTAAGGTCTTGATATGCTTCATACTGGAAAGCCTCCTTGTCTATTCAAACAAACTTTTTTGTAGTATAACACAATCTTCCTTGTCTGTCAACTAAGCATTCCGCCCAGCATACCGCCGCCCGCACAGAGCGCAAACGTCGTGAAAAAAGACTGCCCTAATGTGTCCGGGTTCTGGTTCACCGCCAGAGACACCAGCGCCAGCACTACAAAATATGCCGCCCCCATGATAAGCCCCCACAGGAATTTCCTGCTGCCCAGCTTTTTACCGCTCACAAATCCCGCAAAAAAAGTCGCCGCTATATAAATGACAATAATGGCTATGGATACCGGTTTCTCCGTAAGCTCAAATTTATACAGAAAAAAAGCCAGAAGCAAAAGCATCCCCGCCGTCAATATGTAGGAGAACAAAAGATTCTTCATAAGAAAAAACAAAGGAATCCCGCCTTCGTCTGCCGCATTGCGGCCCCTCATCCTGATATCACGCTGCATTCTGCCCTCTCCCTCCCGTCACTGCTCTCCGGATCGTCTCACCGGATTTTTGAGATTTACATTTCATTTATATTCACCGGGTCAGAAAAACTTGACAACATCCGGGGACATATTGTATATTTGCATATAAATACATGCAAAAAGGAGTGAACTTTTTTGGACCCAAGCGCCATACAACCTAACCCGGCGGGTAACGCCGATGTCATCGTGCAATTTTTTCTACTTCTGATACTCATACTGCTGTCCGGTTTCTTCTCCTCGGCGGAGACCGCTCTCTCCACAGTGAACCGTGTGCGCATGCGTGCTCTCGCAGAAGAAGGCAACAGACGGGCAGTCCTGGTCAACAAAATTCTGGACCGATACAGCAAAATGTTAAGCGCCATCCTGATTGGCAATAATATCGTAAATCTGTCCGCTTCCGCCCTGGCGACAACCCTCGCGCTGAGGATCAACCTTGCGGTGGGAATCGCCACCGGAATCCTGACGATCGCGGTGTTGCTCTGCGGTGAGATCGTGCCCAAGACCTGGGCGATGTTCACCAGTGAGAAACTCTGTCTGGCATACTCCGGCATCATCTATGGGCTTATGCAGATTTTAACCCCTCTGATCTTCCTGGTGGACAAACTGGCACAATTCATTTTAGGGCTCCTACATATTGACCCCAATAAAAAGGTCAATACCATGACGGAGAACGAACTGAAGACCTATGTGGATGTGAGCCACGAAGACGGCGTCATAGAAAAGGAAGAACGTGAGATCATCTATAATGTATTTGACTTCTCCGATGCGGTGGCAAAGGATATCATGATCCCCCGCATCAAAATGGTCACCGTAAGCGTGGATGACTCCTACGACAAAGTCTTAAGCGTCTTCCGGGAGTCCATGTACACAAGGCTGCCGGTCTATCAGGACGACAAGGATAATATCATCGGTCTGATCAATATCAAAGATTTTATTCTCACGGAAAACGCGGAGAACTTTCGCGTACAGAATATCCTGAGGGATGCCCATTATACCTATGAATTCAAGAAAGTGGCGGATCTGCTTCTGGAGATCCGGGAGAAGACCACCTATATGACCTTTGTGCTGAACGAGTACGGCGCAACGGTGGGGATGCTGACATTGGAGGATCTTTTGGAAGAGATCGTGGGCGAAATCCGGGATGAATATGACGCCGACGAGGAACAGCTCATCCAGGCGGTGGACGAACACAGCTATCTGGTGGAGGCGAGCATGAACCTCGACGACATCAATGACGCGCTGGGCATCCATCTTGAGAGCGAGGACTACGACTCCATCGGCGGCATCCTGATCGAATATCTGGACCGCCTTCCGGAGGACAATGAGGAAGTCACTCTGGAAAACGGTATGAAGCTGAAAGTACAGGGAATCGAACAGAACCGTATCTCCAAAGTGCTTCTGACCCTTCCCCCTTCGGAGGCGCAGCCGCAGGAACCCTCCCCCGGGCCGGAGGCGGACGCCAAAGAGCCCGCACCCGCCGGCGGAGAGACAGCCACAGAGGAAACCGTCGAAGAGACCGCAGAGGAATGATCATCTTATCGGGGCGCCGGCGATCAGCGGCGCCCTCTTTTTGTCTTCTCCGGGCAGAGTGAGGCAGGCAAGCCGCACCAATTTCTTTGTGAAAGGCAGAAGAAGCAGGGTCGCACCGATATTGAACGCACTATGTATGAATGCGACGCCAAAACTGTCCGCCGCCTCCGTCAAAAACGAAAAGGCGCGCACCGCATGGATCCCGTAAAACAGCGTTAAAAAAATCCCCGCTCCGATCACATTAAAATACAGATGCACCAATGCCGCCCTTTTGGCATTTCTACCCGCTCCCACCCCCGCAAGAAGCGCCGTTACACAGCTTCCGATGTTCTGCCCTAAGATGATGGGAACCGCCGCCCCGTAGCTTACCGCTCCCGTGGAGCACAGCACCTGCAGTATCCCCACCGAGGCGGAGGACGACTGGATCAGGGCAGTCACACCCATCCCCGCCAAAAGCCCCCACAGAGGATGGGTAAATTTTGTCAGCATGCCGGCAAACTCCGGCACGGAGGCAAGGGGTCTCACTCCCCTGCTCATGGCATCCATACCGAACATGAGAATGGAAAATGCCACCAGAATGACCGCTTTCTTCTTCGTCCCGGGCCGCCCGGATCCCATCAGTACCGCCACTCCCACAAGCCCCAGTACGGGAGCAAAAGAGGCGGGATTGAGAAACCCGGCGGGAAACGACGAAGACTCCATTCCCGCAAGCCCCAGAATCCATGCGGTAACCGTGGTTCCGATGTTCGCGCCCATGATCACTCCCGCCGCCTGATCTAACTTCATCACTCCCGCGTCTGCCAGCCCCACCACCATGACCGTGACCGCCGAAGAAGACTGAACGAGCGCCGTCACAAACGCACCGCAGAGCACTGCCCGGCAGGGAGTGCCGGCGAGCCGGTCCAAAACCCTTTCCAACACGCCGTTCGTACCGGCCCGCAGCCCCTCGCCCATCAAATAGATCCCGTACAAAAAAAGCGCCAGTCCCCCCAAAACCGTTAACCAGTCAGAAATCTGCATATTCCTCACCTACATGTTGATCGTCTGCGAAATACCGTCTGCGATAGCCAGCGCGATCTCGTTAAATCTGTCGTCGAAAAGCACATTGTCCGCATCGGTGTTGATGAACCCTACCTCCACAAGCACTGCCGGCATGGATGTGGCATTTAAGACCACCAGTCCCCGTCTCTCGTTCACCCCCTGATTGACAAATCCAACCTGCTCCAGCTGATAATTGATGTTGGCAGCCAGCTGCGCCGCCCTTCCATAGCGATTATAGACCAGTGTCTCCACTCCCGTGTACTGGTTCGGATAGGGGCTGGAATTACGGTGGATGGACACAAAGTAATCCGCTCCGACCTCATTTCCCTCCATCGCTTTCTGGTAGGGAGACTCGTAAACATCTGTGGTGCGGGTATAATACACATCCACCCCCCGCGCCTCCAAAATTCTGCCCACGGCAAGTGTCAATGCAAGCACATCGTCCTTTTCCTGCCTTCCGTTGTACACCGCGCCGGGGTTGCCGCCGCCGTGCCCTGCATCCAAAACCACCAATGCCATATAAAAAGCCTCCTGCATATCCTGTCGGATCACATAAATCCCTTCCTTTCAAGATATGCCAGAGGCTTTTAAATGGTTCCCTTCTGCTTTGCCCTGCAGGGTTTCAGACATTCTCGTCCACTGCTGCCCCCTTCAGGTCTTCCTCGAGAAGCTTCATCTTTCGGAGCATCTCCTTTATTTCCTTCTGTACATCCAAGTCACCTTCCACAACAGTGTACATTTCCTCCTGTCCAAGTTCCTCGATGCGGATTTCTTCCTCCTCCCGCTTCTGCTTCTCGATGAATTCTTCCTTCTTTTCCTGCTCCTCCTTGAACTCCTCCGCCTTCTTTTCTCTCTCCTCAGCTTCCTCATCGATATGTTCTATTCCCTCTTCCTTCGCCATACCGACAATCTCATCACGGGCAGCCTGAAGTTCCTCCTCCGCAAGTTTCTGCGCCTTCACCATAGGGCTTTTTTTGAGCTGTGCGATCTTGGTGGAACGGATGGCTGCATCCTCCGCCTTGACCGCATTCGTATTCTCATCCAGCCTGCCAAGGCAGTCGTTCTCCGCCTTGCAAAGCTCTGCTTTCATCTGCCCATATTCTTCTTCGGTGATATACCCTTCCTCCAGATCCTTTTCCAGACTCTCCTGCTGAGCAGTGACATTCTGCTTTTCCTCCAGGATCCGGGCACGTTCCTTTGTCATTTGCCGGATGTGTTCCCTGCGGCTTTCAAGATCGTCATCAATGACTTTGTCACCTGCAAAGGCATCATTCACGATCTTCATCGCATTCTGGCGCGCCTGTTCCTTCTTCTCGGCAACTCTGTCCCGAAACGGCTTTTCCTGGTTCAGACTGCCGGCAAAAACCGTTTTGCGCTTTTCCTGATTCTTTCCGGCAGATTGCGCGGCACCGCCCTCCATGGTATCCTGCGCCCCCGCAAACAGTGTGATCTGCTGATTCACTTTCATAGCTTTTCCCTCCCTGGACACTATTGGGTTATCGTTTGCCGCCCGGTACAGACTGCCTGCCGGGCTTTCTGTATATTTTATCGGCTTACGTTTGTAAATAGTTTAGGCTTCCCCCCTGATCTGCGAACTGACTGTTGTAAAGCCCGGCATAAAAGCCGCCCTGCTCCAGCAGTTTTTCATGGCTGCCCTGCTCAACGATATTGCCGTCCCGCATTACCAGGATCACATCCGCTTCCCGGATGGTGGACAGTCTGTGGGCGACAATAAAGCTGGTGCGCCCCTCCATCATCCGGGCGAAGGCGTTCTGAATCTTTAACTCCGTCCGGGTGTCTATGGAAGATGTCGCTTCATCCAGGATCAGCATGGGCGGAAGGCAGAGCATCACCCGGGCGATGCACAGAAGCTGCTTCTGCCCCTGGGAGAGACTTCCTCCGCCATCCTCTCCGATCACCGTGTCATAGCCGTCAGAAAGCCTCATGATGAAACTGTGGGCATGTGCCGCCTTCGCCGCCGCGATCATTTCCTCCCGGGTGGCATCCGGTTTTCCCATACAGAGATTTTCCCGGATCGTCCCCTGTCTCAGCCAGGTCTCCTGGAGCACCATCCCGTATCCGGTGCGCAGGCTTCCTCTGGTGATCTCACGGATATCCGTTCCGTCCACACGGATACATCCGTCCGTCACATCATAGAAGCGCATGAGCAGATTGATGACGGTGGTCTTCCCACAGCCCGTCGGTCCCACGATCGCCACTCTCTGCCCGGGGCTGACACTCAGGTTAAAATCCCGGATCAGCTTCTGCTCCGGCTGATAACTGAAGTACACATGCTCCATCTCCACGTTTCCCTGAACATCCGTAAGCTCCCGTGCATCCTCTCTGTCAGGTATCTGCGCCTCTTCATCGATCAGTTCAAAGATCCGCGCCGCACAGGCAAGAGCATTCTGCAGCTCCGTCACCACCCCGGAGATTTCATTAAAGGGCTTGGTATACTGATTGGCATAGCTTAGGAAACAGGACAGCCGCCCCACACTGATCCCTCCCCTGACGGAGGCGAAAGCGCCGAACACACCGACCGCAGCATAGACCAGACTGTTGACAAAACGGGTGGCAGGATTGGTCAGGGAAGAATAGAAAATGGCATTCAAAGAGCAGGCCTGCAGCCTGTCGTTGATCCTGCCAAACTGCTCCTTTACCGCTTCCTCCCGGGAAAAGGTCTTCACCACTTTCAGATTGCCCACCATCTCCTCCACAAGGGAGGTCTGCTCCCCCCTGATTTCCGACTGTAACCGGAACAGATCATAGGTTTTCGTGGCGATAAACTTTGCCACCAGAAACGAAACCGGAGTGATGCACACCACCACCAGCGCAATGGGCACATTGGTCACCAGCATGAAGAACAGGGTGCCAAAGATCGTCAGCACTCCGGTGAACAGCTGGGTAAATCCCATGAGCAGCCCATCCGCAAAGGTGTCCACATCCGCGATCACCCGGCTCACGATCTCTCCGTGGGCGTGGGCATCCAGATACTTTAAGGGGAGAATCTCCAATTTGTGGAATGCCTCCCTGCGGATGTCCTCAATCACATGATAGGTAATATAATTATTGCAGATGTTCATCACCCACTGAGCGGCGGCAGTGACAAGCATGGCAGTCACGATCCGCAGGATGATCCCCTTAATCCCTGCAAAATCCACCTGCCCTGCACCCAGAAGCAGATCCACCGCATCTCCTGTGAGAATGGGAACATACAATGTCAGGACAACGGTGACCGCCGCCAGACATAAGGAAAGCGCCACCCGGAACCGGTATCTGCGGATATAGCACAGCACCCTTTTGATGACATTCCACTGCAGCCCGCGTTTCATTCCTGTGTGCTTCACCCCTGTGCACCCCCTCTCCGCGGCACAGTCCCCGTCTGTGCCCTCTCCTCGGGATATTGGGAATAATATATCTCCTGATACACCGCGCAGCGGGCAAGAAGCTCCTCATGCTTTCCCATACCCGCGATCTCTCCGTCGTCCAGCACAATGATCTTGTCCGCGTGCCGGATGCCGGATGCCCGCTGGGATACAATAAATGTGGTAGTATTCTCAAGCGTCCCCAGCGCCGTGCGGAGCTTCGCCTCCGTGGCATAGTCCAGCGCGGAAGCACTGTCATCCAGGATCAGAATCTCCGGTCTGCGCACCAGCGCTCTTGCGATGGTAAGTCTCTGTCTCTGCCCGCCGGAAAAATTACTGCCGTTCTGGGCGATTTCCGCATCCAGCCCTCCCTCCTTTCCTTTCACGACCTCTTCCGCCTGCGCCAGTTTCACAGCCTGCCACATCTCCTCCTCGGTGGCATCGGGTTTTCCCCACTCCAGATTGCTCCTCACGGTGCCCTGAAACAACACTGCCTTCTGGGGCACTACGCCCACCCGGCTGCGCAGTCTTTCTTCATCCATCTCTCCCACGTTCTCTCCCTCCAGGAACACCGCGCCCTCGCTTGCCCGGTAAAATCCCGGGATCAGGTTTACCAGGGAGGATTTGCCGGAGCCGGTGCCGCCGATGATGCCCACCGTCTCTCCCCGCCCCACCGTAAAGCTGATATTGTCTAAACTCTTTGCCCCTGCACCCGCGTAGGTCAGAGAGACATTTCTAAACTCAAGAAAAGGCTCTGCGGGCTCCGCCGTACCGGGCGTCACCCCTGCCCTGCCCCTATTCTCATTTTGATCCTCTTTTTCATCCGGTTTCTCATTGCGGATCTCAAACACACCTGCCACCCGGTCCGCGCAGGCGAGCGCCTTGGTGATGGTGATGATCAGATTGGCAAGCTTCACCAGCTCCACCAGGATCTGGGACATATAGTTGACGATCGCCACCACTTCCCCCCTGGTAAGTATCCCGGTGTCCACCTGCAGCGCACCGGTGTATAAAAGCACCGCAATGGCACTGTTTACGATCACATAGGTGACAGGATTCATACAGGCACTGATCCTGCCGGCAAAGAGCTGCATCCGCACCAGTGCGCCGTTCTCCTCCTCAAACTGCGCCTCCTCCTGCGCCTCCCTGTGGAACGCGCGGATGACCCGCACCCCTGTGAGATTTTCCCTGGTGGTGCCCAGCACCCTGTCCAATCCCGCCTGCACCTTTTTGTACAGAGGGATGGTAATAAACGTGATGCCGACGACCACCAGCGACATGAGCGGAATTGCCGCCACAAACACCAGCGCGCATTTCACATCGATGGTGAATGCCATGATCATGGCTCCAAACACAATGATCGGGGAGCGCAGAAACAATCTGAGTACCATGTTCACGCCGTTCTGCACCTGATTGATGTCACTGGTCATGCGGGTGATCATCGTGGCTGTCCCTGCCCGGTCAATATTGGTGAAGTCCATTCCCTGTATGTGGGCAAACAGCGCCTCCCTGAGCTTTGCCGAAAAACCTGTCGCCGCCTTTGCCGCAAAAAACTGTGCCGTGATGGACGCCGCCATTCCCACCACGGCGAGCAGCACCAGACACAGTCCCATTCTGATAATATAACCGGTATCATTATCCGCGATGCCCCTGTCAATGATATTTGCCATCACTAACGGAACCAGCAATTCAAAAAATGCCTCCAAAAGTTTAAAGAGCGGAGCGAAGACGGACTCCTTCCCATATCCTTTTAAATAAACCAGCAGTTTTTTCATTCCCCGCATTCTGTCACTCCCTCTTCCCCGGCTCTCCTGTAACGGCACACTGCCGCGCAGTACTCCCCGGGCACCGCGCACCTGCTCCAGCACACCTTATCCGAGAGCGCCAGGGTATCCTGTGACACCGCTGCGGCGATCCCCTCCCCGGTGAGTTTCGCATAAGCCTCTTTCCGAACCCAGATATTGTAAAACAGGCGTTCCCGCTGCCTTTCATCGACACATGCCGCCAGGGCGGCCTTCTCCCCGGGAGAAAAATATTTTTCTGCCAGACGCATATCCCGAAGGGGGCGCATCCATTGTATATCCACTCCCACAGGTTCCTCATCAAACACGGCGCAGACAAATTCCTCCGAGTGGGACAGATTGAAATGCCCCATCCCATCGGGGAAGCCCGGTTTGCCATGTTTTCCTGTGACATACTCCACAGGCACAGGCTCCCCCAGGCGTTTTAGGATTTCCGAAACGGTGAGAAGTTCAAAACAGGGCATCTCTCCCGCTTCCATGCCCTCCGCCATGCCGCCTCTTTCCACCGCCTTCTCCTGCACTCCAAGCTGCAGTAATAATCCCGCGCCGACTGCCTGTGCCATCTGTCTGCTGACAGTCTCCCCTGCCGAAACGGCGGCTATACCTCTCCCAAGCCTGTCTGCCTTCGCCCTCCGGCAGTCATCCAGCTTCCCGACGGCCTCCTGCCACAGCTGCCCGGCTTCTGAGGCTGTATAGAATTGTTCCACGGACAACAGATACCCTTTCATACGCCCTCAACGACTCTCCCATTGTGTCCCGTCATAGGAAAACACCGCCGCCTCGCAGTTTTTCTGCAGCGCCTCGCCCCAGAAACGCTCCGTGCCGTGCCCTTCCAGATAGCACATGATCCCTTTGTTCAAAGCGCCGTGGGCCACGATCATGACGCGCTCCGCGCTCTTATGAAGGGGCTCGATCTCTGACTGCACAAACTCCTTTGCCCGGGCGCAGAGATGCTCCAACGTCTCCCCGCCCTCCGGGGGCAGATAGCGCGCCGGTTCCCGGAAGAAAAAGCGGTAAGGGCAGCCCTCCTTCATCCAGTCGCTGTAATGGCTGCCCTCCAGGCTGCCGAAGGAGATCTCCCGCAGTCTCTCATCCCGCAGGATGGGGATATTGCGGTATCCCCGGATCAGACAGGCCGTCTCGTAGGCGCGGATCAGCGGGGAAGAATAAATCCTGTCAAAGGGCACGTTTTCCAACTCCCTGCCCAGGTTTCCCGCCAGCGCCCTCCCCCGCTCATTTAATTCAATATCCGCATTCCCCTGCATTTTTCCCGCCGCGTTCCACACGGTCTCCCCGTGGCGGATCAGATATAATTCCATAAAGATCTCCTGTTTTCCTCTGCATCTCTCCTAAGGATGACCGCATCCAGCCGCGGTCATCCTTTGACAAGGCATCTTATAGAATATCACAAGTTGGGGATATCGTCCATATGAGAAATGAAAGTGTTTTGACTGCTGCCATCAAACAGCGGACAGCAAAGCAATGAGGATCTCTGAAACCTTTGCGATGTGGGCTGCATTCGCATATTCCGCGCAGCTATGCACGTTATTCATGGAGGGGGCGATGACGATCCCCTCGATTCCATTTTGGGCAAACACATTATTGTCGCTTCCGCCAAAGGTCCTGATCAGACGGGGAACGATTCCCGCCTGGGCGCAGGCCTTTTCATAGCCGCGGACCACCGGGCTGTCCCTGTCCGTCTCATACGCCCGGATATCCGTCTGCTGCCGCCATTCCGCCTTTGCCCCATATTTCTGCGCACAGGACTCGAAGGTCTTCCGGTAATGCAATGCCAGTCTCTCCGCCTTCTCATGGCTGAAACTGCGTATTTCCCCGCGGGCGGTGCATGTCCCGGGGACAATGTTGACTCCTTCTCCCCCGGAGATGACGCCGATATTGGCTGTGGTCGTTTCGTCCAGCTGTCCGAGAGGCAAAAGGGCTGTCGCCTCACAGCACACCCTGACGGCATGAATCCCCTCTTTGGGACAAAACCCGGCATGTGCGGCTTTGCCGATAATGCGCGTCTCAAAGGAGATAATGGTGGGCGCGGCATAAGCCGCATCCCCGATCCGGCCGCTCAGATCCAGCACGATCGCATCCCTGGATCGGATCTTTCCAAAGTCAAATGCCTTTGCCCCGCGGCAGTACAGCTCCTCCCCGGTGGTAAAAAGCAGCTCTGCATCCCGATGCGGCATCCGCCGGTCCCGGAGATAGCGAAGCGCCTCATAGATCGCCGTGATTCCTGAAAGATCATCCGCTCCGAGTACCGTCGTCCCATCGCTGGTAATGCTGTCGTCTTCATGAAAAACAGCCCTTTTCCCCAGTGCAGGCATCACCGTATCCATATGCGCCGACAAAAGGACGGGCGGCTGTCCGCCCTCTTTGAGATAACCGTAGAGATTTCCGGCGCTGGATCCGGTGACAGGCGCGCTGTCGTCTTCTTCCAGCTCCACCCCCAGCCCCCCAAACAGCTCCTTCAGATGATCCGCCATCTGCCTCTCCCCCAGAGAGGGCGAATCAACGGATACCAGCCCGGCGAAAGTTTTTTTCACATTTTCCTTTGAGACCATCCCGTTTCCTCTCATCTCCGTCATCAAATACTGTATTCCGGCTCCATCTCCAGCATGTGCATCTTTGCCAGAAATTCCTTCGTCCTGTCATTTTGGGGATAATGAAACACCTGACCCGGCGTTCCGTCCTCCACGATCACACCCTTGTCGATGAAGATCACTCTGTTGGAAACATTCCGCACAAACGCCATCTCATGGGACACCAGAAGCATGGTGTACCCCTCTGCCGCGATCTGCCGGATGACATCCAGCACCTCCCCGACCATTTCCGGGTCCAGCGCGGAGGTGGGCTCGTCAAAGAGCAATAATTTGGGTCTCATGGCAAGCGCCCTGGCTATGGCGACCCTCTGCTGCTGCCCTCCGGAGAGATGTCGGGGGTAATGGTTTGCCCAGGCGGTCATCCCGACTCTCCTAAGCTCCTCCAGCGCAATTTCCCTGGCTTCCTCCTTGGATTTCTTCTGAACCACAAGAAGACCCTCCTCCACATTTTCCAAAGCCGTCTTGCGCTCAAAAAGATTAAACTGCTGAAACACCATTCCCGTGTTCTGCCGCAGTTCCAGGATCTCTTTCTTATTCTTTCTGGAAGACAGGTCGATCTCTTTGTCCTGCAGCTTCAAAAAACCCTTCTCCGGTATTTCCAGCTGATTGAGACAGCGCAGGAGCGTTGATTTGCCCGTTCCGGAAGGTCCTATGATCCCGATCACATTTCCCTGCTCGATCGCCAGGTCGATTCCGTCCAATACCACATTACCCTTAAATTGTTTATGCAGATCCCTGATTTCAATCAAACTCATATCCCGTCTCCCATCTGTGCCTCATCCTGTTGTTCCGCAAAATTTTCCACCTGCTCAGGAATTGCCAGCTTCCTTTCCACGATCTTCAGTATCTGCTCTATCACGATCGTCACAAGCCAGTAAATGATCGCCAGAGAACAGTACACCTCAAAATATCTGTAATTTCTTCCGCCGATGATCTTGCCCTGCGCCGTAAGCTCCACCACTGCACAGGTAAACGCCAGGGAGGTTCCCTTGATGGAGGAGATCAGCGAGTTGCCGATCGTCGGCAGCGCCACTGTCATGGCTTCCGGGATGATGATCCTCCTCAATGCCTGTCCGTAAGTCATTCCCAGCGCATTCGCCGCCTCCAGCTGTCCTTTTCCGACGCTCATCAGCGCGGAGCGTATCATCTCCGCGCTGAACGCCGAAGAATTGAGCCCCAGGGCAAGCACCGCATATGCAAACCCCGGGATGGACGCAACCGCCAGACTGGTTCCAAACCTCTGATTCAGATACTTACAAAACATGGGTACGCCGAAATACACTATGTAAAGCTGGACCAGCACCGGCGTCCCTCTGATGATCGACACAAAAAACGCCGCAAGCTGCTTCAGTACCGGGATCTCCTTTATTTTGATGATCGCAAGCAAAAGCCCTAACACCAGCCCGATCAGCATTGCCAGCAGAGCCAGCTCCAATGTGATGGGCAGATATTCCATCAGTTCCGGGATATTGGTAAACACCTGCTTAAAATCAAACAATTTCGTCATGCTCTTATCCTTCCTGATCCAAATATTTTTCCACCAGCACGCAGGAGAATCCCAGCTCTTTTCTGTGCTGTTTTTTCTCCTCCGCACTCTCCCTGCGAGGCGGAAGGTTCTCATAGATCTCAGGATCCACCCCGGGAACCAGACGGTATCCGCATCTCTCGTAAAATGCAGCCGCCCGGTCCTGGGAATTGATCACCACATGCCGGACTCCCCGCTCTCTGATCCATTTCTCGGCCTCATGGATCAGCACATGTCCCACTCCGCTTCTCTGCCGCTGCCGTATCACACACACCCTTCCGATTTTCCCGATGTCCTCCGCGGGATAGGTGATCCTGCATCCCGCTATGGGTCTATGCTCGTCTATAAGAACGATGGCTTCCAGCTCCTCCGCTGGCTCGTCATGTCCAAATTCCATTTCGAGAGGTATGTTCTGCCCAAATACAAAAGCATCCGTTCTGGCATAATCATATGCCTTATACAGCCATGCAGGCGCATTCCCCTTTTCAATCCTGTAGATTTCCATACGGATCCCAGCCTCCCTGTACTCCGGCGCGCTTCTTCAGCGCATGATCTCAGAGTTTATTTTTGTAAACCTTTCCGTCTTTCATGACAAACAGGATATTCTCCGTGTCCCCCAGAACATCCAGATCTTTCACGGGATTTCCGTTTGTGATAACGATATCCGCGTAAGAACCTTTTTTCAGCAGCCCGATCTCTCCGTCCGGATAAGGGTTCTGATAGGTGGTCAGCTTTGTGATGTCATTGAAATTCCCGGTTGCCGCCAGCAATCCCCGAAAGGAACCGAACCGCTTTTTGTAGACGGTAAAGTCCAGACTCGCTCTCGGCTCATAACCGTTATACATGATCATCAGATCTGTGCCAAACAAAATCTTCAGGTCGTATTTATTGATGAGATCCGTGGTCTCGTCGATATGCTCTTTGACTTTCTCCCCGCCGGGCTTTTTCTTTTTCTTCCGCTGTGAGGGCTGGTCGGAAAACTCACCCATGTGATTCCATCGGATCTCCTCCAGAGTAAACTGGGGGCAGGGATTCAAAAACACTCCCGTATCCCGGATGAGTTTCGCGGTCTCCTCGTCGATCCAATGACCGTGTTCCAGGCTTTTTACCCCGGCTCTGACCGCGCGCTGTATACATGCCGGAGTATAGAGATGCGCCATCACGTAGCTGCCATAATCCGCTGCCGTTTCCGTGATCGCCCTCATTTCCTCCTCCGAAAACTGCAGCGTCTCCACCGGGTCGCACTCCGAACTCATGCCGCCGCCTGCCATGATCTTAATCTGGGACGCCCCCAGAAAAAACTGCTCCCGCACCGCTCTCCTGCACTCCGCAACACCGTCGCACAAAACGCCGCCTCTGGGATTTCGGTACTGGATATCCCTGTTGTAATGTGCAGATTCACTGTCCCCATGTCCGCAGGTCTGGGACAGATAATTCATACTGGGATAAATTCTGGGACCGGGGATCACACCCTCGTCTATGGCTCTCTTCAGCCCGTCCGTCACGCTTCCCGCGTCCCTGACCGTGGTAATGCCGTGTTCCAGAAGCTTCCCCGCCACCACCGATCCCACAATGGCGTCATAGGAGGGCGTCGCGCCGTCGATATGGGTTTTGCCGAGATGCACATGGGCATCTGTGAGACCGGGGATAGCGTATTGGTTTTTGCCGTCCGTCACTTCATCAAAACTTTCCTCCGAGAAATCCCCTGTAAAAATATCCGTCACCAGATGATCCGTTATGACGATGTTTTGATGCTCCGAGACCGATTCATTTTTGCCGTCAAACAGATTCACGTTTTTAATGAGCTTCTTCATCTTATGTTTTCTTCCTTTTCCGATGGGATCCGATCTCTTTTGTCAGTTGAGGGTAGTTTCCAGATCCTCCGGCGCAGGGCTGGCATCCACCCCAAAATACCTGGTCAGGATCTCCGACAGAGTGCCGTCCTCATAGATCTCCTTGAGGGCCTCATCCACATCCTCCCTGAGGGCTGCACCGCCGTCATCCTTGGGGAACAGGAAATAAGAGCTGTTATGAGGACTGATAAACTCCTGGGTCTGGGCGTCGATGGGATTCCCCACCAGATCGTTCTCCAGACCGAACTGTCCGATCAGCGTATCCAGGATGGGACCGTCGTCGATCGCCACATCCGTCTTTCCGTCCACGATGTTTTGGAATTTGATCTGAAAATCGGATTCCGCGTATACGATATCGATCGGATGCTCCGGATTCTGCGCATTCCAATGCTCCAGCGCCAGCGCCTTATTGCTGCCTGCGCTGACCTCGGTCTTGTATCCCCGGTCTGCAAGATCCTGCAGCCCTGTCAGCGGCTCATCACCGCTCCTCTGAATGTACACATCATACCCGGTCTTATAGGGCAGGCTGAAATAATACAGCTCGCCTCTCTCCTCCTGCCAGGCGTAATTGTTCACCGCCACATCGTACAGACCGCTGGTCAGCCCGGTCAGGGGATCGTCCGCCTTTACAATTTCAATTTCATATTGGGGAAGACGCTCAAAGACCGCCTTTAGGATCTCGATATCGCTTCCTCCGATCTCATTGTTTTCATCCACTGTCATATAGGGAGCCGGGCTTCCCTTGGTTGCCACGGTCACTTTGGTAACTCCCGCGGATGCCCCGCTGCTCTTTGCGCTCTGGCATCCGGTCAGACTGCCCAGGGTCAGGGCAGCCGTCAGCGCCGACACAATGATACGTTTTACAGCTTTCTTTTTCATAATACTCCTCCTTCCGGATCCTCTCTGTCCGGATCCCCTTTATTTTTTTACAGTAATCCCTTTAACGGATTGACGGAGGCATCCACCGAAAGAACTCCGTTCTTGGGATTGCGGTCGTCCCAGCTGGGGCTGTTCCAGATCGTAGTGGAGATCTCCCCCGCATACTCCTCATAGGTTTCTCCCTCCGGATGGCGCAGGAACAGTTCATCCGGCGTTCTGCTCAGCTTCCTTCTCTCTCCGTCGTCCGCCCAGAGTTTATCGAAGTCAACCTTCGTAAGGATTCTCTCATTGTACCCGCGGAACAGTTTTTTGCTGTCTTTCGGCAGCCCGTTCAAAGCGAGGGTTCTGGCGTTGCAGTTATTGTGAAACGCCGGAATGGTATTGAGCTCTCTCAGATATCCCCAGATATTTTTATAATCCCGGACGGGCTTTTTCACGGGACCGACATTGCGATAATAGCTCACATCCCATCTCGCCAGAGTCACATATGCCCGGACATCGCTGTCGGTGATATAATCTCCGAACAGGAAGCGGTTTGTCTCCAAACGCTTATCCAGCTTCTCAAGAGATTCATAGAAATCTTCATAGGCTTCATCATATGCCTCCGGCGACTGGCAGAATGCCATGCGGTAGTGCCCGTTGTTGACATGGGGAAACAGCCAGTCATTGAACTCGTCAATCTCTCTGCGGAACTTCTTCGGGTAAAGATCCGGCGAGTCCGCGGGCTGGAATGGTCTGAACTGCACTTCCAGATAGTTGGTCAGACGGTGATAATCATTGTTCACCGCCTTCTTTTCAATGATATCCACCAGGGTAGGAGTCGTCGCCCTGCCGGTGAAATCCGGCTTTGCCCTTTTATAAAACTCACTCAGGAAATAGGCTCCCGTGAGGGGATCTTTGTGTCCCGGCTGATCTCCAAAACCATGTCCGTATTTATTCGTCTGCCCCGAGTGCGTCACCAGATGATCCTTAATGACATCCTGCCGCCCCAGCAGATCTCTCACAATGACCGGACGGTTGGACCAGTTGCATCCCACTGCCCAATAGATCGCATAGCGCCCCGCCTCTGCCTTTAAATCTCCTTCCTTATCTCCAAAGGGCTGAATAAAGGCATTGGGCTGACGGATGAACGCTCCCGTCCCGTCAATCTCACTGATCGTCTCATTGGGTCTGGGATCCACTCCCACCTCCTGAGCGTGTGCCTCCGCTTCCTCATCCGTATAGGGCTGTAAGAGTTCTTCCGAACCCGTCTCCTGCAAATGTACTTCACATGTCAGCATAGATAATCCTCCTTCTGTTTATTTCCTACTATTTATATAGGTATACTGTGTTTATAGATGCTATTATACCACCGGGCACCGCTATGTCAATAGACGAATCCCCTTTTGGCTATCGTTTATGCCTATGGTATGTTATAGCTTTCACCTATGGCTCTCTCCAGCTGTTCCAGGGCTTTTTTCAGTATCTTTCTGGGACATGCCACATTAAACCTCTCAAATCCCTGTCCTGTCTCCCCGAAGATCGCACCGCTGTCCAGCCATAAATCCGCCTTCTTCACGATCAGTTCCTCGAGCTGCTCCGGGGGCAGACCTAACGCCCTGAAATCGACCCACACCAGGTAAGTTCCCTCCGGAACAGTCATCTTAAGCATGGGCAGCCTCGTCGTGAGATACTCCTTCATATAACCGATATTGTCCGCCACATACCGAAGCATCGCCTCATACCAGTCTGCACCGTGGCGGTACGCAGCCTCACAGGCTGTCAGACCGATGGTATTGAGCTGGCTGTAGCCTGCCGCGGCGATCTGCTTTTCAAATTTCGTCCGCAGTTCCTTATTGGGGATAAAAATGTTGGAGATCTGAAGCCCCGCCAGATTGAAAGTCTTGGCCGGAGAGGTACAGATCACGGAAATATCCTCAAATTCCGTCCTTACATCCGCGAACACATAATGCCTTCTATCCCCGAAGACAAAATCCTCATGGATCTCATCGCTGACCACCACTACATTATGCTTGAGACAGATCTCACCCAGCCGCTCCAGCTCCTCCCTGCTCCACACTCTGCCCACAGGATTGTGGGGGCTGCAGAGCAAAAACAGCGATACACGGTTCTTTACGATCTTGGTCTCCAGATCCTCAAAATCAATGCGATACCGTCCGTCTTTCCCCTGTATGAGAGAACTGTTTACAACCTTTCTCCCGTTATCCTCAATGACCTCGGTAAACGGATAATACACCGGCTGCTGGATCAGGACGGCATCTCCTTCACGGGAATATGCCTTGACTGCCATGGCAAGCGCAAACACCACTCCCGGCGTCTTCACCAGCCACTCCCGGCGCACCTCCCAGGCATGTCTCCCCCGCATCCATCCCGCCACCGCCTCAAAATAACTCTCACCGCTCTCGGTATAGCCAAAAATACCATGGTCTACCCGTTCTGCGATGGCATCCAGGATCTTCCGGGATGTCCTGAAATCCATATCAGCCACCCAGAGAGGCAGCACACCTTCCGGTCTGCCCCGCTGCACCGCAAAATCATATTTCAGACAATCGGTATTTCTCCGGTCAATGACCTCGTCGAAATCGAAATATTCCTCTGACACTTTCTTCGCCCCTTTCGCTCGTTATCCCTCGACGTCCCTGCTTCGAGGGCTCCGCCCCCCAAAGGAATCAAACGCCTGCCGCAGATCGTCGATCAGATCCTGCGCATCCTCGATCCCCGCCGACAGCCTGAGTACACAGTCCGTAATCCCGTTTTTGAGCCGGACCTTTTCCGGCACATCCGCATGGGTCTGTGTCAGGGGATAAGTGAGCAATGTCTCCGTGCCCCCAAGGCTCTCCGCAAAAGGAATGAGCTTTGTGGACTGCAGGATATGTAATGCAAGTTCTCTGCTCTCCACCTCAAAGGTGAGCATACTGCCAAACCCCCGCGCCTGCGCCCGGCATATCTCATAGCCCTTCGTGCCTTTTATGCCCGGATAATACACCTTTCTCACTCCCGGCTCCCGCTGCAAAAATTCCACAATTTTCTTCGCATTGCTCTGCGCTTTTTCCATCCGCAGAGGCAGCGTCTTGATTCCCCTCAGGATCAGCCAGCTGTCAAAGGGCGCCAGCCCGGAGCCCACCGTCTTGATGATAAACCGAAACCGCTCCGCCAGCTTTTGTGAATTGGTCACGATAAAACCCGATAAGGTATCATTGTGCCCGCCCAAAAATTTTGTGCCGCTGTGGATGATGATGTCCGCCCCGAATGCAAAGGGATTCTGAAAATAGGGGGACATAAAGGTATTATCCACAATCAGCAGAAGTCCATGCCGTTTTGCAATCTCTGACACTTTGCGGAGATCGATCACATTCATCATCGGATTGGTAGGCGTCTCGATGAAAATCGCCCGGGTATTTTTTTGAACAAAGCTTTCAATGTCCTCCTCCGCGCAGTCGATATGGCTGAATAAAATTCCATTCTTTTCGCTGATATGGTCAAACAGACGGATGCTTCCTCCATACAGATCCGAATCCGTGATCAGATGGTCTCCCGGGTCAAACAGTTCCATCATCGCGGCAATGGCTGCCATCCCCGATGAAAACGCCAGGGCGTCCACTCCGCCCTCCAATGCCGCCACGATCTTCTCCACCTGCTGCCTGGTGGGATTCTGCAGGCGGCTGTAATCAAACCCTGTACTCTGCCCTACTGCAGGATGCGCATAGGTAGCCGTCTGATAAATGGGGAAACTGATCGCCCCCGTTTTATCCTTGTCATAATCCCTGCCGTTCCCATAAATACATCGCGTCGCAAATCCACGATCCATGACTGTTTCCTCCCTTTCTCCCGCTCTTCCCATGCCAGCCTATTTTTCCCGGGCTTCACCCGCGCCATATTTTTTTAATATTTCAATATATTCCTTCCCCAAGGCGCTCAGAGGCATATTCTTGCGCCTGATGTAACCGATGGTCATGGTATCCTCTGTGTCCAGGGGAACCGAAATATAATTTCCTCCATTCAGGTCCTCACAGATAATGCCGGAACACAGCGTGTAACCGTTCAGACCCACCATGAGATTCAGCATCGTTGCCCGGTCATCCGCCTTGATGATCTGTTTATAATCCAGCGTACTCAACACTTCCTCCGCAAAGTAGAAGGAATTGTACTCCCCCTGTTCAAAGGAGAGGCACGGATAATCCCCCAGTTCCTCAAACCGTATTTTCTTTCGGGCAGCCAAAGGATGCGCTTTGCTCAGGTATACGGAGATCCCGCATTCAAACAACGGGACAAATTCCAGATCATTTTTTGTAAATATTTTTTTCATTGCCTTTTGGTTAAATTCATTGATATATAAAACGCCTATCTCGCTTCGATAGTCCCGCACATTGTCTATGACTTCATGGGTCTTTGTCTCATGTACGGCAAGCTCATACTCGCTCATGGAAAATCGGTTGCCCAGTTCTATAAATGCTTCCACGGCAAAGGAATAGTGCTGCATGGACACACTGAATTTCTTCCTGCTCTGTCTGTGGTCAATATACCTTTCCCCGATCATCCTGTTAAGCTCTGCCATCTGTCTCGCGTAGCTGAGAAACTCCTCGCCCTCCGTGGTGAGTACGATCCCCCGGTTCGTGCGGATAAACAATTCGATATGAAGCTCCTCCTCCAGATCCCGGATCGCGCCGGACAGCGCCGGCTGGGACACAAACAGCCCTGCCGCCGCTCTGTTCATGGACTTTGTGTCCGCTACGGCAACCACATACATCAACTGAGTCAGTGTCATCGTTTCTTCCTTTCCGCCTCTATGCTTTTGCGCCTCTGCACCTTTCTTCCTCTATGCTTTTGCGCCTCTATGCTTTTTCTGCCCCTGTGCGTTTACGCCTCTGCGCCTTTCTTCCTCTATGCTTTTGCGCCTCTGCTCTCCGCTTCTCAGATATTCTCCATGAGAGCAAGTCTGTCCAGGATCGCCTGTGCCAGAGCCTTATGCCCCTGGGAGTCGAGGTGTTCCCGGTCTTCCTTTGCGGGCGCCGCGTAATCCGATGCGGCAAGATGAAAGATCTGTTCCTCAACGGCGATCTGCTGATAAACTGCTTTGAGATTTTTGGAGACCTCCACGGAATGCGCATCAAATTCCGGATCATACCCCTTCCAGACATCTTCTCCCAGCCAGATCGGTGAGATCAATAAGATCTTTGCCACGGGGACGGCGTCTCTTATCTGTGAAAGCAGCTTTTTCACCCCCAGACCAATGACATCCTCAGACACATCATACAGACGCTTGCAGTCGTTTGTCCCCAGCATCAGGATGACGATATCCACCGGGCTGTGGGTCTCCAGTATGACCGGGAGCAATTCCGAGCCCCGCCTTCCCGGACGAAAAGGATCGTCAAATACGGTGGTTCTGCCGCACAGCCCCTCCTCGATCACTCTGTAGCCTTTCCCGGCCAGCGCCTCCCCCACGATTCCCGTCCATCTCGTATTCCAGTCATATCTGTCCAGAGTGCCGGGAACGAGTCCGTAGGTATTGGAATCTCCAAAGCACAAAATCTGTTTCATCTTTCCCCTCCATGCAATGCAAAACTTCCGATCTTCCGTCCGCAGCGTGCCGACAGGAGGAATCGATGTATTTATTTTAACCGCAGAAAACATTTCTGACTAATACAGATAACTTCTCATTTGTTATAAGTTTTATTTATATCAGACCATAATATTATTAAGTCTATAGGAAAGCTATGATATGGAGGGGTATAAAAAGCAGCCACTCCCCCGGGATCACTTCCTTCCACGAAAGGATGGCCGCTTTTAACCGTTATTCTGTTATCTGCTCATTCCTTCCTTCTGCCGGTCCGGCTTCTCTCTCCGTCCGCATCCTCTGGGTGATCTCCGCAAAGGAAAGGGGCGTGTACCCGATGCGCTCCGCGCTCAGGCAGATACTTTGCCCGGACACATCGCGGTAACTGCTGTTTCCATGTACATGACCGTACAGATTGGCATAGGGCATATTTTTGTTCAGATACAGGGGCTCATGGGAAAGCATATAAAACTCCCGGAAAATCACAGGAAAGGGGCTGCACTCCGCAAAGCCCAGCGCCCTCCAGTCTTTTGGCTCACGGTGCATATCATGGTTTCCCATGATCAGAAACTTATGCCCCCTTAGGTTTTGCAGAATCTCCGCATCCTTTTCCCAACCGTACACCGAAAAGTCCCCCAGCACAAACACCGTGTCACTCTCCGACACCCTGCGGTTCCAGTTTTCCATAAGCGCCTGATCCATCTCCTCCGCCGAGGAAAAGGGGCGTCCCTCATACCGGATGATCGCCTCATCGCCAAAATGCAGATCCGCGATAAAAAATATCTGACCTTTTTCCGTGAAAGTTTCTGCCATACCGTTACTCCGACTGTTCTTCTTTCCGCGTCACAAGAGCAAGCCCCAGCTCCTCGAGCTGTGAGGGATCCACCGCCCCCGGCGCCTCGGACATCAGACAGGAGGCATCCTTGACCTTGGGGAACGCGATCACCTCGCGGATGCTCTCCGCCTTCACCAGAAGCATCACAAAGCGGTCCAGCCCGATGGCCAGCCCTGCGTGAGGGGGCACACCGTATTTGAAGGCATCCAGGAGGAAACCGAACTGCTCATGGGCTTTCTCTTTGGTAAAGCCCAGCGCCTCAAACATCTGCTCCTGCACATCGCTCTGGAAGATCCTCACGCTGCCGCCTCCCAGCTCCACGCCGTTTAACACGATGTCATAGGCCTTGGCGCGCACCTTGCCGGGCTCTGTGGTGAGCATGGGCAGATCCTCCTCCATGGGCATGGTAAAGGGATGGTGCATGGCCACATACCGCTCCTCCTCGTCGCTCCACTCAAACTGGGGGAACTCCGTCACCCACAAAAAGTCAAACCGATCATTGTCTATCAGCCCCAGCTGGCGCGCCAGCTCCACACGCAGCGCTCCCAGCACGGAATATACGATCTTTAATCTGTCCGCCGCAAAGAGCAGAAGATCTCCCGGCTCTCCCTTCATGGCAGCCACTAAAGCCTCCAGCTCCTCCGCTGTCATAAATTTGGCAAAAGAGGACTTATAGGAGCCGTCGGGCATCACGCACAGATAGGCGAGCCCTTTGGCACCGTACCCTTTGGCGAACTCCGTCAGCGCGTCGATCTTCTTCCGGGGCATTTCCGCCTGTCCTTTGACGTTGATGCCACGGACGCTGCCGCCCGCCTCCAGAGCCCCGGCAAACACGCCGAAGCCGCATCCCTTTACGGTTTCGGATACGTCTGTCAGCTCCATGCCAAAGCGGGTGTCGGGCTTGTCGGATCCAAAGCGGTCCATGGCCTCCTGCCAGGTCATGCGGGGCAGGGGAAGCACCACTTCCAGCCCGATGGCGTCCCTGCACACCCTCGCCACCATGCGCTCTGTGGCGTCGATCACATCATCCACGTCCACGAAGGACATCTCCAGATCCACCTGGGTAAACTCCGGCTGTCTGTCCGCCCTGAGATCCTCGTCGCGGAAACACTTTGCGATCTGAAAATATCTGTCATAGCCCGAACACATTAAAAGCTGCTTGAAGATCTGCGGCGACTGGGGCAGGGCGTAAAAGCATCCCGGATGGACGCGGCTGGGCACCAGATAGTCCCGGGCTCCCTCCGGCGTGGACTTGTTCAGGATCGGCGTCTCGATCTCCAGAAATCCCTCCTCGCTCAGAAACGCGCGGATCGTCGTGGCGATCCTGCTCCTTAAGATCAGATTGCGCTGCAGATCCGGTCTTCTCAGATCCAGATAGCGGTACTTTAAGCGCAGCTCCTCCTTGGTCTTGGAATCCGCCTCGATGGGAAAGGGCGGCGTCTCCGCCTCGGAGAGTACGCGAAGCTGCTTCGCGCGGATCTCGATCTCACCCGTCGCAAGATTTTCGTTCACCGCGCCCTCACGCCTGGTCACCACGCCTGTCACGGCAGCCACAAACTCACTGCGCAGCTTCTCCGCCTTGGCGAAATTCTCCGCCCCGCAGTCGCTCTCCTCAAAGATCACCTGCAGGATGCCGCTTCTGTCCCTGAGATCCACAAAGATGATGCCGCCCTTATTCCTCTGCTTCTGCACCCATCCCATGACGGTGACGCTCTCTCCCACATTTGCCGCGGACAGCTCGCCGCAGCGGTGGGTTCTCTTTAATCCCTTCATTGATTCAGCCATGTTTTTACCTCGATTCTGTATATTTCCCGTCCGGTCTGCCGGATCATTTCTTCAGCGGATCCTTATAAAACTCCACAAAATCCGTGTATCCCTCGCCCGCAAGCTGCTCTTTCTGGAACTTCTTGTTGTTGTTCATCCGGACCACAAGGACCCGCGTCCCTTTCTCCCTCTCCTGCTTTGCCTGCTCCATCACTCTGCACAGCGCCTCGCCGCCGATGCCCTTCTCCACCAGATAGGCCACCTGTCCGGTCCCGGCGGGCACCTGAAAACCGCTCTCCTGAAGGAGCATCACGATCCGCTCGAATCCGATGGAAAATCCGCAGGCGGGGACATCCTTTCCCGTGAACTTTCCGACCATTTTATCATATCTGCCGCCGCCTCCGCAGCTTCCGCCGAACTCCGGCATGGCGATCTCAAAGATCGTCCCGGTGTAATAGCTCATCCCCCGCACCAGCGTGGGATCGAAGACCAGCTCAAAGGAATCCTCCTGTGTGGCCCGGACGCTGGATAAGATCTCCGTAAAAGACGCCGTCATCTCCCCGTCCAGAAAATCCCCCAGCTTCTCCACCAGATACTGTACGCCGTCCTGCGCCTGCTCCACTGCCGCAAACAGCTCCAGATACTTATCGCACACCGCCTCGTCAAAGCCGTTTTCCAGAAGCTCCTCCTTCACGCCCTCAAAACCGATCTTGTCCATCTTGTCCAAAGTGATGAACACACTGTCAAAGCTCTCCTCCGCAAAGCCCGCATAGGCGGCCATCGCCTTCAGGATCCTCCTGTCGTTGATGCGGATCTGAAAATTGCGAAATCCCAGCTTCGTCAGCGTGGCAGTGGTCGCCAGGATCAGCTCGATCTCCGCGAGATTGGAGGGCTCCCCCAGGATATCGATGTCACACTGCATGAACTGACGGTACCGCCCTCTCTGGGGTCTGTCTGCCCTCCACACATTGCCCATCTGCAGCGCCTTGAAGGGCGTGGGAAGCGATGCCGCATTGTTGGAGTAATAGCGCACCAGAGGAACCGTCAGATCGTAGCGCAGCCCCAGATCCGTCACATCCTCCTCGGTGACCGCCTCCTGCACGTTCAGCTTCTCTCCGCGCTTTAGGATCTTGAAGATCAGCTTCTCATTGTCCCCGCCCTGCTTATTGGTCAGATTCGTTATATTCTCCACACAGGGCGTCTCGATGGAAGTAAAACCAAATCTGCCGTAAGTGTCTTTGATGACGCTTATCACATAATCCCGGATCTTCATCTCTCCCGGCAGAATATCCTTCATGCCCGTGGTGGGCTTCTTACTCAGTGCCATGTCGTCTCTTACCTCTCCGTATTCTTATCTGTATTCGGATTCCTATCCTTTCAGTATCATAGTCTTTTGGGGAAGCGCTGTCAATGGCTACACCTCCTCCAGCTCGTACTCCCTGCTTCCCAATCCCAGAGCGGCGGCTGCCTCCACGGTGTGGATGCCGTTGCGGGACTCAATGCGCTCCAGCAGATGATCCCTGCCGGGATCTTTGGAGGCGTACACCAGATCCAGGCACGCCTGATCCAGCGCGACGGGATCCAGCCCTGCCAGCATCCCTATATCCGCCATGGCGGGATCCTCCGCCACCGCGCAGCAGTCACAGTCCACGGACATATTGCACATCACATTGATAAAGGCGATCCTGTCGCCCCAATATTTTACGACGGACCAGGCGGCGTCCGCCATGGACTCTAAGAAGGCGTCATGGTCGGCAGTCCAGATCTGCGCCGCATCCCCCGCGCCGTGAATATACGCCTTGCCGTGGGAGGAGGCCAGCCCGATGGAAATGTTCTTCAGCGCGCCGCCAAAGCCCCCCATGGGATGCCCCTTGAAATGGGACAGCACCAGCAGGGAGTCATAATTTTTCATATGGTCTCCCACATAATTGACGCGGATCCGCTTCCCATGCTCCACCGAAAGCTCCGTCTCCCCGTCCTCGTCCAGGATATCCACCGGGGCGATCTCCGTCCACCCGTGGAGTTTCATGGTGTCCCAGTGCGCCTTCGTGGTGTTGCGCGCGCCTTCATAGGCCGTGTTGCACTCCACGATGGTTCCCTGCACCTTGTCGATCATGGGCTTCCAGAACGCCGGGCGGATGAAATTCTGATTGCCCACCTCGCCCGAATGCACCTTGACCGCCACCTTCCCGGGCAGCGCAATGCCCAAAGCTTCATAGAGCCTTATCACCGCTTCCGGTGTGATCTCTTTTGTAAAATAAACCTTTGACTTTGCCATACCCCTGCTCCTTTGCTTTTCTTTTTATCTGAAATTTGCCCGCACAACGGATTTGCCCGCATAACGGTCTTGTTTGTATTGTATTTTTGTCCGCCCAAAATGTCAATAAAAAGTTAAGCCGCTGCGCCGGCTGTGTCCGGGAGCATCAACCTTTCCCGCTGTCTGCTGCAGGCATATTGGAGATATACCCGCCGGAAACCGCAGGCACATAGTAAGCGCCATATGTTTTCATTTCCTCGCCGCGTTCTCTTTCCGGCAATTCGACATAGAAGCGATAATACGGCATATAGTATTTTTCCTGATCGCCCTTCCGATATATAAGCTCCACCTTTTTTACATACTCCATTCCCGGCATCTCATAAGGAACGGTAGTGATGTAAATACCGTTTGATAACAGTTCGCCTGCTTCCTTTGAAGTAATGATCGGATAATCCCCGACCACTTCGGATAAATCAGGCTGGTAAATCCTTGCCAGAAACAGTTTCCCTTCATCATCGCAGTAGAACGCCACACGATTAAAATTGTAGTTTATGATCTGCTCAGTGACGCTGCCTTTCGAGTCAAAAAACTCGATCCGGTATCCCTGCTGAGAATATATATTGTAGTCCCCGCCGTAAATATTTATCCGCGGGTCATCGAAACCGATAAGGTCTTTGTATTCTGTTTTCAGGTATTCAGCCACATGGGATATCTCCTCATAGGACGAATGATGCGTAAAGTGATATTCCTCCGGAAGTGATACGGCAGGGTCAAACGAGATTTTGACTGTCATAGCCGGATCGACCTCCATTTCCAGCCCCTTGGATTTGATCGTCAGCTTTGTGGGTTCAAAATAGCTGTCCAAAACCGCGTCGCCTACGCTCTGCAGTTTTTTAGTGATCTTCTCCCTTGTCGCTTCGTCCGGTGCATCATCGGTGACAGTCAGCGCATTGGTATCCAGCCCCATCCTTCCGGCTGCCTCCAGCAGAGCTTCCCGCATCTTATCAAAATCGGCTCCCACCGCAATCATCTGTTCATTGTAGGTGACAGGATTATGATAAACGGGGAGCGTCGCGATCACGGCATCTTCACTCCACGGGTTTGCGCTGACAAGCTCCGAAATATCATAAGCCATGTACCCTTCAAAGCCCATTCCATCGCTCACATCTTCAGAGATGGCAAGCATGGGCAGGTCAGATCCCTGGTTTGATGATCCGGGTCCGCTGTCCGACGGTTCCTGCACAAACAGTTTTGTTCCTGCGTATATCATTATCGCAAGGCAGACCGCTATAGCTCCCCACCGGATCCAGCCGGGCTTTTGAGCTTTCTTTTTGTAGCCGACCGCCTCATCCACATACCTGTCGTCAATCTCTCCCATGGCTTCGGAAAATCTCCTCGAGCTCACAAAAACACCTCCCTTTCCGATAAATACTCTTTCATTTTTTGTCGGATACGGGTCAGCCGGACAGAGATGGTTTTCTCCGAGAGCCCCACAAACCCGGCTATATCCTTACAGCTGTCAGAAAACCAATAGCGGCGCATAAAGATAACACGGTTTTCAAGGGTCAGCGTGTCCAAAAAACTTTCCATGATGCGGGCTAACTCTCTGGCTTCCATCTCGGTTTCCACTGTGTTTGGGTCTGCTATACAGGCTTCGATCTCCTCCATGGCAACCGTGTAGCGGCTGCTTCGTTTGACCGCTTCCTTTCTGTAATAGAGCTTCAATGAAATGTTCCGGACGATCTTACAGATATAGGTGCGCAGCGGGTTGGGACGCGCCGGGGGAATTGTGTTCCATGCGCCCAAATAAGCGTCATTGACACATTCCTCCGCATCCTGCCGGCCGTTCACAATGTTGTACGAAAGACTGCGGCAGATCTTGCCGTATTTATGATCGAGCTCCCGTATGCCCTGCTCCGAACGCTCGAAAAACAGTTCTATGATTTTTTCATCCTCTATCCCCACAACTCACTCCGCCTTTCCGTTCTCTCCTGGTCTCACCTATATACTACGGTTACAGCGGCAAATACTACATCGCATTTTTAAAAAATCTTCTAGCCCTGACAGAGATGAGCGTTGTTCCTCCGTCATAAGTAACCGGAGTAGACTGTCCACCTGCAAAAGAGTTTAAGACATCTCTTTCCCATTTTGACCCTTCTGATAGTAAAGACATCTCTACATTCTCATGGATTCCAGATCAGAATATGGTTCCTGCCACTCATTTTCATACCGGATTTTATTACATCAATACCATAGATGATAAGACCGTTAAACTCTATGCCATACTAACTTCCAACAGCTTTAGGGCTTCTGATTTTTCTCTCAACATTTTTTACATCATTTCTAAAAATATTTTATCATTGACATTGCTTTTTTCAACCTTCTCGATAAAAAGATTTTCTCGAAAACTTTTGGAAGATTAGACAAAATAGGCAGAAAAATCCATAATAAAAAGAAAACAAAGGAGCGGGAATCTATGAATACCTTAAAGAACTGCATTACTGAATATCTTGAACACTGCGAATATCGCAAACGACTAGACCGAAAAACCTTAAAAGCATACCACACTGATTTAAAACAATATGAGATTTTCTGCTCCAGGATTACAGACTATACAGCCAAAGATATAGTGGATAGCTTTATTACGGATCTCCACAAAAAGTATAAAGCCAAAACGGTAAAACGCAAAATTGCCAGTTTAAAAGCCTTTTTTCATTTTCTGGAATACAAAGAACAATTAAGGGAAAACCCTTTTTCAAAAATAGACATTCGATTTCGGGAGCCTAAGCTTCTCCCTAAAACTATTCCTTTTCATTCCATCCAGACATTATTATCAACATTGTATGCTCATAAAGAACAGGTTGTATCTGAATATCAGCTCCGCTGCTGCATCAGGGATATTGCTGTCATAGAACTATTATTTGCCACTGGAATGCGTATATCTGAATTATGTTCATTAAAACCATCAGATATAGATCTCGAAAATAACAGTGTCCTGATCTATGGAAAGGGATCAAAAGAGAGGATCTTGCAATTAGGTAATCAAGATGTAATCAATGCGCTGAGTGTATATAAGGAAATTTATAAAAACGAAATAGCTTCCTGCGGATATTTTTTTGTTAACAGATTACACCACAAACTGTCAGACCAGTCCGTACGCTTCATGATCAATCACTACACTGAACTCGCCGGCATATCTCAGCACATTACACCTCATATGTTTAGGCACTCTTTCGCAACACTTTTATTGGAGCAGGATGTTGACATCCGCTATATCCAGAGAATGCTCGGTCACAGTTCCATCAGCACGACAGAGATTTATACTCATGTATCCAATACAAAGCAAAAAGACATTTTAGTCCATAAACATCCAAGGAATTTGATGGAGGTGAATAAAGGATAATTTAGGATTATTGATAGTTGGCAGGTAATTGCGCGGTATTTGACATTTCAAATGATGGCTTAG
>CANPWA010000015.1 GCA_947581865.1 uncultured Acetatifactor sp. | reverse complement strand
AGGGCAGTATTTATTGCATAAAAACGAGAACTCATAAAGAAAATGGAAAAAGTGCCAACGAGTACTTGACACAAACTCTTTAGAGCAGGCAGTTGATTTTTTTTTTGATATTGTGTAACATGAAAGCATCATCTTATTTACAGATTTTAGTGTTCTTCCCACGGAACGGAAAGGATATTTTTCATGGAGCCCAAAAACTCTTCGACCAGTTCACCCCAAAGATCAACCGCAGGGCTGCCGGATCTTTTTCTGTTTGGAACGGTATGTATACTGCTGTGCATTTATTTGGGGATTTTTGTCTATCTGAACATGGCAAAATACACCCAACATGTTGACTCCGACATTGCTGTGGATGCCATGCTCGCCCGGGAAATCTGGGTGGAAAAAGATCTCACACCCTCCAGCTGGATCGCCAGCACCGAGCGGCTGGTGATAGGCGTACCTGCCCTTTCTTCCTTATTTTATGGCATGAGCGGCAGCATGGTCTTCTCCATGGGGCTTGCCTGTGTTCTGACAGGGGGGCTGCTCCTGGGAGCCATCGCCTTTACCCTCCGGCGCTGCAACATCTCCCGTCTGGGCATTCTTACCGCTCTTCTGGCTCTCTGTGCCCTTCCCGTCAACGGGCTCAGAAACGAGGGGCAGATGGTTCCTTTTGTAATGCTCTTATGGTTTCTGTTTGCCGATTATTACGCGCTGCACAGCATTTGCCTTTTTTTGTGTGTTGCTTTTTATCTATATTTAAGAGAAAATAAAATTGTGGGCGGACGAGGCAGGATCCTTCGTCCGGCTCTCATTTGGCTGCTTCTCCTTTTCCTTTGCGGCGGGCTTGCCCTGGGCGGTATGCGCTGTCTGCAGGTGGTGATTCTGCCCCTGACCGTCTGGGAAGCCCTCCTGCTGTTTTTTGAAAGCCACAGGATGGCACAAAAACCTGACAGGAAACGATGGATTTCCACCGGTTTTATCCTCTCTCTTCTGGCGGTGGGCATTTTGGCGAAACTCTATCCCACCAATGTGGATTATCCCATGTATATCCAGAACGCCGAAGGGATGACGGACAGGCTCACCCGGCAGGTTCCGGCTGCCGTGCTGGAATGTCTGGGCATTGCGGGAAACTGCACTCTGACTTCTTTCTCCGCACTGATGCAGCTGGGCATCCTGGCGGTACTCGCACTCACGGTATACGGGCTGGTGCTGATCTTTCGCAGCAAAGACGTTCCGGGACAGGTCACCGCAGATTTTTCCCAGAAGATGCTGATCCAGGCGCTGGGGACCTCCTTTCTGCTCACTGTTGTGGTCGAGGTCGTCACCAACGCCGAGACTGCCCACAACTATTTTTTTGTCGTATGGTTTGTCATTATAACCACTTTCGCTGTTCTGATCACTTTGTTTGAAAAAAATGCTCCTGCTTTCGCGCGGCTGATCGTCTGCTGTGTATGTATATTTGCTGTCTGTAATATATTTTATACATACCGGGACTGCATCACCACCAAAGACAATCTGCAGGAATACGAGGAAGTGATCTCTTACATGGATTCCCGACAGATCGACCATGGCTATAGTGAATTTTGGGACGCATCGCGCATCTGTGTCATGACGGACGGGCGCATCACCATGGGGCATTGTTATCATATGGAAGATCTTCGTATGTACTGGTGGACAACCAGCACGAAATGGTATGTACCCAGCCTTCCGGAGAAGATGCCCACCGCCTATGTGGTCCGTGTAGAAGACAAGGCATCTTTTGAGGCGCAGTTTGAAGATCCGGACATTGTGTCCCTGGGCTTTGAAAATGAACGATTTGCTGTATATATCAGCGATTACAATCTGGTAACCATGATGTAAGTTTTTAAAATAGAGGTGTCTGTATGCCAAAACACAACAAAACCGCCGTACCTCATAAGATTTCCGAAACTCTGTATGGCTTTTGTATGAGTGTTCTTTTTCTGTCTGCACTGTTGATCGGTCTGTTTCTCGTCTATTACAGCCTGTACTATTCCTATTATTCTTCCACGGATTATAATGTACCCGTCCGTCTCATCAGGGACAACGGGCTGTTGAACCTTCTGCTCTTTGCGGGCGTCTGCATCGTTTCGTTCCTTTTGTACCGGCTGATGGAAAAACTGGGGGACCGGCAGCGTCCTGCCGGCTATCTCTTTCTGGGTGTATGCTGTCTGATCTACACCATCCTCTGTCTCATCTGGGTAAGGGACCTGCCCTATTACCCCAGCGGCGACCAGCTCAACGCCACTGCCGCCGCCTATTACAACCGCCAGGGAAACTTTATCATGTTTAAGACCACCGGGTATCTGGGCAAGTTTCCATACCAGAAGGGGCTGACCTTCCTCTATGAAATATTGTTCTCGCTGTTCGGCGACTTCTGTTATGCCACCGCCGCCCATATGCACATCATCATGGGCGTGGTCACGATGATCTTCGGATATCTTTTTGTGGAGGAGACTTCCTTCCACAGCATATGTAAAATACTGTACTGCCCGCTGGTGCTCTTCTGTGCGCCCTATCTGATTCTGACCCCCTACACTTACGGCGATCTTCCTTCTATCTGTTTTTGCACGGTCTTATTCTGGGCGCTGCTCCGCTTTTCCAGGACCGGGCAGATACGCTATGCAGTGCTCGGCGGCATCATGGCGGCGCTCTCTCTGCTAATGCGGCTCCACACCTGGATCGTACTGATCGCCCTGGTCATCGGGCTGCTCCTCGTATCCCTCCGGAAAAGGAAACCCGCGCCTCTCATCGCCGGGCTGTTGATCGTCTGTACTTCCGTGGGAAGCACCAAACTGTTGGACCTTTCCTATGAGATGCGCTCCGGCTATGCGATCACATCAGGGGCGCCCATGGTACTGACGCTTGCCATGGGCATGCAGAACAATGACGGCGGCCCGGGCACTTACAATAACTATCAGACCGAAACCTTAAGCTCCGTTGACTATGACAATGACGCCGCATCAAAGATTGCCCGGGAGAACCTGAGAAAAAACCTGTCGCGCTTTGAGAAGGATTCCTCTTATGCGGTATGGTTTTTTAAGACAAAACTTATGATGCAGTGGATCGAGCCCTCCTTCGAGACATTGATTTCCACTTACTCCTTTGATGAAGAACTTCCTGTGCCGGAATGGATCCATAAAATATATTTCGGAGAGTGGCATGATCCTCTCATGCGCTTTGCGGACCGCTATCAGAGCATCGTCTATCTGGGATTTCTCTGCTTCATCCCCGTATTCTGGGCAAAAAGAAAGGAGAATGCAGCAGGCTACATTCCCCTTATCGCCATTGTCGGCGGATTTTTATTCAGCATAATCTGGGAGGCGCAGTGCCGATATGTACTGCCCTACTATATCTTTATGCTGCTGTATGTTCCGGACGGCATCTGTATGATAACGGAATTTTTCAGACGACGCGCCGGCAGCATAAAGCCTCTTTTACCGGAACAACCCCAGGATCAGGTCTAACAAATTGTACCGGTTGAACATCGCAACGGCAACCAGAGAGACTGTGGACATGATTTTGATCAGAATATCCAGGGAAGGCCCTACCGTATCCTTCAGAGGATCCCCTACCGTGTCGCCCACAACCGCGGCGTCATGTGCAGGGGATCCTTTTTTCTGCCCCTCAATAGCGCCGGATTCAATATACTTCTTGCCATTGTCCCATGCCCCGCCAGCATTGCCGGTAAAGATCGCCAGCATGATCGCGGACAGCGTAGCCCCGATGAGCACACCTCCCACAAACAAAGGTCCGAAGAGAAATCCTGCGATCAGCGGGAAGATAATGGAGAGAACCGCGGGAAGACGCATCTCCTTCAGCGCTCCCTGAGAGGAAATTTCGATACAGGTCTTATAATCAGGCTTTGCCTTTCCCTCCAGGATACCGGGGATCTCCCGGAACTGCCTTCTCACTTCCTCAACCATCCTGCGGGCGGCCTTCGCCACCGCCTCGATCAGCATGCCGGAAAACAGGTAGGGCAGCGCTGCTCCCACCATTGCGCCGGACAGGATCAACGGATCGGTAAAGTTAAGCTCCAACGGAGTCGTCGGATCGTTAAAAGAATACAGATAGGAAACCATCAGGGACAATGCGGCCAAAGACGCAGAACCGATCGCAAAACCCTTGCCGATCGCAGCAGTGGTGTTTCCCACGGAGTCCAGTTTATCCGTGATCCCCCGAACTTCAGGATCCAGCTCTGCCATCTCTGCAATCCCTCCCGCATTGTCGGAGATAGGTCCATAGGTATCAACGGACACCGTCGTGCTGACGAAAGACAGCATGCCGATCGCAGCCATGGAAATGCCAAACATTCCGGCAACCGCATAGGAAGCGTAGGTGGCAACACCCAACAGGATCAGGGGCGCCATACAGGACTTCATGCCCACGGCAAGCCCCTGGGTGATCGTCAAGGCAGCACCCTCCCTGGAAGCCTCGGCAATCAGCCTGGTGGGCTTGTAATCATAACTGGTATAATACTCTGCGATCATGCCGATGATAACGCCGCTCACCACACCGATCGAAGCGGCAACCCACGGGGATAGATACCCCAGACGAAACCCTGCTTCCGCGATAGCGTCCGTCAGCGTGGCGTCATGAAACAACAGATACGTTGCACCCAGCCCCCCGAGGATGGTCAGGGCAGCGGAAACCGTCGTTGCAAAATTCAGATCCTTGTGAGGATTATCGGAGCCCTTTTTGAACAGCACCGATGCGATGCCAAACACACATGCGATCAGACCACATGCGGCAAACACCAACGGATAATAGAACATTTTCTGAAGCAGCTGCTCGCTGAAGTTTCCACTGTTTGCAAGAGAGACCAAAAACAGATGGGAGGCAAGGATGATACCGGAAGAGATCGCACCCACATACGACTCCAGAAGATCGGAACCCAGACCTGCCACATCCCCCACATTATCACCCACATTGTCGGCGATGGTCGCGGGATTCCGGGGATCGTCCTCGGGGATGTGCGCCTCCGTCTTACCCACCAGGTCGGCGCCCATATCCGCCGCCTTGGTGTAGATGCCGCCGCCCACACGATTGAACATCGCTACGATGGAACAGCCCAGCGCATAACAGGAGAGACACTGGGTGAAGATGGCGCCATTGGTGATGGCTTCATAGGACATCAGATCCAGCCCGATCCCAAAGACCGCATACACGATAAACAGACCCAGCAGGGCAAATCCTCCCACACAGAGCCCCATCACGGAGCCCCCGCGGAAAGCCACCTTCAGGGTCTCCCCAATATTCCTGGTCACACGCGCCTGATTGGACACGCGTACATTTGAATAAGTCGCAATCTTCATGCCAACCCATCCGGCCGCCGCAGACATCAGCACACCGATGACAAAACAGACTGCCGACTGCCATGACATAAAGATCAAAAGAACCGCAATGATCCCCACCACGATCGCAATGATCTTATACTCATAGGTAATGAACGCATTCGCACCGATCCTGATCGCCGATGCGATCTCGGACATGATGTCTGTCCCCTCTTCCATCTTCTTTACATGGAAAAAGTTGAAAGCTGCGAAAGCTAAGGCTGCGAAAGCTGCAATAATAACTAAAATCAGAGCTTCCATTTTGTAACTCCCTTCCCTGTTGTTAGATTTAAGCGCCCCCGTCCCCCCTTAAGGGCACTTATAAAACCAGTTTACCAAAATCTGTAAAAAAGTCAATTATTTAGTACGGAACTCCGCCTCAACAGCCGATATATATTATACAAGGAAACGAACACTGTCAAAATACACATCCAGGGAGGGATCATCGCAGGAAAAGGAATTACAGGTATTTTAATGGTGCATTCGGTGATGGCAGTCCCCACGGTACGCAGGATCAGACGGGATGAACGGCATCCCGCACACTCCGGGGCGAAAAACAAAGATTCCAACAAACTCTTTGAAACGATCCTGGAAGAGGCATCCTGTCAGCCAGAGTCTGCCCCCGGCACATGCCGGACGACTCTCTACGACCGGGAAAGCAGATTACAGAATTTCTGCTATCTCAAAAGGGAATACCACTACTGAAGAAAACAGCCGGGCGCCGCGGATCTTGGATCCGCGGCGCCCGGTCATGATCTTTTGTCACTTCATATACAGCCCGGCAAGTTTCATATCCTCGTCAAACGTCACCGTATAGGTAATGCTGGTATTTTCATAGCTGACATTCACCTGGCATACCGCAAAGTGCCTGTTCTGCTGAATCACCTCGCTCGCGTAGATCGTGCCGAATCCGGTTCTTTCCCCAAAATCCGCACACACCATCGCCTTTGCCTCATTCATACGATCCTCCTGAAACGCGGGAGCCATCCGGGGATCCGACATGACCTCCAGGGCAGCGTAATCTCCCTGGTCCAGCAGCCCGATCACTTCCTTCAGCGTACTCTCCACTTCCTCTTTGGAAAAGACGGTACTGGATTCCAGATCGCGCACCACGGGCAGCATCCACATCGCTCCCAAAATCAGGATCAATAAAGCAAGGACGATACCGGATATGATAAGCAGCGTCTTTTTTCTCCGGTATTTCTTTTTGTCCGTTTCGGAAAGGCTGTCGTTAAAGCTGTCGGCGATCTCCCGGACGCTGCCCATATCGCTCATGATCTCCTCCAGCGCTTCGCCGCCGGATATCCTCTCCTGAATCTCCGCCAGAAGCTCCTTTCCGATATCCTGTCTGCGTTTTTTATCACACCGGACTTTCCTCATGATCTGTTTTACATACTTTTCTGCCGTCATGGTCATCCCTCCAATATCTGATCTACTCCGCCGGATATCCGCTGCCAGACCGCCCGGATGTCTTCCAGAGCTGCAGCCCCTTTCTCCGTGATCCTGTAATATTTGCGGGGCACCTGTTTCCCCTCTCCCCCGCTCCACTCGCTGGCGACCAGCCCGTCATCCTCCAGCCTGTACAGAATGGGGTACAGCGTTCCGTCCCGGAGCAGAAAGATCTCCCCGCTTTTCTCCTTCATCTCCCGGATGATCTGATAGCCGTATTTCGGCCCGGAGCAGAGAAGCTTCAAAACCAGCATCTCAAGCACCCCTTTTTTCATTTGCTTTTCATAATTATTTGCATAATCATAAGACATCTGCATACCTCATATACTTTGTAATACAAAGTATATAGTAATATCTCTGTTTTGTCAACCGTCAAAACAAAAGTTCCGTACTCTCTCCCGCAGCCCCTTTTGCGCGAAAATGCCGGAAGCCTGTAAATTTCAGACTTCCGGCATGGATATCCGTTCCGGTTATATGCGTATCATTCGTTCAATGTCTGCACGCTCCTGCTTCTGTAAAACACATAGCTGGACAGGCTGCCCAGCACCCCGGTACACAGGAACATGACGGCCATTCCGCTCCCGCTTCCGTTTCCGACCAATATATGGAGCACGGAAGCCAGAGCGTTCTCTCCTCCCATAAACGGTTCAAACACATAGTCTGCCAGAAATCCTCCCAGCAATATCCCCACCGGTATGGTGCAAAACTGGATGGCATTCCTGACCGCAAATATGCGCCCCTGTATTTCTGCCGGCACCTTGTGATACAAAATCACATTCTGCCCGGCATTGATAAACGGGATCGGCAGACTCGCCATCAGCCCCGCGAAGGACCACAGGATCAGCCCCCGCCCAAGCCCCATCGTGAGATCTCCCAGCAGAAAGGACAGCATCGCCGAGAAATAGATCATCCTGACACTGTTTTTGCCAAACTTGCCCGCAGCGACAAGAATCCCGCCCAGGATACCGCCGATCCCCATGACCGCATTCACGACGCCAAGCACAAAGGAATCGTTTCCGCTTCTGGCAAGAATCATCGGCGACAGTATATTTTCGTAGGTCAGCCTGGAAAAAAAGTTCAGCAGCGCCATGGTGACAATGATGGTCAGGACTGCCCGGTTGTCCCCCAGATACCGGAAGCCCTCCCGGCATCCCCGGAATACTCCCTTTTCATCCCCTTTCACGAGCCCGCTTTCGGGAATACGGATCCAGAACAGCAGCACGAAAAAGGCAAAAGCAAAGCTGAAAAGATCAATACACAATACGATCTTTAAGCCCCCAAAGGCAAACAGGGATGCGGACAGCACCGGCGCCAGCACCAGAATCAGATTATCGGAAAAGGAATTCATCCCGCTGACCTGCGCCAGCTTTTCCTGCGGAACCATCCTGCCGACGGCAACCGCCGATGCCGGACCCTGAAACGCGTTCATGAGCCCGATAACGAAATTGATCATATAAATATGATACATACGCAGTACCCCGGACCCGCTCAGGATAAGCACCGCCAGAGAACAGCCTGCGGCGATCGTATCCGATACCAGCATGATCTTCTTTTTGCTGTGGCTGTCCACAAACGCCCCCGCCACGATGCTCGCCAGAATATAGGGCACATAGTTAAAAAACGACATCAGTGAAACCGTCATGGCAGCGTTGGTCTGAGAATATGCCCACAGAATGAGCGCAAAGCTTGTCATCTGGCTTCCGAGCTGTGAAACTGCCTGACTGAACCAAAATACGATATATTTTTTAAATTTGTTATCCATCGAATCTCTCCTTATAGACGTATTATTGACAATTTCCATAAGTACAGGATCCGATGTGGGCAATTAAAATTTTATTTTTCCCTCTGCACAAGGATTGCCCGCCGATCAGACCCTGCGCAGAGATCAATGCTTAGATCGATCTCCATATGACACAACATGGTATCCCTCCCTTCGCGATCTGTTGAACCTGCCGGGCTTTACCATAGAGCAGGCTTTTGTTCTTGTATTCTGCCACAGACGAATACGGCTGTCAACAGGCAGTTTTATTTAGACGAAACCTCGTGGGCATCCCTTGTCAAAAAGAACCCATATTGGTATAATGGATATACTCGGATGTTCTTTCCGGGAACATTTCCTTACGCGAAAGGAGCAAAAACAGATGATAAAATGCCTTTATACAAAATTGATCACCTTGAGCTGCGTCTCAGCCGCTCTCCTATTTCTTGGCGGATGCGGCAGGAAAGATACAGCGGATGTGAAACTTGACCCCGAAAACCCTACGCAGATCACGATATGGCACTATTATAACGGCTCCCAACAGGCTGCTTTCGACCGGCTTGTGGAAGAATTCAACCGCACAAAGGGCAAGGAACTGGGCATTTATGTGACCGCCAACAGCCAGGGCAATGTGAGCGATCTGGAAACCAGCGTGCTCGCGGCATTCAATAAAGAAGTCGGCAGCAGCGAGCCGCCCGATATCTTTTCGTCCTATGCGGACACCGCTTATTCCATTGACAAACTGGATATGCTGGTGGATCTGGATGAATATATGACACAGGAAGAACTGGATACCTATGTGGATTCTTTCGTAGAGGAAGGTCGTATCGGCACAGACGGGGAACTGCGCATTTTTCCCACCGCCAAATCCAGTGAGATCTTCATGATGAGCAAAACCGACTGGGAACCTTTCGCTGCGGCGACAGGCGCTTCCCTGGAGGATCTCTCCACCCTGGAAGGCGTTGCTGACACAGCCAGGGCATATTATGAATGGACGGATTCCCTGACCCCCGATACTCCGGGAGACGGCAAGGCTTTTTACGGCAGGGATGCTCTGGCGAACCTGTTTCTGATAGGCTCCATGCAGCTTGGCACGGAATTATTTCAGGTAAAAGACGGAGAAGTGACGATCCAGGCGGACGAAGCCGTCATGCGCAAAATCTGGGATACCTATTATGTGCCGTATGTAAAAGGATATTTTTCTTCTTACGGCAGATTCCGTTCCGATGATGTCAAGATCGGGGAGATCATCGCCTATACAGGCTCCACTTCCTCCGCCAACTATTTCCCCGATGAGATCGAGACAGCGGAGGGCACCAAACACATCGACTATATCATCCTGCCTGCTCCCATGTTCCGGGACGGCACACCCTATGCGGTACAGCAGGGCGCCGGGATGGTGGTAACCAAGAGTACGCCGGAACGAGAGTACGCCGCCGTCACGTTCTTAAAGTGGTTCACCAGTGAGGAAAACAACCTGCTCTTCGGCTGTACCTCCGGCTATATGCCGGTCAAAAAGTCTGCCCTCTCCGCCGAAATGCTGGACAAAACGATTGAGGACAATGATCTGCAGGTGCCCGGCAAAACTTATGAAACCCTTGTTTCCTGTTTTGAAACCGCCAAATCCGCTTCCTTATACACTAATAAAGCGTTTGACCACGGCGCGGATGCCCGCAACGTGTTGGAATACCATCTGGCGGACAAAGCCGCTGCCGACCGCGAGACCGTTCTTGAGCGGATGGCACAGGGCAGTTCCCTGGACGAGGCCTGCGCCGACCTGACAGACGACCAGGCATTTCATGAGTGGTACACTTCCTTTGTAACAGCGTTAAACGAGGCTGCCGCACAATAAAGATCGGTATGCAGCCACAAAGATGCCGCACGACATAAAAAGAAAAGACGAATCAGAAGGAGATCCTGCACCTTGAGCCCAAAGCCTACCCATACCGCTAAACCGAAACGTATCTTCTGGCTCTTTTTAGTTCCCCTGCTCTGCCTGATCATCATGCAGGCAGCGCTGTCTTTTGGGACAGTATACTTAAGCGGCACTTTTTCCACCATCCGCAACTATACGCTGGACCGGCTCAGACAGGTCACGGAAACCCGAAGCATCATCCTGGAAAACGACATGACGCAGCGATGGACCGCCCTGGACGAAGAATATGACATTGCGGAACAGATGCTGACCGAATACCTTGCGCAGAACGAAATGTCCTTAAAGGATTTTCTGAATGACCCCGCCGCCCAGGAAACCTATCTCACCCGCCTGTTCCCAACATGGGGATATATGCTGCGCAAAAATTCCACCACCGGCGCCTTCATCATTCTGGGACAGCCGGATACGGCAGACGGCGCTGCCCTGAACGCGCTCTATCTCCGTGACAGTGACCCGGATACCAATCCCGCGGATTATTCCGATCTGCTTCTGACGATCGGACCTTCCCAGATTACCAAAGACTACCGGGTACCCTTCGACATTTACTGGAAAACCAATCTTTCTTTAAAACCTTACGGGGAATCCGAAGCGGACGATTTTTTCTACCAGCCCTATATGGCGGCTGTTGAAAATCCTTCTGTCGCAACGGACAACTGTTGTTATTGGAGCACGCCTTTCTGCCTGGAGGGAAGAGAAGATACCGATCCTTACCGGATGATCACCTACTCCATTCCCCTGGCAGCGGAGGACGGGACAGTCTATGGCGTCATGGGGATTGAAATCTCTTTATCCCGCCTGACCGAATGCCTTCCCTACAGGGAAGTAAACTCCAACCATGAGGGCGGCTATCTTTTGCTGCAGAAAGAAACGGAACATACCTACCGGGTCATCTGCGCCACCGGCATATATTCCAATGACTCCGTTGAAGGCGAAAACGAGATCGAATTGTCCGAGACGACGATCCCGAACTTATACAGACTCGGCGATCCCTTCCGACAGGAACCCGTCTATCTGACGGCAAAACCGCTGACGCTCTACAATACCAACACCCCCTTCTATGAACGGGGCTGGTATCTTACAGGAATGGAAACACACGACGCCCTGTTTGGCAGCAGCTCCAGGCTGTCCGGCACCTTTGTTGCCGCTACCCTTCTTGCTCTGGCAGTGGCTGTCTTTTTGTCCTATCTGCTGGTAAACTATATTACCAACCCCATTCGCCGTCTCTCCGAGTGTATACGGACCAGCCCGGAAAACGAGCTGAAAACATTCGGCAAAGGCACCATTACGGAGATCGATGAACTCTACGATACTATTTTTAATCTGACCAATCGTCAGAAAAAAATAGAATGGGATCTGCAGGAAGAACGAGAGCGCTATCGTCTGGCTCTTCAGAACAGCTCGGATATTCTGGTGACGTATGACCCTGAAAAAGACCTGGCGATCTTCTACAACCTGGATAACAGCAACACGGAAACACGCATAGACAATCTAATGCAGAAACTGGAGAAAGATGATTATATTCACCCCTTAGACAAGCGGGTGGTCCTTGCGCGGATCCAGAATATCCGGACCGAGCTTTCCGTCTCCTTCCGTACCAACTGGATGACGGAAAACCACGAATATCAGTGGTTCGAGCTGACGGGACGCATCCTGCCGGACACCGGAGCAAAACGCAAAACCTTCATTGGTTCCATGCACAACATCCATGACCTGAAGGTACAGGAACTGGCAAAAAGGGAATCTATGTATCTGGACTCTCTCACAGGATTGTATCTGCTCTCCTCCGGGGAAGACATTGTGCGCAGCCAGATCCGCAGCGGGCACGGCGGCTGCCTGCTGCTTGTGGATGTGCGTAATTTTCTTCAGATCAACGAAGAATACGGTATGGCGGTGGGAGACATCATTCTGGAAGAGCTGGGGCATATGTTCCTCGACTGGAAGCAGAGAAACGATGTCGTCCAAAGCGTGCTGATCCGTTCCGGCGGCGATGAATTTATGTTGTGGCTGGAAGATTTTTCCGCCGACAGTGCAAAAGCTGCCGCAGAGGAATTCTGTGAGACGGTAAAACACCTCTACACCGACGGCGATCTGAAACTGGAATTGGTCTGCGGCGGTGCATACTGCGGGAACACGGATTATGACAAACTGAAATCCAACGTCCGCTGCGCGCTTTCTTATGCTTCCACGCATAACCTGCAGTGCCGGTTTTATCATGAGCTGCCTGCGGACAGCCGGGTTGCCCCCAAACAGATCACGCCCATTGAACACGACAATGCCGATACGCAGAACATCATACCGATCACATTCAGCTTTTTTGACAAGAGCAATAAGATAGAAAATATCCTGACGATCCTGATCCCGAAGCTGGGAAGATATTTTGAAGCCGAAGACATAGTGCTCATTACGGCAAACAGAGACTTTTCCACTGTAAAACCCACACATCAATGGCACAGGCGCCTTGACGTATCGCCCGACCATGAACTGATCCACTTTACGGCGCAGGATTTTGCCGCCCTGAATCAGGCGCTTTGGGATGAGAAACCGCCTTATCTTTCCACGTCACAGCTTACCGGCGACATGCGTTATTTTCTGCGCATTGAGAAAGGAAGGGACGGTTATGTCTTCCCGCTTTATGACAACAATAACTATACCGGCGCGATTCTGTTCCTGAGGAATACGGGCACACAGAACTGGACGGAGGATCAGGCTAAAGAGATCCTTGAGGTAGTCAAGATCATCGAAGCCAACATCAACAGACAGCGGTACGACTCCGCCAACCGCGCCAAAAGCGACTTCCTCTCCCGCATGAGCCATGAGATCCGCACTCCCATGAATGCCATCATTGGTATGACCTATATTGCCCAGACCCATATCGACAATGCGGAAAAAGTCGCCGAAGATCTCAGCAAGATCAGCCAGTCCTCGCATTACCTGCTGGGACTGATCAACGATATACTGGATATGTCCAGAATCGAGAGCGGTAAACTGACACTGGAGAGCGCCGTTTTCGACTTAAACGACATGATAGAGAATATTACCACCCTGATCGGAGCCCAGGCACAGACAAAAGATATCACTTTCCATACCGATATCTCCCTGTCCTGTCCCTATGTGACCGGCGATTCCCTGCACTTAAATCAGGTACTGATCAACCTGCTCGGAAATGCGATCAAATTTACACCCGAACGCGGCAGCGTCAAGCTGATCATCCATCAGGAACCCGACGGGCAGATCTTCTTCTCCGTCCGCGACACGGGTATCGGCGTGAGTCCCCAAAACCAGTCGCGTATCTTCCAATCCTTTGAGCAGGCGGAGGGAAGTACCACCAGAAAGTACGGCGGAACCGGGCTCGGTCTCGCCATCAGCAGCCGGCTGGTACAGCTGATGGGCGGCAGCCTTAGTCTGAACAGCGAACCGGGCAAAGGCAGCGATTTCTACTTTACCATCACTCTGCCCATTGATATGCAGCAGGGACAGAGCATCCGGCAGACCAAACCCGGTACCCACACAATCTCCTCCGCCAAGGGATTGCATATCCTGCTCGTAGAGGATAACGACCTTAATATCGAGATCGCGCAGACCATTCTGGAGACGGCAGGCGCTGTTGTGGATCTTGCCCACAACGGTCAGGAAGCAGTGGATATCTTCCTTACAAGCCCGCCCGACCTCTACGATCTGATCCTGATGGATATCCAGATGCCCGTTATGGACGGTCTGGAAGCGACCCGTGTCATCCGGCGTTCCGATCACCCGAGAGCAGCCGCGATCCCTATCATCGCGATGACAGCAAACGCTTTCGATGAGGACATGAAAAAATCGGTGGAAAGCGGTATGAACGGTCATCTCTCCAAGCCCATTGATATAGACGTATTCTTTCAGACCATATCAGGGTTTGTGAAGGAGCGGTAACTTTCTGCCGGGGGCTCCAATCCCGGTATCCTCTCCTGCATTTCCCCTCACTGGTTCTGTATTAAGATGCCATCCTCTCAGGAAGACATCTTTTTACGCCTGATCATCATTTCGGGGGAAAACATGTGAATCGCCATAGCAAATAACAGGATTAAACCAAACACTAAAATCTGTTTTGCCATGATCGGTAAATTCATTAAGGTTACTGCCTGAAAGGCCACACCACATGTTTCTCCCATCATGTATAATTCATAGGAAATATCTCCTAATCGAACTAATAAATGATTTTTCTTTTTAAATCGATGTGATATTGAAACACACACCCATAAAAAAGAATACGCAACAGAACCGAGCATCCATGCGAAAGTTCCCATTCCGGGAATATGGACATACTCTAAAAGCACCTGTGTATAAATCCAGCAGCAGACAACGGTAAAGGATAATAAACCCATGTAGAGATTCAGATGTTTTTGTAGCTTATCATATATATATTCTTTTTTAAACCCTACGCACAGCCCCAGTTCAAATGCAAAAATGTCGCCATACCATACAGCAGAAACACCGCAGAATATACATACTAAAACATAAACGATCAAAAAGAGAAACATGCCTGAACATGCACGTTTATAATCTTTGATCACTTTAAAAATCAGAAACCAGATCAAATAGATGATGACCATTGATTTTACAAACCAGCCCGTGCGAATAAAAACTGCCGTCAAGATCCCCCTATGATACCCCCCCCGTGCTGCTAACTGCCCAAATTGCTTCCGAGACAAACGCTGCAAGAAAAGGAAAAGCCAGTTTCCCTATTCTTTTTTTAATAAAACCATGCAGATAATTCTTTTTCGTCATCAGATTCTGAGCCAATCCGTATCCGGACAGCATATAAAACGGCCCCACCAAAGAAATAAAGAAAAAAAGGATTGCCTTATTGGAGAAAGGTTCGCCAAAAATCTGTGCCATATGATGTAAAATAATCGCTATCGCCATAATCCCACGAATACCTGTAGAAAATTCATAATCCAAGAATCCCTGGATTGACGGGGGACATTTTTGGATTCCGGTTAAAATGATAACCAAAAATATAATCAAAAAAATTGCACTAAACAAGGAATCATTCCCTCCTCTTGCTTTTTCTTCGCCTTAACTCCTACAGACATAATAAATTCGGTATGCCCCTGTCTCCATCAGCTTCTCCTGCAGTATATATTGGTTTTCCCTAAGCCATGTAAGCACTTCTTCATCTGTCCCATACCCCCCCCTGATCACAAATCACCAGCGTCAACTCCTCTGCGCTTTCCAATTCTTCGGAATTTTCATACCCTTCCCAGGTTGATTCTGCCGTTGTGACCACCAGAATATTTTCATAATTTAAAAGCATCTTCATAAAATCATAATTGCTTCCCCTGCCCCGTATGTAAATCAGATCGTCTGTTTTATATTGATTTAAAACACTTTCCACTTCCCACAATTCTTCTCCTTCCCTATGCTTGTCTTTGACAGAAGCGCTGATGCCATAGAAACTATATAGCGCTATCAGTACAGCCATCGTCAGACAGACCTGATTCTTTCGTTTTGCCCCTATTGCCGCATTTCCCAACTCGCTCAAGAGATACAGCATACACAAAAAAATCAACGGATACAAAGCTTTAAAATATGCCTGTTTCGTGACAATCAGCAGGATCAGCCCCTCTTCCAGAATGATGCTTCCCAGAAACCCTATCTTCCGATCACATTCTGTCTTGTTTTTCTTCCTGAGAAAACAAATGACTGCTGCGCAGCTCAAAATACATAATATCGCCAGTAACTTCCAGTCATACGCCACATATTTTATTAACTGTTCATAAAGAGAACCTAACATGCTCTTTTCTCTGTTGGATTGCGTGTTATAAAATTTCATCAGCAGACCCATGACAGACACAGGATCTATCAGCAAACCTAAGAGGATCGCAATCCCCCCGGTCATAATATAGCGTTTTATCCATTGCCACTTTTGGGCGTTTTCCTTTTTTAACAGACAGATGACCGTATTGAGCCCAAGGACAGCCGCCCAAAACAACATCGTATAATGCGTGACATAGCCGAATACATAAACCGGGATTGCCCACAGCATGATTTTCTTTATCTTAGTTCTATCTTCCGTCTCTACCGCTTCTAATAAATCAAGGTGCAATAGAAACATCGCCAGTTGGAATACAGAGGCAGCCATATAAGCACGCAAAGTAGTCACCTGGAGCAGACATGCTCCGGAAGTTCCGTAACATATTACAGCTGCCAGCCCCCGCTCCTGTGAGATCCCCATTTTACATGAAATCTTCCACAGTAATAAGACGGTAACCAGCAGAGCGATCAGATTAACAATAAATGCCGCCCATGCAGTACCGCTGATATGCGTAAAGAAAGAACCAACGGTATGTACCAGCGAATAATACAAAAACGAATTGGCATCGTCACCCATCGCATTGACATACACAGATCCATAATGAAACCTTTCCTTCTCCTGTACCTGAAACCAATCCTGTACTTCCGGCAAATGATACCAGCCTGTTTCTGCAGGACGCGGATAAGAAAAATAAGCCGCCTTATTGCCATGAATCATCAGATCCTTAACAAAATCCACAAAATTATCTAAAGTCTTAGAGAATGTTTCCCCAAGGATCTCATTTTTAACATAATCACTGACCCTGCCTCCGGAAAGCATCCACCCGTCATAATCACTATTTGCCATACTATATGTAATGACCTCGTCTCCGGACCAGTAATGATCCAGATTCATACAATAAATTGCCAAAATACTGATCACCAAACTGATCACTATAAGTATATATTTTACTTTTATCCCTTTTATATTCTTATTCATGCTCCTGTTTTCCCCCATGAAAGATCACCCCCGAAGTGTATTTCCTGTTCCGCCCGGATTTTTCGATCTGTTTTTGTTATATCTTCTTGCTTTTTTTGAATTTATCTAAAGGGAAATAATTCAAAACTACTTTATATAGCTCTGCAAATTCATCTCTCTTGAAAAACACAACAACAAAGAAAAGATTAGAGACCGCAAAACTAACTACTCCCTTTATGCAAAAGAAAAGCACTCCTGTACCAGGCAGATAACTGCAAATAAGCCACACAGCCAAAGAAGCTGCACAGGTCACTCCCAAATAACATAAATTGTCTTTGATATACTCGCGCAGATACCCTTTGAAGTAATTGCGGAACAATACCCCCGTTTCCCACGGCAACTCTATCAGCAGGTAACTGATGATCGTTGATGAAATGACTCCATACATACCAATGTATTGAACCGATACAATATTAAAAATCAGATTCGTCAAACATCCTGCCAACGGTTTCCATTTATCAGCCCACCACATACCTGCTGCATCTTTAAATACCTGAACTACTTTTCTCGTTTCGGCAACATAAAAATATCCCGTCATGCAGATTGCAAAACCTGTACCCATCATCAGGTCCCTGCCAACCCATATGTTCATAAAATGCTGATACAAACATACAAGACAGGGGACGCACCATGAGATGATCCATTGGTTGATCATATTGATCTTCTTGAAGACCTTAAAATTTTTATCCACCGAGTCTACAACAATACTGTTTCCCACTCCGGCAGTCGTCCCGCTGATACAGACATTGATAAAGGATAATAAAGAGGAAACGATGTAAAAATAATTTCCATAAATTGCCACAAAAGACAAGCCCAGAAAACTGGAGACAATGATACTATCCAGAGATGTGGAAATTGTGTTGCCAAATCTTTGGATGGCCAAAGCAGAAACCTTTTTCACAATCTCCTTTTTGGCAGTCTGGTCTATTCTGCCCTTACACTTATATTGCGGATATTTTTTACAGGAAGAAGCAAATATCAAAATGTTGCTGAGCAGCGTTGTAATCGGTAAGATCAGAATATACAAATAATAATTTCTGGTTTCAAACAAAATAATGAGCTTTAGGATATCCATCACTATTTGCACAACTGAATTTATGTTATTTCCAATATCAGAACGCTGATGTGCGGAAAAAAGCGCTCTCCTGTATGAAAAAAAAACATAACTAAGTACGGTATTACTTAAGTACATTAAATATAAAATTGTTATGTTCAGATCAGCCGGATATCCGCCTTTTATGATATGGTCCAGAAACGGTATAAATGCTAAACCAGCCACCAACACTATGATCCCGATAACGGCATAAAGTTTTCGGTATAAATTTAACAGTGCGCATATCTTCTCACGATCATCTTCTATGATCGGGCGATACATACTATACACAATAGCGGAATGAAACCCCAGATCCGCCAGACTTAATACCTGTAATACAGAAGTAAAAAGATTATTCAACCCTAAATATTGCTCACCAAGCACCTTGATCAGAACAGTACGCAATATAAAGGGCATAAATACCCCTACGAACCGATTGAGTATGCCTGCTGCTGCATTTCTCACAGCATTTGTTGTTCTGCTGTTTTGTACCACAAACGATCCTCCCATCTTTCCTCTTTTCTATCCTCTAAATCCTTTACCATGTATATAATGCCATAGCTTTGTAAAAAAATAGATATGATGTTTCTGCAGACCATCCCGCACCTTTGTTCTCATATTACGACTAATACGCGCAACGTCTGTCTTCATATCGTTTAAATAAAAAGAGAGCTGTATCCTGTCCCCCAAAAAATTTTTTGTTCTTCCTCTCAACCAAAAATGGTCCTGGTCCCATCCATCCAGGACACAGCGCGCGCTCCATGAAATCATTTTAAAATTGCGGAAAAAAATATAATGTTGGGGATTTAGTACCAGATCACTCACGGATGCCTTTTCTTTCCAGGGCAATACATTCTCATTCAGGCAATCTGCGGCTGACAAACTCAAAGCGTTTTTCTCAACAGTAATATATTTCAATTTGTATTCTGCCTCTGAGTCTCCCGCCGCCCCGTCCACCGTTGGTACCATTAAAAAATCATTTACATCGAGCTTTTGGGCATTTAATAATTGATCAAATTCTCCTAATTTTATAAACAATGGATCCATCTGCCGAATATCTTCATAACACAGAAAGTGATATGTTTGTCGATGAAATAAACAATTACTCGCATTGATACATTCCCCTTGTGTCTTGCTGATAAATAACCCTTTGTCAATAATACTTTTATGATGTTCCGGCTCTATAAGCCTGCCGCCTTCTTTTTCCAGTTCAACCAGATAAATCTTTACTTTTCCGTTTTTTCCGAAAAGATATTCGGAAACATCATTGAGATATTTATTTTTTACTATATAGTAAAAATTTCTTATTCCGCACCTTGTAACCGGAAGTGTTTTTTCATATACGATTTTTGCTTTTTCTTTTATCAGATACTCCCATTCCGAAACCCGGCTTTTATCCTTATAAAGGGCAGGCCAGATACAGACCACTGATAATTTTTCCTTTTTGATTTTTATATACTGTAAAGCCATATAATCCAAATATTTTTCTCCCAAAAACTGCTTTTTGAAGAAAAAATAATTATATATCTGATTTTGCGGCACAGTATAACACGCTACATCTTTCTTTAAATAAGCACATACGGCGACCCTGTGCGCGCCATCCAATATGCACTTCCTATCAGCCGAAACCGGAATGTTTGATTCTTCCCCGTGATATCCTGAGCTTGAAATGGATTGAATGAGCGCATCAAAACTGTTTAAATACGCTTGCAGGCTATTTTTCCAGGGTTGTCCCGGCTCCTGATAACTTCCCCCTGAAAATGCCTCGATATGTGCAGCATAGAGTTCCTTCGCCCATGTCATGTCATAATGTTTCATCTGACATTCCACATAGGTCAACTTAGCCATCAGATCATATCGATCTGCCGTGATCAAGTCTTCTGCAGCTCTCCATTCTACATCCATGATGATATCCATTCCTTTCGCCTCATTGAGCCGATTTCCTCTTGTCACTCTTCTCCTCTGCCATACTGCTGCAGTCTCTATCTTCCAATTCTCTGATACAGATTCCCATGAGAAGGATCGGGAAAAGCAAACTGCTCATATTTACTACTATTTCACTGATCCCAATGATAACATTAGCAGTTAAGTAGTACATTACCACCCTGGCTGACCGTTGATTCTCATACCCCCGCATTCTTTTATAACAAGTAATATATACCAAAAAGACCAGCAATGCGTATATCCAGCCTCCGCTGACAATAATATGTAAAATATAATTGTGGCAGTTGGAATAGCGCACCATTCCCTGTATATGTTGCACACAAAGGAAATCATCGCCAAACCCCCAAAACGGAAGCTTTTTTATCGAGGCTAATGTGTCATCCCACATTACAGTCCTTCCTGTAAAATTAAGATTCCTTTTTAAAACCCGTTCTACGAATAAAGAAAGCAGAACGGAATCAAGACGTTGGATCACAATCGTCACAAAAAGGAAAAGGTTGATGATCAGCAATGTTAAAACATTATACAATTTCGTGGTGATCCTGTTTTCAAAAATCATCAACAGGATCAAAGCCCCCATAGCAACCGAAGAAGACGCCGAGTGTAATATAAAACTTGCCATAATAAAACAAAACGCTATGTACATCTTTAGAATACGCGGCATTCCGTTATGATTTTTTTTACATTTCAGCCATTGGAATAATATCACTCCAATATACATGATCACATGCGCATTCTTATGCAGAAATATGCCATACCCTCCTATTTCGCTCTTATGAAGCACAAAAATCTGATACAAGGTCCAGATTTGATCAACCGTGCATATCAGCAATAAGGTATCCGCAAGCAGATCCATAAAAGCATTATTTTTTCTAATACCGTAATACATTAACATGCACAGGGAAATCGTATTTAAGGACCTGATGGTTGTCAGATAGGTAGAACCATTTATGATATTAGAACAGACTATCCAGCTTTGACAGATCACAACCAGCAGTACGCCATAATCTTGTACGATCAACTTTCCTCCAAGCAGAACCGCTGCTGCAAATATAGCCAATGCCGCCAAGTAGTAGCCGATATTCATAATGCCTTCTGAACGCCAGAGAACTTTTTCCGATAACAAAACCAATAACGCAAAAAAAATCCCCATATTTTTATATTTAATCTTAATCTTCATAGTGAGCCCTGCTCCTAATCATTGATATGATGAGTAAAAAAGCCTTTTACCAATAACATCCGTCCTCCACTACTGCTGAATGTTCCACCTTTTCCGATTCCTCCGGATATACCCAATAGTCATTATAATATTCTCTAATGTATGTATAGTCTTTTCCCTCATCCCAACGCTTTCCCTTGATCCCAAACCAAATCTGAGTCACACCTCCCAAATGGATTGCCTGCCTTCCACTTTTTTTAATTTTTGCCGCTAACGGTAATCCGTATGCACCGCAGCCAATAACGGCAACATCAAAATCCATCTCCATTGCCTTTTCATACATCCATTCAAGCGCCTCAAACCAGTCATTAAATCGTTGATCCACTTTCCCGGCTATTGTCTGCACAGCTTTCAAAGTCTTCAATTCAAATTCCGGCAATATTTCAGTGCCCGGGAAAATCAACTCCCGTCTTTGATATTGATTTCTGATGGTTGTTTCAAATGGGTGAATCACCAGTACCTTTTTCCCTTTGAGCGCTCTGGTCCATGGATGTCCGGGAGAACGCCAGGGTTCCAAATCCAATAAATAAGTAAGCCTTATGTCTGCCGGCATATATTGATTGATATAATACCCCTCAAATCGAAGGTTCCATACACCCAAAAGACTTATTTCCGCGCAGCTGTCAATTAAGCATTCATTAAATTTCTCTCCCAATCCAACATCGTTTGGGAAAAATCCTGACCATAAATGTAGTTGTTTCATAGATTTTTCCTCAAACCGTTTAAACTGAAACTCAAAAGAACTTGCGCAAAATAACTCAGAAGCGCCAAATCTTCCCACGCAGAATGGTTTGCTATTTTCGATCATGTCGCATAAATATTGGTTCAGATCTTTTCTATCCAACAATCTTTTCCCCGCATAGTGACCCCTTTGGCTCAAATAAGCTTCCCGTCCCACCCGCTTGATTTTCCACTCACTCAATCGGTGTTTTATATATCCTATTGCAAAGGCAATGATGTTTTTCATATAAATTTCACCTCAAAACAGAAACTCCGTTTCACAAATAATCCCTGGAGGGAATCCGATAAACCCTTTATCACTCCATACCCCCCCGTAATTTGTGAATATCAGCAAAACTTTCCGCATTTCTTTGTAACCACTCTGTTTCACGATCCCACCATCTGAGTTTTAAGAGAGCTCTGACATCTTCCTCATCAAACCGATACCTGATGATCTTTGCGGGCACGCCTCCAACAACTGCATAAGCCGGAACGTCCCTGGTCACCACCGCTCCCGCTCCTATAATAGCTCCATCTCCTATCGTGACTCCCTCCAGCAAAACTGCCCTTGCTCCGATCCAGACATCATTACCTATGATAACTGAAATTTTCCTCTCCTCATCGATGTATTTATAATCGGAAAACCTATCTTCCTTTACAAATGTAAATCCGCTTTGTTCTGCAGTGGAATAAAATGCCGGGTGAATCGACACAAAATCCCTGCTTGGGTGATTCCCTGCCACCGTCATCACCTCCGGGCCGATACAGGTATACTTTCCTACACGGGTATTCTTTATGAAGGAATCTTCTCCTACATATGAGGCAAATGCGAGCGAACTATTTAAGAATGTAACCCCTGACCCCAGCTTATTTTTCCCTCCAAAAACAACTTTTGAATCGATCACTGTGTTACGTCCAAACTGACAGTTCTTTCTGTTTTTTATTCTATGTATTTTCTGTTTTATGATAATCCATAAACTTGATTGGGGCATTGCAATCCTCTCCCTTTATCGTTTGAGCAATATACGGATATATGGTGTCAGCGAATACCTGACCGCGGTCACCAAGCCAAAATTCTTTTTTAGGAAATAATACCACTCTTTTCTGGGAAGCCCTTTGGGCTGCTCTTTTTTCAGAAATCGTTCTTTTCTTGAAAGAGTTGTATCTACCCAGGTTCCTTTCCTGTTATTATAGCAGCAGGTTCCCACAAAAAAGGAAGTGCCATATATTTTATACCCATATTTTTTTATCTGAAACCCATAATCAAAATCTGCCAAGTGATGCGTATATTTCGTATCAAAATTCCCAATCTTGCGCACAACACCGGAAGGAATCAATACGCAATTACAATTAAATGTATCCGCCTCTCTGTGGCTCTCTTCCAAAGAAAGCAGATAATACATAGGTTTGTTCAATGGTTTGTTCCACATTTTTCTAAAACAAACGGCTCCATAGGTTAAACTGCCTTTCTCATCACAGCAATTTCCGACCAGCACAGCACGGTTTCTGTGTTCCAACACCTCCACCATACGGTCTATCGCCTCAGGATAAAAATCAACATCATCGTTGACAAATAAAACATAATCCGATTCCATATATTCTTTTTGATCGAGGAAATAATCAATTCCTTTGCGCATTCCGCCAGCCCAGTACAGCTTCCCCGTTCCGGGCAGACAAACAAGATCATACTGTAATTTTTGTATGGCTTCCACCGTACCGTCCGAACTATGATCATCTACTATAATAAATTTAAATTGACACTGTGGATTTTTTGTACATAATGAAGATATACAATTTAATGTCTTTTCTCTCCTGTTAAAACATGTCATAATCACTGTTACTGTTTTCAATTTTTTCTCCTTTATGATGTCTTTCAGGACAAAAGCTCTGTTCCGCTCCCGCACTCATTCCGTATTTTATCTTCAAAAATCAACAGACATAGCGCAAGAAAATCTTTTGTCCCAAAGTTCTTTTCTAAATGTTTCAAAAGCACTTCCGTATTGACTATATTACTTTCATATTTCCTTTTTTCCAAATAATTTCTCACAGATGAAATATTCTTTTTATTTTTCATGACTTTTTTCAAGGTTACGCCAGGATTGCCCCTCTTTATATGATTTTGTAAGATCTCCTTTGGCAAAAGGTCTGAAACAGCCTTTCTCAGACAAGATTTATTTACCTTGTCTGCAAAAATATCAGGACTGCAGGCATACTTTAGTTTTTGAAAACGATAACCACCATATGGCATCCACAAACGTGTGCCCTCCAACTCATAAGAAAATTTCAGTGCCCTTTGCTCACCACTATAACTTGCATACTCCAGCGCATCCTCATATGTTTTTATCCTCCGCGACGCAGGTATAGGAAGCGTCACTTTTAGTACAGAATACTTTCTCCTCGTCCCAGATATTCTTTTCCAAAAGGGTATGACCAAACCGCCGAGGTGCAGGTCATATAGTACCTTCCAAAATCGGAACTCCCTGTCCAATGAAATCCTTGATGTAGGCTGGTTCCCTTTTGGGAAACTAACTTTTATGGCAGTAAGAACATTTTTAGCTTTACTCCACTCTTTTTTTTTCATCAGATCTTGAAATAGATATCTATATTCATTACCCATTTCACCAAATACCCCATCGGCATTCATTCCGTTTACATTGGGATAATCCAATCCATGGCTCTTAAGACCTTTCAAAAACACATTTTCATTTACTTCGTTAAAAAATCTGGGCGGTAAATGCTTTTCCATATAATTCAGCAATAGCGACATAAAATCCGATTGGTCAGAATTTATGTCAACATAATGGATTTTAGAGGGAAGAATATTCTGCATACTGGATGTAAGCAGGGATTCATCTGTTTCATCATCTATTTTCGATGTGACAAATACAGCTCCACACCCGCCAAACAATTGTGTATATCTCGCAGCAAGCGTATTGGCATCCGTCCCTGAACTGATGGAAAAAGCAAGCTTATCTTCCTTTTCATGTATTTTTCTGAGATAAAAATCCAAAATATCAAAAAATTCTTTTTTAAATTCTTCCGGATTCTTTTCAGTATAAAGAATTTTTCGTTCAATTTTTTTCCATGAAAGAGGATGAACTTGATCCGTCACTGAATCCACTACCATATAGTGCCACACATCTAATCGATGAATTTCCATGAAAGGAGAGCGATCATATTTGCAAATATTATTCCAGGAATCTTCAAAATAATCACTGATGGCATGCAAATTCCATGTCAGCTTTTTATGTTTGGAACAAAGTGCATAAAAATCATCAGAAAAAAAGATGACCTCGTTCTGGATAGTATAAAAACACGAAAAGGTGTCCTGATGACTTCTAAAAATGATGGTCGTATTCTGCTTTTTATCAGTATAAAACGCAACATATCCTCCGTCAAAATTCAGTTTCTGGACTTCCTCTAGGGAATACCCCCCCCGAGATTCCAAACGGATGAATTGATCCTCTATTGGATCTATGTAGTCCCCATATACCTCCAGTTTATATTCCTCATCTTCAAATTGATAATTTTTTTTCAGTATAAAAGCATCTGCTACTACTTTCATCATCCGTCTCCCACAATAAATACTCTAAAATATTGAGTGAACCATATTATTCATTGATGTTGTTGGAAAAATCATTGATCTTTCTATTATTGTTATAGAGATATCTCTCAACAATCCACTTATGTGTTTCTATCTGTAAATTATGCAAAAGCATTGTCTCTCTGAATTCTTCCGGTTTCTGCCGTTTTAAAATTCTTTTCATGATTCCTTGAAAACAGTACCGAACAATGTTATAAATTCTCTCTCCTTCGATCAAGCGGCTATAATAATCTCCATACAATTCTTTCCAATACTTTTCCGAAATCTGATCCGCCCATCTCTCCCACGCTTCCTCATCCTTTAAGGCTGCACTGCGTTGTTCTATTGTCCTCTGAAATTCTTTCGTCTCGTCAAAATCCAATACCCCCATTCGCATCGAAACGGGTATGGCTTTAGTCTCGCCAGTCTCAGTATCCATAGATATCAGCAGGCTCCTATTCCACTCCTTATCATTTTGCTTTGTTTCTTTATCAAAATAAAAATTTCCTAAGCTATAATAAATAGGCACATCTTTCCAATGTTCAAATCCCTGTACAATGTGCGGATGTGATGCGATCAATATTGCCCCCGTTAAATCCACCAAACTACGATATTTGTCTCTCCAATAAGGAAGCGGTATGCTTTCTCCTTCCAATCCGCAATGTGCAAAGACTATGATCTGCCCATCTTTTCCGCTTTGCTCTGTAATGGACTGAATCAGTCTCGGACTGTTAATCCAAGCATATCCCGCATCGCAAACATTATTTTTATTTACACCAAATTCAGCCTGAGCAGCATTTACTATGCAGACTTTTTCATTCCCTTTTTCTAAAACTAATGGTTGATATGCCTCTTCTGCGGAATTCCCCGCACCACATACCTCAAACCCATGTTCCTTCAAAATTTTAATTGTCTTGAGCAAAGATTCTCTTCCATAATCCATAATATGATTATTTGCAAGAGCAGCAATATTGAATCCTATCCTCCTAAGACAACCCGGAGCCTCCTGACTGTTGTATATATGGGATCCCGCCTTTATGATTGGAACAGATTTGTCTTCCCTGATCGGTCCTTCAAAATTGCATACGCCATAATCATGTGATTGTATAAATTCGCAAAGTCTATCGGAAACAGAAAAAAGCTTTGGGTCATGTATCACACAATCACCGCAGAACACTACTTTCATAAATTCTCAGCCTCTTTCTTTCTCATGGGTAATGCTAACATATCCCCCCACGCTTCATCCGTTCCTGCGGAAAACTTCGGATAGCATCCGCCTGCCGGTGTAAACGTCATCTCACCAAAATAAGGAACTCCTGATATCAAATATAAATCAATCCTTACATAAGAAAACGGAGCAGCTAAAATCTCAGCCGCACGCAGCATATCCTCAAGTGCTTCCGGTTTCTGAAAGTCTTCTTCATACCTGGGATAATCTCCTGTTGTAATGTCCAGTTTTTTCCACTTAGTGTCATAGAACAGCATTTTCCCGGTATGTTTCTGCAGATCCCTGCTCCCGATAAACTGAATAAATTTTGGTACTCCATTAAAACAATGGATTTTGTAATCATGCAGATCGCCATCCATTTCTTCTATGTATTTCTCCGCTATGATTTTTCGATCGATTCCAGAATAATGAAGCTCAAAATCCCCATAAATATGTGCAAAATCCAATGAAAGCCATTCTTCAAGCTGCTTTCGTACCGCATCATAATTCAGTGCATTTTTATCATGCACAACTATATTCATTCCACTGCCGTGATTGCACTTCAATACAAATTTTGGGGGGAGTGAATCAAAATCGATTTGTTCTGCTCTGTCCCACACACCGTACTGCGGTATGGTCTGTATGAGATCTCCGCATTTTTCCTGCACATATTGAGGTGCAAGATATTTATCCGCTAATCTGCTTTTCAAGGGTGTAGAATCATAAAGCTTCAGCCATTGAATTTTTTCTGTAAACAAACGTGGCTCCTGCAGGTTTAATTCCTTCCCGACTGCATATCTGTACCACTCACTCAGTGCTTCCGGGTATTGCTCAGGGGTCAGGTTTTGACAATATTTCATAATAGGCAGATTGTCTACCGCAACCCCTTTGCTTTTAATCACTCCCACTTTTCTTAAAATAGTTCTGAATGTCTGTCCGACACCGTACCTCTTGATATGATTTACAATATAACTTCCTTTCCCCATAATCTTAAGCCTCACTATCATGAAAGTTTATCTGCCGCATAATCTTTTTGGCGGTTTCTTTCCACATAAAGGATCCCTCAATTCTTTTATGAGCTAACAGTGCCATATCTGTATTTTGGTCAAGTATTTTTTCTATGGTTTTCTCCTTACTGCCAACCAGCCAGCCAGATATTCCATTATCTATAATCAGATTAGGACCCGGAGCTTCCCATACAACTACCTTGCATCCATAATACATTGCTTCCATTACAGCCATTCCAAATATTTCTCTTTTATTTAAGTTGACGAATACACTGGATATGCGGTATAACTCCCACATGTCTTGATTTCGCATCTGCTCGATCAACCGTACCTTTTGAACCATACCCCATTTGTGGATAATCTCTTCTATTTCAGTTTTTTTCTCCCCTTTTCCCACAATCAGCAACTTATAACAGTTATCCTGTCTATATACTTCTCGAAAAATATCAAGCATTTCAAGCGGACGTTTTTCATCAGTTAATCTTCCTACAAACAAAATGATTTTATCTGATAATTCGTACCCATATTTTTCTTTTAAGCCTTCTATGGATTCTTCTTTATAATTTTCCCTTAAAAGACTTTTGTCCAATCCCACAGGCGCAACACATACCCGCATGATTCCCATTTGTTTCAGCTCATCACAAACATCAGGTGTTTTTGCAAAACACTGGCACTTCCTGTATATCTTTACATTTCTGTAAAACAACCTCTCCATGATAATTTTTTTAATTGTATTTGTGCTATGACTTCTGACTACCCCAATATACGGGTACATTGTAATATCATTCCTGCAAGCCCATTTGTATACTCTCACAACATCCAGCTGTGTATCGGAAAAATAGATTAACACATCCAAAGAAGAATCGATCCTTTTTAAATCTGTTATTCCATTGGTCCCTATCTTCTTAACTGGCAGAAAAGTAATATAGGAATTTTTTGTCCCTTCTATCAATCGGGTTTCCATTTTTTCTTCCCTGGCAACCAGTTTATATACTTTTATATCATCACAAAAACACGCCAAAGCTTTTGCCAGACCAATTTCCTGAGAATTATAAAATCCCCTTTGATTTGAACCATCTATACTTGTTACTAACACTCCGATCCGCACAGTTGACACCCTTTATACAACATGATTTATTTACATATATTTTTTATGGCGTAATCATAGATATTCATTAACATTTTATAATTTGAATCTTTTGAATATTGCATTTCATACCATTCTCTCGTCTTTCTATAAATTTCATGATCTCCCCTTAATTTTTCCATTGCTTCTGTCAACGACTCCGGGGTTCTTCCGTCAAATTTATATCCTGTCACTCCCTCGATAATCATGTTGGCTGTATTCCCTATATTTGATCCTATCACTGGCGTGCCAGATGCAAATGCCTCAATCACACACATTGGCATACCCTCATACCACTGAGTAGGAAAGATCAATGCTTTACAGGTAGCAATGATTTCTCTCATCTGATGATTAGAAACACATCCTTTCATCTCTACATGGGACAAACGATTTTTTTCTATATAATCCTTACACCATCGTTCCATGGGACCCGTACCGTAAATAGCCAGCTGCGGAGCCTGTGTCCCCATTTTTTTCCATGCCTGAAGTAAAAAAACTATCCCTTTCATTTCATCTAAACGACCCACAAAAATATATTGATTTTCCCTTGCCTCTATATCCGGCATCCATCCCGGTTCAACATAATTTGGCTTTACAAAAACATGCTCTTTGTCAATCTGCGTTAGGTACAACAATTTTTCTTTATTAAATTCTGTCAGACAGATATAAAACAATTTCCCATATATTCCCGTTTTTCTATGGATTTTCAGACACATCACACTTCCCAGGGTATATAAAAAACTGTTTTTATAACATCGATATTTTACTGCACAAACCAATCCCTTTTTTACACATTCCTCACAGATATTTTTCTCACGATAAAAAGTGCCTGCAGGACATAAAAACCGAAAGTTATGAATGGTCTGAACTATAGGAATACCCATATTTTTTACGGCATAATAAACCGAAGGGCTGATTAAACTGAGTGTATTGTGTACATGAACAATATCGATTTTTTGTTCTTTGATCAATGATTTTATATCTTTGTATGTTCTGAAATTAAAGATTGCAGCAACACATAATGTTAATTTACGGAACCAAGAAAACGAATGTATTTCTGAATTATCTCTTGTGTAAAGTATAACTTTATGTCCCTGTTCTTCCAGCATCTTCTTTTCATTGCGTAAAACTGTATCCTCTCCTCCCGGGATCTGATAATAATTATGTACAAGTAATATATTTAATTTATTATCCACTGCCTCATCTCCGAATCAAAACAATGATTGATATCTTGTTTGAGTCATAAAAACTACTATCTTTACACACAAGCATTAACCCTTTGACTTCCATCGGATCATCTTCCTTTTACCCATGCCTGCCAAATGAATCGAGTATTCGTGTGCCAATATCGATAAAAAAGTCTTTTGGGATCCTGAAGAAACCGATAAAACCATTCCAGATTATTTTTCTGCATCCACTGCGGCGCTCTTTGAATATTCCCTGCAAAATAATCAAATGCTGCACCGACGCCTACCATCAGCCCATGAACCCTGCCCTGATGGGCAGCCATCCATCGTTCCTGCTTTGGCGCGCCAAGACCGACCCAGATAAAATCCGCATCCGCTTTGTTGATCTGATCGATGATCATGTGATCTTCTTCCCTGGTAACCGGACGAAATGGAGGACTATACATTCCGGCGATCTGGATACCCGGAAACTCCCGGGTCACTTTTTTTTTCAATTTATCCAAAGTTTCATCCGTGCTTCCATAAAAAAAATGTCGGTATTTTTTTTCTGAGGAAATTTTCAGGATTTCTCCCATATAGTTTGGTCCTGTGACCCTTTCCATCTCCCGGAACCCACGCTTTCTTCCTATCGTTGATAGGGGTCCGCCGTCCGGAATCGCCATAATACCGCCGTTTGTGATCGCACAGTACTCAGGATCTTCAAAAGATGTGACAACAGTGTGGACATTAGAAACGCAGATATAATCGCCTGACAACACTTTGATATACCGCTCCGTAAAGTTTAACAGCCAATTCATGTTGATTGCCGCAATTTCCGCACCCATGATATTTACCGTTGGTATGGTCGTCTTATTAACGGCGTGAACATAATTGCCTGCTGCCCCATTCATATTCATAACCTCCGCCTCTAACGCATTCCGAAAGGCAACCTCCGTATTCTCCATTTGTCTCCTTCCATCATTTCCGGGAACACCTTTGGCGGAACACTTTCTCACCACTCCATCCCAATCGCTTCCAGCCGTTTTTCCTGCTCCTGTGTCAGGTCGTGCCTTCCGCCCGGGCTGTTGCGTTTCTTCCTCTGGGCGGTCAGCCATTTCCCCAGCCAGACCCTGCCCTCATCTGTTTCCGCAACATAACTCTGGGACACTTTCAAGTCTCCGTGTTCCCGATAATACAGCTCTGCCAGCCGGTATCTGGTTTCCCAGGTCTCCCCTGCCCAGCGCATACCGATGCTGTCAAGCTGCCTGATTCGATCCGCGTCCAGGCGGTAATGACTGCTGTCCGGCCGCACCCGGGCGCTCCGCAGGGCGTTCACCCATCTTCCGAGTCTCACTCCCTGCACCGTGTATTCCCTCGGCACTTCCAGATTGCCATGCTCCCGGTAGTATTGCTCTGCCAGACGGAACTTCTCATCCCATCTGCCGTCATACCTGCTTTCCCAGCACACGCCGATAGCCTCCAGGGCCTCCGCCTGTTCCTCTAATAGCGCGTCCCTTCCGGAAACTTGATTGCGGATCCAGGCACCCAGTCTCAGCCCGTCCTCCGTGACATATTTGACAGGCACGTCAAGATGCCCCTCCCGCTCGTAAAATGCTTTCGCTGCGGCATAGTAACGCTTCCATTCCTGTTTTGGCTTCTCCCAGATGAACCCCAGGGCATCCAGGCGCCGTTCCCTCTCTGCCAGAAGCACCCTTCCGCCGCAGACCATGTCAGCCTGTCCGATACCGGATGCCTCCCTTCCGTTTTTCCAGGCAGTCCTCTGATTAGACACAAATTTCCCCAGGGGATACCCGTCTTCCGTCACATACCGGACGGGTACATCTACATGCCCGTTTTCCTCCCGGTATCTCACCAGTTCCTGATATCCCTTCTCCCAGGCTTTTCCGGTACGGGTTTCCCATTCCATTCCCAGCCCGTCCAGCTTTTGGATCTGTTCCCGGGACAGATTGCCCGGCACAGTACCCGCCCTCACTCTCCTCTGGGTGATGAGCCAGCTTCCCAGGGCAATCCCGCTCTCCGTGATATAACGCTTCGGAATTTTCAGGTTTCCGTACCGCTCACGATAAGCTTCTGCCTCCCGGAAACACATCTCCCAGGTACTGGACAGACATCTGCCCAGCTGTTCAAACAGCCTGCGGCTGTCCCTCGCCTCATCGATCAGCCGGAATTCGTAAGAAGGCTTCCCCTGCTCCTTCCCTTTTGTATCTCCTGCCGTGTGATAAGCCTCAAGAAAGGAATCAATGCACCGGAGGCTGTCAAAATTGTCCACCATGTCAAAGATCACCGGCTGGTTCCTTTTGTCTCTGTCCGGCACGGCAAGCGCTCTCCCCACCTGCTGCAGATACAGTGTGGGAGACGCTGTCGGACGCAGCAGCACCGCACCGTCCACATCCGCCACATGGACACCCTCATTGAGCATGTCAATGCAAAAGAGCAGTTTCAGGTGACCGCTCCGGTCGGCGCTAAACCTCCTGACTTCCTCCGGGCTCTGGTCATTGTCATAGATCGCACGGTAGATGGTCGGATGGGGATCCAGCGTTCCGTACCATTTCCCCGCCATGGCTGCCATCTCCTCCATCTGTTCCCTGCCGGAACAGAACACAATATATTTGCCGTTCTTTTTCATATATCTGCCAAAGATTTCTGCCGGGCCGTCTGCCTGCAAGAGACAATGGCGCAGCTGTTCCAAAAGTTTTGCGCTCTCGTCCCGCACGCCCATGTTGCGCTGCCGGTTCACCCTCCGGGTGATCTTCTGCAGCTCATTTTTGTATTCATACAGCCCACAGATATAAACCGGCGCGGGCAGAATCCCCGCCGCCATCGCCTCAGCGATTTCCATTTTGGACGCGATCTGTCCGGCAAAGAGTTCCCCTGCCATGTCACGCCGGCTGTCCAGATAACGGATATTCGTGGCGGACAGTCCCAGCACCTTTGCTGCCGGATATGTCTGCATCAGCGCCTTCACGCATCTCCCCCAGTTTTCCGCACCACAGCGGTGAAACTCGTCCAGTATGATATATTCCGGGGTTTCTCCCTTTCCCAATCCGGCGGCATTTTCCAGTCCCGCCGTATCTTTGGCATCCCCCTCGCCGTAAGGATCCGTCATGCCGTACATCAGCTTTGTATAGGTCAGAAAAGCGATGCCTTCCAACGCTTTTTCCTCGCCTCCCGCCTTCAGATAATTTTCTCTTTGGGAACGAAAAATGTACTCACTGGGAGCGAGCCAGACGATCCTGGCGCCGGGATGATCTTCCGCCAATTTGAACGCGATAAAAGATTTGCCTGTTCCGGTGGGGTGGACCACAGCAGCTCTGCCAGATCTCTCCATCATACACAGCGCATGGTCATATGCGGTTTGATTGTGCTGATACAGAGTCACTGCCATCCCTGCCACTCTCCTTTCGCCGTTCCCGCAGGCACTAAGCCCCGTCATCCCATGGCTGCCTTCCGTCAGCCGGAGCTCTTTCCCTCCCGGGATACAAAAAAGTGTACTTTTTTACTTTTAGTCGTTTCTTTCAACTAGGAATACATTATACATAGAAAACCCATAAAAGTCAACAAATCCTATATTTTTTTTGCCTGGAAAAAAGCGACAAAGCGTTTGTTTTATGCAGTGGTAAAAAAGTACACTTTTTCGCCGTTACAGATCCGCCGAAAGGATGGTTTCCTGATACATTTTGGCACGGTAACGGAAACTTGCCGTCGGCATCCCGCACTCTCTTGCAGCTCTCTCGTTCGTCATCTCTCCTGCTTTCCACCGCATATAAACCTCATAAAAATTATCCGGAAGCGGCATTGCCGGTCTTCCGAATTTCACTCCCCGGGCTTTTGCCGCAGCAATCCCTTCCGCCTGCCTCTGCCGTATGTTTCCCCGTTCGTTTTCAGCCACAAAAGATAACACCTGCAGGACAATATCCGACAAAAAGGTCCCCATCAGATCTTTTCCTTTCCGGGTATCCAATAACGGCATATCCATGACGACAATGTCCGCATGCTTCACCTTGGAAATGATCCTCCACTGCTCAATGATTTCCTCATAATTCCTGCCAAGCCGGTCTATGCTTTTTATATACAGCAGATCGTTCTGCCCCAGCCGCTTTAACATCCGCTGGTACTGTGGACGCTGAAAATCCTTCCCGGACTGTTTGTCCATAAAGATATTTTCTTTTGGGACGCCCATTTCACTCATGGCAGTCATCTGTCTGTCCTCATTCTGATCTCTGGAACTCACTCTGACATATCCATATATCCTGTTCATCACAAACCTCCGCATTTGATATTGAAAGATACGGTCACACCGGATTGCCCGGATATCCGCAGCCCCTTTCTTTCGTACCTGTAATCTCATCATACCTGTCTCCGCAGAGATATGCTGCTGTTCAGGCATAAAAAAAACATATAGAAAGCAAACCGCAGTACGGTCTTTCTATATGTTCTGACACAATCTTGATTTTCCATTCCATTACAATCCAGTCTCTTTTCTCTGCCAAAAAAGAGCAAAAAAAAGAGACGCACAGGGCAGGGTCCCTTGAAAACATCCCGTCAAAAACATTCCAGGGAAATGCCGGTCATGGTTACGCTTCCAGCAGCCAGGAAAATCCTTTTGCCATCCTGACCTCAACATCCGTGAAATGGTTCCCGGGATTCCGCTCCAGCACACACGCTTCCACGCCCGGATTTTCCGCCAGGATTTCATATTGTCTGCGCAGATTGCACCCAACTTTTGCCATGATCCGATTCTTTGTTTTCTCCTCCCGATCCCCCAGGCTCAGATATACTTTTGGCGCCCGCAGAGCATGGGTTTCCATATAACGGTCCCAGCCCGGGAACCAGACGGAAGGCGATACGGCAGCTATTCCGGCAAAAAGATCTGTCTGGCAGGATGCCCATAACGCAAAAAGCCCCGCCAGGGAATACCCCCCGAGATAATATTTTCTTTCCTGACGGATGCCGTATTCCTGTTCCACCGCCGGCAGCAGTTCCTCCGTTACATAAGCCAGCGTATCGGCTGCGCCGTCTCCGAATCCCTTCCTGCCAAAGACAGCCGGAGCCTTCCACGGCGCCAGTTCCCCATTCCAATCCTCCACCAAAAAGACTGCCGCACCGAACGCAGTACCGGGGAAAGAAGTTCGGATCATTTCCATTTCCCGGTCCAGGGCGTTTGCATTCCGCTGCTCTGCCGCCTGTATCAGGAATGCCTCCGGGTCGCCTCCCCCATATAAAACACAGCGTTTTGTTCCGATGTTTTTCTCTGTCCGCATGGATCACTCCTGAAAAGCAGCCAGCCGGCGTTCTTCCAACTGCTTGGTGATCTCCAGGATCCGGTTGAAATCGCCGATCAGTTCAACGGAAAGTTTCCGCGCCTCCTCCAGCTTTGCCTCCGCGCCGCTGTAATCTTCCCGGCGGATGGCATCCATCACACTGTGCCCATATCCGTGAAAACGGCGGTGCTTTTCTCCCAGTCCGTTCCAGATGTCTGCCACTTCTTTGTTTGCCGGTTTCATCGCATAGTAAAAATGCCCGAAAGCACACTTGGTATCGTCCAGCTGTAATGGTGTACAGCAGCGTTCCCTGACCATTCCCTCCAGATTCCCCAGCCACTTTTGATGGGCGCTCACCGCATTCCGGATAGTGTCCATAAACACCTGATTATCCAGCATATAAAATACGTCATTCACCATATTGCCCATCCGTTTTGCCGTGTCGTCCAACTCCTTCTCGATCTCCTGCACCGGTTCAATGCTGACCGTGAGGGCGGCGGACACTTCTCCCAGGGATTCCGCCTGTTTTTCCAGATGGGAACATTCTTCTCCCATTTCGCCCATCTGGTTCTGCACATCCGTCACCGCGCTGAAAATCTCTTCTCCGGAAGCGGCGATGGTCGTCACATGCTCCAGGATCTCCGTAAGGTTTCTCTCGTTGGATTGGTTGATCTTTAATACCTTATCCAGATTCTCCTGCATCACTCCCAGCTCTTGCACAGTCTTATCCAGGCTCTCGCAGCTCATTTTGGAAGCGTTCCCGATCCTCTCTACCAGCCCATCCATATTGGCGGTCAGCTGTTTTGTCTCATCCGCCAGTTCCCTGATCTGCTGGGCCACAACGGCAAATCCTCTCCCGGCTTCTCCTGCCCTTGCCGCCTCAATGGAAGCATTTAACGCCAGAAGATTGGTCTGCGCGGAAATGGAATTGATGCCGTTGATCACCTCGCTCATATTACTGAGCACATTCATGAGCTGTTCCATATCCTGCTTCATCTCATTAGAATTGCGTATTGTCTCTCCGGACTCTGACACGATATCCCGCAGTTCCTCTGACCCTGCATTCATCTGCTCCCGCATCTCCGACGCCGCCTCCGAAATATGGATGGCGTTTTCCGTAAAACTCTCCTGTGCCGCCACTATCTCCGCCATGTTTTCTTCCGTCCGGTGGGATGTCTCCACAATCTTTTCCGCTGCCTCCCGCACATCGGCGCTGATACCGCCAATCCTCTCCGTACAATCACGCAGGGACAGATCCAGCGCGCTGATCTTCATGACGGAGGAAAAGACTCCCTCCACCAGCCCGTTAAAATCCGAACGCCCTTTTTCCAGCCGCTGCTGTATCTGGCGTGCCTCCGGCTCCCGTGCATCTTCCAGCGGAATCATTGTTCCAATGTGATAAAGTATCTTTTTCTCCTTCATGTTACGCTCCGTTCCTACACATACTCTTTGATCTATTGATTCTGACAGACCGCTTTCCGGCATACCGTCTGCACGGCGCTTTATGGATGCAGCACCATGTTTTCGTAACCGTCCCTGATTGCCGCATTGCACTCTCTGTCAATGGCGGCGGCAATCTCCTCCAGATCTTTCTCACCGTAGAGCAGATCCTGGATATGGGGGTAAAACACCTCACGGACGCCATTCCAGTTCGGATTGTTACCCGTGTAATTGACACTGTGGGAAGCATTCTCCACATATTTGGCCAGCCCTCTCTCCTGTGCCTGGGCATCGTATTTCTCCGCCGTCCTGCGGCTGCATGTAACGCCCCCGGTACTGTAATCCAGCCAGTCGCTCTCATAAACATACCGGACAAACGCTTTGGCTGCGGCGAGCTGATCCTCGTTCCCATTGTCCAATACCTCAAACCCTATCAGGTTGTCCGTGCAATATCCGCCTCCATCCAGAGACGGAAAGTTCACATATCCTATCTCATCCATCCCCGCCTCCTGAAAAACCGCATAAAGGGCGGGATTCGAGACATAAAACACCAGCTGACCATTGATAAACAGGTCAAAATTATCCATCATCACCATGGAATCACAGTTTGTGGGAAAATATCCTGCCTCTTTCCAGTCCCGGAGCATCTGCATGGCGGCAATCCCTTCATCGGTATTGATATGAAAACGCATCTCTTTGTCAAAAAAGCTGCTGCCCTTGCTTCTGAAAAAAGTCATGATGTGCATATCCCCATTCCGGTCTCCTGCGTACATCATCATCGGATACACAGAATCCGGCAGATTCCTCTTTAAAGCGGAAAGGATCTCCTCCCATTCCTCCTCCGTCCAGCTCTGTATCTCGTCCCGGGAGGAGATATATTTTTCCAGCCCTGCTTCACGCATCAGTTTTTTGTTATAACACAGCGTGTTCATACTGGTGAGAAAAGGCATCATGTAAGTCCTGCCTTCCACCTGCCCGCTCGCCCAGTACGCATCCGGGATATCCTCCCGGATCTCGTCCGTGATGATATCATCCAAGGGAACCACCCTGCCGTCATAAATATAAGATGACATATTAAAAAAACCGGAACATAACACGTCCACCGCATTTTCCGTCCCATAGCAGCCGGTCACTTCATCCATCTCTTTATTGTTTTCAAACTGCACTACTTTGACGGTCACATCCGCATCCGGGTACTGCTCCGCGAATGCCTCCCCCGCCTTCAGCAGAAAACCGTACATGTCTTTTTCGGTTCCTTCCTTCAGAGGATCCAGCGAATATATCGGTGTCTTCAGGGTGAGGGTCACCTCCGGTTTTGCCGCGCCCGTGCCGCCGCATGCGTCGAACGCTCCCACAAGCAGTAACCCCATGAGCACAAAACTGTAAAATCTCTTCCGCATCATGAAATTCCTCCTGTGTCTTTCTGTCGGATCACCTTCTCTAACATCTCAAACAACGCACCGATGTCCACAGGTTTGGCAATATATCCATCCATCCCTGCCTCCTCCGCTTTTTGTCTATCCTCTGCGAAAGCATTGGCGGTCATGGCGATGACAGGGATCTTAGCCAGTTCCTCTTGCTCAAAATGCCGGATCTGCCTGGTCGCCTCATATCCGTCCATCACCGGCATCTGCACATCCATCAGCACCAGTGTAAAATATCCCGGCTGGGCTTTCCGCAGGATTTCGCATGCCTCCTGACCGTTTTCCGCAGTCTCCACCAGGATCCCGGCCTCCTCGAGAAGGACCGTGGCGATCTCCCGGTTCAGCTCATTGTCCTCCACCAGCAGAACCCTGCTGCCTGTAAAATCAAAGGGCTCCTGCGCCTGTTCCCCGGCAGATACAGGTTCCCCGCAGCATTGCAGAAGCAGATTCCGGAGATTGGACGGAAACATCGGCTTACTGATAAATCCGGTCACGCCCGCCTCTCTTGCCTCCGCCTCGATATCCGACCAGTCATATGCGCTTAAAATAATGATGGGTGCGTCTTCCCCGACAATCTTGCGGATGCGCCTCGTCGTTTCGATGCCGTTCATATCCGGCATCAGCCAGTCGATGATATAAACCCCAAACTTATCATCCATGGCGACGGCATCCTCCGTTCTTGCCACGGCTTCTCTGCCGAATGTACACCACTCCGGACGCATCCCGATGTTGATCAGCATCCTGGAGACATTCCTGCACACACTCATATCGTCGTCCACCACAAGCCCACGGATCCCTTCCAGACTGCCGATCCTCTTTATCTCCTCCTGCTTCTCCTGCAGCCGGAATTCCAGCGTTACCACGAACTGTGTGCCCACCTGTTCCGTGCTCTCCACCGTGATCGTTCCGCCCATCATATCCACAATATTTTTTGTGATGGTCATTCCCAGCCCGGTTCCCTGAATACCGCTGACTGTGGATGTCTGCTCCCTCGTGAAGGGATCAAAAATAGTCTTGACAAAATCGGCGCTCATACCGATCCCGTTATCCTTGATCCTGAACTCATAGGTTGCGCATCCTTCCCGGGAGGACTCTCTCTCGGAAATACAAAAAGAAATCCTGCCCCCCGGACGGGTATATTTGATCGCATTGGACAAGATATTGAGCAGCACCTGGTTAAGCCGCAGCTTATCGCAATAGATGTTCTCGTCCGAGATATCCTCCGTATCGATAAACAGCTCCAGCTGTTTCGCATGAACATCCGCCTGTATGATATTTTTTAAGGAAAGCAGGATCTCCGCCAGACTTTCCGGCTGCTCATTGAGACTCATCCTGCCGCTCTCGATACGGCTCATATCAAGGACATCATTGATCAGACTGAGCAGATGATTTGAGGACTGTCCGATCTTGGTCAGATAATTCCGGACCTGCTCCTGGTTGTCAATATGGGACGCGGCAAGCGCCGTATATCCTATAATGGCATTCATGGGTGTGCGGATATCATGGCTCATATTATTCAGGAATGTGGTTTTGGCACGATTTGCCGACTGGGCCATCGCAAGCGCTTCGGAGAGCTCCTGCCGGTGCATTTCTTCCACCTTGCGCCTCTGTTTTTCCGCGGCAGCCTGCGCGCTTTTTCTGGAAAATATCATGACGGTCGAAACCACAATGATCAGCACCAGGGACATCAAAAACATAAAGATCAGGATCAGTCCCCTGCTCTGTTCCTCAAAGACGGATCTGGGAACACGCATACAGAAATTCCACCTGCCCTCCTCCATCGGGATGACCAGCATGACATAATCCGTTTTTTTCCTGTCAACAAATTCAAAGGCAAGCTCTTTATTTCCCTCAAATGCCGCCTTCACATCCTCCTCCGTTATCCCTCTTTTGTAAGTTACTTCAAAGAGCAGATCATCAAAAATATTATCCGCTTTCTGGGAATCATAATTGATGATATCCTCTAAGATATATTCCCCCGTCCCGGTGGCGATCACACTGACGCCTTCCCCCTCAAAACTGTCCAGCTTGACATCATCCAGCAAAAGATCCATATCCATACTGGCAAGTACCCACTCATAGGTGACGCCGGACACGGTGAACGGCTTGATCCTGGCGCCGATCATCAAAGCCCTGCTTCGCCCCGCCGCGGCAACATTTTCATTTTCCATCCGATAGACGATACGGTCGCCCATACCGGACACCAGCCCTGCCGTTTCTTCATCATCATAAATCTTCATATTGCTGTTTAACGCCCGGCCGTCTTCGGACAAAAGGATCAGTCTGTCGACGGCAACCAGATTTTTCCGCACCGAAAGCGCCTCGCAGAGCGCTTCCGTATCTTCCGGTCTCTCCTGGCGCAGTTCTTTTCCTATACCGTCAAGCGTTTCCTGTATCCCTTTGATCGTGGTCTCAATCGTCTGGGCGTCATGCTTTGACAGTTCCTTCATATTTTCCACGGACAAATCTATGATCCGGTTTGTGACGAGCTGATACGCCGCGATCCACCCTCCGATCATGCCGATCATGACTGCCAAAACGATCCAGACGTTCTTTAAGAATATTTTCCCCGTCTGCTTTCTTTTCATATGTATTTACTCCACACGCATTTTATTTAAAATATGATAATATAGTTAAAAAGTCATTCTTCCCCTCTAAGCAGCATGACCCGGATACTGATTAAAAGTTTAACACAACACGTCGGTATTTTCAACCGTAACCCAAGCCTTTCGGGCTATGTTTTCCATCCGAAAGCCGCCCTTCCGGCAGGGTCCGGAACAGCCGGCAAAAACAGATGACACCGGCTGCCCCTCATGTTATAATATGGTCGTAACAATCCATCGATCCCTGTGGTCCGTGTGCCATACAAACCGCTCATACCTTAACACCGGACGGTCTAACAAGAAAGGGTAAGAATATGTATCAGACCATTGTAACTTTAAAAAAAGGGGAAGGACGCACCCTGAAAGCCGGGGGCATGTGGATCTATGACAATGAGATCGACTCCGTCCTGGGACATTTCGAAAACGGAGACGTGGTGGAAGTCCGGGACTTTGACGGATACCGCATGGGATGCGGCTATATCAACACCCGATCGAAGATCACGGTGCGCATGCTCTCCCGCGTAAAAGATACCGTGATCGATGCCGCGTTCTGGGAAGGGCGGGTACGCGATGCCTGGGAATACCGCAAACAGACCATCGATACTTCCAGCTGCCGCCTGATCTTTGGAGAAGCGGATTTTATGCCGGGCATTGTGGTGGACAAGTTCTCGGATGTGCTGGTGGTGGAATCTCTTGCCCTGGGCATCGACCGCTGGAAAATGACCATTGTGGAGGCGCTGAAAAAGGTACTGGCAAAGGACGGGATACGCATCCGCGGGGTCTATGAACGCAGCGACGCAAAGGTGCGCCTGCAGGAGGGGATGGAACCATACAAGGGATTCCTCGGCGAACCCTTTGACACCAAAGTGGAAATTCTGGAGAACGGTGTCCGATACCTGGTGGATGTGGAGGATGGCCAAAAGACAGGGTTTTTCCTGGATCAGAAGAACAACCGTGCCGCCATCCATCCTTTCTGTCAGGGCAAAACCGTGCTGGACTGCTTTACCCACACGGGATCCTTTGCGCTGAACGCCGGGATTGCGGGGGCAAAGAGCGTGCTGGGCGTAGACGCTTCCCAGCCAGCCATCCGTCAGGCAGAGGAAAATGCCCGGCTGAACGGCATGGAAGACCGGGTCAGCTTCCGGTGCGCGGATGTATTTGATCTTCTTCCCCGGCTGGAGGAAGCGGGCGAACAATTCGATGTGGTGATCCTGGATCCCCCTGCCTTTGCAAAGTCAAGAAGCTCCGTAAAGAACGCGATGAAAGGTTACAGGGAAATCAACCTGCGCGGCTTAAAACTGGTGAAAAACGGCGGTTTTCTGGTCACCTGCTCCTGCTCTCACTTTATGGATCCTGACTTGTTTGCCAAAACGATCCGCGAGGCAGCCGCAGGCGCCCACAAACGCCTGCGCCAGGTGGAGTTCCGCACTCAGGCCTGCGACCATCCGATCCTCTGGGCGGCAGATCAGTCTTACTATCTGAAATTTTATATCTTCCAGGTATGTGAAGAAAGGTGAGGTCCGGGCAGACGCGTCCCCGGTATTCTTCCCAGCTTCCGGTCTCATCACCCGATTGCCCCTTCCCCATCACCTGATCGCCTCCAGGGACATCCGATACCGTCAGGCGTGATTCAGGATTTCGTTCATCGCCGCAGGCACCGCAGAGATCTCCAGCAGTTTGGAAAGATACACGTTCCTTCCCGCCTGGCGGCTCTTTTCCTCATCCCCGGCAAAGGCGTTGGCCGTCATCGCAAAAACAGGTATGACCTCGGCATCCGGATATCCATGAGGATAAGATCATAGTAATTGATTTCCCTCTCCGCAAAAAGCTCCACCGCAAACTCCGAACCTTTTCCATATTTGCGGCTCGCTTAAAACCAACTTTTTAGTACCTCTTTCATAATAATAAATAATAATAAGTTTCTTTCTCTTTAACATTCATTTCCCTTTAACACTCATTTTCATCATAACCACTCTAGTCATGATGCGTATCACTCAAACCCTTTTCAAGGTACAGAGCAAGTCTTGTCTTTCTATCGTTTTTCTTGCAAAAACGTATCATTTGTTACAATTTTGTTATCCTTTTATACAGTTACAAAACCGATGTACCCAAATTGTAGCCACATACCTTTTACAAAAAATTGCGACATTGTCGCAACTTTTTAAGAAGATATCTTTCATGCTCCATAATTAACTACACAATGCATAGCCGATTTACATATCATCATCCGGATTATATAAAACTACAATAGACGGCAAAGAATTCCTAGTCCAATAATTGTATTGTCTTTCATTAATATCTCGAAAAATAATATAATTATCTTTTTTCTCTTCAAACCAACTTTTCCTAGATTTTATTTGCAATGCAAGAAGTTGTTTCGATTCCCCAGTTGGTTCAGTTAACTCCATATGAGCATCAATACCGACATCATCAATAGGTTGCTCTCGAAACATCCACTGATTGCGCTCAGCAATTTCTCCAACATGATTCACGCCTATTCGCTCAGCAGAATATGCCATAGGCAGCCTCCTAATATCCACTATAACCTCTTCCCACAAATGAAACATTCGGCCTTTTCTTAATTTTGCACTTTACAGTAGCAATACTAATTCCCAATCTTTTGCCATATCTGCTGTTGATACTTGTGGATTATTCTTTATCATCATAATAACTGTCTTGAATGTCATCATAGTTATCACCTTGAGTATCATTTCCATCCATCACATAATCGTATTTCGTTTCCTCTTTTATTCTGTAGCATCATCTAGTTATTATATAGATTCTCCTTTACATTAAATGATTGACCAATTAAATTGTATTTTAAGAATTTATACAAAATATAGTTTTCCTTATCAGCCTCGTGGGTAGATAATATGATTTGCTTATTTGAAAAATCATTCCTCATAACTTCAACCAATGAGGCAATGTTAATATCATCCATAGTCTGAACGGGATCATCAATCAGAATAAAACCTATATCATCCGAGGATTTTTTAATATATTGTTTGTTCATAGCAAATAAAAAAGCCATTACAAAACCAGATAACTGACCTGAACTAAATGTATTCAAAATATCATGTTTAGCGTCTCCATTTGAAACAAATCTCATCTCTTCTTTATCTATAAACACTCCCAAACCATTTTGATAATCTTGTAAAATTTTACCAGTATAAATAAGCAGAGGAACCCTCAATTTTTCTAAAGTCATTCTCTTATATTCATTCAATTTAGAATCATAGATTTTCCCAAGTTTGTTCAATTGCTCTCTAGTTTTTTTAAGTTTTTCCCTCTTGACAATCAATTTTTTAATCTTTTCTTTGCATTCCACAACTCTTAAATTCTCACGTTCAGATAATATCCCCGATAAATAATTCTTTTTTTGAAGTAGCTTTTCAGTAGATATCTTACTCACTACTTGAGTTAATGCATCTCCATATTGTTTATCCAAGTCATAAAAGTCATACTGTTTCAACATGCTGTCAAACTCAGGGCTGGAAATAACAGATAATACATTTGATAGTGCTCTTTGTATTTCAGATTCTAAGGCATTATCATTTACATCATTGTTAAAATCTGATTTTCTTAAATATGTATCAAGTCTTTCAATTTTTTGAATTCTACCGTTATCAGCCGTAAATCTTTGATACTCTGTTTTTTGTGAATTGAGTGAATCTATACTATCCTCATCTACTCCTTCAATATACGGAGCTAGAAAAGGCGAAACCTTCCCTAGTTCTATATAAAGTTCCTCTTTTCTTTGTAATATACGTTGCATAGCACTGCCACCTTCTTCTTTAATCAAAGAGGCTACTTTTTCAAACCCATCACTTAATTCTTTATCTGACCCAAACATAGTATTACAATATGGGCATACGTTAATTCTGCCATGTTTACCAGCATAGTCCTGATTTGCCTCTCTAAGAGCAACTCTAGCTTCCTCAAGCTTAGCAAGAATATTTTGACTATTTGAAAGACTTTTTTCCGCCTCTACTATTTCCCTTGAAAGTGCATTAATCAATGAGAAATCAATGCCACTAAATTCTGGCACTAACTCTTTCAACTTCAAAATATCCTTTTCATCATATAAAGAAACCGCCGGTTTTTCTGTTATGAAAAACTTTGCGCTATTAAATATTTGCACCTTTTTATCAATAGCTCCTATCGCATTTGCAATATCTTCAACAGACACTTTACCAGCTTTAATATATCGTCTGCATAAAATATAATCCATTATAACTTCATGCGTGTTTAAACTCTCAATCTCATCATTTTTTCTTTTACTTTTATAATCTTTCTCATTAATAGCATAATAATATATTCTTTCAACTGTTCTCTCAGCAGCCTTAATATTGTCAGCTTCAGTTTTATCTATCTCTGGATTATCCCAAAAAAATAATTCATTATTATCAGAATATAAATTCAATTGAACATTATCTGTTCTTTGATTAACCAAATTTCCACTATTCATATACATCTTACATTCACTGACTAAATTATCTATCTCTGTATTAACCGATTTTATTTTATTATTTATTGGGGTTGATTCATTCTTATTTTTTCCAATGAGACTTGTTACCTTTTCCCTCTTCTTATCAATTGAATCAGTTTTCAGTAAAACATCCATCGCATTTATTCTATCTTGCACAGAATGTTTTAAAAAATGAACTGATTCAGCCTGAGAAATATAGTAATATACATTAAAATCCTTTTTCCGATATTTGAGATCAGACTTTAATTCTTCATCCCATTCATCATAGTTTTCTAAAACAGAATCCAATTCCTCAGTTATTATAAATCGATCCATAACACCATATAAAACAGATTTTTCAACTTCGATATTATGGTTTTCCTTTGATATTTTCCCCAAAAGGGTCATATAGTCTGAATTTTCATCTTGAAGCGTTAATACAATAAATCCATCCGCTCCTAGCTCGTTTAATAAAAGGTTCTTTCCTAAATTTGTCCTTTTACTTTCAATTTGCTTTTCTAGTCTAGTAATCTGATTGGAAAACATTATTTCTATCGCATCAAAAAAAGTAGTTTTACCAAATCCATTTGGACCTGATAAAATAACAGGATTTTTGCTTCCATCTATGCTAAATTCGTAAAACCTCGAATTATCAAAGCATTTAAAATTCTTTATTCTTAAGTTCACTATTCTATTGCTCATAAACTATACCCCCAACAATTTATCTAACTCAGAATTGATAAAATCATCTGAAATACTATCCTGGTTAATCTCTAAATAATTATCTATATCTTCAATTTCCTCAGACACCAACTCATCAAACTTTTGAATTTCCTCATCCAAAGAATCCTTCACCATATCTTCTAAAGAATATTCATCCGATGTTGCTCTAAACTGATACTGCAGAAAGGGAATTTTTGAAAACAATCGTATCACCAGCTCATATGTGTTATTATGATTTCCGCCCTTCAATAACTGGTAGTAATTATCTTCATCGTCTGCCAAATCCGTTAATACAGACTCAATTGTCTTACCATAATCTTTAATCGCCTGCGTTAATCCTGCTAATTGAATCTCATTGTAGGGCAAGATATATCTCTTAAAATATACTGAGGATTCTTCAATAGAATAAATAAGATTTCTATATTTATCCAAAATACTTATATTTGAAAATTTCATCACGTAAATAGCTGATGTGTTCTTATCGATTTGAGCAATATCTTCGACATTTGAAAATGATTTTGCAATACTTTTCTTCAAGGTCATCTCCTGATTATCAAAACTCACATATCGCTTTTCCAAATCATTTAAAGCATCCTTAACAATGTCTTCATTGGCTTCAAATTGGGTGCAATCAATATAATTAACAATAAAATATGAAACCATATTTCTATCTATATTTGCATAAAATTCAATATTTTTGTCTTCCCACTGTTTGATAAACTTATGTTCTTTAAACAGCCTCTCCAAAATCCTCTGCATTTATTTTAATTCTCCTATCGCTGTATTTTTGTTAATCAGGCGAATCACCTTTGGTCGATTTGATTCTTTTTTCATCTCATCAATACTTGCAAATGAGACATTATGGTTTCTAAGTTCCTCAAGTTCTTTCTCACCTAAAATATTTATTTTATCTTCATTAAAAACCAAAAACTGTTCATCTAGTCTATCAGTAATAAGCACATCCGTTTCATACAATAAAGTTTTATCTGTTTCAACACTTATAAACTGTCGAATTTTCTTTTGAATCTCATACTGATCTCGGCTCTCATCAAGAGTAAGTCTATACACTTCTAAATTATTCCCTATAGTTTGAAAAATGTTATTATTTAATAACTTCATTCTAGAAACCTCTCGTATAAGGTCACATAGTAAATGTGAAATCAGAGAATCAGAAGGTAGATTATTATTTCTTCCTTTTTCAGGCTCACACAATATTAAATTATGAATAATACTTATTTGATCTTTGTTTTCTTTAGCAAAAAGCCCCCTAATTTGTTCACTTAGGTTGCATAAATCATAATCACAACAATCATGACAATTCATTTCTGTACAGCTTGTTCTTGCTTCCTGCGGATATGCTGCGTAAACATCTGCCACAGCTCTTAAAACCTGATAATATTGATACTCTATAGTATTCAATTCATCAGAATAATTGATTGAAATCACATCAATTATTTCTTTAAAAGATATCAAGCATTTATCATTACTCGATACATTGTTGATATGGTTTGTTATTTTTTCTTTCATAAAAAGGAAAAGACGACCATATACAAATTTTGTATAATCACTATTAAGAAATGCCCCATATTCTTGTTTTGTATGCAGTAATATATTCTTGATTATACCTGTAGCTTCTTCCCTAATCTCACTGTTTGTATCAAAGCATTTGGGATAGACCTGTAAATACTTCCTATCCGGTTCAATAATCGACGAATCATCAATAACATTCTTAATTTCATTGTAATATACATTTAGTATATCGACTATATCAACCACAGCAGTCTTTACATTTTCAATGTTATATCCTGCGGGATGTCTCGTATTTACCACATACTTAATAAGATTATATGCACTTGCCTTCTTAGCATTTTTTGACACTTCTTCATAAATTATATAATCTTTTATATTTGCACCAGCATCCATTTGATTATTTAAAATGACTTTTTTATCCAAGTTGCCAAGGATTATCTCAATTTGATTGATTGTTTTTTTACAAAAATCACTTGGAATACTAGAAGAAGTATTTATATGAAAATATCCTTCAGCATTATCATTCTCTATAAGCGCAATTAAAAACGCAAACTTATCATTATCATCCAAGTCAACTTTACCTGCTTTAACTTGATGTAATGATAAATACCTATTATCTTTTAACAACGAGAAATCTTCTATACCCTCAATTTGTAATTTGTAAGTGCATAAATCCTCTCCATTTATAAGCAGCTCATATATTTTTTTCAAAGTAACATACAATGCAATATGCCCTTGATAATCATATGACTCCCATGGAATTAATGCTGAAATAGGGGATATAATTTTCGTATATTTTTCTTCCACGATACTGAATGATTCTCCCTTCTAAAAAATTATCCTATCAGTTTAATATCATTATAGTTGATTTCATTAACTCTATCAATATTCTTCTCTGCCGACTCCCTTCAATCACATCATTATAATCCATTATATTAGACACTGCCTTGAGTGCCACTTTAGATGACATTTTTAATACCTATCATTACATTTAAGTTTATCATTTATAATGTTCTCTACATTTTCCTAATTCATCAGCCACTTAGAAACATCCTCTATCTTCTTATTTTCAAGATCTGTAAAGTACTTTTTCACGCTTATAATAAGCTCTTTTTTAATAAGTTTTTAAACACCTTTTAAGGCTGAACCCAATGTAATTCTCTTCCCTTTACTATTCAAAAATATAATCTTTATTAGGATATCTATGTGCTCTATTATATTGGCAAATATCTCTAGTCATAACCTTATTATTTACTCATCACTTTTATATATGATAATATTTTTTCTTAAGCGTTTCCCTATCTTTCTCATCGTTTACAATATGCATTTTTCTATGACAATTAGGACATAATGCCACCGCATTATTGACACTATCATCCCCTCCATCAGCTAGTCTAACTAAATGATGTTCCTCCAAATAAGGAAATCCATTAGCATTATTAAACGGAGCAGGTTGTCCGCACAAGTCACATTGACCATTTGCTCTTTCTTTTACCGCTGCTGCAATAACAGGATCTCTATAATATACAATTGTATTAACACGAGACTTACTAGGTTTTTTTCCTCTATTGCATGCATCACCTAACAAATCTACTCTGTTCACACCTCTTTTATTTTCAACTTCTTCTTCGAACTCCTGATTAAACTCTGACGCAAAATCTACAGAAGACTTTAGATTCAGTAAAAAGGTATAACAATAATGTCCATTTTCATGTGTTCGCTCGATTTTTAATTCTGTATAGTTGGGGATCAATGTATAAGCAATTACCAAAGAATAAATCTCGGAGGAATTGCATCCTATAAATCCTCTTTCTAATGTAGATTTTTTAAGATACATATCAAATTCCAAATTTGAAGCACTTTCAATTTTATCTTTTCTATACTTCCAACCGTCCTCGTCTATCATTTTCCATTTATCTGAATTTCTAGAAAATTCTTTATAATCATAGAACAGATTCAAAATAAATTCATCTTTTATCAAATCCATATATTCTAAAAGATTCTTTTTATCAAATCTATATACATTTAATTTACTTAAAGAATATACTTCTTTTCCAGCAATTGTTTGTGTTGAATTCACATTTCCTCCAAAGAAATCTATATCACTTATATTGAAATAAATTTCACCTCCAAGTCCACTTGAACTTTTTGTCACAATATTTGAGCCATATAAAGGGATATTTTCAAAAAAGATTTCGTCTTTCTTAATTCTCTGCATTTTTTATTCCTCCTTCAATACATCGTATAAGTTTATCGATTTCCTCTATATTCTGTCCCCATGATGCGTACATCAAATGTTTTACATCCAATAAAATACCCTGAATATTTTCATAAATTTTTTTATTTGTTTTCCAATCACTATAAGCAACTCCAATATTCTTTAATACCTCTCCATTTTCCTGTGCATATGGTAATATAAAGGCATTGTAAACCTTATAATTTTCACCATGCTTTTCTTTGAACTGTTCCTGCTCCGCAATGAACTCACCATACGTAATCTGTTTATTTATAGAAGTGGACTCAGGCAAATCCGATACCCTCTTTGTTGCACCATATTTATAATATTTCGCATCAAGTACATATATATTTCCACTCCAAATCATGATTGTATCAGGTTCCAGGCATGCATTTTGATATTGCACACCATCAATAGTCCAGTATGTCTTGGGGAAATATTCTTCTTTTCCTTTAATTCCGTATACATTGTCAATTAACGCTTCCCATACGTACTCAAATCTGTATGTTCCGTACCGATAATTTGTCTCAGACTCTTCCCCACCCTTATACAAAATTATGGCAAGCATGTCCTGAAAAAGTTTCCTGTTTCTGTCATTAAATGTCTGCGAGATTTTTGTTATCAGTGTAGACTTAAAAAGGCGATCATTCCTTTTTATTCGCGGTTTCTTGGGTAATGTAGTAGTAAACAACCATCCAACTTTACTGAAACTCTCATAAACACAATATTCATGAATCAGTGAAATCATCTCATTCTCATTGACCTGATTTTTCCTAGTAACAAAATCAAGATAAAAACTATCATTGTCCTGTACATAAGGTTTTTGCGTCTTGATTGTTCTATTCCAATCTATTTTTCCACGTTTAGCAACTGTAAAATGAACCTCTCGCTCCTTATAATAACCTCTTTCATAAAAATCCCGAATAATTGACAGATACGCCTGAAATGGAAATGCTGTGCAATTATATGTTCTTGCTTCATTTTGTATCTCAGAATCTTTACGTGAAGTTGTTTTCCCAATAACTGATAAAAGAACCATTATATCCTTCCGTAATTCTTTATCATCCACTGGAAATACAAATCCTAAAGGAAAATGCACACTAAAATTTCCTTCTTCACATTTTAATCCAACAAAAGTATCTTCATCGCAGTTAGTATTTACTAAACATTTATCCCTTATTGATAAATCAGTCATAATCATACTCCCTACTTCTGTGCTTCTTCTGCTGTACCTATTTCTTTATTTGAGCTACGTTCTTTCATGCTCATAATCATTTTGGTATACAAATCAGTTCTTAAAACTGCTGCTAAACAATCCTCTCCTGTTGCTTCATATGTTTCAATAACAGACTCTAATGACTTGAATTTTGAATCAAAAACAGCCTCTTTATCCATTTTAAATGCATCATCCCACAGATATTTTAAAACTTTTTCTGCAAATGCCTTCTGAGAAAGTTCATTTCCCTTGACAAAATATGCACCTAGACGCTTATCTTCTGAGCTACTGATATCCTGATTTATATCTATAATAACATCATTAACCACTGTCGCAAAGGTACCCCAGTTTACTGTAGACCCTTGAATCATATCCATCGCATGTTTGCCTTCCTCAAATACAAATTTATTTGGTATATGTTCCATTTTCCATCGTCTCTGAAAAGCGGTATCCAATGTAAAAACATTCTGATCAGCTGTATTCATTGTTGCAAGGACAGACATATTAGATGGAATTCTCACTTCATATCCTGAGTTTCCATATACCTCATTTGCCACATCATAATTAGAGATACCATATATACTTTCGCCAACAACATCTTCAGGATATGTCTCGGCATCTTTCCTGTCCAATAGCTGAAAAATTTCTCCAAAAATTGCAGGAGCATTCCCCCGGTTAATTTCTTCAATTATCAAATAGTAATGATATCCTGGATTTTCCCACGCTTTTTTCAGCATTTTTGTAAATGGTCCTGGTGTAAAGACATATCTAAGCTTATCATCCACTACGCGTGGCAAAATCTGTCCCACAAAATCGGAATATGTATAATCTGGATGAAATACCACCCTCTCTATTCTTCTTGGATCAGAGCAATAATCCTTTGCAATTTTATAGCTCTTTCCTGCCCCCGGTACTCCGTATAATAAAACATTCTCAGCACCGGTTAATCTCTTTTCTTTGGTATTAGTTTTTTCAGTGTTTATTTCCTCTAGAAGCTGACTTACAATTCCATGAAATTTACAAAACTGTGTATATGCATAACGATCAAAAAATTCTTTACGAGAATTATTTTCAGGAATGTGAAATTCTTTCTCAATAAATGAAACTCTTTCTCTTAAATATGCGGAATTCTGTTTATCTACATACAAGAACTGTACACCATCTTGTTTCTCGTACTTTAGTGGTGCAGCATATGCCTTTAACGCGTTGAGAAGAATATCCTCACTTTTTCCACCAATCCTACGACTAAAAAAATCATTATAATCTATTTTTAAATTTGGATTATCTAATATCTCCTTTGCAATTTCACAAAAAATCAAAATAGGCTCATCATCTGAATTGACATACGGATTTGGAGCATAATATGTTTCAATCCAAAATTGCATATACTTTTCAAGCATATCATCACTAAAAGTATATAAATATGATTGAACCCGGAATCTATCATCCCCTCTGTCTTCTAACCCAAACTGGCATGCCTGCTGATAAGAAGTTCTTTTATACCCTGAAGAAACACTCTCAATCAAATCACCTGCTTCACTCCAATTAAAATGCTCTGCCTGATCAGGATATACTTCCAATAGTGCTTTTAAATTATCAACTGTAAAATTTCTAAATCTAGCAAATGGTGAAAACGACATAAACCTATTCCTCCTCCATTAAAGATGGAAAACTTTCAATAACTTTGTTCATAATATGAATTAAAACATCTACTACTATTGAATTACCAGCCTGCTGATACATAGATGTATCTGATACTTCTATCTTAAAATTGTCAGAAAAACCCATAAGACGCAAGCATTCTCTTGGTGTGAGTTTTCTTAATCTTCCATCTGTTGTAACATAATTGTCAACTCCTGCCCTGTGCATTTTATGCATGGTTGTAAGTAATGGTCTTGCTACATCTAAATCTGTCTTCGGTTTACTATAAAAATTCTTTGTACCTGCAGCCATTACATATTTAACGACTTTTTCAGACAAAAAATATTTTTCAAGTTCAGGTATTTTTTTCTCTTTTGCATCATCTTCTGACTGAAAAACAAAATCACCATGCCAGTTAAACTGTTGATTCTTCTTTTGGCACAATTGAATATCACCGTCAATTTGAGTAAATTGTTTTAAAAGGTTTTTTTCTTTTGTTACAAATTCCACCCCTTTCTTTGGCAGGAAATACCCACCCGGAGCATTATCCATAAGAAAATCTCTCATTTTTTTCTTTAAAGGAATTGGATTTGGAAAGCTAAATTCCTTTATCAATTTCAAATCTTCTCGAAATCCCACGACAAATAATCTTTCTCTATTCTGTGGAATGCCAAAATTCTTTGAATTTAAAATCGACCATGTAAATTTATAGCCCAATTCTGAAAAAACCTGTTGCATTTTTTTCCATGTTTTTCCTCCATCATGAGTTGTAACCGCTTTTACATTTTCATAAATAAAAACTTTTGGTTTTATTTCATCAATCAATCTTGCATACTCATAAAAAAGTGTTCCTCTAGTATCATCCAATCCACGTTGCTTACCTACTAAAGAGAATGATTGACAAGGGCTTCCACCAACAAAAAGATCCACTTGGTCCGCATATTGCTTGCCATTCAAAAATGCAACATTCCAATGAAACTGCTCATCTTTTATATTATAATTTGCCATATATGATAACTTTACCTTATTTCTCTTTTCCATTCCTTTATAAAGAGAATCTACATATTGCTTTCTTGCAGTCCAGTCATCTCCCATAGCTTCAAGTTTTTTTTGGACATCCATATAATTAATTTTCTCATGTAGCTGACTTGCTCTTTGCGATAAATCTTGCACTTTACGAATTATTTTCTTTCCATCTAAAGATTCCAGCTTTTCGTAAGCTGAATATACCAGCTCTGAAATACTTCTCCAATCAATATCATCGCCACTTTCAAATTCAATATCTTTTCCAAGATCATCAAGTGAATTATCTTTCTTATAGTCATTTGAAACTTCAAGTATAACCTGTAGTGCTCTAAGTTTTGCCTGTTGTTCAGATCCTTGCCCAAGTTCATCCAAAAATTTTTTGTACTCTTTTATTCTTGAAACATTTACTCCTTTCATGGAAATAACGTTCTTTAATATTTTTTTAACTAATTCTGTATCTTGTTGCGGAAAAGGATCAAGTTTCTGACGAACACTTTCATATTCATTTAGCGCTTCTGTCAGCATACCATCCAACTGATTTTTATACAAATCTTCTACTTCATCATTAAATTTTATTTTTCTAATAATCTGCGATAATGATTTTAATTCATTTCCAATTTCATCTATGTTCATATCTATTTTCTTTGTAAGAATTGAAACATCACCATTATCACAGGCAAAAACTATTTCATTTTTGATTTGCATTCTTTGCAACGCATGCTCTATTGCTCCTATTCCACTAAAAACTGTTGCTAATCTAATCATTATATTAATTCTCTCCTTCTATATCTGAATTACTCTCAACCATCTCCATAATGTCACAAACATCACAATCAAGAGCATTACATATTTTTTGCAATATTTCCGTATTTACATTTTCATTCTTGGACAATTAGCTATAGATGTTGAACTTATTTTAGTTTTATGTGCCAAATCCTTTTTTAACATATCTTTATCAATTAACAGTATCCACAGCATTTTATAGCTTATCGTCTACATCTCTTGCCTCCATTTGTAGTAAATTAAACTTTTATATAAATATTAAATATTATTATATCACGCAAACATATGTTTTGTATATACATATTTCAATAAATTTTCGCGCTCTTAAAAATTAAATTCACGATTAGATTTATTGGTTTCGCAAAATCATTATTGAGATTTTCCCAGGATGAACAACAAGCCGAGAGTCTCATTTAAATTTCCAAGTCTTTATTTGCAGCCTGACATGTTATTATACGTTCAGTAGAAAATCTGTGTACAAAAATAACGATCCCCTCTCGAAATTTTTGTATTCGGGGAATCCATCTCTTTGGTATGATGACTGGATGGTCTTTTCTAGCTGCTTATACAGTTTTATCTGTTGCTTTTGAGAAGTTTCAGCTTTAAGATAACATTCTCAGCAGCCACCGGAGAACATCCCAGTTTCTTAAGCAGATCTTCTCTGTAGTAAAAGCTGATTGTTTCGTATGGACTGCGGTTGTTCAGTTTTTTCCTTCTTGTAAGAATTGATATGGTTCATCATCAAAAAGATGTCTTCCTGTGTCAGATCATCAAAACTGCTCCCTTTCAGCAATACACGGTGTATCATATCAGTTCGTGGTTTACCTCACAAGAACCTTTCTGATATAGCGAACTAGAATTACAGTAAAACATTCTTGTCCTCAAGTATGAAGCCATCTTCCGGTATTCAATCTCTTTGGGATATGTATAAATTCGAATGATATCGTCAGCTTGGACTTGCAGATTTCAATCAGCCGGCAGGATTAAAAATGAATCCGGAAAATCACTGGATTAAGAAAGCTGAAACGATTCCGTGGGATGCTATTGAAAAAAGTATGCCAGACTTTTTCCAGGTAAAACTGGAATGCCGGCAAAAACTCTCAGAATGACACTTGGCTCTCTGCTGATTCAGAAACAGCGTGGTTTCTCTGACAGAGAGCTGGTTGAGGAAATCACAGAGAATCCGTATTTCCAGTATTTCATCGGGTTGCCGGGATACCAGACAGAACCTCCCTTTGTACCATCGCTTCTTGTAGAGTTCCGTAAGCGTCTGACAGATGATCTCCTTGGCGAGATCAACGAAATGATCATTGCATACAACGCCCTAGATGATCCAACTCCAGGCGGCGGGAACAAGCCGGATGCTGCTGAAACAGATACAGCTGGAAACAACAAAACATTGATCCTTGATGCAGCCTGTGCACCACGGCATATCTCTTTTCCGCAGGATGTAAATCTCCTGAATGAGGTCAGAGAAAACCTGGAAGGAATCATTGATGACCTCTGCAGAAGATTTGATTATTACGTTCCACGGATGTACCGCAAAAATGCCCATATTGCAGTAGAAAGGGCTTTCGCGCTTGCAAAGCAAAAATATGAGCTCGGACTGATTACCAGCAGGCTGGATGAGACAACGAGATGTTCCATAGTATTGTCCGTCATTGCAATAAATGTGGATCGGATATGCAGATCTCTTTTGCGCTTATTTTATGACATCGTTATTGCAAGGTACAAACAGCATGAATTTATGGTGATATTTATACAAAACAACAACGCGGGAAATTTAGTGTGTTGCTAAGCAGTCATTAATTACACTGTCCATTTGGTCAATGGTCATCTCAAGGGGAATTTCTGAAAATAAGAATATCCTCCCGATCCGACACCTTCTATACACCTTATATTCAGGCAATTTGCAATGCGGGCAGTATTTAACTTTTCGGGAAAAGTCGATGTCCCTGTTATCAAAAGCCAAGCATAAACATAGTTGTATAGGGGTTTCCCACTACACATCAGATCAACCACATGGTTCACATAGACCTGATGCAGGGGCTAACCGTTGCGTACACAGGACCTTATAATCCCATTGAGCTTTGCGATGTCATCCTCATTTCAAAGAATGCTTGTTTAGGATTCAGAATTGACACGGTACGCCATCTCATATGCGTCAGACGGGTCGGTCACAAAGCCGCTTTAACAGCGTGCCATTTGGGCAGGTCCCTCACCTGTTGCAGATATAGGAATGTCCTTCACTGAACACATCTCCACTTCAAAATCAGAACAATAAATGCTGCATTCAAAGCATAAGCTGCACTTATAAGCGGGCTGGCGGCTAAAACTAGATCCGCAGACCCGCTTTGCCTTACAAATAGTACAAAACTTAAAAGGATTGTAAGGATAGCCGGGACGACTATCCTTCTTATCCTATGAGTACACATTGATTTTTTCGCAATGGCAGTCCGGTCGCATCCCAGCTTTTTCCCGATCTCACCAAAGGAGGCGTTTGGCAATGATATGACGATCTTAATAAGACAAAAACTTTGACATAGCAACTCCTTTCCAGCCTCCAACAGTCAAAGTATAGCAAAAATGAGACTAACCTTCCATTCAGTCTCAAGTTATGTAAGGGAGAATCAGTACTCTTTTCTCTCAACAATATATGATAACCAATACACATCAACCGGGATACTAGGTATGGCATCTCGGATTAAAATTCAACCGCCAACGCCATTTCATTCTTCCTTAATGCTACCATCTTAAAATTTGCGATACGTCACAACTTTTAACAAAGTCTATATATTATTCCCAAATCATGAAATACCGCTTTCTATTTAATATATATTTGGCAAATTTCAGATTCTATCTTCTAATGCCATCTTTCTATCCCATACAGCTTCCTCAACAACTTTCACGCATTTATCAACATTGTTCAAAATATCTTTCCCCCAAAAACGGATAACCGTCCAGTCTTCAAACTGAAGCCTTTTATTTATTTCATCATCATGCTCTCTGTTTCTAGAAATCTTTCTGATCCAATACTGGCTATTATTGCTCCTTTCTAACCTCGGTTTTAATACTTCCCAATCCTTCCCATGAAAAAATTCACCGTCGCAAAAAATCGCTACTTTATATTTTGTCAAAGCAATATCAGGCTTTCCCGGCAATTTATCGTAATTCTTTCGGTAATGATACCCTTTATCCCACAAAGCCTTTCTCAATCTTACTTCAATACGGGTATCTTTTGCCTTAATATGCTGCATATTTTTTCTGCGTTGTTCTTTCGTCAGGTTATCCATCTGTCACATCACTATCCTATATAATATTCTTCATCAGCACCTATCTGTTGACATTGAAAATATCCTTTATATGTTCATGTGTACAAGGCTTTTCTCTATGCTGCTCCACCATCTTAAACACATTTGATACGTTGATTGCAGAACCATTTACAGTTGTCGCATCAACTATGTTTCTAAGCTGTTTGTCGATATTGCTCCCAAAACCACCCGCAATATACGAGAAAAATGCCAAAGGCTTTTCCGAATCGCTGTAATTACCGATATTTCCAATATAATTATGCACCATGCGGTAATAATGGTCATTCCTAATTGTATATTTATGATATGCCTTATTATCCAATATAGCCTAAAATACGCTTTCATCAGAAAGAAACAGTACTTTTGGCGTTAATTCAATCGTTCCAATGTGCTTTGTCTCAATTCCAAACACATCTTGAAATAAATTGACCATTGCTTTTTCAAACTCTGTCGCCTCATCACGCCCTCTAAATGCCATTTCAAAATATTTATCATAAAAGTACCGACAGAGCCATTCAGTTATATTTTAATTATAATATCCTCAGCCTACTTATGTTTACAAAAAATCCATTTGCCATTACCCTGTGAAACAATTACATCAAATTTGAATAGCTAATCCTCTATAGAATCATAAAACTACTTATAATATTTAATTTGATTTTAGCTTTTCGCTCATTTGAAATGAGCGAATTATTTTCCCCACCTAAAAGCAGCTCCAAATACCTATCACACGCCTTTCAAAGCACCATAACCCCTGATTTGCCGGTTTAGAATTATAAGGTTTTGAAGAAGGTTTCATAAACAGCTTGTCCGTTGAATCCAGCCCCTCTGGCATCTCCCCATCATTCCAGATATAGATCTTATCCTCAAACACGCTGATCTGGATCGGATTACAGGCACTGTGATCCTGATGAAACATAAACTGCTCCACCCGCTCAATCAAAGAGCCATGCACCTCATCACTTTCTCGGCATACCGTCCCATGTCCTTCCCTGGGATCATTGATCGTATCCCGGAAATCCTTACAGAGTTTGGGTGCATTCCAAATCCCGGCTGTCTTCCACCTGCCGTCATTTTCTTCTTTGCCACCCGGTAGGATTACGCCGCATCAGCAATTGACAAAGGCAGCCCTTCACAATCTCTTCTTTTTCCCAATCGTAATTTCCCCTGCATTTGTATACCATTTCAATATAGGTGAGTTCGTATAAAAAAGAAAACCAATGACAAACAGTACAACCGATATGATAAATGGCGCATTATAATTTTTACTTAGCGGCAGATAAGCCCCTGTGATCCAATCTTTCTTCGCCACATACGCCTTATATACTTTCCCCCTGTGATACAATACCGGCATGGTCTCTCCCACTGAAAACAGCCTGTTTGAATAACTTTCCGTTATGGTCTGTCTGATAGGATACCCTTGAGGCTGATAGTCCACCCATACACAATAGGAGGATAATTTGGTCGAATGCCTTCCGGCACGAGTCCATTTTGAGAGTGTCTGTACCTTGGTCACCGTTCCCGTCACCTGTGTATATTCCATACTCTCTTTGGCATCTGCCAATCGGCATATCAAATTGATAGCAAGAATGATTCCGGCTATTCCAAGCATCCACTTTCCTATTGCCCTTATAAATTTGCCTTCTTCAATATTTGTCTGTGTTTCTTGCTCCATATTCCCTTGTGTGATCATTCAAAAAGCTTATCTTCACACGTTCCTTTCTTTCTGCACCAATCCCATAATCCATTCAGACGCTGTGGGCTTTTTATTTTCCTGCAGCTTTTGTCCCATATTTTGATCTGCTTAGCTCAGACACTATAAAATACATGAAATACTTTTCCCCTCAAATCTATTTCCCCATCCTCTATTCTCTGATATCGAAAATCGCTTAAATTCAGTTACATCAGGTATCGATACTCCTATCTTCGCCATATATCTAACCAGTATCTCTAATTCACGCAGACTTTCCTGTCCCTTTTTTTCTATTATACTATAGGCATGACTTGTTCCAATATTATATATTGCTGTTATTAGTACATCAATGTTTTCATCTGTTTTCCGATATAAATTATACAAGTATTCAAATGATCTTTCATCCAGATATTCAAAATCGTGCTCCTCATATGCCCTGAACTCTAACAAATTATCCGGAATGATTTCTGCGATCATACCACTCCAATCATCTAAATATTTTATACTTGTAAACAGCCAAAGTTTTTCTAATACAGGTTTCCACTCAACAAGATTATAATGCAATTCCAACAGAACATTTTCAAAACATCTGATTCCAAAAGCAACTCGTCCTCTTAATGAAGTATTTTCCAGGTCTTTCATCTTCAAAACATATTCTTGTCCCACTATTGAAGAACTCATGATCACACATTCCTTTTTACCAGATAGATACAGTCAATATCCCTTATCATAAGTAAAGAATTATCGTATATGCTCAAAATAGGGCAGTCCAAAACTGTCAGCCTTACACAAAAAGATCCTGAGCCGGTCATCACATAAATATTTATAGCATATTTTAAATTCATATAGACTACAAAATCTACAACCTGTCTTCTGTATCTGAATCCAGTTTACCATGTATAACTAGAGCAATATCAATATCTGATTCTTCTGTATCTTTTCCTCTGGCAACAGAGCCATATAAAACGATTTTTCGAGTCTGTTTTTATAGTTTTCAAAACACTCATCACAATCTTTTATGTACTCTTTCTTCCATCAATGTCCACCCCCAGATATTATTTAATACTAATATCCTCCTAATTATACCCCAGGTACATCCTTTGCTTTAAGCTATTTAGAGATTTTTAGGGAAATTGTCGAATCCTGGTTTCCTTTCAATTCAATCCTTGCCCATTCCACTGTATCACCAAATAATAATGTTTTAAAAGTTATTGCCATATTTTTACTTCCTTGCTGCAATTAAACCGCATTTATATTACGCTCTCACCTTTTATTTTCTTTAATACAATTTGCGGATCAAATCCTGGCGGGGTAGGTTTAAAGTCCTTTTCGTAAACTTGCAAATTATATTCTTTAAGCTGGAACTCTCTCATCTTTGCAACATCTATCTCATCCACTAAAATTGTACTGTTTACTCCACCCTTGGTTCTCACAATATCTTTTTCCTCTGTTTTAGATGGCTTTGTGATTCTACTGTCACCATAATCAGACGAATTAACTTGAATACAATAGCAATGGATATCTCTACTCAAAGATTCGAGTATGTTGCTATAATAATGAATATCTTTATTCCACTCAATCGCAATCAACAAATCCGCATATGATTGGAAAATGGATCTTTCAATAATTGAAGTTAACTCATAGCAACAATAAACAGGGAAATAGCAATCATGCCATTGGTACAATTCATAATGCCCTCCATTTACTTCCTTCAACCTATATCCATGAATTTCTTGTTCTTCAGCCGGAGCATAGTGCGTTTTTAAATGGAAGGAAATAAATGCACTTTTATTCACCAAATCCTCATAAGGCAAAATAACGGCTGTTAAGTTAAAAACTCGCGTACCAATTTTAATATGTTCTATTCCCGTTACAACCGCGAGATTATTTCTCGCACAAGTTCTGGCCACCATTGCCAACCACTCAAACGGTATATACGATTCCGGCATAATGAGCATATCTGCTTTTTCATCAATTGCCTCATTTATTATTTTGGACAAATCCTTATATCTCTGATAGCTTCTGTTCGGTTTATCAATTACCACTTTTTTAAAATTGTCATGCTTTAATTGCACGTTAGCTATGGCCAGCCTCAATTTATCTTTTTTGTCATTATTTACTCTAACAAGAAACGCATTTTTATATATATTATCCTTAAATTCATCTATCTGTATCAACTGTTTTACAATACTGACTTTGTCTTTTACCCGGTAATTACTTATCACATAATTATCAATTTGTTTATTATAAATATGAAGAAAATCGCAAAACGGATTTTTCCCTTTCATCAGTTGCTCAATGCAGGATATCATTGAAAAATCATACATAGTTACCAAATATGGATAATATATATAATCGCATTCCCAATCCGACTTACTATATAATATCATCTGTGCAAAATTGCTTAAATTGAGCGTGTCCTTTGTCTCAAAAATTTTATCCATCTGTAGCATATCAGGCAAAATAGGGGTAACAGACTTATCGATCATCCTAGTATGACAGTATGCCTTTCTGTGATTTTTCCAACTATCCCCTGCATTAGTTGGATATTTCCCCAAGTTTATATATGTTTGAGATAGACTGAAAATAAATTGGTCTGCCTGCTCTCCCCAAATCAAAGCCGTCGCTCTGCTTAATACAGAAAATATATACATCTGCATAGTCCGTTTTACATCACGAAGCCGCTTCTTATCCTTATATTCAAGCGCATCTATAGCTTGTACCACACTCTCAATAATGTCTTTTAAAGCATCCCATGACTCGTTAATTACCAGTATTTCAACAATTTTCTCCCAAACATGATAATTTTCAATAGTAACCCTTGGGTTTAATACCTTGCGGATCTCCTTCTCGAACCCTGTTTCTTTTACGTTACCAATTAACCCACATATACGTAAATGTTTTCCTAACAATTTTGACAACTCATATTTATCAATCGAAATTCCTGTTATTCCCCGAAATTTATTTATTGTCTCATCATTGTGCAGATCATAAAGTTTACTATAATCGTCTTTCTGAAAAATAGCTTCATCTTCAGGCATATGCCTAAATTCACTTTTGTTTTTCGATATATTTTCTCGAAAACATGTAATCAATGCATCCGATTCCCCACTTCTAAAGTAAAATATCTTTACTTTATCATTTTTAATGACAATTTGGGAATTATCGTTCTCTATCGGATTATACAATTTATTTAACACAAATTTATCATTCTTGTCATCTTCTTTTTTATTTTTCCCGGCGGTCGGATCTTTACGCAGCAGCGCGTATCTTTTGTCGTTTTCACACTTTATTCCATTTAATCCTTTCCACCCGGAACATTGCTCTAAAAAATAGGCAATGATATCTTCTGCCTCTAATTCATTATTTTGAGATTTTTTATACAGATCACTGGGAGTTTCGATTTTATCAACAATTATTACATCATCAACATATCTTCCAAAATAAATAGGATTCCACCCATCCAATATTGCCTTATCAAAATTTTTCAGCGCGTAATTTGCCAGAACATTAGAAGGCAGAAACCCTATCGGCAAAATTCTTAAACCGTTAAATTCATCAAATTGTTTTGCGTATCTTTCAATAACTTCATAAACAAAATCATTTAATGCTTTTAATTCTTCGCATTTTTCCCCCAAGGAAACAATTTCTTTTTCATAAATTTCATCTATTAGCTCTTTTGTAATATCTACCGAATAATAAAATCTCTTAAAATCCATTGTGAGAACTACAACATCCTGGTCAGAATGTAAATGCTGCATTGCGGCATCCATAGCCGTATCTCTCCAGCTTTCATATTGTTGGAAATACGGTTCAAATAAATATGGTGAATAAGTAGGCGCTTCACTAAATTCATTATACAGATTTTTACGTATTCTATTACCATACGAATACGCATACATGTTTTGGTCTACGCGATATCCAATCAAAATCAACCACAGAACTCCTAATATATGCCCTCGGATATCCATATCAATAAAATATTGAATATCTTCGATGGCTATATTACTTTTGGAATAATTTTTTATCATACTGCTTTTTTCAGGAGTCAAACTTTTAGGAAATGCAAAATAAGAAATATGGGATAAAATTTCCTCAAATAATACAGCTCTTGCTTCTTTATCCAAAAATTCTTTGGCAAGCTTCTCTAAATATTTATCCATATCCCCATTTTTCGTTTCAAATTCAACCAACGCATCTCTTACTATGCTTTGCGTTTTGTCATAATACAAACTTGATTTCAATTTCTTATATGCTATTTTCCATAAGTCGGCGTTAATTTTCATCTGTAATTATCCTTTTCTTTATCATATTGTTCTTTGTTTAAAGAATCCACATCAGGTTCCATTGCCAAAATAATTTCATAAACATACTCACTCTAATTTCAGCAAGTGCTATAATTTAAACTGCATAAAGTTTTCATTCCTTACAAATCCAAAATCCGCATAAAGTAAAACTCCCAGATCCGACGCTGTGATCTGGATCGTTCCACAACCATAATTTCGTGCTTCTTCCACTACTCTGGAAAGCAGTTCTCTGGCGATTCCCTGTCGCCTGTATTCTTTTTCCGTATACATACTGGATAACAACCCCAGTTTCCCACTCGGGCAGCCATAATAAGGCGGTTTTTCTACGAATGACATACCGCTTGTCCCGACGATCCTCTCCCCATCCAATGCGATCCATGAAACAAAAGTTCCATCTTTAATATGACGATTAAAATAGTCTCTCAAAGCCGGTCTTAAGTCGGTATCTTCCTTTGCTCCTTCTTCCCGCAACTGATCAATTCTCTTTTCAATAAAAATATCCAGCTCTTTTTCCGCCAATTTCCTATAAACTATCTTCAAGTCTCATTCCCTTTCCTTTTTACAATAAAATACATAAATCCATTCATTGTGTGCATGATAAAAAACAGAGCAGCTGCTCCTACTAGGAAATAATTATTTCTCCATGTGCCATAGAATAAATAATACAATGGAACATCTGCAAAATGACTTATAACAATCAACCATCCAAATTGATGTCCCGAATAATGGAATATCCATACAACAAAATTTATCACTCAAACTCTTTTCAGAGTACAGAGTATATCTTGTTTTTCTATCGTTTTGCTTGCAAAAAACGTATCATTTGTTGCGATTTTTGTTGCCCGTTTATACAGTTACAAAGCTGGTGTACCCAAATCTACCCACAGTATATCTTTCACAAAAAATTGCGACATGTCGCAACTTTTTAGGAAGACATCATTCATGCTCCATAATTAGCTGCATAGTGTATAGCCGATTTACATATATCTTTGCATATGTTTACCCAATACCGCACAGCACTCGGCAAAAGCAATCTGTTGATACTGAGCATCTATATCCTCTGCACTTTTAAGAAAATCATCTAACTTCTTTGCACA